>NZ_VHLM01000013.1 GCF_009764685.1 Flavobacterium sp. I-STPP5a | reverse complement strand
TCGAGTTACTTACTTAATGACTACGATTTGCTTCCAACCCTGATGCGGATGTGAGACTAATCGTTTGAATATATTATCAAAAATAGAATCTTTGTAAATTGACCTGTTCAGTCGATAAAAATATTCATCTAAATATTTTTGGAGATGTTCCTTTTTGACGTGTGATTGAATCGTTCTTATTGCAGTTTTTACCTGATGAATAATAGTGTGCATTTCTTTGAAGTTTTTCCCAGGAACGCTTTTTTCTTGGACGATGTTATAGCTCTTTGCTATTATTTTGTAAGCTGTCCATTGGTCTGTTTTAATATTCGCATCTTTACTTATATGCTCGTCAAATAATGGTTTTATTGACTTTGCAGAATAATCATCAATAACATTTGCATAACCTCTTTTTATCTTTCCTTCATCTGTCAGCTCAACAGCACAAGCAACTTTTGCCTTTTTGCTATCGTAACTTCTACCTTGTTTTCCTGTTTCTTTTCCGCCAACTACAAATTCATCAACTTGTACATTTCCTGTCATTGGATACTGTTTTGAGGACTTCATCGCAAGTCTTACTTTTTGCATAAACAACCAAGAAGTCTTTTGAGTTATTCCATAGCGTTTTGCCGCTTGAGTTGAGGATATTGATTTGGTTGTACAAGTCATTTCAAAGGCAATACAAAATGCTTTTTGAATTCCAAATTTAACTCTATGAAAAAGAGTTCCTGCCGTTGCACTCTCTTTATATCTACATTTGGTACACTCTCTTTTATTGTGTTTTTCAAAATAAACATACTTCGTATTCTCGCAACGTTTACATCTATAGCCGTCTTTCCACTTCTCATTGGCTATAAATTCACGGCAACTTTGGTCGTCTGGGAATGTCTTTATGAACTCTAAAATATTCTCCCCCTGAAATATACTTTCCATATCCTTGTATTTACTATAAATATAAGTGTTTTTTAAGTAAGTAACTCTATAATCTTTTTTGTTTTCTAAATCATAATCTCTAGTTGCAATTTCTTTTTTAGCTCTAATGGTTTGTACTAAGCTGTCTTTGTTATAAGTCGCGTTTTGTAGAATTTGATTTGTTTTTTGATCTATTTTATAAAATGTAACCTTGAGTTTGTTTACGTTTTTGTATTGTACAGAGGCTCTGGTATTTTCATTGGTATAAGAATGTTTTTGAAGTTGAACTGTTAGTGTTTTTAACGTTGTTGTGTGGCTCAGTTGTACTGCTTGTTTAAAAGCATTTGTTCGGCTGTTGTTTTTTATAATGCTATCCAGTAATGCGAGTGCTTTTTTATTATAATCTGGAAAAGTCTTTTTCGAGGCATTTGCAAGAAGGATGCTAGCGTTTTCTAATTGAATCTTTTCGTTGCTAATGGTGTCAGTTGATTTCGCTTTAATTTGGTTTAAGAATTTCAAGTATAATTCATGGGAAATATTTACGTAAGCCTGAATGAATTTCATGCGGGTTAGTTGCTTCTCACTAGTGCTGTGTTCTTTTTCCAGTTCTTGGTATAACTGAAGTACAAGTTTGATGGGTTCCTTTTCTAAAAAATCAAATTTTAATTTTGCGAAATTTTCTGAATCCTGAAAAAGTTCCTCCTTCATGGCTTGCAGTTGTTTGTTGTTTCTGCTTTGCCAATAATTGAGATTTGTTTTAAGGTAGTCTATATTTTCACCTACTAGATAAGAATATAAGGATTCATTTGTGTCTTGGTTTTTTGAAAAATCAAATACGGCTTCATATTGTGTTAATGGTGTTTTTTTTAATACAGTTTCGTCTGTTAGCGTTTTTGTAACCGAAGAAGAAATCTCTTTTTCGAAGTCTTTAGCTGTCCAAGTCAGAAAATCATCCTCAAGACTAGTCGTATTTGTTCTATTGTATATCAAATACGAGTTTTTATTTTTATACGCAATTAAACACTTGGCATACACTAAATTCAAAATTGCTTTTGAAGGTATAGTTGCAGAATTGATTTCGGTTTTAAGATTGCGAATGATTTTGTTTTGTGCATCTTCTTCAAGAACTTGCAGGTATTTTGACTTGTAAAAAAAACATTTAATGATTTGAACTTCATTATTCTCTTTTTTTGCTTTTTTGTAAATAGCATCAACAAGTTCAGTTGCTGATTTTATTTTGCCTTTATTTTCTTGGGCTAGGATCTGTGACCATTTCTTTTCATACTGCTGCGAGAAGGCGGTTACTGTCACAAAAAACAAAGTTAAGATGTATTTTTTCATGGTAAATGGCTATGTCTATTGAAGTTTTATCTTGATTGAATTGCGCTACAAATTACACTTTTTTTGAATGTAATTTATAAAGAGTTTACTGGATTTTTTTTGAGCCTGCTAGGCATAAAAAAAACAGCAACTTTGTTGTTTAAGTTGCTGTTTTATAATTTTTTTGCTCCTCCATATACTCTTTTGAAGAAACAAAGTAGAAAAATATCTTTTTAATATCATTCTTATTTGGTGCTAAACACCGATTGTATTACCCATGCAGGACCAATTAATAAGAATTGTAGATCTTTGATAAAGGATGGTTTTTTACCTTCGATTTTGTGGCCATAAAACTGTCCAATCCATCCTACGGTGAATACAATTATAGAAAACCAAACTAACGGTACATATTGAGATACTAAATAATTTCCGATGAGACAAATAGCTGTAAAGAAGGTCATTTTTATTCCCATTACTAAGGAAAGCCTAAAATAGAAAAACAAAACAAATAGTAGCACTACAAAAGCCCAATTGGCTAGCGCTGGATTTAGGGAGGCTAGTGGAGATAAAACACCACTCGGGATGCTCATGAACAAACCAACCACCGAAAAAAAGATAAGTGGTACACAGATATAATGAATCTTTTTATTGGTCAGGTTTTTGTGGCTTACGCTATATTCTTCAAACCATTCTACTAGTGTTTTCATAATTTATTTTTTACTAAAGTAATAAATAAATTAGATTTTGCTGAAATATTTTATTTTTTCAGTTTAGCTCTCGGATTGGCTTAACTATTTAAAGCAGTGTTGAATGAGGGATAGAAAGGGAAATCCTTTTTTGCGTTTTTTTCGCAAAAAAGATTGAACTGTATAGCCCGACCCGCTTTTTTTGCGGGGCATTCCCCAAAACTAATTTTAATCTCGATAGGTGTCAAAAAGGTATTGAAGCGTTTCAGGAATGTTATTGGCTTGCATTTCAGGATACGTAATTTTCATGTTTAACCAGTTTGAAATTATAGTATCAAATTCTTTATCGACGGTGTACACTACCGGAACGCCAAGTTTTTTTAATGCTGCGGCGTTACATTCTTGCTCGTAATGATTGCGAATTGGTATGCTCAATACTTTCTTCTTGAGGTATAGTGCTTCGGCTGGAGTTTCAAAACCTCCGCCCGTAATAATTCCGTCACAAGTGATGAGGCTTTTATTGAATTGTTTTTGGTTAACGGGATAATAGGTAATATTTTGAATGGTGTGTTTGTGAGTTACGCTACTAAGGAACCAATGAAATGTTACATTGTGTAACTTTTGAAACGCTTTTTCGATACAGTTTTGGTCAAACGATGGTAAATAAACAGTGATATGTTGTAAATTTTTGGGATTGGCTTCAATTATTTTGTCCTTGATCATGGGAGGCCTTATGAAGCTGTCGTAGTTTTCAAAGTGCAAGCCAATGTTTTTAGGAGCTTTTGCATAATGCTGTAAAATGAGCTCTCCCATGATATTTTTTTTATCGGGTCTGGGAGTGTTTTTGGATAGGAAACTGGCTTGATGTCCTAATTGAACCGAATGTACGTTTTGCATTTTACAAGCTAGTGAAGTGATGGCATCAAAATCATTGATTACAACATCATAGTCTTTAAGTGGCAGTGCATCAGCGTCTTTATAGATTTGGCGTGGTTTGATATTTTTTGTGATGTTCCAGTAATCGAGTCCACCGCACTTGCTGTAGTACAAGCTGCAGCCATTGCTTTTATATCGAATAGGTATTTTAAGATCTAAACTGGCATTGTTGCCGCTCAAGAAAAAATCGACTGTTCCGTGTTGAAGTAAATATGGGTATAATTGAGTAGCTCTACTGATATGGCCGTTTCCAGTGGCTTGAATGGCATAAAATATTTTCATATTAGTTTTTTGGTTGCGAAAAAACAGAAACTGATTGCTGATTCATTTATGATGAGTTGACCTTTTGGCAAGGACTTTGTTTGCATCTTCGTGCTATGATCAACCATGAGTTTAATCTGTAGCTAAAGTAAGAGCGGGATGTTATGAGAAAGTTTTTTTAAGTTTTCCATTTCATTATACTTTTAGTTGCAATGTTGGCTCATATTCTTTTCACATCCTTATATAAATTCCTTATTTTTGAAAAATGAAACAAATTCTTTATTCTTTTTTATTGCTACCAATCATGATGTGGTCTCAATCCAATTTTGAAAAAGCAGAGAAACTTTTCAAGGAAGAAAAATACAGTCAGGCAGAAGTTCTTTTTGAAGGCATTTTGAAAACTAATCCTGCTGATCCTAAGGTTATAGAATACCTAGGCGATATTGCGGGTCAATCTAAATCATGGGATAAAGCGATAGTGTATTATAAAAAACTCAAAGTGCTTAAGCCTACTGAGGCAGATTATCATTATAAATATGGTGGTGCCTTAGGAATGAAAGCAAAGACCGTGAATAAGTTTAAAGCGCTTGGAATGATTGATGAGGTTAAATCTTCATTTGAAAAAGCCATTGTATTAAACCCAAAGCATATTGACTCCCGATGGGCATTGATAGAATTGTATATTCAGTTGCCTGGAATTGTTGGCGGAAGCGAGTCTAAAGCGATAAAATATTCCAATGAATTAGCAAAATTATCACCTGTAGACGGCTACCTTTCAAGAGGGCATATTGAGGAATATTTTGAACGATACGCTGCTGCAGAAAATCAATACAAAAAAGCCATTCAGGCGGGTAGTTCAAAAGTAGGTTCCCAAAAATTAGACAATTTATACAAACATAAATTAAAGAAAACGTAATAATCTCACTCCGTTATTTGGCTGTGGCCAATGCGCAAATAAAATTCAGAAAAATATAAATATGGAAACTACACATCCAAATTCTAACCCATCGGTATTAAGTTCAAATACATCTAACCATCTTCATTTTATAGCAGTAGGAGGTAGCGCCATGCACAACTTGGCACTTGCATTGCACAACAAAGGATATAAAGTTACAGGTAGTGACGATGCAGTTTTTGAGCCTTCGAAATCAAGGTTAGAAAAAAAAGGATTACTTCCGCAAGAGATGGGTTGGTTTCCCGAAAAAATAACACAAGGTATAGAAGCAATTATTTTGGGTATGCATGCCAAAGCTGATAATCCTGAATTACTACAAGCACAAGCTTTAGGGTTAAAAATATATTCTTATCCAGAATTTTTATACGAGCAGTCAAAAAACAAAACTCGTGTAGTGATAGGAGGCTCTCACGGAAAGACTACTATAACATCTATGATTTTGCACGTGATGCATTATCATAATATTGCTGTAGATTATATGGTAGGAGCGCAACTTGAGGGTTTTGATACGATGGTACATCTGACCGAAGAAAATGATTTTATGGTACTTGAAGGGGATGAGTATTTGTCGTCACCTATAGACAGGCGTCCTAAATTTCATTTGTATCAGCCTAATATTGCTCTAATTTCAGGTATTGCTTGGGATCACATAAATGTTTTTCCTACTTATGAAAATTACGTGGAGCAGTTTGAAATTTTTATTGATAAAATTACGAACGGTGGAATATTAGTATACAACGAAGACGATGCCGAAGTGAAACGCGTTGCTGAGGCTGCAACAAATCCGATCCGTAAATTAGCGTATGCTACACCACAATATACAGTGAGTGATGGAATAACACTTTTAGAAACTCCAGAAGGGGACATGCCAATTGAAGTGTTTGGTGCGCACAATTTAAATAATTTGGCTGGTGCCAAATGGATTTGCCAAAACATGGGCGTTGATGAAGCTGATTTTTACGAAGCAATTGCTAGCTTTAAAGGTGCAAGTAAGCGTCTAGAGAAAATAGCCGAAGGAAAAGGGAAAGTGGCTTACAAAGATTTTGCACACTCTCCAAGTAAAGTAGCAGCCACAACCAAAGCCGTAAAAGAACAATACCCAAATCGCACATTAGTAGCCTGTTTAGAATTGCACACTTACAGTAGTTTGAATGCGGAGTTCTTAAAAGAATATGAAGGAGCGCTAGAATATGCAGATGTAGCAGTTGTGTTTTACTCGCCAGATGCTGTAAAAATCAAACAACTTGAAGAAGTAACTTATGATCAAATAGCCAAAGCTTTTAACAGAGAAGATTTGATTATTTATACCAATCCACAAGATTTTAAAGACTATTTGTTTAACCTTGATTTAGAAAATTCAGCGTTGTTGTTGATGAGTTCCGGTAATTATGGAGGATTAAATTTTGATGAGGTTAAAAATCTAATGCAGTAATAAACTTTGAGGCGCCATTATTATGGCGCCTTTTATTTTTCATATTGATAATGCCCCACTATTTTATATTTAAATAAACAGTCTTCCAGTACTTGTCCAGCTCCTACATTATGAACTAGTAATGGACGCATGCCGGAGGGCACTGAAAAAGTCCCTCGAATAAGGAAAATGAAAATAACTAAAAAGGAGCGAAAACACAATGGTTTCGCTCCTTTTAGTTATTACAAACCCCTTGTAATCTAAGAAGATTAAATTTGACTAAAAAAAGACGATTAAATAAAATCAAAGCCTTATTTAATCACTTTTTTTAATGATTTTTGAAAATAGGGACTTTTTCAGTGCCCTCGCATGCCGTCACTCGTTTTTTTATGAGTTACAATACCTATGTGGGGTAGCTTTCCGTTAATTATCCAAGTAATAATATTACCTGTTTTATAATCTTGAGCTTTATCGGTTACCAGTAGTTTTTTACCTTTTCTTTCAAAGAAAACCTCTAAGTTTGGAACTCTTCTGTGATCTATATTTGTATCAGTCCTTTTCATGCCCCATTTTTTAAGGTTGGGATATTTGGAAAAATTAGTTTTCATATCTTCATGTACTTCTTTTTGTAAATCAATATTCAATTTTCGGTAGGCTCTAATGACTACATCTGTACAAACTCCTTTGTTTTTAGGTACATCGCCTTTAGGATAGGGTATGGATTTATACGTTGGATCATAAATTACATTGGGGTTTATAATGGATAAAGCTGCTTTTGAAAGTCGTGTTTCAAACGGAATATTTGGTCTGCCTTGCTGTGCCTTTGATTTATAAGGCATTAAAATGCTAATAATTAGTAAGAAATAAATTGCCTTCATCTTTTATCTTTAATGAAAATAACGCTATTTTTACTATTGTATTATGCTTAATTTTAAAAAGTTACGACTTGGAACAAACTAATTTTCCCATCACAAATTGGTCCGAAGATGATAGGCCGCGCGAAAAATTGATGCTCAAAGGTAAAAGTGCTCTTAGCGATGCGGAGTTAATAGCTATATTGATAGGATCAGGTAGTCGAAATGAGTCCGCTGTTGATTTAAGCAAACGAATTTTATCCAGTGTTGACAATAATTTAAATGCATTAGGGAAATTATCCTTAGCACAATTAACCACTTTTAAGGGGATTGGAGAAGCAAAGGCTATTGCAATTATTGCAGCTCTTGAATTGGGTCGGCGTCGTAGAGCAGAGGATACTGTGGAGTTAAAAAAAGTAACCTCAAGTAAAGTGATTTTTGAAATCATGCAACCCGTAATAGGAGAGCTGCCACATGAGGAGTTTTGGATTATTTTTTTGAATAACTCTAATAAAATTATTGCCAAATCTCAACTGAGTAAAGGAGGTATTACTGGAACACTAGTTGATGTGCGACTCGTTTTTAAAACAGCCTTAGAAAATGGTGCTACTGCCTTAATTTTATGTCATAACCATCCCTCAGGAACACTTGTGCCCAGTGATGCAGATAAACACATCACCAAAAAATTAAAACAAGCAGGAGAAAGTTTAGAAATTAAAGTCCTAGATCATCTTATAGTGACTGAAAACAGTTATTTTAGCTTTGCCGATGAAGGCATAATTTAATCACAAAATATGAAAACAAAATTAACGGATGTTTTTTTTGACCTAGACCATACATTATGGGATTTCGATAAAAATTCAGAACTTACTTTCAATACTATTTTTAAAAACAATCATCCCGAAGTTGATGCTAAGCTATTCATTGATAAATATGTACCTATAAATCAAGAATGTTGGAAATTATATCAGTTTGACAAAATTACGCATGAGGAATTGCGTTATAACAGATTGAAACATTCATTTGATGCTATTGACTACTCCATTTCTGATGCGCAAATAAATAAAATTTCCGATGAATACATCAAACTTTTACCAGATAATAATCACCTATTTGACGGAACATTTGAAATATTAGAGTATTTAAAGCCTAAATACAACTTGCATATTATTACAAATGGCTTTGCTGACGTGCAATCCAGAAAAATGTACAATGCAAAAATTGAAAGTTATTTTCAAACCGTAACAAACTCTGAAATGGCTGGTGTAAAAAAACCTAATCCAGGTATATTTAATTATGCGATTGCTCAAGCTAATGCTAACATTGCATCTAGCATTATGATAGGAGATAGCTATGATGCCGATGTTTTAGGAGCGCTCAATGTAGGATTAGATGCAATTTATTTTAACGAAAGCAACGCAAATGTTGACCAGAGCATTAAGCAGATCAACAATTTATTAGAACTTAAAAAATTTTTATAAGATGAAAAAATTAGCAGTAAGTATTTTACTTTTATTCGTAAGTATTTCTTTTGGCCAATCGGTAAACAATTACAAAGCGGTAATTGTTCCCTTAAAGTTTGAATGGTTAAAAGATGAAAATCAATACCGAGTAAATACACTAACAAAATACCATTTAGAAAAGGCTGGATTTACAGCTTTTTATAACAAAGAAATTTTGCCAGCGGAGTACAGTAACAGGTGTGATTTGCTCTATGCATATGTGGAAAAAGAGAATGGATTTTTAATTACTAAACTTTTTGTAACTCTTAAAGATTGTAATGACAATATTGTTTTTAAATCTCAAGTAGGTAAAAGCAGGGAGAAAGATTATAAAGCAGCGTATAATGAAGCGCTAGTACAAGCCTTTGAATCCATTAATACTTTAAAATACAAGTATAGTGGCGTTGCAGTACAACAAAATAATATCCAAGCTAATTCAGTAATTGCTGCTCAAAGCGAACAAAAAATCGTATCAAGTCCAGGTTCTTATGCGTTGGTAAACAGTGCGCCACCAGAAACAGTGGATACAGCTGATCTTTTATATGCTCAACCTACAGCTACAGGCTATCAATTGATTGACAAAACTCCAAAAGTAGTCATGAAATTGCTAAAAACTTCTCAGCAGAATTCATTTATTGCTGTCAAAAATGATTTGCAAGGATCTTTGATTCTTAAGGACAATCAATGGTTTTTTGAGTATTATAAAAATGATCAGCTAGTTTCAGAAAAGGTTGCTGTCAAGTTTTAATTAGAATCTAAATTTTTTAATGCCTCTGTGACCATGTTGCAGAGGCATTTTTTAATAACCGTATTTATCTTTCCAACGGTTTTTTAAAAATTCACGAATGCTGTTTTCTCTTGAATTATTCCCAGGCACATAAATTGGAGTATTGCTCAAATCATTAGGTAAAAATTCTTGTTCTGCAAAATTATTAGCGTAATCATGAGAGTATTTGTACTCCTCGCCATAGCCTAGTTCTTTCATGAGTTTAGTTGGGGCATTTCGCAAATGAATCGGTACGGGTAAATCTCCAGTTTGTTTTACAAGCTGTTGCGCGGTGCCTATAGCTAAGTAAGAGGCATTGCTTTTAGGTGAAGTTGCAAGATACACTGCACATTGACTCAAAATAATTCTACTCTCAGGATAACCTATTGTTGCCACTGCTTGAAAAGTGTTGTTGGCCATGATAAAAGCTGTAGGATTGGCGTTGCCAATATCTTCACTACTCAAAATTAGCATTCTTCTTGCAATAAATTTCACATCTTCGCCGCCTTCAATCATTCGGGCTAACCAGTACACAGCTCCATTAGGATCACTACCACGAATCGATTTGATGAATGCCGATACAATATCATAGTGCTGTTCGCCTGTTTTGTCATAAAGAACCGTATTTTGTTGTACAACTTCAAACACACGTTCATTAGTAATGATAATTTTGTCATCAAGAGATGCATTTACCACAAGTTCAAAAACATTCAATAATTTTCTGCCATCACCGCCCGAAAGCCTTAATAGAGCTTCTGTTTCTTTGAGCTCAATATTTTTTTGAGACATCAGTACGTCTTTCTTCATGGCACGTTCCAGCAAGGTCTCTAAATCTATTTTTGTAAACGGATTCAACACATAGACTTGACATCTTGACAGTAAGGCGGGAATTACCTCAAAACTAGGATTTTCAGTTGTGGCGCCTATAAGGGTAACCCAGCCTTTCTCTACAGCAGCCAGTAAGGAATCTTGTTGCGATTTACTAAAGCGGTGAATCTCGTCAATAAATAAAATAGGATTTTTGGCCGTAAATAATCCGCCACTTTGTTTTGCTTTTTCAATAACTTCCCTGATGTCTTTGACCCCAGAATTAATAGCACTTAAAATATAAAACGGACGCTTAGAGTCTTGCGCAATAATTTGGGACAAAGTAGTTTTTCCAGTGCCAGGAGGCCCCCAGAAAATCAAAGACGGAATTATTCCCTTGTTAATTTGCTGTGTTAATGAACCGTTTGGTCCCACAAGATGGGATTGACTTACATAATCTTCCAGTTTTTGAGGGCGTATTCGTTCTGCAAGTGGTGCTTCCATATTTTAAATTCAGTTGGCAATTACCAATTTATTATAAATACAAAATTACAGTTTTATTTGGAGCTTTTTCCAGCTGTACATTCTATCTTTTATATCTTGTAAAAAACAAGATATAAAAGGATGCCATTTCCATCTGGGCTACGGTGTACCGTAAGTAGAGGAGAATGTTTAAGCATGACAAAATTTCATCCTATTTTATTTGGTTGCATTTTTGTACTTAAATTGTAAACACCTACAATAGTATTAAATGATTCCAGAAGCCTCTTTAGACAAACATTTTAAGTTTACAAATGCAGTTGTATTATTTCCATTTTTTGCAATAGTGTTATTGTGGTTCGTTTATTGGTTGCAAATAAAATTTGACTTTGATTTTTATCAAAACGGTATCTATCCCAGAACCTTTTCAGGACTTCAAGGTATTTTTTTAAGTCCATTCATCCATGGTGATTTAGAACATTTGTATAATAACAGTATACCACTATTTATTTTACTCGCAGCTTTGCAGTTTTTTTATGCTAGACAGTCTGTTCAAGTTGTTGTTTATGGAGTTTTATTATCAGGAATGATTACTTGGATTATCGGTAGAGAGAGTTTTCATATAGGCGCTAGCAGTCTAATTTATGTACTCTTTAGTTTTATATTTTTCATAGGAATTCAAACTAAAAACCATAGACTAGTAGCATTATCTCTCACAGTGATTATTATTTACGGTGGTTTAGTATGGTATGTTTTTCCAAGCCCAGAGCTAATAACTGAAAAGTCAATTTCGTGGGAAGGTCACTTAGGAGGTTTAATTTCGGGTTTACTGTTGTCTTTTTTATATGCGACCCCCGAGTTAAAGAGAACTATAAAATACGATTGGGAACGTCCAGATTATGATGCTTCTCAGGACAAATTCATGCAACGATTTGACGAAAATGGAAACTTCGTAAATTTACCCGTTGAAACGCCCATTGAGGAAACACCTATTTATGAATATTACACATCTAGTATACCCATCCAGTATGATTTTATTCAAAAAAAAATGAGTTAAAACCATAGTTTCAACTCATTTTATAAGTGTGTGTATTGTTCTTTAAGAACGTTGTCTTACAGCTTCATATAAAAAAGCGCCACACGCTACAGATACATTTAAGGAGCCTATAGTCCCAAACATAGGTAGCTTAGCTTTTTCATCTACAATTTTCAATACAGATGGATTTACACCTCTATCTTCTGATCCCATAATAATTGCAACAGGTTCGTTCAAAGAGATGTCATATATGTTCTGCTCCGTCTTTTCAGTGGCAGCAACTGTTTTAATTCCGTTGGCTTGCAATAAAAATATCGCATCCTTGATGTGTTCTACTTTACAAATAGGAATATTAAAAACCGCTCCGGCAGATGTTTTAACAGTATCTCCATTCACAGGCGCCGATCCAGCCTTTTGAACAATGATTCCATTTACTCCTGTACATTCAGCAGTTCTTATGATAGCGCCAAAATTTCTAGCATCTGAAATTTGATCCAGAATCAAGAACAACGGTTTTTTACCATTTTCAAGTACTGTATCTATTAAACTTTCCAAATCAAAAAATGAAATAGGAGAGATGGTAGCCACAGCTCCTTGATGGTTATTGGGAGTTAATCTGTTTAGCTTTTCAACGGGTACGTATGAGAAATTGATGTTTCCACGCTTCATCACTTTCATCAAGTCTTTCATCAGTTCGCTACTTGCTTCCTTTTGAATATAGACTTTGTCTACTGTTGCGCCAGATTGTATAGCTTCGATAATTGCTCTTATCCCAAATATTTGATGTTCTTTTTCCATTGTGCAAATATATAAAAAAAAAACCACCCCAAAAAATGGGATGGTTTATTGCATTTGATTTGTAATTATTACATATTAATTGTTAACCTCTGTTTTGTCTGTTGCTTTTGGTAACGGACTTGGTACATTTGGATTGGAATTAATTTCTTCTTGCGAGTACAACAGTCTTTGTGGAGTTCCTGCAAATGCCCCGCGAAGAGTTATTTTAGCAATGTTATTAGTTCTTCTAAAGTCTGTAAATGCTTCGTAGTTTCCTAAAAAATAAATATATCTCTCTTCATAGATTTCTCTTAATAAAGCATTTTGCGGAGTTGCATTATCGTTGTTTTCGATTCCTCCATTGTTGAAATCTGCATCAACGTAAGGATCATAATTAAACGTTTTATTATCGTATCCAGAATTGTTTTGTCCTATAGAATAACCAGAGTCTAATAATGATCTATAAGCATTGTAGGATGTAACTCCAGAGCTTAAACTTGATCTGGCATCCACCTCTGCAATTATTAATAGCATTTCACCATAAGAAACTAAAGGCATACTTGCATCTGAACCAAATCGTGCAGTTTCTGATCCTAAATCTAATCCATTAACATTTAGCTGTTCATTCCCTAATGATCCTGTATAAGTGTAGGCTAAACGAGCCGCTTCATCAGTCTTTGTATTAGTTCTTTTTAATGTAGATGTACTGTTAAGAATTGATGCTGCGTAACCATCACCAGCCATATAACCATTTCTTTCATATTCTAAAAATTCGTAGAAAGGGTTTAGGTTTTGTTTGGCAGTTTTTCCGCCAAATTTAGCTTTGAAGTCATTAGATGCATTACTGATCCCACGTAAAGCATTCGACTTAGCATTAGCATAATCTTTGGTGTGCAAGTAGAAACGAGCTTTAAGTGAATATGCTAATTGAGTCCATTTGGACGTATCTCCTCCATAATAGATATCTAATGAAGCGGGTATCGCTCCTTCTTTTGTTAAATTGACAATCGCCTTGTCTAAGAGTATTTGTACTGCTTTGTACACATCACTTTGTTTGTCAAACTTAGGTTTGTTAGATGCAGAAGCAATCGAATACGCTGAATAAGGAATATCTCCCCATAATGAAGCTGCCGTTCCTATTAGGTGAGCTTCTACAATTTGCATAGCAGCTAAACTCTTCACGTTTTTTTCAGCCGTAGCTTTTTCTTGTACTAATCGAATTTGAGGTAGGCCATTTACATATACAAATCTCCAAGCTGAATCAGAATCTGAAGCTGCACTGTTGTTCCAGTTGTTTAATGGGATGTATTGTCTGTCTATCCCATTTGCCTGGCTTAACCATAGCATTGTGTTTCTGAGGTTATTAGTGCAATGAAAATACTGATTTGCCAAAAGAGCTGATTGAAAAATATTTTTTGATTCTGCATCATCTGTTGATAATTGATGTGGGTTTGTATTTATATCTTCAACATAATCAGTACACCCAACTAGTACTAAACTTGCAAATATGGGGGTTAGATATTTTTTGTATAGTTTCATATTGTTAGAATTTTAAATTTAATGAAAGCATTAATGATCTTGTATTTGGACTGTTAAAATATTGTAATCCTCTTCCATTTGATCCACCAGTAAGATTCGTTTCTGGATCTTGTCCTAATGTTTTATCTTCCGTCCATAACCATAAGTTTCTTCCTGTTGCAGATATCGAAACTTCGTTTAAACCTGTTTTTTGAATCAATTTGCTGTTTAAGTTGTAGCTTAATGTGATTTCTCTTAGTTTTACCCATGTAGCCGATTTTACGAACTGCTCTGCAATACTGCCAAAACCTCCACCTTGCCCAGCATACCATGATTGGTTAACTAGTACAGGTCCTCCGCCGAAATTGTTAATATTTCCACGAACACTTACTGTTCCATCTGCATTTGGCCAGCTTTGAGATAGGGCAGTGGCTCCATCTGATCCTTTTAAATTAGCTGCTTCAGTAGTTGAAAGGGTTACAATGTTTGCTGTTTCTAACGTTCGTCCAAATGTATTTAAAACACCATTTGTTCCGTCCCATAGTTCTCCTCCAACAGAGGCGTCAAAAAGTACATTTAATGATAGTCCTTTGTATGAAAAACGATTGCTAAGACCTGCTCTCCATTTCGCATTTGGGTCGCCAATTATGCCTTCTGTAGGTGCTGCAGTTGGGAACTTGTTTGCATCCAATATTAATGCTCCATTAGCATCTCTATCAAATCTTCCTCCCCATAATACGCCTACTGGTTGATTTAGAACTGCTCTTGATGAGGTTCCTGCAAAACCATTCAATGAAACAGAAGTTGTTCCGTCAAGTTTAGTTACTCTGTTTTTATTGGTAGCCCAATTACCTGAAATGTTCCATTTGAAGTCTGTATTTTTTAGAATTGCAATGTCAAAATCAATTTCGACTCCTTTGTTTTTTATTTGAGCAAAATTACCGTACCTAGAATCAAATGATGATGACGGGTTTATAGCAGCAGAAATCAAATTATCATTCACAACACTATTATAATAGGTTGCACCCAAAGTTAATCTATTGAAAAATTCCAATTCAGTACCAAACTCTACTTCTGTTTTAATTTCAGGTTTAAGTAAAGTATTACCAGCTGCACCTTCACGTTCAAATCCGCCGTTATATGCTGCTGCATCGTATCCAGGTTCCCATGATTCGGTGTCTAAGGCGCCTGTAATATAGGTAGTCCCTCTATATATCTGTGGTATTATGGCTACTTGACCAAACGTTGCTCGCATTTTACCGTTTGTTAAAATAGTACTTTCAATATCATGTTTTAAATTGTATGATAATTCAGCTGATGGGTAAAAATATGCTTTTAAATTAGGAGCCAATGATGAAGCAGTTTCAAGTCTTCCACCAAGATTTAAATTGAACATACTATCAAAATCAAATGATGTTGAGAAATAGGCGCCATTTGTTTTGGTGTTTAATCTGGCAAGATATGTAGTTCTGTCTGCTAAAAGTGAGTTGTCGTAAACAAATTTAGGTGTGTTGATAAGGAAGTTTTTGTAGGATCCACCTCTTCTGACATCATTTGTTTCAGCAATATTAATACCTACAGTATAATCTAATTTTAATTTGTCGGTTATTGAAGTGTTTCCAATACCCATGATGTCGGCATTGTATTGTCTGTATGTTATACCATCCTCTGATGCACTTCCGTTTCCTGCATTTTCCGAGGAATAAATAGGATACATTGAAATTCTCTCGTCAGTATAGGCGTCCAAACCGAAACGTCCTAATAAGCTAAAATTTTCAGTTAGTTTGTGATTCAATTCGAATCCAGCAATATATCGATTTACAGTATTTGGGTTTTTTTGAATGTCTGTTGTCCATAGAGGGTTATTATATGCAATAGTTCTTGATCCCTCAAAATTACCTAAATCTTTTCTGTAGCCACGTTGGCTTCCTAAGGAAGGAACTCCAGCTGCTGTGAAATTAGTGCCTTTGAAATCTCTAATATCAAAATCAGGTGCATTTCTGTATAATCCTAGATATAGACCACTTGTATTTGAACCCTGTTGGATTCTGCTCGAATTAATACCTGAGAATGAAAATTTTGTTTTAAATGTAGTTTTCTCTCCTAATTTAAACAAACTATTAAAGTCTATGCTTGTTTTTTCGTAGCTACTATTTCTTATAACACCATCTTGGTCAGTATGCCCAAATCCAAGATAGAACGACCCAGTTTCGTTTCCTCCACTGATGCCGACATTTTTAGTAAAGGTGTGTCCAGTGCCTATTACTGCATCATAATTTGATTCGTTGAAGTTTGCTTTGCTGTTTTTTTGTGTAATAGCATAGTATTTGTTTCCACTATCTGCAACAAAATATGAACCTGCAGTGTTGAAGACATCGCTGGCTCCGCTTCTATTTGATATTAAATCACCAAATGAAGGTCCAGCATTTCTAGTAAATCGACCACCGGAACCTTGTCCGAAAAGGTCTTGTGTTTTCATTTTTACATTTATTTCATCAGACGAATATGAGGTGTTGATGTTAACACTAATTTTACCACCCTTCCCCTTTTTAGTAGTGATAAGGATCACTCCGTTGGCTGCTCTGTATCCCCATAAGGCTGCAGCAGAAGCTCCTTTTAAAATTGTTACGCTTTCAATACTATTTGGATTGATGTCATTAACTCTGGATTGTTGGTTTACGCCCCCTGTATTGTTTCCGTTATCTACTTCTTGTCCTGAAATTGGTATACCATCAATTACATAAAGAGGTTGTGTACTACCAGTGATCGTGTTTTGTCCTCTAATTTGTACATAAGATCCAGCACCTGGATCACCCGAACTTGCGGTAATGTTAACATTTGAAGCTTTACCTGATAAGGCATTTAATAAGTTTACTTCGCCTGTGCTTCTTAATGCTTCTCCTTTTACTTTAGATCTTGAAGAGTCTGATAATTTTCTTTTTGTTTCAATACCAAAGTTATTTATTACTACAGTCTCTAGCTCCAAGGATGAACTAGTCAATTTAACATTGATTAATGTTGTTTTCGCAACAACTTCTTGCGTGTTCATGCCAATATAGCTAAATATCAGCACTTGCGTTGGGTTAACTTTGATAGTGTAGCTTCCATCAAAATTACTTTGCGTTCCAGTTTTAGTTCCTTTCACTAATACACTCACGCCTGGTAAAGGCATTCCTGCATTATCAGAAACAGTTCCCGAAACAGATCTTTCTTGGGCAAATGTAATTTGCGCCACTATTACTATAAGTAGTACTAGTAATCCATTAAACTTTAGTTTCATTTTTTAATATTTTGAATTAGTTCAACAAACTTCTTAATATTTTCTTAACATTCCTAATGAAAAAGTGTTTTTTTATGTTAAAATTTAGAATTTAATGTTGTAGCTAACATGAAGTATAGTGTTTTTAGTTTTGTTTTTTTGGGTGTATTCGGTGCCGCTAGCTATCGCTATGTGCAATAATCCGTTTCTTGTTTGGGTAGCTAGTCCAAAACCTATTCCTGTTAAATTATTGCTTTTAAGTGTATTCTGTAATTTTGTTTCGTAGTAAGCTAAATCTACAATGCTGTGTATATATAGTTTAGGTGTTAGTGCAAAGCGGTATTCGGTCATAAATGTCGTGAATAGGTAAGTCATGATGCTGTTTTCTCTAAAACCGCGTACGCTTTTAAAACCTCCAAAACGGTTTAGTTCATTTTCTACGTATTCTTTACTAGACAAATAATAGTTTTGATTATTAATGTGTATCGAGTGTTTGTTGTTGAATTCAAATGTTAATTTATTTTTTAAATCTATTTGAAATTGTTGTGTAGGTTTTTTGCTTTCAATGTTGATTAATCTATTGCCTGCTCCAATTGTAGTGCTAGTAGTTAATTGAGTTTTTATTTTTCTGTTACTCGAAAGTAAATGATTGTTGTCATATCCTACAGTAATGAAATTGTTGTTAAATCCTTCTATGTTGATATTAATGTTCTCAATCTTGCTAGATTGGGTTGATTTGTATTCTAGATTTATTTTCGAATTGTTTTTTAATATATAGTTTAAGCCTAGAGTTGTTTTTGTGTTTTGAAATGTTGTGTCTTGCCTGAAAATTTGTAAATCGCTTTGAATTCCAATAGGTGAATTAAAAAGATAAGGTAAAGAAAAGCTAGCTTTAAATGTTTTTTGATCATTGCCGTCGCTCTTCCAAAATATTTGTATTTGTTCTCCTTTATTTAATATATTTTCAAGTTGAAGGTCTAAGAAGCCATTTAGTGTAAAACGATTTTCATTGTTGTTAAAGCCGACAAAGCCATCAAATGTATTTGAATTTTTCTTTTCGAGATAAACGTATACTTTGGTCGTGTCTGTGGTAGCTAAAAATTCGGGGTATTTTGTTTGATTTGCAAAGCTGAGCTGATTAAAATCGGCATTAATTTTTTCGAGAATTTTTAAATTAAATAGTTTGTTTTTGTATTTTCGGTTAATTTGAGTGAGATGACCTTTTGGGAATTTTTTTTTTTCTGTTTGCTTTATTACTATGGCATTGATGCTTCGGAATGCGTTTTTTTGAATGTGTAATTCTGTATTTAGAATAGATTTTTCGCTTTTTATTGTATTTAGTTTTAGTGTTGCAAAAATGTAGCCCTTGTCATCTAAAAGATCTAAAGTTTGGTTTAAAAAATTTTCTACTTCCGCATAAGGGATTTCAATTGTGCTTTTTTTAAGTTTTAATAGTGCTATCGTTTCTTGATCCTCAATTGTGATAAGTATTCTTGTTGTTTGTTGTCCAAGTTCAATTCTATTGGTAAATGTAGAGTCGTTGACTTTATTTAGAGGCAATTGTTTTGCTTCAATATAGCCTAGCGAGGAAGTTTTTTTTAGGAATTTTTGTATTTCCTCTTTTATAGAATTAATGTTTTTGTGTTTGGTTTGATAATTTAAGGAGTCTATAATTTTGGTTTCTTCTTTTGAATTTCCAATGATTTGTAATCGAAACTCTTGAGCGTTACAAATACTTTCTACAAACAAAAACAAAAATAAAAGAAGCATTTTTTTCTTATTGCTCATAATGTGAATTTTGTGTTACAAATATGAGATCTTTGTAATGATTTTCAAAGTTCTAAATAATCTAATTGAAAATTAATAGTTTAACGTTTGTAGAGTAAAAAATATTTTCTACATTTGCAACCCCGTAAAAAGCGGGAATTTAATATAATAAGAAATTTTTAGTATTAATTATGCCAACAATTCAACAATTAGTAAGAACAGGAAGAACTCAGATAACTAAGAAGAGTAAATCGGTTGCTTTAGATTCTTGTCCTCAAAGAAGAGGGGTTTGTACGCGTGTTTACACTACAACACCAAAAAAACCAAACTCTGCAATGCGTAAAGTAGCGCGTGTACGTTTGACAAATGGTAACGAAGTGAATGCTTACATCCCTGGTGAAGGACACAATTTACAAGAGCACTCGATAGTATTAGTTAGGGGTGGAAGGGTAAAAGATTTACCAGGAGTTAGATATCACATCGTTCGTGGTGCACTTGATACGTCAGGAGTAGCAGGAAGAACGCAAAGAAGATCTAAGTACGGAGCAAAACGCCCAAAAGAAGCAAAAAAGTAATTTAATTAGTCAAAAGTCGAAAGTCAAAAGTTTAAGGCAGCTTTTGCTATTTTAAGACATTTGGACAGGAGACGTTAAGACTTTTAACAACAAAAGACATGAGAAAAAGAGCGGCAAAGAAAAGACCACTTTTACCAGATCCAAGATTTAATGATCAACTGGTAACACGTTTTGTGAACAACTTAATGTGGGATGGAAAAAAATCTACAGCGTTTAAAGTATTTTATGATGCAATTGATATTATTGAATCTAAAAAACAAGATGCTGAAAAACCAGCATTAGAAATCTGGAAAGATGCATTAACTAATGTTATGCCTCACGTAGAAGTTCGTTCACGTAGAGTGGGTGGAGCTACATTTCAAATTCCAATGCAAATTCGTCCAGATAGAAAAATTTCTATGGCGATGAAATGGTTAATTCTTTATTCAAGAAGAAGAAACGAAAAGTCAATGGCTCAAAGATTAGCATCAGAGTGTTTAGCTGCTGCTAAAGAAGAAGGTGCTGCTGTTAAGAAAAGAATGGATACACACAAAATGGCTGAAGCTAACAAAGCTTTCTCTCACTTTAGATTTTAATCCTTAAGAAATGGCTAGAGAACTTAAATATACAAGAAACATAGGTATTGCTGCTCACATTGATGCTGGTAAAACAACAACAACGGAGCGTATATTATTCTATACAGGAAAATCACATAAAATTGGTGAAGTGCACGATGGTGCTGCAACAATGGACTGGATGGCACAAGAGCAAGAAAGAGGTATTACTATTACTTCTGCGGCTACAACTTGTGAATGGAATTTTCCAACTACTCAAGGTAAAATTTTACCTGAGACCTTGCCTTATCACTTTAATATCATTGATACTCCTGGACACGTTGACTTTACAGTCGAAGTAAACAGATCTTTGCGTGTACTTGATGGTTTAGTTTTCTTGTTTAGTGCTGTTGATGGTGTTGAGCCACAATCAGAAACGAACTGGAGATTGGCAGATCAATATAGAGTTCCTCGTATTGGTTTTGTTAATAAAATGGATAGACAAGGATCTAACTTTTTGATGGTATGTCAACAAGTAAGAGACATGTTAAAATCTAACGCTGTTGCGATTACTTTGCCAATTGGTGAAGAAAATGATTTCAAAGGTGTTGTAGATTTAGTAAGAAACCAAGCTATTGTTTGGGATGATGCTGGAATGGGAGCAACTTATGAAGTTGTTGATATTCCTGCTGATATGGTTGATGAAGTAAAAGAGTACAGAGACATTCTTATTGAAGCAGTTGCTGATTATGATGAAAACTTACTTGATAAGTATATGGAAGATCCAGATTCTATCACGGAAGAAGAGATCAACATCGCTTTAAGAGCAGCTGTAATGGATATGGCAATTATTCCTATGATTGCTGGTTCATCTTTCAAAAACAAAGGGGTTCAATTCATGTTGGATGCAGTATGTAAATACTTGCCATCTCCAATGGATAAAGAAGGTATTGAAGGGATTCACCCTGATGATGCTGAACTTTTAGAAGAAGATCAAACTAAAATCTTGCGTAAGCCAGATGTTAAAGAGCCATTTGCAGCTTTAGCATTTAAAATCGCTACTGACCCATTCGTAGGGCGTTTAGCTTTCTTCCGTGCTTATTCAGGTCGTTTAGATGCGGGTTCTTATGTCTTGAACACGCGTTCTGGAAATAAAGAAAGAATTTCTCGTATCTACCAAATGCACGCAAACAAACAAAACCCAATCGAGTATATCGAGGCAGGAGATATTGGAGCGGCTGTTGGTTTTAAAGATATCAAAACTGGAGATACATTGTGTGATGAAAAACACCCAATTATTCTTGAGTCAATGAAATTCCCTGCACCAGTAATTGGTATTGCTATTGAGCCTAAAACTAAAGCTGACGTTGATAAGATGGGTATGGCTTTGGCTAAGCTAGCTGAAGAGGATCCAACATTTACTGTTAGAACTGATGAAGCTTCTGGGCAAACGATTATTTCTGGTATGGGTGAGCTTCACTTAGATATCTTGGTAGATCGTATGAAACGTGAATTTAAAGTTGAAGTGAACCAAGGTGAGCCTCAAGTTGAATATAAAGAAGCGTTTACTAAAAAAGCACAACACAGAGAGACTTACAAAAAACAATCTGGAGGTCGTGGTAAATTCGGTGATATCGTATTTATTCTTGAGCCTGCTGATGAAGTTGATGGTAAGGCTCCAGTTGGATTACAGTTTGTTAATGCTGTGAAAGGTGGTAACGTTCCAAAAGAGTACATACCTTCAGTTGAAAAAGGTTTCCGTGAAGCAATGAAAACTGGTCCTTTAGCAGGATATCAAGTTGATAGTTTAAAGGTTACTTTATTAGATGGATCTTTCCACCCTGTGGATTCTGATGCGCTTTCTTTTGAGTTAGCGGCAAGAATGGGTTATAGAGAGGTAGCAAAAGCTGCTGGTGCTGTAATTTTGGAGCCAATCATGAAAATGGAAGTTATTACGCCAGAAGAAAACATGGGAGATATCGTTGGTGATATCAACCGTCGTAGAGGTCAGGTGAGTGACATGGGAGATAGAAATGGTGCTAAAACTATTAAGGCTGATGTGCCTTTATCAGAGATGTTTGGATATGTTACAACATTAAGAACATTATCATCTGGTAGAGCAACTTCTACAATGGAATTCTCTCACTATTCAGAGACGCCTTCTAATATTTCAGAAGCAGTAATTAAAAAAGCAAAAGGAAACGCTTAATCTTTAAGAAAATGAGTCAAAAAATCAGAATAAAATTAAAATCTTACGATCACATGTTGGTAGACAAGTCTGCTGAGAAGATTGTAAAAACAGTAAAAACTACTGGTGCTGTTGTAACTGGTCCTATTCCGTTACCAACTCACAAAAAATTGTTTACAGTATTGCGTTCACCGCACGTAAATAAGAAGGCTAGAGAGCAGTTTGAAGTAATGTCTTACAAGAGATTGATTGATATTTACTCTTCGTCTTCAAAAACTATTGATGCTTTAATGAAACTAGAATTGCCTAGTGGAGTAGAAGTTGAAATTAAAGTTTAAGTATATTTTTTTTATAAAGCGGAACATTTTGTTCCGCTTTTTTTTTGGAATAAAATGAAATGTTTTGATTTATAGGGTATGAGCGGATTATTAGTAATGTTTTTTTCTAATTTTTTTTATTATTTATTCCTTGAAATAACATGAATCGAAATGTGTATTATGTTATGGAGTGACTGTTTGTTTAGTTTTTAAAAGTTTTGTTTTTGATAATGAGTTATTTAATTTTTGTAACTGTTTGGTATATCCGATTTTAATGTATACTTTTGCACTCCCTGTTTGAGAACAGCTGTTGTTTTTAAATTGAAGGGAGTTTTAGTAATTAATAATTAATATTTATGTCTGGGTTAATTGGTAGAAAAATCGGCATGACTAGTATTTTCGACGAAAACGGGAAGAATATTCCTTGTACGGTAATCGAAGCGGGTCCATGTGTTGTTACCCAAGTCAGAACCAAAGGTGTTGACGGGTATGAAGCGTTGCAACTAGGTTTCGATGACAAAAACGAGAAACATTCCACAAAAGCGGCTTTAGGTCACTTTAAAAAAGCTGGAACTGTAGCTAAGAAAAAAGTCGTTGAATTCCAAGATTTTGCAACTGAACAAAAATTAGGAGATCTTATTGATGTTTCTATTTTTGCTGAAGGTGAGTTTGTAGATGTACAAGGTGTATCTAAAGGTAAAGGTTTCCAAGGGGTTGTAAAACGTCACGGTTTTGGTGGTGTTGGTCAAGCAACTCACGGTCAGCACAACCGTTTAAGAGCGCCAGGTTCTGTGGGAGCTTCTTCTTATCCATCTAGAGTATTCAAAGGAATGCGTATGGCTGGACGTATGGGAGGAGACAATGTAAAAGTTCAAAACCTTAGAGTTTTAAAAGTAGTGGCTGAAAAGAACCTACTTGTTATTAAAGGATGTGTTCCTGGTCATAACAACTCTTATGTAATCATTCAGAAGTAATGGAAGCAAAAGTATTAGATTTCAACGGAAAAGATACTGGAAGAAAAGTTCAACTTTCTGATTCAGTATTTGGTATAGAGCCAAACAATCACGCAGTATATCTTGATGTAAAGCAATATCTTGCTAATCAAAGACAAGGAACGCACAAAGCTAAAGAAAGAGCTGAAGTTGCGGGAAGTACTCGTAAGATAAAAAAGCAAAAAGGTACAGGTACAGCCCGTGCAGGTAGTGCTAAAAACCCTTTATTTAAAGGTGGAGGAACTGTTTTTGGTCCAAGACCAAGAAGTTATTCTTTCAAATTGAATAAAAACTTAAAGCGTTTAGCTAGAAAATCTGCTTTTTCTATCAAAGCTAAAGAGTCAAACATTATCGTTCTTGAAGACTTTAATTTTGAAACTCCAAACACTAAAAATTTCATCAACGTTTTGAAAGCTTTAGAGTTAGAGAATAAAAAATCCCTTTTTGTATTGGGTGATTCAAATAAAAATGTATATTTGTCGTCACGTAATTTAAAAAGCTCTAGCGTTGTAAGCAGCTTAGAATTAAGCACTTACGCTATATTAAACGCTAATAATTTAGTGCTTTTAGAGAGTTCTTTGGAGATAATTGAAGAAAATTTAAGTAAATAATAGGATATGAGCATCATTATTAAGCCTATAGTAACGGAAAAAGTAACCAAAGAAAGTGAAGTTTTAAACCGCTTCGGATTCGTTGTTGACAGAAAAGCAAACAAAGTACAAATTAAGAAAGCTGTTGAGGCTGCTTATGGTGTAACTATTGTTAGTGTTAACACAATGAATGTGAGACCAGATAGAACTACTAAATACACTAAAAGTGGTTTAATCAGTGGAAAGACAAATGCAATTAAAAAAGCGATTGTTCAAGTACAAGAAGGAGAAACAATTGATTTTTACAACAATATCTAAGATAAAATGTCAGTAAGAAAATTAAAACCTATTACCCCAGGTCAGCGATTTAGAGTTGTGAATGGTTATGACGCCATTACAACTGATAAGCCGGAACGCTCTTTGATAGCGCCGATAAAAAACTCTGGTGGTAGAAATAGTCAAGGAAAGATGACCATGCGTTATACGGGTGGTGGTCACAAGCAGAGATATCGTATTATTGATTTTAAACGTACTAAAGAAGGAATTCCTGCTACGGTTAAATCAATCGAATATGATCCAAACAGAACTGCATTTATCGCTTTATTAGCTTATGCTGATGGTGAGAAAACTTATATTATCGCTCAAAACGGATTGAAAGTTGGTCAGAAACTTGTTTCAGGTCCAGAGTCTCAACCTGAGATTGGTAATACTTTACCTTTAAGTAGAGTTCCACTAGGAACTGTAATTTCTTGTATTGAATTGAGACCTGGTCAAGGTGCAGTTATTGCACGTTCTGCTGGAACTTTTGCTCAATTAATGGCAAGAGATGGTAAATACGCTACAATTAAAATGCCTTCAGGTGAAACAAGATTGATCTTGTTAACTTGTTCTGCAACAATTGGAGCTGTATCTAACTCTGATCATCAATTAGTTGTTTCTGGTAAAGCTGGTAGAACTAGATGGTTAGGTAGAAGACCTAGAACAAGACCTGTAGCAATGAACCCTGTAGATCACCCAATGGGAGGTGGTGAAGGACGTTCTTCTGGTGGACATCCACGTTCAAGAAATGGAATACCAGCAAAAGGTTATAGAACACGTTCTAAGAAAAACCCGAGTAACAAGTATATCGTAGAACGTAGAAAGAAATAATAAGATATGGCACGTTCATTAAAAAAAGGACCTTTTGTTCATTATAAATTAGACAAAAAAGTTCAAGAAAATATTGCAGGTGGAAATAAAGGAGTGGTTAAGACTTGGTCTAGAGCTTCTATGATTACTCCAGATTTTGTTGGACAAACTATTGCAGTTCACAACGGTCGTCAATTTGTACCGGTTTATGTAACTGAAAACATGGTAGGTCACAAATTAGGAGAATTTTCACCAACTAGATCTTTTAGAGGTCATGCTGGAGCAAAAAATAAAGGTAAAAAATAAGAAGCAATGGGAGTTCGTAAAAGAGAAACAGCAGATGCAAGAAAAGAGGCAAATAAGTCTTTGGCCTTCGCAAAGTTAAATAACTGCCCTACTTCACCTAGAAAAATGCGCTTAGTAGCAGATCTAGTAAGAGGTCAGAAGGTAGAAAGAGCACTTAACATACTAAGATTTAGTTCTAAAGAAGCTTCAAGAAAATTAGAAAAATTGGTTTTATCTGTAATTGCTAACTGGCAAGCAAAAAACCCTGAAGCTAATATGGAAGAAGCTGGTTTATTTGTTAAGGAAATCCGTGTAGATGGTGGTATGATGTTGAAAAGACTTCGTCCAGCTCCACAAGGAAGAGCACATAGAATAAGAAAACGTTCTAATCACGTTACAATCGTGTTAGGGGCTATCAATAACACACAAAGCAATTCTTAAGCAGCATGGGACAAAAGACAAATCCAATTGGAAACAGACTTGGTATTATCAGAGGATGGGACTCAAACTGGTATGGTGGAAATGATTACGGTGATAAACTTGCCGAAGATCACAAAATCAGAAAGTACATCCATGCTCGTTTATCAAAAGCTAGTGTATCAAAAGTAATAATCGAGAGAACTTTAAAACTTGTAACCGTTACTATCACTACTGCTAGACCTGGTATTATTATCGGTAAAGGTGGACAAGAGGTAGACAAGTTGAAAGAAGAACTTAAGAAAATTACTGACAAAGAGGTTCAAATTAACATCTTTGAAATTAAAAGACCTGAACTTGACGCGTATCTAGTTGCTACAAGCATCTGTCGTCAAATCGAAAGTAGAATTTCTTACAGACGTGCAATCAAAATGGCTATTGCTGCTTCTATGCGTATGAATGCAGAAGGTATCAAAGTTTTGATTTCTGGTCGTTTGAATGGTGCTGAGATGGCTCGTTCAGAGGGTTTCAAAGAAGGTAGAATTCCTCTATCAACTTTCAGAGCTGATATTGATTATGCTTTGGCTGAAGCGCATACTACTTATGGTAGAATGGGTATCAAAGTGTGGATCATGAAAGGTGAAGTTTATGGAAAGAGAGATCTTTCTCCACTAGCCGGAATGGACAAAAAACAATCTGGTGCTGGAGGTAAAGGTGGTGATTCTCCAAGAGGAGATAGAAAACCTTTTAACAAAGGTGGAAAACCAGACGCTCGTAAACGAAAGTAATTTTTAAAGTAAAGAAAAATGTTACAGCCTAAAAGAACAAAATACCGTAAGGTACAGAAAGGTAAAATGAAAGGGAACTCTCAAAGAGGGCATGAACTTTCTAATGGAATGTTTGGTATTAAATCTGTACATGAAGATGGAATGTTTTTAACTTCTCGTCAAATAGAAGCAGCTCGTATTGCTGCCACTCGTTTTATGAAAAGGGAGGGACAATTATGGATCAAAATATTTCCAGACAAACCAATCACAAAGAAACCTCTTGAGGTACGTATGGGTAAAGGTAAAGGTGCAGTTGAATACTGGGCAGCCGTTGTTAAACCCGGAAGAATTATGTTTGAAGTTGGAGGAGTACCTTTGTCAGTTGCGAAAGAGGCGTTACGTCTAGCAGCACAAAAGCTTCCAGTAAAAACTAAATTTGTTGTTGCAAGAGATTTCGAAGCATAATTTATACTATATTATGAAACAATCAGAAATAAAAAATCTTTCTGCAGCAGAGTTGCAAGAGAAACTTAGCCAGACTAAGAAAACATATGCTGATCTTAAAATGGCTCACGCTATTTCACCAATTGAGAATCCACTTCAAATTAGAGGTGTGAGAAGAACTGTTGCAAGATTAGCTACTGAACTTACTAAAAGACAATAACTGTAGTCTGCTGAAAGATGGAAGAAAAAAGAAATTTAAGAAAAGAGAGAATTGGTGTTGTAACTTCAGACAAAATGGATAAATCTATTGTTGTTGCTGAAGTTCGTAAAGTAAAACACCCATTATACGGTAAGTTCGTGTTGAAAACTAAAAAGTATCACGCACACGACGAAATGAACGACTGTAACGTTGGAGATACTGTAAGGATAAGTGAGACTCGTCCTTTAAGTAAAACAAAATGTTGGAGGTTAGTTGAAATCTTAGAAAGAGCTAAATAATTATGGTACAACAAGAATCAAGACTAAAAGTAGCAGATAACACTGGAGCAAAGGAAGTTTTAACTATCCGTGTTTTAGGAGGTACCAAAAGAAGGTATGCCTCTGTTGGTGACAAGATTGTAGTTTCTATCAAAGATACTGCTCCAAACGGAAGCGTTAAAAAAGGAGCTGTTTCAACTGCAGTTGTTGTACGTACCAAAAAAGAAGTAAGAAGAGCCGATGGTTCATACATTAGATTTGATGATAACGCTTGCGTATTATTGAATGCTGCTGGTGAAATGAGGGGAACTCGTGTTTTTGGTCCGGTAGCAAGAGAACTTCGTGAAAAACAATTCATGAAAATTGTATCATTAGCACCAGAAGTGCTTTAATTCGTTTTAAGATGATAAAGCTAAAAATAAAATCAGGTGACATCGTTAGAGTAATTGCTGGAGACCATAAAGGTGCAGAAGGTAAAGTATTAAGCGTTGATCGTGAAAAGAACAAAGCAATTGTTGAAGGTGTTAATATGGTTTCTAAGCATACGAAACCAAGTGCAAAAAGCCCTCAAGGTGGTATTGTAAAGAAAGAAGCTCCAATACAAATATCTAACATATCTTTAATTGATCCTAAAACTAAGGAAACAACAAGAGTAGGTATTAGAGTAGAAGGAGATAAGAAAGTAAGATTTTCAAAAAAATCTAATCAAGTATTATAGTAATGGCGTATATACCTAGACTAAAAGAAGAATATAAGAGCAGAGTAATTGCTGCTCTTAAAGAGGAATTCGGATACGTAAACGTAATGCAAGTTCCTAAATTGGACAAAATCGTTTTAAGTAAAGGAGTTGGTGCAGCTGTATCTGATAAAAAACTTATTGACTATGCAGTTGATGAGTTGACAAAGATCACTGGACAGAAAGCAGTTTCAACTATCTCTAAGAAAGACGTTGCGTCTTTTAAATTGAGAAAAGGAATGCCAATTGGTGCTAAAGTTACTTTGCGTGGAGAAAGAATGTATGAGTTTCTTGATAGACTTATTACTTCAGCCTTGCCTCGTGTAAGAGATTTCAACGGAATTAAAGCTACAGGTTTTGATGGTAGAGGAAATTATAACCTTGGTGTTTTAGAACAAATTATTTTTCCAGAAATTGATATTGACAAAGTTAATAAAATCTCTGGTATGGATATTACCTTCGTAACTACCGCAAAGACTGACAAAGAAGCTAAGTCGTTATTAACAGAATTAGGTTTACCTTTTAAAAAGAACTAAGACATGGCTAAAGAATCAATGAAAGCCCGTGAGGTTAAGAGAGAAAAAACGGTTGCAAAGTATGCAGAGAAAAGAAAAGCTTTGTTAGAAGCTGGAGATTTCGTAGGTTTGCAAAAGTTACCAAAAAATGCTTCGCCTGTTCGTTTGCACAATCGTTGTAAATTAACTGGAAGACCAAGAGGTTATATGCGTCAATTTGGTATTTCACGTGTAACATTTCGTGAAATGGCAAATAACGGATTGATCCCTGGTGTGAAAAAAGCATCTTGGTAGTAGCATAATTTTGCTTTCAGATACAGACTTAACATTTGTTTAGTCTGTATCTTTAATATTTATAAATTGGTTTAAGGTTCAACAAATCGTTTGTTGAAAACCAAGACCGCAAATTGATACACATGTATACAGATCCTATTGCTGATTATTTGACAAGAGTTCGTAACGCTGTGGCTGCAAACCACAAAGTTGTTGAAATTCCTGCATCTAATCTAAAAAAAGAAATAACTAAGATCTTATTTGATCAAGGTTATATTTTGAGTTACAAATTTGAAGACAACGCTGTTCAGGGGTCTATCAAAATCGCTTTGAAGTATGATAAAGATACTAAAGAGTCTGTAATCAAAGATATTCAGAGAATTAGTAAACCAGGTTTACGTAAATATTCAAGTTCTGCTAATATACCAAGAATCTTAAATGGTTTAGGTGTAGCTATCGTTTCTACTTCAAAAGGTTTGATGACCGGTAAACAAGCAAAACAATTGAATGTAGGTGGTGAAGTAATTTGTTACGTATACTAATTTAAAGACTATAATAAGATGTCAAGAATAGGTAAAAATCCTATAATAGTTCCTGCTGGTGTTACTGTAGAAGTAGCAAATGGAATTATTACAGTTAAGGGAAAAAACGGTCAACTAACTCAGGAGTTTTCGGACGTTACTGTAACAGTTGAAGATGGTCAGGTTCAAGTTGACAGATCATCTGATCATAAAGATCAAAGAGCAAAACATGGTTTGTATCGTTCACTTATCAACAACATGATAGTTGGTGTTACAGATGGTTTTACTAAATCATTAGAATTGGTTGGAGTTGGTTATAGAGCTTCAAATCAAGGACAAAAATTAGATTTAGCTCTTGGTTTTTCACACAATATTATTTTAGAGATTGCTCCTGAAGTTACTTTAGAAACTATATCTGAGAAAGGTAAAAACCCAATTGTAAAGTTAACATCATTTGATAAACAACTTTTAGGTCAAGTTGCTGCGAAAATTAGAGGTTTCCGTAAGCCTGAGCCATACAAAGGAAAAGGAGTTAAATTCGTGGGTGAAGTATTAAGAAGAAAAGCAGGTAAATCAGCTTAAAAAATAAGATTATGTCATTAACAAAACCTGAAAGAAGACAAAGAATTAGATTCAGAATTAGAAAGACAATTAGTGGTACTGCTACTAATCCAAGACTATCTGTTTTTAGAAGTAATAAAGAAATTTACGCTCAATTAATTGATGATGTAAACGGAGTTACTTTGCTAGCAGCTTCTTCAAGAGAAAAAGAAATAGGTAAGGGTACGAATATTGAAGTTGCTACAGCAGTTGGGAAATTAGTTGCTGAAAAAGCTTTAAAAGCTGGGATAGAAGTTGTAACTTTTGATAGAGGAGGTTACTTATATCACGGGCGTATTAAATCATTAGCAGAAGGCGCGAGAGCGGCTGGACTTAAATTCTAATATAGTATGTCTAATAGTAAATACAAAAATGTAGAGTTGGTAAAACCTAGTGGTCTTGAATTAAAAGATCGTTTGGTGAGTGTAAATCGTGTTACTAAAGTTACAAAGGGTGGTAGAGCTTTTGGTTTTTCTGCTATTGTAGTTGTAGGTGATGAAAACGGTGTTGTTGGTCACGGTTTAGGTAAATCTAAAGATGTTTCTGAAGCTATTGCTAAAGCAGTAGAAGATGCTAAGAAAAATCTAGTAAAGATTCCTTTAAATGGTCAATCTGTACCTCACGAACAAAAAGGTAAATTTGGTGGAGCACGTGTATTTTTAATTCCTGCATCTCATGGTACTGGAGTTATTGCTGGTGGAGCTGTTCGTTCAGTTTTAGAGTCAGTTGGTATACATGATGTACTTTCAAAATCACAAGGATCTTCAAATCCACACAACGTGGTAAAAGCAACTTTTGATGCTTTATTACAAATGAGAAGTGCTTACACTGTTGCAAAACAAAGAGGTGTTTCTTTAGAGAAAGTTTTTAAAGGTTAATACAAGGAAATTATGGCTAAATTATTAGTAAAACAAGTTAGAAGCAAAATCAACTGTCCACTTTCACAAAAAAGAGGATTAGAAGCTTTAGGTCTACGTAAAATGGGACAAGTTGTAGCGCATGATTCAAATCCTACAATCCTTGGTATGATAAATAAAGTTAAACACTTAGTTTCTGTTGAAGAAGCTAAATAACAAATACTGTTATGAATTTAAGTAACTTACAACCTGCTGAAGGTTCTACGCACAATCAAAATAAAAGATTAGGTAGAGGAGAAGGTTCTGGAAAAGGTGGTACCTCTGCAAGAGGACATAAAGGAGCAAAATCTCGTTCTGGTTATTCTAAAAAGATTGGTTTTGAAGGAGGGCAAATGCCACTTCAAAGACGTGTACCTAAGTTTGGTTTTACAAACATTAATCGTAAAGATTACGAAGGTGTTAATCTTGATACACTTCAGCTTTTAGTTGAAAATGGTATTGTTCAAGATACTGTTGATATGTCAGTTTATGTTGCTAACCGTTTGGCTACCAAAAATGAAATCGTTAAGATTTTAGGTAGAGGTGAATTGAAAGCAAAATTAAAAGTAACCGCTCACAAATTTACTGCTACTGCAAAAGCTGCTATCGAAGCTGCTGGTGGAGAAGCTATAGTAATGTAATTTTCTGTATAATATGAAGAAATTTATTGAATCAATAGGTAATGTTTGGAAAATTGAAGAACTAAAAAATAGAATTCTAATTACTTTCGGTCTTCTTTTAGTTTATCGTTTTGGTGCTCAAGTGACCTTACCAGGTATTGATGCAACTCAATTGGCTAATTTAGCCGGACAGACCAAAGAAGGAATTGGTTCAATTCTTGACATGTTTACTGGTGGTGCATTTTCTCAAGCTTCAGTTTTTGCACTTGGGATTATGCCATACATTTCTGCATCTATTGTGGTTCAGCTTATGGGAATAGCTATTCCTTATTTGCAAAAACTTCAAAGTGATGGAGAGAGTGGTAGAAAAAAAATAAATCAAATCACACGTTGGTTGACAATTGGAATTACTTTAGTTCAAGGTCCTACCTACATCTATAACTTATATAGAACACTGCCTGGTAATGCTTTTTTACTAGGTTTTAATTCTTTTGAGTTTTTATTCTCATCTGTTGTAATTCTTGTTACAGGTACCATTTTTGCAATGTGGCTTGGAGAAAAGATTACAGACAAAGGGATTGGAAATGGTATTTCATTATTGATCATGGTAGGAATACTTGCTAGATTGCCTCAAGCTTTTATGCAAGAATTCACATCAAGAGTATCAAATAACAATGGAGGTCCAATGCTATTGGTTATTGAAATTATTATTTGGTTGCTGGTAATTATTAGTTGCGTGCTTTTAGTTATGGCTGTTAGAAGAATTCCTGTTCAGTATGCAAGACGTACTACATCTGGAGATTTCGAGCAAGACATGATGAATGGTAATAGACAGTGGATTCCTTTGAAACTTAATGCTTCTGGGGTTATGCCGATTATTTTTGCGCAAGCAATTATGTTTATTCCTGCGGCACTAGCTGGGTTGTCAGATTCAGATACATCTCAGTCAATAGTAGGTGCATTTAGTAATATGTTTGGTTTTTGGTATAATTTTGTATTTGCAACTTTAATTATTGTTTTTACATTTTTTTACACGGCTATTACAGTTCCAACAAATAAAATGTCTGATGATTTAAAGAGAAGTGGTGGTTTTATTCCTGGTGTTAAGCCTGGTGTTGAAACTTCTGACTACCTTGATAAAGTGATGTCTTTAATTACATTCCCTGGATCAATATTTCTTGCTTTGATCGCTGTGTTCCCTGCGATAGTTGTAAGCTTGATGGATGTTCAACAATCATGGGCAATGTTTTTTGGAGGTACTTCATTAATTATTATGGTTGGTGTTGCCATTGACACTGTTCAGCAAATCAATTCATACTTGTTGAATAAGCATTATGATGGATTAATGAAAAGTGGTAAAAATAGAAAAGCAGTAGCTTAATTTATGGCAAAACAATCAGCAATAGAACAAGACGGTTCGATCATTGAAGCATTATCAAATGCAATGTTCCGTGTAGAGTTAGAGAATGGACATATTGTAATAGCACATATTTCTGGTAAAATGCGTATGCATTACATTAAATTATTACCTGGTGATAAGGTGAAACTAGAAATGAGTCCTTACGATTTGTCAAAAGCGAGAATTACTTATAGATATTAAAGGATATTCAAAAATGAAAGTTAGAGCTTCAGTAAAAAAGAGAAGTCCCGAGTGCAAAATTGTACGAAGAAAAGGGAGATTGTACGTAATAAACAAAAAGAATCCTAGATTTAAACAAAGACAAGGATAATTATGGCAAGAATAGCAGGGGTAGATATCCCAAAAAATAAGAGAGGTGTTATTGCACTAACCTATATCTTTGGATTAGGTAGAAGTAGAGCTGTTGAGATTTTAGAAAAAGCTCAAGTTAGCCAAGATAAAAAAGTTCAAGATTGGAATGATGAGGAGATCGGAGCAATTCGTGATGCTGTATCTTCTTTCAAAATTGAAGGAGAATTACGTTCAGAAGTTTCTTTAAACATCAAACGTTTAATGGATATTGGATGTTATAGAGGTATTCGTCATAGAACTGGTCTTCCTTTAAGAGGACAAAGAACTAAGAACAACTCTAGAACTAGAAAAGGTAAAAGAAAAACTGTTGCTAACAAGAAAAAAGCAACTAAATAATAAGTAATATGGCTAAAGCAACAGCAAAAAAACGTAAAGTTATCGTTGAATCAACGGGTGAAGCTCATATTTCTGCTACCTTCAATAACATTATCATTTCTTTGACTAATAAAAAAGGTGAAGTTATTTCATGGTCTTCAGCTGGTAAAATGGGTTTCAGAGGTTCTAAAAAGAACACTCCGTATGCAGCTCAAATGGCAGCAGAAGATTGTAGTAAAGTAGCACTTGAAGCTGGACTTAAAAAAGTTAAAGTTTATGTAAAAGGACCAGGAAACGGACGTGAGTCTGCTATTCGTTCTTTGCACAATGGTGGAATTGAAGTTACTGAGATTATTGACGTTACTCCAATGCCTCACAACGGATGTCGTCCTCCTAAAAGACGTAGAGTATAATACTCAAAATATAATTATAGTATAAACTAGATTGAATTTCGATTATCGAAGGATTTGACCTGAATTCATAATCTCAATCTTAAACAATTTAAAATGGCAAGATATACTGGTCCTAGTACAAGAATAGCTCGTAAATTTGGCGAAGCAATTTTCGGTGATGATAAAGCATTCGAAAAAAGAAATTATCCTCCTGGACAACACGGGATGGCTAAAAAAAGAGGAAAAAAGTCTGAGTATGCTGTTCAGTTAATGGAAAAGCAAAAAGCTAAATATTCTTATGGAATTTTAGAGAAACAATTCAGAAACTTATTCGAAAAAGCATCTGCTACTAAGGGTGTTACTGGTGAAGTTTTATTACAATTATGCGAAGCAAGATTGGATAACGTTGTTTTTAGAATGGGTATTGCTCCATCTAGAAGAGGGGCTCGTCAAATAGTTTCTCATAGACACGTTACTGTAAATGGTGAAGTTGTTAATATTCCTTCTTACCACCTTAAACCTGGAGATAAAGTTGCAGTTCGTGAAAAATCTAAATCAATAGAAGCTATCGAACGATCTTTATCTAATTCAAGTCATGTTTATGAATGGATTACTTGGAATAGCGATCTTAAAGAAGGTACTTTTGTATCTGTTCCTGCAAGACTTCAAATTCCAGAAAACATCAAAGAACAATTAATCGTAGAGTTGTACAACAAATAATAATTGACTTAGTCGAAATTTATGGCAATATTTAATTTTCAGAAGCCCGATAAAGTTATCATGATCGATTCAACCGATTTTGAAGGTAAATTTGAGTTTAGACCTTTAGAACCAGGATATGGATTGACTGTTGGTAATGCACTTAGAAGAGTTTTGCTTTCTGCATTAGAAGGTTATGCAATTACATCTGTTCGCATTGAAGGTGTAGATCATGAGTTTTCTACTATTTCAGGAGTTGTTGAAGACGTTACCGAAATTATACTTAATCTTAAACAAGTACGTTTCAAACGTCAAATTGAAGATATAGATAATGAATCAGTTACAATTTCTGTTTCAGGTAAAGATCAGTTAACTGCTGGTGATTTTCAAAAGTTTATTTCAGGTTTCCAAGTTCTTAACCCAGAGCTTGTTATTTGTAATTTAGACAGCAAAATCAAACTTAATTTCGATTTGACTATCGAAAAAGGTAGAGGGTATGTACCGGCTGAGGAAAACAAGAAACAGAATGCTGCTATAGGAACTATTTTTACAGATTCTATTTTTACACCTGTTAAAAATGTAAAGTATGCTATTGAAAACTTCCGTGTTGAGCAAAAAACAGATTATGAAAAATTAGTTTTTGAAATTAAAACTGATGGTTCTATTAATCCAAAAGATGCACTTACTGAAGCAGCTAAAGTTTTGATTCATCACTTTATGTTATTTTCTGATGAAAGAATTACACTCGAGGCTGATGAAATTGCACAAACAGAATCTTATGATGAAGAGTCATTACACATGAGACAGTTGCTTAAAACTAAGCTTGTTGATATGGATCTTTCTGTTAGAGCATTAAATTGCTTGAAAGCGGCTGAAGTTGATACACTTGGTGATTTAGTATCTTTCAATAAAAATGATTTGATGAAATTCCGAAATTTTGGTAAAAAATCTTTAACTGAACTTGATGAACTTGTTGCAGTTAAAAATTTAAACTTCGGTATGGATTTAGCGAAATACAAATTAGATAAAGAATAAACCACTTCGTATTTTGCTCTCCAAAGAGGATTGTAGCAAGATGAAGGTTTAAAAAAAACACGTCATGAGACACGGAAAAAAATTCAATCACTTAAGCAGACAGACAGCGCATAGAAAATCTATGTTAGCTAATATGGCTTGTTCTCTTATTGAGCACAAACGTATTAATACTACTGTTGCTAAAGCAAAAGCGCTTAAACAATTTGTTGAGCCTTTAATAACAAAATCGAAAGCGGATACGACGCACAATCGTCGTATTGTTTTTGCTTACTTACGTAGCAAATATGCTGTTACTGATTTATTCAGAGATGTAGCTGCTAAGGTAGGAGACCGTCCAGGTGGATACACACGTATTATTAAAGTTGGAAATCGTTTGGGAGATAATGCTGATATGGCAATGATCGAGCTTGTTGATTTTAATGAACTTTACAATGGTGGAAAAAAAGAAGTGAAAAAAGCTAAAAGCCGTCGTGGTGGAAAAGCTAAAAAAGGTGATGAAGCTACTGAAGCTTCTGTTGCTGAAACTGATTCTACTACTGAGACTGCTGAGTAATTATGCAAATAATGATTCAATAAAATTAAGGATAAGCTATTTATAGTTTATCCTTTTTTTTTATCCTTTTTATAATTTAATAATTGATTATTTGTTATTATAAATTGGTGAATAGTTGTACTTCGCTATGAAGTATTTATTATTAATACATGCTAACTTTGGTTAGTATATCACACAAACACTACAATAATGAAATACACAACACGACAATCTGCAATTCTTTTACTAAGTGATGGAACTATTTTTCATGGGAAATCAATAGGGATTAGCGGAACTACTTTTGGAGAAGTTTGCTTTAATACCGGTATGACAGGGTATCAAGAGATTTTTACTGACCCATCTTATTTTGGACAGTTAATGGTTACTACCAATGCTCATATTGGTAATTACGGTGTAAATGAAAATGAAGTAGAATCAGAATCTATTAAGATATCAGGCTTGATTTGCAAGAATTTTAGTTTTAACTATTCTCGTGCTGATGCCTCAGAAAGTTTGGAAGACTATTTTAAGAAGCAAAATTTGATCTGTATTTCGGATGTTGATACGAGAGCTTTAGTTAACTATATTAGAGATAATGGCGCTATGAATGCTGTTATTTGTACAGATGGAACTGCAATAGAAGATTTAAAAGGAGCTTTGGCTAATGTTCCTGATATGAAAGGATTAGAATTGGCTTCTAAAGTTTCTACTACTGTTCCTTATTTTTATGGAGACGAAAATTCAAAATATAAAATTGCTGCTTTGGACTTGGGTATTAAGAAAAATATATTGCGCAATTTAGCTAAAAGAGATTGCTATATTAAAGTTTTCCCATTCGATGCTAGTTTTGATGAATTAAGGTCTTTTAATCCTGACGGTTATTTTTTGTCTAATGGACCTGGAGATCCCGAGCCACTATTAGGTGCTATCCAAGTGGCTAAAGATATTTTGGAGGCAAATGCTCCGTTGTTCGGGATATGTTTGGGACACCAAATTATCGGTTTGGCCAATGGGATTTCGACCTATAAAATGTTTAATGGGCATAGAGGGATCAATCATCCTGTTAAAAACTTAGTTACTGGGAAAGGAGAAATTACTTCGCAAAATCATGGTTTTGCAGTTAGTAAAGAAGATCTTGACGCTAACGATGCACTTGAAATTACACACGTACATCTTAACGACGGAACGGTTGCAGGAATGCGCATGAAAAACAAAAAATGTTTTTCAGTTCAATATCATCCTGAGGCTAGCCCTGGGCCACATGATTCTTCGTATCTATTTGATCATTTTATTGATAGCTTAAAAGGATAAGTGTAATATTTTTTTAGTATAAAACGGGTTTGACATTAAGATAGTCAAACCCGTTTTTTGTTTCATGCTTTCAGAAAGTGACTAAAAATTAAAGCAATTGACACGATAAGGTACACAAGTTATTAAATTCATTCTTTGGAAATCAAATTATAACGTTTTCGTTAATAACATTCATTATTTTCATAAAATCATTCCAAAACTTAGAATATATTTGTAATGTATAATTTAAAAAAATTCAGTTTATGAGTATTATTATAAAAATTCACGCGAGACAAATTTTTGATTCAAGAGGGAACCCTACTATTGAAGTAGATGTAATTACAGATAATGGTGTGTTGGGTAGAGCTGCAGTTCCATCAGGAGCTTCAACCGGAGAGCATGAAGCTGTTGAGTTACGAGACGGTGGTAAAGCGTATCTTGGAAAAGGAGTTATGAACGCAGTGAACAATGTAAATACTGTAATTGCTGAAGAACTTGTTGGTGTGTCTGTATTTGAGCAAAATCAGATTGATCAAATGATGATAGACTTAGATGGAACTCCTAATAAATCTAGTTTGGGTGCCAATGCTATTCTTGGTGTTTCTTTGGCTGTAGCCAAAGCGGCGGCTAATGAACTTGGATTGCCATTATATCGTTACGTGGGTGGTGTTTCGGCGAATACTTTGCCTGTGCCAATGATGAATATTATAAATGGTGGATCGCACTCCGATGCTCCTATCGCTTTTCAAGAATTTATGATTTTCCCTGTGAAAGCAACTACTTTTTCGCAAGCGATGCAAATGGGGACTGAAATTTTTCATAGTTTGAAAAAAGTATTGCATGACAGAGGTCTTTCTACAGCTGTAGGAGATGAAGGTGGTTTTGCTCCTAATCTTGCTGGCGGAACAGAGGATGCTTTGGATACCATCAAAAAAGCAGTTGAAGCTGCAGGTTATTCTTTTGGTGATGAAATCATGATCGCTTTAGATTGTGCTGCTGCAGAATTTTATGTAAACGGAAAATACGATTACTCAAAGTTTGAAGGAGAGACTGGTAAAGTAAGAACGTCTGCCGAGCAAGTTGAATATTTAGCCGAATTGGTTGCTAAATATCCGATTATATCTATTGAAGATGGAATGGATGAAAACGACTGGGATGGATGGAAATTGCTTACCGAAAAAATAGGTGACAAAGTGCAACTGGTAGGGGATGATTTGTTTGTTACCAATGTTGAGCGTTTGTCAACAGGAATAGAGAAAGGAATTGCGAATTCGATATTGATTAAAGTGAACCAAATTGGAACTTTAACAGAAACTATTGCTGCTGTAAATATGGCCAAGAATGCAGGGTATACGTCGGTAATGTCACACCGCTCTGGTGAGACTGAGGATAATACTATTGCTGACTTAGCTGTAGCATTGAACTGTGGACAAATTAAAACAGGATCAGCCTCTAGGTCTGATCGTATGGCAAAATACAATCAATTATTGCGTATTGAAGAGGAGTTGGGTACATCTGCCTATTTCCCTGGAAAAAATGCTTTTAAAATAAAATAATAGCTTTTTTGCTAAATAACGAAAAGCCATTCACTTTGTGAGTGGCTTTTTGTGTAATATTTAACAATTTCATTTTGGTATTCTCTTTTTAATTAATGTTAATTTTCATAGATTTGGGAAATTATTATTTTAAAAGTTTATTTCCAATTATATTATGTCAAAAATAGCCACATTAGAAATTGATGGGAAGAAAATCGAACTCCCTGTTGTTGTAGGAAGCGAGAATGAAGTAGCCATTGATATTAACAAATTACGTGATTTATCTGGGATCATTACTATTGATCCAGGATACAAAAATTCAGGATCTTGTAAAAGTGATATTACTTTTTTAGATGGAGAATTAGGAATTCTTCGTTATAGAGGATATGCCATTGAAGATCTTGCGGATAAAGCTGATTTTCTTGAGGTATCATATCTTTTAATTTTTGGTGAATTACCAAGTAAAGAACAGTTGGCTCAGTTTGAAACGGATATTAGAAAATATACCTTGGTAAACGAAGAGATGAAAAACATCATCGACGGTTTTCCAAAAACAGCTCACCCAATGGGCGTTTTATCTGCTTTAACTAGTGCTTTGACAGCATTTAACCCTAAATCGGTTAATGTTGATAATGAAAAAGAAATGTATGAGGCAGTTTGCAAAACCATGGGTAAATTCCTTGTGATTGCAACTTGGACGTACAGAAAAAGCATGGGTTATCCTTTGAATTATTATGATAATACAAAAGGATATGTAGAGAATTTTATGCGTTTGATGTTTGAATTGCCTACAGAGCCGTTCAAAGCAAACCCAATTGTTATTGATGCATTAGATAAATTATTTATTCTTCACGGAGATCATGAGCAAAATTGTTCTACATCTACCGTAAGAATGGTGGGTTCTTCTCATGCAGGATTATTTGCTTCTATCTCAGCTGGAGTGTCAGCGTTATGGGGTCCGTTACATGGTGGTGCAAATCAAGCAGTGCTTGAAATGCTTGAAGAAATTCATGCAACAGGTGGTGATGCAGATAAGTATATGGCTAAAGCCAAAGACAAAAATGATCCATTCCGTTTGATGGGATTTGGTCACAGAGTGTATAAAAACTTTGATCCAAGAGCTAAAATCATCAAAAAAGCAGCTAATGAAGTTTTAGCAACTTTAGGAGTTGAAGATCCAATTCTTGCTATTGCTAAAAAACTAGAAGAGGCAGCGCTAGAAGACGAGTATTTCAAATCTAGAAATTTATATCCTAACGTAGATTTTTATTCTGGAATTATTTACAGAGCTTTAGGTATTCCTACAGATATGTTCACGGTAATGTTTGCCATAGGACGTTTGCCAGGATGGATTGCACAATGGAAAGAAATGCGTGAAAATAAAGAACCTATTGGTAGGCCAAGACAAGTTTATACAGGTCATCCATTACGCGATTTTGTTACCGCAGATAAAAGATAAAAACACTTTAAAAGCTTCACTATTTAGTGAAGCTTTTTTTATATTTGCTAAAAAGGGAAAACACACATGTTACCAATTAATGTTAAAAATGAAACAGCAAGACTCCGTGCTGTAGTACTGGGATCAGCACTTCACAATGGACCAACGCCAACAGCAGACGAGGCTTATGATCCAAAATCACTAGAGCATATTCTAGCCGGTACCTATCCACTTGAGCAGGACATGATACAGGAAATGGATGCTTTCAAGCAGGTGTTGGAAAAGTATGATGTGCAGGTGTATCGACCTGAAATGATTGAGAATTACAACCAAATTTTCACTAGAGATATTGGTTTTGTAATTGAAAGCACTTTTGTCAAGTCTAATATTTTGCCAGACAGGGAGCGAGAGCTCGACGCAATTCAATATGTAATTGATCAAATAAAACCAGAAAACGTTGTGCGACCGCCAGAAGAAGTTCATATTGAAGGCGGAGACGTGATGTTATGGGATGACTATATTTTTATTGGGACATACAAGGGTAGTGACTATAAAGATTACATTACGGCAAGAACGAATATGCGAGGCGTTCAGTATATTAGAGATTTATTTCCAAATAAGATTGTAAAAGAATTCGATTTGGTAAAATCAAAAATTGAAGCTCGAGACAATGCTTTACATTTGGATTGTTGTTTTCAACCTTTGGGAACGAACAAAGGAATTATCTACAAAAATGGGTTTAGAGAAGAAGCCGATTATGTGTTTCTTGTAGATCTTTTTGGTAAAGAAAATCTTTTTCATTTAACCCGAGAAGAAATGTATCACATGAATTCTAATGTTTTTTCAATTGATACTCGTGTTGTAGTTTCGGAAAGGAATTTTACGAGACTCAACAATTGGCTTCGAGAAAACGGCTTTACAGTAGAAGAAATTCCGTATGCCGAGATTGCAAAACAAGAAGGCTTGTTGCGATGTTCGACCTTACCTTTAATTAGAGAATAAATATTTGTTTTGAAGTTTAAAGTGAAACAGAATGCAATATTCAACTTTAAACAACTCAACTTTAAACTAAAAATACATGAAACAAACTACCAATTCCATCTTGATGATTAGGCCCGTAGCTTTTAGAATGAACGAGCAAACGGCTGTGAATAATTACTATCAAAAAGTGCTAGATGGCTTATTACCGGCAACTGTAAATGCGAAAGCACAGCAAGAATTTGATGATTTTGTAGCCAAATTAGTTGCTGCAGGTATAGATGTTACCGTAGTCAACGATACGCTAGTTCCAGATACGCCAGATAGTATTTTTCCGAACAACTGGATATCTTTTCATGAAAATGGGGATGTAGCTTTATATCCAATGTTTGCTGAGAACAGACGTCAAGAACGCCGTGAGGATGTATTAGACTTGTTAGAAGATAAAGGTTTTGTTATACACAATATAGTAGATTACACATCAGCAGAAGAGGATGGTTTTTTCTTAGAAGGTACGGGTAGTATTCTTTTGGATAGAACCAATTCTAAAGCATATTGTGCTTTGTCACCTCGTGCAGATGAGGAGTTGTTTATTGAGTTCTGTGAAGATTTTGATTATGCTCCAGTTCTTTTTGAAGCGTTTCAGACTGTTGATGGCGAAAGAAAATTGATTTATCATACCAATGTCATGATGTGTTTGGGCGAAACTTTTGCTGTGATTTGTGCGGATTGCATAGACGACAAAAAAGAACGCAAAATGGTTCTGGATAATTTAAAAGAAAACAATAAAGAGGTTATTTTAATAACTGAAGACCAGATGAATAGTTTTGCAGGAAACATGCTTGAAGTGCAAGGAGCTGCTGGTAAAAGATTCTTGATTATGAGTGCCGCGGCGCATCAGGCGCTTACAGAAAAGCAAGTGGCGCAATTAGAAAAGCATGCTATAATACTGAGTTCAAGTCTAGATACCATTGAGGCTTGTGGTGGCGGAAGCGCCCGATGTATGATGGCTGAGATTTTCTTGCCGAGAAGCTAGAAAAAAAGTATTTTAAAAAAGAAGCGGATCATTCACTGAATGATCCGCTTCTTTTTTTTATGAAAGATTTACTTTGATGATGTTAATGATGGCGCTTACAATGTATTGTATTCCAATGGCGATTACAATAAAGCCTACAATTCTGGAGATTGCGATAATTCCAGAAGCACCTAATATTTTGGCGAGGTAATGAGCGCTGCGTAAAATGATAAAAATAGTTACTGCAATGGCTAAGATGGCTAGCGTAGAAATGATGATTTCTTTGGTGCTGTTGTGTTCCTGATAAAAAGCAATGAGGAGCGATATAGATCCAGGTCCCGCAAGCATGGGTATTGCAAGTGGTGTAAGTGCAATGTCATTTCGTTGTTGCGCTTCCGTTTCTGCCTTTTTGTTGATACCTCGTTTTTTGGTAAACTTACCAGAGAGCAATGAAAATCCAGAACTTACAATGATAAGACCTCCTGCAATTCGGAGTGCATCAATGCTAATGCCAAAAAAAAGCAAAACATATTGTCCAATAAAAAAAGAAACTATCAAGATAATGAAAACGTTTATGGCTGTCCATAAAGAAATGCGCGAGCGTTCTTTTTTGGGATCATTTTGAGTAAGACCTACAAAAATAGGAACGGTACCTATAGGATTCAATACAGAGAAAAGCGCGACAAAAAGATAAATAAAGAGATCCATAATTGTTGTTTAATACCACAAAAATACTCATTTTTTGTTTGGGACTGTTAGCGCAATGTTTTTTTATTGCACCGTAACAATTACCATAATCACTACATAAGGTGAACCTTTTTGCTTACTTTTGTGACTCATAAAAGGATGATAAGGATGAAGAATAAAAAAACATTGGTACTGGGTGCCACGACCAAAACGGATCGTTATGCGTTCAAAGCAGTACAGCAGTTAGTTGAAAAAGGACATTCAGTACTAGCTGTGGGCCAAAATGCAGGAGAAGTAGCTGGAATCAAAATCCAAACGAAAGCAATTCCACTTAAAAACATAGACACTGTTACGTTATATCTTAACCCAACACGTCAGCGCGATTATTACAACTATATAGTTGAGGCACAACCTAAACGTGTCATTTTTAATCCAGGAACAGAGAATCCCGAGTTTTACCAGTTGTTACAATTGAACAATATTAAGGTAGAAGTGGCTTGTACTCTAGTTTTATTGGCTACCAATCAGTATTAATATTCGTAAGTTTTATTGATTTTGATTTTCTTAATTAGTTATTAAACCGCTCTTGATCAAAAAGATATGTTTTTAATATGCATTTCATAGATTCAAGATTGTATTTTAAAGATTAGTCAATCAATACCAAACGCAATTAAGGTTGTTACAACAAGACTATTTCCAAGGAAAATAAGAAATAATCACTTGAAATGGATCTCCTTTTTTTGGCTTTATGCCAATTAGATACTGTTACTAAACTGTAAACAGTTGGGTATTGTGAAATGGAGTTTATAGGAAAGTTTTAAGTTTTTTTGTAAAGTTTTTGGTGGTGTAATGATGCAAAAATAAAACCTTCAATATAGCTTGATCATTGTTTAGGAATTGGGAATAATGGCGCGGAACAAATAAACAAATTGCTACATTTGCAGGTATGGAATTTTCATCAAAACTTTTAGAAAAGGCAGTCAACGAAATGTCGCAACTTCCGGGAATTGGGAAGCGAACGGCATTGCGATTGGTCTTGCATTTGTTAAAACAGCCCAAGGAGCAAACGGGATTTTTGGCGCAAGCCCTACTTGCAATGAAGCAGGATATCAAATACTGCGTGAGTTGTAATAACATTTCAGATCGGGAGGTGTGTGAGATTTGCTCTAATAGCAGTAGAAACCACAATGTGATTTGTGTGGTTGAGGACATTAGAGATGTGATGGCGATTGAAAATACCAATCAGTTTAGGGGTATTTATCATGTTTTGGGTGGAAAAATTTCTCCTATTGATGGTGTTGGTCCCAGCCAGTTGCACATTACAGCATTGGTTGAAAAAGTCAAATCGGGGGCAGTACAGGAAATTATATTTGCCTTAAGCTCTACAATGGAAGGGGATACCACCAATTTTTATATTTTCAAACAAATTGCATCGAGCAACATCATAGTATCAACTATTGCTAGAGGGATAGCTGTGGGTGATGAACTAGAATATGCAGATGAAGTGACACTAGGACGCAGTATTTTGCACCGTGTACCTTTTGAGAAATCATTAAAAAACAATTAATACAAGCATTCCCATTAGGATACTTTTTATATCGTAAATGAAAAGCTATATTTGTGGATAAAAATAATGAAAAATGAACAAATTTGTAGGTGGTTTGATGCTACTAATCAGTGTTTTGATGACATCATGTATCGCAACACAAGATTTAATTTATTTGCAAAAAAAGGATGGCATGACAGAGGTTCCCATTTCGGTGGTGGCATCAAAGCCGTACAGGTTACAAGTCAATGATGTGCTAAGCATTTCTATTAAAACCATTGATCCTAAGTTAGCATCCATTTTTTCTATTTCAAATGATGGTGGAAAACAAAGCCAGTCCGATGCGTCATTGTATTTTGAAGGATTCAGGGTAGATGATCATGGAAACATTCGAATTCCCGTTTTGGGAGAGCAAAATGTGATTGGATACACCTTGGATGACATTCGACTTCGAATAGAAAAACAACTTTTATCAGATTATTTTACTAAAGAAGCCAACGTTTTTGTAACCGTAAAATTAGCAGGTTTGCGTTTTACTATGAATGGAGAAATAGGTGCTCCGGGAACTAAAACTTTGTATCAAGAGCAAGTTACTATTATGGAAGCAATTGCAAATGCAGGTGATATCAGCATAACAGGAGATAGGAAGGCCGTTACAGTAATCCGAAAAACGCCTACCGGTGTACAAATGGCTGATATTGATCTTACAAATATAAATGTCATGCAATCACCTTATTTTTATTTGCAACCCAATGACTATATTTACGTCAAACCGCTCAAACAGAAAACGTGGGGTACCGGAAAAACGGGTATAGAATCTTTAGGGACTATTATTACTTTGTTGTCATTAGCAACCACAACCTTTTTATTGTTAAAGAATTAACACGGCACGGAACACATGTTAGATATCAAAGATTTTTCAATTTTCGAAAACCAAGTTAGTTTTGATTTTAAAGGCTTTCTGATTAAAATTAGCAGCTATTGGCGTTGGTTTTTAATTAGTCTGGCCATTACATTGATTATTGCCTATCAAGTCAACATTCGAAAAGAGAAAATCTATGGTATGGAGACCATGATTTCCATAAAGGAGGAAAACAACCCACTCTTTACCTCAAATACCAGTTTGACATTCAATTGGGGAGGTAATTCAGATCAAGTTCAAACCATTTCTACTACACTACAATCTAGATCTCATAATGAATTGGTGGTAGATCAATTGAATTATTATATCAGTTATCAAATACAAGGTAAATACAATTTTACAGATGCCTATGGAGCAGTTCCTTTTTTTGTAAAAATTGACAAAACCAAGGCGCAGCTTGCAGGGCAACGTATTAGTATTAGGTTTTTGACTGAGACTGAATACGAAATCAAAATTCCGTTTGAAAACCCAAGCGTAAACGTTATTCAATATGCTACCAACACGTATAGTACTACCAATGTGGTTGCAGGTGAGTTTGTAAAGCGATACAAAGTAGGACAAAAAGTAGTTTTGCCTTTCCTCAACTGGCAATTAGAACTTAACCAAAATCCAGGGCTGTATAAAGGGAATGAGTATTTTGTTCAATTCAATGATTTTGACGGAACAGTTGCTGCTTACAAAGGCATTAACGTTCAAACCTATGAAAAGGCAGGCTCTATTATTACTTTAAGCATGCAGGGTACTAATAAAACCCGTTTGGTCGAATATTTGAATGCTACGGTCAAGATGTTAATCAAAAGACAGTTGGACAGTAAAAATAAATTTGCAACGAATACCATTGCTTTTATAGACAGTACCTTGATAGCCATGGAGACTCAACTGAAAGAAACGGGTAATGAGTTAAAATCGTTTCGAAAAGGAAAGAATATTTACGATGTAGAAGACGGTGGTGTTAAATTCTCGGAACAAATTTTGGAATATGATGTTAAGAAAGAGGAAATCAATCGAAAAATTGTATACTATAATTCCTTAAAATCGTATTTAAATAATAGCGTTAATTATGCTAAACTTCCGGCGCCCTCTGTTGCAGGAATTGATGATCCTAACATTGTTGTTAATGTGTCTAAATTAATCGCTTTGTCTACGCAAAGGTCTGAAATGGCTTATGCTGTAAAAAGCGAGAAAATTTTTCAAGAGTTTGACAACCAAATGGAGGCGGTAAAGAAAGTATTACTGGAAAATATTTCAACGGCAAAAGGGGCCTTACAATACGATTTAGCCTTAGTGAGTAGTAAAATCAATGCTACAGAAGGCACGATCAAAAAACTACCCGAAGACCAGCAAGAGCTAATAAAAATAAAAAGGAAGTATGACTTGAGTGACAATATTTACAATACTTTTTTACAAAAACGAAGCGAGGCTGATATTGTAAAAGCAGCTAATTTATCAGATATTCATTTTATTGATCCTGCAAAAGACACAGGGGGAGGGCTTATTGGGCCAAAAACATCGGTGAATTATATTTTGGCACTTTTCGTGGGAATATTAATTCCGTTGATAGGGGTTTTCTTTGTTTTCTTTATTAATGATACTATACAAAATAGTGATGATGTTAATAAAATGACCAAGATTCCATTGATTGGAGTGGTTGGGGTCAATAAAGAGAAATCTAATTTGGCCGTTTTTGACAAACCAAAATCAGCATTGTCAGAATCCTTTAGAGCCATTCGGTCCTCCTTACAGTTTTTGTACAAACAACAAAATGTTGATGGTGCTAAAACGTTGATGATTACCTCTTCAATAAGTGGTGAAGGGAAAACCTTTTGTTCTATCAACATCGCCACTGTTTTTGCCTTGAGCGAAAAAAAGACGGTTATAATTGGGTTGGATTTACGCAAACCTAGACTTGCAGCTGAGTTTAATTTAACAAACGAAGTAGGGGTTGTTAATTACATTATCAAACAAAAATCAATACAAGAGATTGTCAATAAGACGCACATTCCGTATTTAGATGTAATATTATCTGGACCTATACCGCCAAACCCCTCAGAAATGATCATAAGTCAAGGGATGGAGGATTTGATCAATGCTTTGAAGAAAGAATATGATTACATAATATTAGATACACCACCAGCAGGATTGGTTTCGGATGCACTTGAACTGGCACAATACTGTGATGTAACGTTATACATTGTAAGACAAAATTATACTAAAAAAGACATGATTGCATTATTGAACAATCGCATCAAGCGTGGTGAGTTGAATAATACAAGCATTATCTTAAACGGTCATGAAAATAAAGCCAAATACGGAACAGGTTATGGATACGGCTATGGTACTTATGATAAAAGTTACTATGAAGAGGAAAAGCCTAAAGGTTGGTTCCAAAAAATAAAAGGTTTAGTCAAAAAGAATAACACATAAAAAGCAGTAAAATAAAAAACAGCATGGAAAACGAAGTCCGAAAAAAGATATTGGTTACGGGTGGAGCGGGTTTTATTGGATCTAATTTGTGTGAATATTTTTTACATAAAAAGTACGAAGTGGTATGCTTGGATAATTTTGCAACGGGACACCGGCACAATTTGAAAAACTGTCTGAATCACCCTAATTTCCAATTGATAGAAGGTGATATTCGTAATGCTATGACTTGTAATGAAGCTGTAAATGGAGTTGACTATGTATTGCACCAAGCTGCGTTGGGTTCTGTTCCCCGTTCATTAAACGATCCCATTACGAGTAATGACGTCAACGTTTCGGGATTTTTGAATATGTTGGTCGCTGCACGAGATCATAAAGTAAAACGTTTTGTGTATGCAGCTAGTTCGTCAACCTATGGAGACTCAGAAGCGCTCCCAAAAGTAGAGGAAACTATCGGCAAGCCCCTGTCTCCTTATGCTATTACTAAATATGTGAACGAACTGTATGCTGAAATATTTAGCAAATCATATGGTTTAGAAACGATAGGCTTGCGTTATTTCAATGTTTTTGGAAGAAAACAAGATCCTAATGGCGCTTATGCTGCGGTGATTCCTAAGTTTGTCATGCAATTGATGCAACACGAAAGCCCAAGAATTAATGGCGATGGTAATTATTCTAGAGATTTCACCTATATTGATAATGTGATACAAATGAATGAATTGGCAATGTTAACTCAAAATCCTGAAGCCGTAAACACGGTATACAATACTGCTTTTGGGGATAGGAATACGTTGAACAATTTGGTCACCTATTTAAAACAGTATTTATCGGTTTATGATCCTGAAATTGAACATGTAGCAGTAGAATATGGTCCAAACCGGGCAGGAGATATTCCGCATTCTTTGGCCAGCATTGAGAAAGCGCAACTATTATTGAATTATAATCCGCTATTTTCATTACAAGAAGGCTTGCAAGAGGCCGTTGGCTGGTATTGGGAGCATTTAAAATAAGATGCAGTAATCAGTATGAAATTTTCTCAAAGCTTTGAGATAAAATATAAATAAAAAATAAGCGCTTAATAGATAAAGAATGGAAATTACAAAAATTTGTTGCATTGGAGCAGGGTATGTAGGTGGTCCTACCATGGCTGTGATTGCACAAAAATGTCCCCATATACAAGTAACTGTTGTTGATTTGAATGAAGAGCGAATTGCTGCTTGGAACGACCCGAATGTCGATAATATACCTATTTACGAACCTGGTTTGAGTGCCATAGTAGCCAACGCTCGAGGTAGAAATTTATTCTTTTCTACAGCAGTGGATCAAGCTATTGATGAAGCGCAAATCATATTCATCTCTGTAAACACGCCAACAAAAACCTATGGAAAAGGGAAGGGTATGGCTGCTGATTTGAAATACATTGAGTTGTGTGCGCGCCAAATTGCACGGGTAGCCAAAGACAACAAGATTGTAGTCGAAAAGTCAACGCTGCCTGTTCGAACAGCAGAAGCAATCAAAAGTATTTTAGATCATACCGGAAACGGTGTTCAATTTCAAATTCTTTCGAACCCTGAATTTTTGGCTGAAGGTACGGCCGTGACTGATTTATTGCAGCCAGACCGCATCTTAATTGGAGGCGACACTACTCCCGAAGGTAAGAAAGCAATAGATGCATTGGTTGAAGTCTACGCTAATTGGGTTCCTGCCGATAAAATATTAACTACAAATGTATGGTCTTCTGAGCTGTCTAAGCTTACTGCCAATGCTTTTTTGGCACAGCGAATTTCATCTGTTAATGCCATGTCTGAACTTTGTGAAAAAACAGGTGCTGATATTAATGAAGTGGCTAAGGCAATTGGGATGGATAGTAGAATTGGACCTAAATTTTTGAAAGCTTCGGTAGGATTTGGAGGGTCTTGTTTCCAAAAAGATATTTTGAATTTAGTATACATTGCTAAATCATACGGCTTGCATGAAGTAGCCGATTATTGGGAGCAAGTAATTATTATGAACGATCATCAAAAAAGACGCTTTTCAAATGGTATTGTACAAACATTGTACAATACGGTTTCGGATAAAAAAATTACTTTTTTGGGTTGGGCTTTCAAGAAGGATACGAATGATACCCGAGAATCGGCAGCGATATTTGTGGCCGATGATTTGATCAATGAGCATGCAAGAATTGCAGTATACGATCCAAAAGTGTCTTCAAAGAAAATAGTAGAGGATCTTAATTATCTAGAAACACGCAGTCCAGAGCAAAACAGTGCGAGTGTAACTACTTTTTCAAATCCTTATGAAGCTTGTGCAAATGCCCATGCGGTAGCCATTCTCACCGAGTGGGATGAATTTGCAAATTATGACTGGCAAAAAATATTTGACCGGATGCAAAAACCAGCTTTTATTTTTGATGGACGAAATGTGTTGGATGCAGCGCAACTTCGTGCCATTGGATTTGTATACCAAGGAATCGGCTCCTAGACGGTTGTTTGTTCTTTTGTAAACACCAAGCATCCTAAAGCATCGTTGAACGGTATTAGAAATAGAGCCTGTTTTAGCTACATTTGTGTACTAAGAAACAATTTTAAAATAGTTTTTAAGGCTTTTCTTCGAAAGTAAAATAAAGGGAACGGCTATTTGAGCTTTTTATTAAAGGATACGGTAATGAATGCTGGAAAAGCGCAACCTTAGAAACATATAGCCGACAACGGCAACGCTTAAAGGCGTACTTTTAAATAATCAATAGTTAAGAATAAGTTGAGTGAACATATAAAAATAGCAGTAATTGGTTTGGGGTATGTCGGTCTTCCTTTGGCAAGATTGTTTGCTACCCAGTATTCTGTTGTAGGTTTTGATATCAATCAGTCACGTATAGCAAGTCTGTCTGCGGGCACTGATAGTACTTTAGAAATAGACGACGCAACCTTGCAACAGGTTTTGCGGACCGCACCAAGTGATGAAAACGGACTGTATTGCACAGCGGATATAGCAGCTATAGCCGATTGTAATTATTTTGTCATTACCGTGCCAACTCCAGTTGATAAAAACAACCGACCTGATTTAACGCCTTTGTTTAAGTCCAGCGAAACGGTAGGTTCGGTTTTAAAAAAAGGAGATATTGTCATTTATGAATCAACCGTATATCCCGGTGTAACCGAGGAGGAATGTGTTCCTGTATTGGAAAAAAAGTCTGGATTGAAATTCAATGTGGACTTTTTTGCAGGGTATTCCCCAGAACGAATTAATCCAGGCGACAAAGAACATACGGTTGAAAAAATTTTAAAAGTGACCTCAGGTTCTACTCCTGCCATTGGTCAAAAAGTAAATAAATTGTATCAATCGGTCATTACTGCTGGCACACATTTGGCCCCATCGATAAAAGTGGCCGAGGCGGCAAAAGTAATAGAGAATTCCCAGCGGGACATCAACATTGCATTTGTAAATGAGTTGGCCAAAATTTTCAATTTGATGCAAATAGATACCCAAGCGGTGCTAGAAGCAGCTGGTACCAAATGGAATTTTCTACCTTTCAAACCAGGATTGGTTGGCGGTCATTGTATAGGGGTTGATCCGTATTATTTGGCACAACGCGCACAAGAGTTTGGTTATCATCCCGAAATCATTTTGGCAGGACGACGTTTGAATGACAGTATGGGTGATTATGTAGCGTCGCAGGTAGTGAAGCTCATGATTAAAAAAGGAGTCATTGTCAATGGCGCTCGATTGTTAATGTTGGGCATCACTTTTAAAGAGAATTGTCCTGATGTGCGCAATACCAAAATAGTAGATGTTATAAAGGCTTTAGCTGATTATGGCATTCAAATCACGATTTGTGATCCTTGGGCAAATCCAGTTGAGGTAGCTAGAGAGTACAATTTAACCACATCAACTACATTACCAGTAGAACGTTTTGATGCTGTTGTTTTGGGCGTGGCACATACAGTTTTTGTAGATTTAGATTTTTCTGCTTTACAATGTGAAAAAAGTTTGCTTTATGATGTGAAAGGCATTTTAGGAGAACGAGCGGATGGACGACTGTGAAAGCAGATGGACTTTAAAAATCTATTATAGAGTTGTGATTAAAGATTTTTAATCCTGTTTCTAGATTTAAAAAATAAATGAATAAAGAATATACATTAAATATAGCTTAATTATGGAAAAAGCAAGATCAATTACACATGTAATTCTTACGGGAGGAGTGGGAAGCAGGCTATGGCCGTTATCACGTAAAAGCCAACCCAAACAATATTTGGATTTGTTTGATGGTAAGTCTTTGTTTGAAATGACCGTAGATCGCAATCGATCTTTGGCAGATACCGTGATGGTCGTTGGTAACACAGATAATTGTCATTTAAGTAAAAAAGTTTTAGAAAAATCGGGTACTGCTTATATAGATATTATTGAAGCAACACCAAGAAATACAGCTGCCGCAATTGCTTTTGCTGCATTTGCTTCAGCTCCAGATACGATTTTAATCGTTACACCCTCAGATCACATTATTGATGGAACTGCTGCTTATGAAAAATCGATCAGTGAAGCTATAGAAAAGGCATCGCAAGGATATATTGTTACATTTGGAATTGTTCCTACTAAACCTGAAACCGGATATGGTTATATAGAACGCTCTGGTGACGATGTAATTTCGTTTAGAGAAAAACCCAATAAAGTTTCGGCTAAAGATTTTATCAAGAATGGTAACTTTTTATGGAACAGTGGTATGTTCTGTTTTAAAGCTGCGGTATTTTTAGAAGAGTTGAAATTGTATAATGCAGAAGTATACGAAAAATCAAAGCAGGTTTGGGAAGCTAATAAAGCAGGGCAATTGGATTATGAATTGTCAATGACAATCCCATCCATTAGTGTGGATTATGCGGTAATGGAACGCAGTAAGAAGATTAAAGTAGTTTCGTCTGAGTTCAAATGGTCTGATTTAGGGTCTTTTGAATCGGTTTATGATTATTTGGTTTCAAAAGGACAGTCTGTAGATGCTAATGGTAATATGGTGATCGGTACTGATGTATACACTGCATTTGTGGGGTTGAAGAACGCTATTTTCGTACATACGGAGAATGCAAATTTGATTCTGCAAAAAGAAAGTTCACAAGAAGTAAAAAATATTTATACAGAATTAGAAAAAAGCAATTCAATATTATTAGAATAATCGTTTTCTCTTTATCAAAATGTGCCGAAAAGACTTTTTTAAGAAGTTGTTTTCGGTACATTTTTTTTTGATGTATTTTACGGAATAATCAAGCGATTAAATTTTCGTTTTGATTGTCGGGTTGCTTGGTTATAGAGATCATTTGTTGCTCTGAGGTACGAAGCATCTACACATATTCTTCATTTTAGTAGATGATTGCGTTTTTCGAGTTTATTCTTTTCTTTTGTCTTGATTAATCACGAGTTATTAATTTATGGGTGTTCGTGAATTGACATTTCAAAAGAAACAAAAGATCAAGCCTAAAAATCAAAAGCGTAAAAACTACCGCCAAGCGCCGTTCCGCAGCCCGAGCCGTTCGTCCTTCGTCCTCAACTCGCGGACTGCTGCCACTTTGCTTTATCATTGTTTTTTATGCCTTTGATTTAAGGGTGTTTTTTTCGAATTGATTTCGAGTGGAGTTATTGTTTAAACTTTGGACTAAATGCTGAAAACTGACTACTAATTACTTTCGACCTTTTCACTTTTCACTTTCTATTATGTAGTTTGTCCTGCTGAGGTACGAAGCATCTCCACATCTTCTTCATTTTAGCAGACGATTTCGTTTTTTTTGAGCTATTCTTTTCTTTTGTCTTGATTACACACGAGTTATTAATTTATGGGTGTTTATGAATTGACATTTCAAAAGAAACAAAAGATCGAGCCTGAAAATAAAAAGCGCAAAAACTACCACCAAGCGTCGTTCCGCAGGCCGAGCCGTTTTTCTAAACTATGGTTTAATTACTCGCACCTAACTGCTGAACACCTACTACTAATTACTAATTGCTTAAATCAGAATGCTGAACACTAATGTCTAAGGGCTTACTACTAATGACTATTTACTGATCACTTCACATATACTTATGAATGTAAACTACTATTGATTTAAATACTTAGTGCCTTCAATTCCAAATTTCTACTGTCAAAAATCGTTATGTGTTTAAAAACTAAAGGAATAATCAGGGGTTGAAAACACAGTAGATTCATTTTAAAATCAACCCCATTTGCTTTGTTATCGCAATTGGAGTAGTATCTTTGTCTATTATAGATTGCAATAAATAATATGAATGTAACTACAAATTGGTATGTATTGTATACCAAACCAAAATCGGAAAAGAAAGTAGCTGATCGTTTGACTGAAATGGGTGTTTTGGGGTATTGTCCTATAATTACTAAAATTACGCAATGGTCTGATCGAAAAAAAAAGATACAGCTTCCTTTATTTAATTCTTATATTTTTGTCAATCTAATTGAGAAAGAGCGTAATGTTGTTTTTGATGTTCCAGGTGTTGTGCGCTACTTGTTCTGGTTAGGGAAACCAGCAATTGTCAAAGACAAAGAGATAGAGACCATTCAGAACTGGCTTTCAGCCCCAGGTACATTTGATGTTGTCATTGACACGTGGAGAAAAGGAGATAAAGTTGTTTTAGAGTCAGGGCCATTTATAGACCAAGAGGCTACTGTTCAAGAAGTCAAACAAAACCATTATTTGCTGGTTTTAGAATCTCTGGGTTGCGTGCTTAAAGTAGAGATGAAATAACTTTGTTAATTAAATGACAACAACATAAGACTAATCACTTGTAACATTTGACATGCAATTTTTTATTCTGTCATGCTGAGGTACGAAGTATCTCTTTATGTTTGTTCTTTTCTTTTGTCTTGGTACAAAAGAAACAAAAGATTAAGCCTGAAAATTAAAAACTTAAAAACTACCTCAAAACTACGTTCCGCAGCACGAGCCGTTCGGCCTTCGTCCTCATCTCGCGGACTGCTGCCACTCCGTTTTTACGTTGTTTTTTTACGTTTTTAATTTAAGGGCGATTTTTCGAATTCGTTTATGTAGCAATTCTATTTTTAAATTGTCAATTATTAACTGTCAACTATATACTGTGAACTGTGAACTGTCAATTGTGAACTGTAAACTGTGAAATGAAACTTGAAACTTGAAACCTAAAACTGAATACACTGCACTAAGGACTAAGGACTAAATAATAATTACTGATCACTGACCACTGCCAATTCTCCCCATTCTGTCATGCTGAGGTACGAAGAATCTCTACATATTCTTTATTGTAGCAGACGATTTCATTTTTCGAGTTTATTCTTTTCTTTTGCCTTGATGCAAAAGAAACAAAAGATCAAGCCTAAAAATTCAAAACTTAAAAACGACCTCAAAACTACGTTCCGTAGCACGAGCCGTTCGTCCTTCGTCCTCATCTCGCGGACTGCTGCCACTCCGTTTTTACGTTGTTTTTTTACGTTTTTAATTTAAGGGCGATTTTCCTGAATTCGTTTATATAGCAATTCTATTTTTAAATTTTAAATTACTAACTGTCAATCGTATACTGTGAAATGTCAATTGTAAATTGTAAACTTTGAACTGTAAACTTTGAACTGAAACTTGAAACTTGAAACCTGAAACTGAACACGCTGCACTAAGGACTAAGGACTAAATAATAATTACTGATCACTGACCACTGACCACTGCCAACTCTCTCCATTCTGTCATGCTGAGGTACGAAGAATCTCTACATATTCTTTATTGTAGCAGACGATTTCATTTTTCGAGTTTGTTCTTTTCTTTTGTCTTGATACAAAAGAAACAAAAGATCAAGCCTAAAAATTCAAAACTTAAAAACTACCTCAAAACGACGTTCCGCAGCCCAAGCCGTTCGTCCTTCGTCCTCATCTCGCGGACTGTTGCCGTTTTGCTTTATCATTGTTTTTTTATGCTTTTGATTTAAGGGCGGTTTTTCCAAATTCATTTTTGTAGCAGGTCTATTTGTAAACTGTGAACTGTAAACTGTGAACTGAAACTAGAAACCTGAAAATGAACACGCTGCACTAAGGACTAACTACTAAGGACTAATTTCTGAGTACTGAAAACAAACCATTCTATATCGGAACGAAATATTTTACATGTATCACACACGCTATAAATGGGGATTGATAAATGACATTTGGGACATCTAGAAATCCTGTTGCAAAAAAGCACAAAATCCATTATTTTTTTACAAGATAAGGGAATGTAACAAGTTTGTGAATTGAATCTATTTCTGGTTCTGGGGCTTTCGCTTAAGTTCCTGTGGTAGGTTTTCAGTGTGTTTGAATACGTTTGATACAAGTAACTTAAAATGCTCTAGTTTTTATTGCTGGAATTTGTAATGCCAATATGCTGTGTTAAATGCGTTTCTTGATTGTCTTTTTGGAAAAACCTATATTTAACAGGGCTTAACGAATTCCGAATAAAATTAATATGCTGTATGTAAGTATGTTGGGTGTATTTGCACATTTCTTTTTGTTGTTAAAAACAAGCCTCAATTGTGAATAAGTTTGGCTTTTACTTACAGTAAAAGTATATTATGTTTGTAAAGTCAGTTAGATGCTTTAGTACGTATACTAAGACAAACTTATTTATTAATTTAATACCAAAAATTATGGCTATTAAATACAAAATTCTTCCAAGGAAGAACCCGAGAGACTTAGTGGCTCCGGAAAAGTTTTATGCTGCTGCAGTTGCAGATGGCGATGTTGATTTCGAAAGACTAGCAGAGTTGATTTCGTATCAGAGTACCTTGACAGCTTCTGATTGTTATGCCGTACTCGCTTCGCTAGAACACAACATCATTGGCGAACTGGGTCAAGGTCGCATTGTGAAGCTAGGTCGTTTAGGCAACTTTCAAGTAGGCATTAGCTCTGAAGGTAAAGATGTTGCTGATGAGGTATCAACAGCAGCCATCAAAAAAACGCGCGTGCTCTTCCGTCCTGGCAAGAAAATGCGCAGTATGCTAAAGGATTTATCTTTTAGAAAAGTGGGCTAGAACCCTGTTCAGTAGTAAAAGACTGAGTTTAAGACCTCGAATATTCCAGTATTCGAGGTTTTTTTATGCCCAATAGTGTCAAAATTACGTTCAAATCGTCTTGTTGCAACAAAAGAATCGTCTTGACGAAGTAAAAAGTTCATCAAGACGATGTCAAAATACCGTGAAGTTGATTTTTTAAAAAGTTTTTGAAATCCTTGTTAAGTCTTTTTGGATCAAAAAATCGCTTACTAGTGTCTGTATTTCGGCTGTGTCTCGTAAAACAGGAAGGTTTTATGTAAGATTATTTGTTTAAATTAGGTCAAATGGATGGGTTTTAGTCATAAAAAAAGCTCAAAAATACGGACTAGAACCCTGTTTTTTTGAGCAATGGAGTGAATTTAAGACCTCGAATAATTCCAGTTATTCGTTAAATCAGATTTCAAATGTAGCGAAAAGTTTCAATATGTGGCGGTGTTATTTATAAATTTAATGTTAAAAGTAGGTGTGGTTTTTTCTACCCGATTTACGAAGTAGTTCTTAATTTAAATTTTAAATTGTGAATTGTAAACTTGAAACTTGAAACCTGAAACTTGAAACTTAAAACTGAGCACGCTGCACTAAGGACTAATGATCGCGCACTAATTACTAAGGACTAAATACTTAGGACTAGCTACTAACTACTAAGCACTAATTACTAAACACAGAAAACGGAATACGCACCAATCACTATGCAATTTGCAAGAAAAGACTATGTGATTTGTAAGTTAAATTTAGGGAGTCAAGCATATTTTTCTTAGATAATCTGCACTTTGTTGGATAATTTACTATAAATTTGCCACAACTAGAAAAAAAGCAATCTCAAATGGGACTTGCAGTGGCGAAGCCATGTTTACTAGTTGCATTTTGGACCGTTTAATAGTTTTTTATTGGTAAGGTAGTTGCGCATTATAAACAAATGCCAATAGGTTTTATAAAAATGGAATAGGCCAATGCTTGTACATGCAAATTGTAAGAGGCATAGAATAAAAATATATATACAATCGTTGTGAAAATACTAATTACGGGAGGAGCAGGATTTATAGGATCGCATGTGGTACGCCGTTTTGTGACTAAATATCCTAAATACACAATCGTAAATCTAGATGCTTTGACGTATGCTGGGAATCTAGAAAATATCAAAGATATTGAGAACTATTCCAATTATACTTTTGTAAAAGGGGATATTGTAGATGCTACTTTTGTGGATAATTTATTTCAACAGTATGAATTTGATGCGGTGGTCCATTTGGCAGCGGAGTCTCATGTGGACCGTTCCATAAAAGACCCTTTAGCCTTTGTGAAAACCAATGTGATTGGAACTATGAATCTTTTAAATGCGTGTAAGGAATTGTGGAAAAACAACAGCGAAGGCAAGCGGTTTTACCACATTAGTACCGATGAGGTTTACGGTTCCTTAGGGGCAACGGGCTTGTTTACTGAGACTACAGCCTATGATCCTAATTCACCTTATTCGGCATCAAAAGCCAGTTCTGATCATTTTGTGCGTGCCTATGGTGAAACTTACGGATTACCTTATGTGTTAACTAATTGTTCTAACAACTACGGGCCGTTTCATTTTCCAGAAAAATTGATTCCGTTATTTATTAACAACATCATAAACAACAAAGCGCTGCCCGTATATGGAGACGGTAATTATACCCGTGATTGGCTTTTTGTGGAAGATCATGCGGTAGCTATTGATTTGGTTTTTCACGAAGGTAGAAATCATGAAACCTACAACATAGGCGGTTTCAATGAATGGAAAAACATTGATTTAGTCAAACTGTTGTGTCAGCAAATGGATCGTAAATTAGGACGACCAGTTGGTACTTCTGAAAAGCTGATTACATACGTGAAAGACCGACCAGGTCATGATTTACGTTACGCTATAGATGCCTCTAAAATAAATACGGAGTTGGGGTGGAAGCCTTCTGTAACTTTTGAACAAGGATTAGAGCGAACTATAGATTGGTATTTGTCCAATGAAGAATGGCTAAAAAACGTGACTTCAGGTGATTACGCTACCTATTATCAAAAACAATACGAATCGTAGTACATTAAACAGAATGTTCAGCGTTGTGGTATAACTTTATTTTTTGGATACAAATGCACGCAGATTAAAAATATTAATTTGGACTAATATCTAAAAGCGTGTAATCTTTAGACAAAAAAATAACGGATCAAGTTAATTGTAATCATATCATTTAAATAATGAGCAAAAAAAATACAATTAATCATTCCTAAGGGATTTGCCCATGGCTTTTAGGCCTTAAGTGCGAATGAGATAGTCTCATATAAAGTGGATGAAGTCTACTATAAAGATAGTGAAAGTGGAATCCAGTATAGTGATCTCACTTGAGCCATCAACTGGCAAGTAAATGCAGACTCGTATCTCACGCCAGCCAAAAGACTGGCCTATTCTTTACTAAATACGTATAAAATTAAAAATACTTTTGGTCATACCTCATTATAGAGAGAGTCTTAAAAGATGCATGAAGCAATTGATCTCATAAATGACAATCGAAAGACAATATAAATTATGAAAGGAATCATATTGGCAGGCGGGTCCGGCACCCGATTGTATCCCCTTACTAAGTCGATATCCAAGCAGTTAATGCCCATCTATGACAAACCGATGGTGTATTATCCGTTGTCGGTATTGATGTTGGCTGGGATAACCGAAGTGTTGTTGATTTCCACCCCTCATGATTTGCCGCATTTTCAAAACCTATTGGGAGATGGAAGTGATTTTGGGATTACCATTCAGTACGCTGAACAGCCTAGTCCAGACGGATTGGCACAAGCGTTTATTATAGGAGCTGATTTTATCGGCACCGATTCGGTTTGTTTGATTTTAGGGGACAATATTTTTTATGGTCATGGATTGACAGCTTTATTACAAACAGCCGTTGCTAATGTCACTGTAGACAACAAAGCCACTGTTTTTGGCTATTATGTACAGGATCCTGAGCGGTATGGCGTAGCTGAATTTGATTCCACTGGAACTGTGGTCAGTATTGAAGAAAAACCAGTAGTGCCTAAGAGTAATTATGCTGTAGTAGGATTGTACTTTTATCCCAATTCTGTGGTAGAAATAGTCAAAAATATTAAGCCAAGTGACCGAGGGGAATTAGAAATTACCACTATCAATCAAGAATATTTGGCTTTACAAAATTTAAAAGTGGAGTTGATGGGTCGCGGCTATGCTTGGTTAGACACAGGTACTCATGAATCCTTACTAGAAGCGAGTAATTTTATACAAACCATAGAAAAAAGACAAGGGCTTAAAGTAGCCTGTTTGGAAGAAATAGCTTTTGAAAAAGGCTATATTTCCAGAGAAAAACTACTAGAGCAAGCAACGCCATTGAGTAAAAATGAGTACGGTCAGTATTTGTTACGATTGGCAAAAAGAGTAGTGCAAAATAAAAGTGAAGGGTTATAATCGTTAGTTGCGTTTAAAATGAATAAAAATACAAAAATATACATAGCGGGTCATAAGGGCATGGTAGGAAGTGCCATTTGGCGCACATTAGTAGCCAATAGTTATACAAATTTAATAGGTTCCTCAAGTAAAGAATTAGATTTACGAAATCAAAATTCGGTGCTGGATTATATCAACAATGAAAAACCTGCTGTGATTATCGATGCCGCTGCAAAAGTGGGAGGTATCTTAGCAAACAATAATTTTCCGTATCAATTTCTGATGGAAAATATGCAAATTCAAAATAATTTGATAGATGCGGCCCATCAGTCAGGAGTTGAAAAATTTATATTTCTTGGTAGTTCTTGCATTTATCCAAAATTATCGCCTCAACCATTAAAGGAAGAATATTTACTGACCGATTCTTTGGAACCCACCAATGAGTGGTATGCTATTGCTAAAATTACAGGCGTAAAAGCCTGCCAAGCCATACGCAACCAGTTTGATAAAGATTTTGTTAGTTTAATGCCGACTAATTTGTATGGAACACATGATAATTTTGATTTAAACTCTTCTCATGTACTACCGGCAATGATTAGAAAATTTCACGAAGCCAAAAACAACGATAACGCCTCTGTGACCTTATGGGGTAGCGGAACACCCATGAGAGAATTTCTTTTTGTGGATGATATGGCAGCAGCAGTTGTTTTTGCATTAGAGAACAGACTTCCTGAGTACTTGTACAACGTGGGAACGGGAGAGGATTTGACCATTAAACATTTGGCAGAAACGATACAAAGAATAGTCGGCCACCAAGGAGAAATTATCTGGGATAGCAGCAAGCCGGATGGTACACCCAGAAAACTGATGGATGTCTCTAGAATGCATGAACTTGGATGGAAACATCAAATGAAGTTGGAAGAAGGAATTGTGAAAACCTACGATTGGTTTTTGAAAAACGAGAGTTCGTACAAAGAAGTAAAATTATAAAATATAGTAAAATACGCTAAGATTTGATGGTGCAGGAACTTAGATGTAGAAAACAAAATAGCAAACAATTAGAAGATGAAAACAGCTTTAGTTACTGGAATTACAGGTCAAGATGGTTCGTATTTAGCGGAATTATTATTAGAAAAGGGATATATGGTTCATGGTGTTAAACGCCGTGCCTCGTCCTTTAACACACAAAGAATCGATCACATTTATCAAGACCAGCATGAAGCTCATGTGAATTTTAAATTGCATTACGGTGATTTAACCGATTCTACAAATATTATCCGAATTATACAGGAAGTACAGCCTGACGAAATATACAATCTTGGGGCTATGTCTCATGTAAAAGTTTCTTTTGATTCACCAGAATATGTTGCTAATGTAGACGGAATAGGTACTTTAAGAATATTAGAGGCAGTTCGTATTCTAGGATTAACTAAAAAAACAAGAGTTTATCAAGCGTCAACATCGGAATTGTATGGTGGCTTAGCCGAAAATAAAAATGCACAAGGGTTTTATGATGAACAATCCCCTTTTTATCCACGCTCTCCGTATGGTGCTGCTAAAATATATGGTTTTTGGATTACAAAGAACTACCGTGAAGCCTATAATATGTTTGCCTGCAATGGTATTCTTTTTAATCATGAGTCTCCTCGACGTGGCGAAACCTTTGTGACCCGTAAAATTACTATGGCTACTGCTGCAATAGCCAAAGGAAAGCAAGAATGTTTGTACCTAGGAAATTTAAATTCTCAAAGAGACTGGGGTCATGCCAAAGATTATGTGGAGGCGATGTGGCGTATCTTGCAACAAGATGTTGCTGAGGACTATGTGATTGCGACAGGAGTAACTACTTATATTAGAGATTTCGTTGCGATGGCGTTTGCTGAGGTGGGTATTGAATTGGCTTTTGAAGGAGTAAATGAAAGTGAAGTGGCAAAAATAGTTTCATGCAGTAATGCAGAATATCAATTACCAATAGGTAAAGTAGTAGTACGCGTAGATCCAGAATACTACCGTCCAACTGAAGTAGATTTATTAATTGGAGACCCTACGAAATCAAAAACGCAATTGGGTTGGGAACCGAAATACGATTTAGCTGACATGGTGAAAGAGATGGTAGCAAGTGATTTGGAGATAATTAAGAAATTAGGATAGATTTTAATTTACGGTCTATCCTTTTGCTCTTGATTACTTTAATTGTTGCACAGCTAATAAATAAATAATGAGGATTAGAAAATCGATGGTCTTAGCCTGAAAAGATATGTAATCAATTTATATTAAGTAATATAAAAAAAGTTTATATTCTAATTAAATTTTATAGCATAAAAAAAAGCTAAGTATTTATTTTAATCTTGTTAGAAAGTTAAAAACGTTTAATTTAATTTTACGATATGAAAACAATAATCAAATTTATTAATTTATTAGAATACAAAATTTCTTTGATGTCTAATACAAGTTACACTAGATATTTAAGAAGAAAAGGAATGAATATTGGTCAAAACGTGATTTTTACTAATAGAACCACACTAGATATAGATATGCATAAGCCAACATTAGTTGAAATTGGTAATGATGTTTTTATTAATAGAGGATTTTCATTGTTAACACATGATTATGTATCTCATGTGTTTTTAAATGTTTATCATGACTATGTTTCATCAACGGGTAAAGTAGTAATTGGAAATAATGTGGCTTTTGGAAGAAATGTCTCTATTTTAAAAGGAGTGACTATCGGGGATAATGTTTTTATTGGATTTGGTTCTGTCGTGAATAAAAACATACCTTCTAATTGTGTAGCAGCTGGTGTGCCGGCAAAAGTAATATGTTCATTAGATGAATATTATGAAAAGAGGAAAAGTAGATATGTAGATGAAGCTTTTGAATATGCCCGCAGTATAAAAGACGGTTTTGGACGGAGACCAATAATTTCAGATTTTTATGAAGAATTTCCAATATTTTTAAATGGTTCGGATAGTGATAAATTTTCGGAGATTTTACCAATTAAAAGTCAATATGGTAAATATTACGAAAGATTTAAATCAGAACATAAATCAATTTTTGAAAGTTTTGAAGAATTTATTAGTAAAGCTGGATTGTAGTTTTTTATAAAGGATAAACGTTAGGCAAGTACGAGTTAATTAAAAAAACATCTATTTTAAACTAAAAAAAATTGAATTTTATATGTTTGGAAAAATTAAGTTTTATAAAGAAATTTCAAGTTCGTTGTTTGCTACATTATGTAAAACATTAATTGGTTTTGTAAGCATACCTTTATTTGTAAAATATTTAGGTGCTGATAGATATGGGTTGTGGATAATGGCATTAAGTACATTGACATTTATAAATTTTTTAGACGCAGGAGTTTTTCCAAGTATTAAAAATAGACTCACAGAATTTAACAGTAATAACGACACTATAAATTTCCAGTTATATTTATATTCAGGATTTGTTTTTGGGGCTTTTTTATTTTTAATGGCGTCATTATTGGGCTTGTGTTTTTTTTTTGTGGATATAAATTTATTTTTTAAAATAACAGATCCAATTGCAAAAAGTGAAAGTTTACCTTTGTTTATAGTTTTGTACGGGGTTATGGTTATTAGCATTAGTCTAAGTAATGTTGAAAATTATTATGCATCTAAAATATTATTGGGAAATATTAGATTTATTGAAGGGATTTTAACACTATTGATGTTTGGTGCCACTTTTTTGGCATTAATATATACCGATAATTTAGTGTTAGTAGCCTTTCTTTTTTCTAGTCCAATATTTATTTTGCGTATATTTCTTTTTTTTAATTTAATGTATTCAAGTAATATTGTTCGTTTTTCAAATAAAGATGTCATTTCAAAATTAAAACAAGAGTTGAAACCTTCAATTTCATTTCTCGGGATTAAGTTGGCTGAGATAATAATTACTATTGTCCCCAACTTTTATATAGTAAGAGAATTTGGATTAAAGGAAGTGACTCATTATAGTGTTGTTTATAAATACATTAGCATACCATTGATATTAATATCAGCAATTTTGCCAGCAGTTTGGCCTATGTTAACATTGGCTTGGCATAAAGGAGACAAAATTTGGATCAAGAAAATTATTCATACATCTTTACTTTTAACTTTGATAGGTTACGCTTTTTATTTAGGTATCGCCATCTTTTGGGGTGTAGATATTGTTTTTTACTTATCTTCAAAAGTCATAAAATCTAATATAATCTTTATTTTAATGTTAGGTGTTTTGAGTTTAATAATAGGAATGGTATATTGGGTTAGTACATTTTTACATAGTATTACAGATTTTAAATTTGAATTTATAATACATATTTTGTTAGCATTTTCAATTTGTTTAATCGGAGGAATTGCAATTTCTTATTTTGGGTTGAATTATTTTATTTTAGTAATGACAATTTCATGGTTTTTTATCGCTTTTGTCCCTATGTACAAAAGAAGCATGAACTTTTTAAAGTAACTTCAATTTTAATTAATCGTAGGTATAATAGTTCGTGTTAAATCGTTCGAGTTTTATTGATAATAATTATAAAAAATGAATATAGCAATAGTATATATTTGTACAGGTAGGTACAATCAGTTCTTTGAAGGCTTTTATAATTCATCAGAAAAGTATTTCTTAAAAAATATTGCAAATAAACAGTATTTTGTTTTTACAGATAATAGCAAGATTTCTGTCGATAATAATGTTACCATAATAGAGAAAAAGTGTGAAGGATTTCCATTAGACTCAATTATGCGTTTTAACATGTTTTTATCAATTAGTGAGGAATTAAAGAAGTACGACTATATCTATTTTTTTAATTCTAACATGCTTTTTGTGTCTCACATAGGTCCAGAAATCTTACCTAATAAAGATGGTGAGATAGTATTTGCCTTAAATGGGGGGTATTATAATAAAACGCCCCTTAGGTATCCTTTCGAGAGAAATCAACTCTCTAAAGCTTTTATACCATTTAAATTAAGAAATAAATATCGGTACGTAATAGGTGGTCTTAATGGGGGTAAAACAAAAGACTATTTGTTATTTTGCCAGGTTTGCTATAATAATATTATGGAAGATTACAAAAATGGAATAATGGCAATATATCATGATGAGTCCCATATTAATAGATACTTTTATGATTATGGCGGAAAATTATTACCGTCCTCCTATGCTTGTCCTGAAGATGCAAAGACACCATATAAACCACTAATAATAATAAGAAATAAAGTAAAAATTGATATATATTTTGATAAAGTAATTGATCACTCAAAAAAAACTAGGGTTTTTAAGGGATTTAAAATAGTTTACAGTGGAATTAGATGGTTATTTTTAAATTAATTTGATGGAGTTAATCTTAGTATTTCTAATGTTGTTATTTATTGTCGAAGGAGTTTTTATATCTTCGATAAAACATTTATCAACACAAAATAAAAAAAAAATTCTTGCAATCTTATTCTTTGTACAATTATTTTTACCAGCTGGTTTAAGACATATAACTGTATATAATGATACTCCTGCTTACGCTGAACATTTTCAAAGTATATCACCTAATAATATATTTGATCTTAACGCGTTTGAAAGATTTGAAATAGGATATCAGATACTTGAAAACATTATTTATCTTTTAATTTCTAAAGATCCTGTAGCATTATTTTTTATTACAAGTTTACTAATTCAAAGTTCATTTATCATTCTTTTCTATAGATATTCTGAAAACTTATGGTTTACAATTTTTTTGTTTATTGGTTTAACACATTATTTTTTTCTAGTATCAGGAATAAGACAGGGACTTGCTATAGCGGTTTTTAATTTTGCTATACCATATTTATTTAATCAAAAATGGAAGTGGTATTATTTAATTGTATTCATTTCTGCACAGTTTCATTCTTCAGCATATATTCTTTTTTTGGTTCCTTTTTTGAATTTCATTAGATTTTCTAAAAAAACTTTGATCTATACCATTTTTTTTACGCTATGTACTTTTTTATCACTTGATAAAATTTTAGGAATTTTCTATTCTTTTTTTCCAAACTACGGATCTGATTATTTAGGTCAAGAAGGTATTTCAGAGTCTAAGATTGGAATTTTTTTAGTTTTATTAACTTATTTGATAGGTTTAATAATTGTGGTAAAGAACTTTAATTTTAAAATATTTGTTAATAGTGATAAGCAAATGCTTTTATTCTTTTTAGGTAATGTCTTATTTTTAGTGCTTTCGATAAAATTTGGTATCTTAGTAAGATATACGCATTATTTTATTCCTATATCGATTGTATTACTTACAAATTCATGTTATAGAATCAAAGGTATTATGGATAGATTTATGATGTATTTATTTTGGGTAATTTTTTTATGTATACAAGTTTATATCATATTAGTCTATAGACCAGAGTGGTTTACAGTAATTCCATATAAATTTTATTGGGAATAGAAATGTATGAAGATAGTTAATACAATTGGAGGTTTAGGTAATCAGATGTTTTGCTATGCATTTGCACTTGCCTTAAAAAAAAGAAATGATGATGATATATTTGTTGATATATCGCACTTTAACCATTATGGTCTTCATGATGGCTTCTTAATCAATGAAATTTTTAATGTCAAAGAAATTATGGTGGCAAATAAGAGGGAAATTTCTAGATTAACAACTTATATACCGCATTATACTTTATCAAGGTTAGTTAGAAAAATACTGCCAAAAAAGTCTAAAGAGTACATTGAAAAAAGAGATTATGTTTACGATGAAAGAGCTCTAACAGTTAATGGGGATTGTTATTTCGAAGGATATTGGCAAAGCCCTTTGTATTTTGAAAGTATAAAAGAAGATGTTAAAAAAATATTTAGCTTTCCTATTGCTAGCGGGGAAAATAAAGAGTTGTCAGAATTAATTAAATCGGTTAATTCTGTATCGATACATGTACGGAGGGGGGATTATTTAAATGCAAAATCTTTTATCGGGATATGCGAGTTAGACTATTATTGCAATGCAATTTTTGAGATAAATTCTAAAGTAGAGAATCCATATTTTTTTATATTTTCTAATGATATCCAGTGGTGTATAGATAATATAAAGATTTTTCTTAACACTGATAGGATTAAGTTTGTATCTCACAACATTGGTAAAGAGAGTTTTTGGGATATGTATCTTATGTCATGTTGTAAAAATATGATTATCGCCAACAGCTCTTTCAGTTGGTGGGCGGCTTATCTGAATAATAACAAAGATATAAAGATTATTAGCCCCAGTAGGTGGGTAAATAGAGATTATGATTCACAAGTGCATCTTGATTCTTGGGAAAAATTTTAAATAAATTATTTTAATAACTTTTTTTTTAAATGAATATAATTATAATTAATCCATATGGACCGATACCAATACCGGAAGAAAAATGGAGAGAGTATAGATGTACAATAATTGGAAATTATTTGTCTTCAATAGGGCACAATGTAACGTGGTATACTTCGTCATTTTCTCACCATTTTAAAAATCAGAGATCATCAGGCTGGAAAGATATAGTAATAAATGAAAATTTTAAAATTACTTTGGTTCCTACACCAGGGTATAAAAAAAATATTTCTTTTGGAAGAATCTATAGAGATTTAGTTTTTTCTTATAAATTATACCAAAGTAAATTAGTAAATAAGCCCGATCTAGTAATTTATAGTGAATCTCCGCTGACTTTTGGTTATGCAGGATACAAAATAGCTAAAAGGGAAAAAGTTCCTGCCATTTTTGATCAAATGGATTTATGGCCAGAATTAATGGTAAATTCTTTTCCTAACAAGATTAAAGGATTAATAAATGCTTTATTTTATCCAGTGTATCGAAATAGAAAAAATATTTACCAAGATTTAGATGGATTTATTTCCTTATCTACACCTTATCTCGAACTTCCACTAAGTTTTGCTAGCAATTTAAGATCAAGACCTCATGCTGTAATTTATAATGGTATAGATGTAGAGGAATTTAGAAGAAATATAAAACCAGATAAAGGTTTATTAGCTTTATTACCTGACAAAAAAGATAACGATATATGGTTTACTTTCGCAGGAACACTAGGTCCTTCTTATGATATTCTAAATTTACTTGAAGTTGTAAATACAATTGAAAAACTGCAGGTAGGTAATGTTAAATTTCTAATTGCTGGAGATGGTCCACTGAGAAGTAATGTAGAAGAATTTATAAAGAATAGTAAATCTGGAATAGTAAAGTATTTAGGAAAATTAGAGCCAGAAAGCCTTTCTTATCTATATAGTATGAGTGATGTGGGTTTATCCATCTACACAGAAATTTCTAATGTAGAAATGCCAGATAAGTTTTATGATTATACAGCTGCTGGTATAGCAATTTTAAATTCATTAAAAGGAGAAGTAGGATCTATAATAGAAAAGGAAACTGCAGGCCTCAATTATGAGCCAGGTAACAAGGAATCACTCCTTAAAGGAATAATTTATCTTGTTAATAATAACGATAAACGTGACGAATTCGCACAAAATTCAAATCGGATAGGACTTATGTTTGACAAAAATTATCAAATCAAAAAATTGGGACCACTTATAGATACAGTTATGGAGGCTAATAGACATGCATTTTAATTATAATATCAGTAATTTACTATTTATAATTTACAAGAATTTTAAGTTTATGAATTTAATTAATAGAATATTTATCCAAAAATTAATTAATAAAAGTGATTAATTGTAGCACTGATAACGATTTAATATGAAATACAGAGCCATTAAAATATCGGAATCAAATGAGATAGCATCGATTCATTTAAAATCATTTAAAGATTTCTTTTTAAGTTCGTTGGGAGAAGGTTTCTTAAATACTTACTATAAATCCTGTCTAAAAAGTAAGGAGTCAATAGCTATTTGTGCTACTGATGCGAATGACAATTTAATAGGATTTAGTATTGGATGTATGTATTCTAAAGGGTTTCATAAAAGATTGATTAAGCAAAACCTTTTAGCCTTTATGCTTCAAGGTGTAATTATTCTTTGTTCAAATCCTAAAGCAATAATTCGTTTGGGAAATAATTTAGGGAAAAATTCAGATGAAAAAGATGATGGAAATTATGCTGAGTTACTCTCTATTGGTGTTCTTCCTAATTATAATGGACAAGGAATAGGAAAAGAATTGATAAAAAAGTTTGAGGAAGAAGCCGTTAATAAAGGTTGTTCCGAATTGGCCTTGACCACAGATTTCAATGAAAATAAGAAAGTTTTAGAGTTTTATAAAAGTACTGGCTATCAAGTTTATTATGAATTTGTAACGTATCCCAACCGAAAAATGTATAAATTAAAAAAGAATTTAAAATAATACAGATATAGTAATGATTATACCCTTTTCACCACCACGAATAGATCAAAAAGTTATTGATGAAGTTACAAATGCCCTAGAATCGGGCTGGATAACTACTGGTCCGCGAACCAAGTTGTTTGAAAAAAAAATAGCAGAGTACAGTAATGTGAGCAATGTACTAGCAGTTAACTCTTGGACCGCCGGTGCAGAATTGCTGTTGTATTGGTACGGGATAAAAGAAGGAGATGAAGTAATTGTACCCGTATATACCTATTGCGCTACTGCAAACATAGTCAGACACCGTGGTGCTAAAGTTATTATGGTTGATGTTACATCAGATTTCGGCATTGATATTTCCAAAATTGAAAGACATATTACTTCCAGAACTAAGGCCGTAATTCCGGTTGATGTAGGGGGACTGCCAATTGATTATGCAGCTCTAAATCAATTGTTGCAGAATCAAAATGTAAAGGAATTGTTTGTACCTGAATCGGAAAATCAACAAAAACTAGGAAGGATTTTGGTATTGTCCGATGCAGCACATTCTTTTGGAGCAGTTTATCATAATGAAAAAGTCGGTGCTCAGGCCGATTTTACCGTATTTTCGTTTCATGCGGTTAAAAATCTGACAACTGCTGAAGGTGGCGCTATCTGTATTAATTTGCCACCACCTTTCAACAACAAAGAAGTTTATGACCGATTAAACACCCTTTCGCTGCACGGGCAAGACAAGGATGCATTGGCAAAAAGTCAAAAAGGTAATTGGGAATATGATGTTATAGATGCAGGTTTTAAATGCAATATGACCGATATTTTAGCATCAATCGGATTGGTGGAATTTGACAGGTATGAAACGGAAACTTTGCCAAAAAGAAAAACTATATTCGAAAAATACACTGCGGCTTTTGAAAAGTACGATTGGGCGATAACTCCAGTTTATGCCGATGAATCTAGGGAAACCTCATATCACCTTTATTTGCTAAGAATAAAGGATGTGACTTTAGAAGAGAGAAACAGTATCATCCAAGAAATATTTAATCTTGATGTTTCGGTTAATGTCCATTATAAACCATTGCCATTACTTTCTTATTACAAGTCGCTAGAATATGATATAGATGATTTTCCGATAGCAAAAAAATTATGGGAAACTGAAATTTCGTTACCAGTTTTTTATGAAATCACAGAAGAGCAAATTAATACGGTGATTGAAGTTGTTGCAACATCAGTGCATAAAGTTACTGGTAAATAATGAAAAGAGTATTTGACATCGTGTTTTCATTTTTCGGCCTTGTTTTATTACTTCCATTATTCGTTTTGATAATTATTTCGATGAAAATCACCACGAAGGGTCCTATTATATACAAGCAACTTAGAGTAGGTAAAAACAATAATGATTTTTTTATTTTTAAATTCAGAACCATGTTTGTTAATGCAGATAAATTAGGTTTGTTAACTGTTGGTGAACGAGATCCAAGAGTAACAAAAATCGGATTTTATTTGCGTAAATATAAGCTTGACGAGTTGCCGCAATTGATTAATGTGTTTTGTGGGGACATGAGTTTTGTAGGCCCAAGGCCTGAAGTTAGAAAATATGTGGATTTGTATAATCCTATGCAAATGCAAGTGTTAAATGTGAGACCTGGAATAACGGATTTAGCATCCATTGAGTTCAGAAATGAGAACGAACTTCTTTCTTGTCAAGAAAATCCAGACCGTTATTACATTGAAGTTGTTATGCCACAAAAGCTTCAGATTAATTTAAATTACTTAGAGAAAAGGAATTTGATAAAGGATATTGGTGTGATAATTAGTACATTTTGGAGCATATTTAAAAACTAACTATGAATAGCAGTTTTAAATTATTGAATATTTGGTGAAATTTATTAACTGTGTTTCGCACTAATATAATTATATCCTTTGTTGTACTTGTAAAAAATGAAATTGATATTTTAACATATAAAGTAACTGGTTAATATAGTTTTTTATTTGAAATATTTTTTCACTTTTCTATGTTATTTAAGTTTTCATGAGGAATAATATTAAACAAGTAAACTAAGCAATCTTAAGTAAGATACTTAAACAAACACTTTGTACCACAATAAGCAATCTAAGAAAATGTCGTCATCAAGAATTTGGTTATCTTGTCCGCATATGGGTGATGGTGAACAAAAATTTATAGAAAGAGCTTTTGCTACAAATTGGATTGCCCCACTTGGACCTAATGTTATAGGGCTAGAACAAGATCTTGAGGAATATTTATTTAAAAACAAAGTTTCAGTTGCTGTACTAAGTTCTGGAACATCAGCCATTCATTTAGGCCTTGTTTTATTAGGTGTTACATCAGGTGATGAAGTGATCTGCCAAAGTATGACTTTTGCCGCTTCGGTTAATCCTATTTTTTATCAGGGCGCTACGCCCGTTTTTGTTGACAGTGAATTGGACACTTGGAACTTATGCCCAACAGTTTTAGAAGCAGCTATTAAGGACCGGATTGTAGCAGGTAAAAAGCCTAAAGCCATTATTGCCGTGCACTTGTATGGTATACCGTATCAAATTGAAGCTGTGCGAGCGGTTGCTGATTCACACCAAATACCCATTTTAGAGGATGCTGCTGCAGCCTTAGGAAGCAGCTATAAAGGAAAGAAATGTGGCACTTTTGGAGATATTGGGGTGTTTTCTTTTAATGGTAATAAAATCATAACTACTTCTGGCGGTGGTGCTATTGTAACTCCTACCGCAGCCCTAAAGCAAAAAGCTGTTTTCTATGCGACTCAATCTAGAGATGATGCACCGCATTACCAGCACAGTGCCATTGGTTACAACTACCGTATGAGTAATATTTGTGCCGGAATTGGAAGGGGGCAAATGGAAGTATTAGATGCACATGTTGTCAAACGCAGAGCAATGCATGATTTTTATGTTGATTTCTTTCAGAATTATAAGGGAATTTCGGTTTTTACAGTTCCTAATGACGATTATTTTGCGAATTATTGGTTGAGTGCTATTGTTGTAGATCCTCTTTTAACAAATGGGTTAACACGTGAGACCTTGAGATTAGCATTAGAAGCTGAAAATATAGAATCAAGACCATTATGGAAACCGATGCATTTGCAACCTATTTTTGAGAAGTATCCGTATTATGGAGGTACTGTTTCTGAAAGCTTGTTTGATACTGGATTGTGTATGCCGTCAGGATCTAATTTATCCGATGCAGATCGAGAACGGATTACTAAGGTATTGACTGCGATTTTAGAACCTTTTTATAAATGATAGCGGGTTACTGAGTAGGTGCTGTTAATCATTAGTTTTAGACGACTTTATTCTTTAAAGATTTTCTTTTTCTTTTGTCTTGATACAAAAGAAACAAAAGATCAAGCCTGAAAATTAAAAACTTAAAAACTACCTCGAAACTAAGTTCCGCAGCCCGAGCCGTTCGGCTTTAAGCCTCAACTCGCGGACTACTGCCACTTCGTTTTTTCGCTGTTTTTTTACGTTTTTAATTTAAGGGCGGTTTTTTGCGAATTGATTTTCGGAGGAGTATTTTTTAAAGCTGAAAGCTAATTGCTAGTGACGAACTATTTCGAAAATTAACTTAGAACCTCAGTGCCTTAGTCCCCTCGACTTTTTATTTTGTAATGCTGAGGTACGAAGCATCTCTACATGGTTTTCATTTTTGCAGACAATTGAGATTTTTATGATTATTCTCTTCTTTTGTCTTGATTACTCACGAGGTCTTAATTTATGAGTGTTCATGAATTGACATTTCAAAAGAAACAAAAATTATTCACGGGTTAATATTGTTTTTTTTTTTTGGTATTCATGAATCTTCGATTTAAGCCTGAAAAATGTAAAATGTTAAATGTATACTGTAAACTGATCACTGTAAACTGACTACTGTAGACTAAAAACCGAAAACACATCTTTGAAGGAAAGTTGTAAGGTCAATATTTTCCTTATCTTTGATTTCAGAATACGAATTATAATAATACTATTTTAAAACCTACGAATTTGAGTCGTCTATATATAAAAAAAGCTGCCGCATTGTTTACAGATTTTTTTTCCAAGTTAAATTTGCGCTTGAGCATGCATAATTTGGGATATTTACCCCGATGGATCATTGTATCTATTGATTTGGTAATTCTAATTTTGTCATTTTTTTTTACCTTCCTTATTTTTAAAGGTACTGGTTTAGATTATGTGATTACCACCCATTCAGCATTGTATTTAAGTATGCTATTGCTGTGCAATGTTTTTTTCTTTTGGCTTTTCCGAACCTATTCCGGGATTATTAGGCATTCCTCTAATATTGATGCCGTAAAATTATTGTTTTCACAACTATCCGTTTTAATAGTTTTTTTAATCATCAATTTCTTTTTTGAATTTGCTGAAGGTCGAAAAATAATTTTGAATACCGCCCTATTCATCAATATAGTACTGTCTTTTTGTGGGTTATTTTTATACCGTGTCATAGTAAAACATACTTTTGAGCTCTATTTTTCTGAAAGTAAAAGTACCAACTTGATTCGTACCGTAATTTATGGTACCGATGCCAATGCAATATCTGTAGCGAATGCATTAAAATTTGAAACACCAACACGTTTTAAAATTGTAGGTTTTATTGATAAAAACAATCAAAATGCGTCCAAAAGAATGTTGGATTTACCAATTTTAGTTCAGAAAAAGAAATTACCTGCTTTGATGCGTTCAGTAGGTGCCACTAGTGTACTTCTGGCGGATAGAGCATTAACCCGAGAAGAGCAAATTGTGATCGTAGACCAGTGCTTAGAGTATAATTTGAAAGTGTTTACAGTGCCTTTGATTTCTGATTGGGAGAACCAACGTGAGATTTCTCAAAAGGTTAAAACCATTCAAATTGAAGATTTGCTCGAACGGAAACCGATCGTTTTGGATAACAAATCCATTTCGAAGCAATTGAAAGACAAAGTGGTTTTAATTAGTGGTGCAGCTGGTTCCATAGGTAGTGAAATAGTTCGGCAAGTATTGACTTTTCAACCCAAAAAAGTAATCATACTAGACCAAGCCGAAACGCCTTTGCACCATTTACAATTGGAAACGGATGCTATTACTACAGACGCAAAAATTAGAACCGTGATAGCCGATATTAGAGACAGGGAAGCGATGGATATGGTTTTTAAAACCTATAAACCACATGTCGTTTTTCATGCAGCAGCTTATAAACACGTCCCGTTAATGGAGGATAATCCTTGTCAAGCTATTTTTACGAATATTAAAGGAACTAAAAATTTAGCGGATTTAGCTTGTATGTATAACGTCAAAAAATTTGTTATGGTCTCTACCGACAAAGCGGTAAACCCAAGTAATGTTATGGGGGCTAGCAAACGAATAGCAGAGAAATACGTACAGTCCTTGCATTTAAAAAACCAACACGAAAAAGGGGATCAAGCAACCAAGTTTATTACCACTCGTTTTGGAAATGTATTGGGTTCCAATGGCTCTGTAGTGCCACTTTTTACAAGACAAATTGCCGAGGGTGGGCCTGTAACGATAACCCATAAGGATATTATTCGGTATTTCATGACCATACCTGAGGCATGTCAACTGGTGCTTGAAGCGGGAGCGATGGGTAAAGGTGGTGAAATTTATATTTTTGATATGGGCAAGCCAGTAAAAATTATTGATTTGGCTCGAAAAATGATCAAGTTGGCTGGTTTTATACCAGAACGGGATATAAAGATACAGGTAGTTGGTTTGAGGCCGGGTGAAAAATTATACGAAGAATTGTTGAATGACACCTCAAAGTCAATGCCAACGCACCATTCTAAAATTATGATCGCGCAGGAATTACAGGATGAATACGAGACCTTACACCAAGATGTGACTGACTTGATAAATATTGCAGAAGGGTATGCCAACGATACCATGGTGGCGCAGATGAAAAAAATAGTACCCGAGTTTAAAAGTATGAATTCTACTTTTGAAACGCTAGATACAGTGGAAGTACATCCTTAGTAGCGTGTTGCTATACACAGTAAACAAACACTCGAGCAGCCATTTTAATAAAAAAAACAGTCAATTCGAGTGTTTTTTTATTGCATACGTCCTGTGCTTCTGGTTTAAGGGATTCTTTATCGTTTTTTATAAAAAAAAAGTTCTTTACGCTACTATTGCAGTAAGAGAATACGAGAGTTTAATAGCGTGCGTTGTTTAAATATCTATATTCTTTGGAATTCGCAAGCAGGAAAGCAATTTTAGAAACTTTTTTCCGTTTTGTTTGGTAATAGAGCTTAAATCTATTGTTTACCTGAGTTTGTTGATGCCATAGCGTTGGTTTGTAGAATATTTTAAATTAGTATCATTAAAAGGTCAATTTAAGTGGTGTTTTCTTATATTTGCACCGTTAAAACCCAAATCATTGAAAATGAAATATTATTATGTACTCCAACGGATCATACCGTTTGTAATTATTGGCTTGTTGTTTTCTTGTGCCCAAAGAAAAGACGTGGTCTACTACCAAAATATTGATGCCATGTCACCTTTATCCAATAATAGTTCCTACGAAATTAAGATTCAGCAAGACGATTTGTTGTCTATTATTGTATCAGCAGAGGATCCTGAAATTGCTGCACCCTTTAACTTGAGTTCGGTTATTACGCAACAAAGTACAAATCTCAATAATGCGAATGGTCAAATGACCATGCAATTGTATTTAGTCGATACGCAAGGTAATATTGAGTTTCCAGTAATTGGAAAATTGAAGGTGAGTGGTCTTACTCGTACAGAGGTGATGCAAGTATTACATACAAAAATTGCTGCCTACATCAAAAATCCAATTATCAACCTCCGAATTGCCAATTTCAAAGTATCCATACAAGGAGAGGTAACTACTCCAGGTTCATATCCCGTAAACTCTGAGCGCATTACACTGATTGAGGCACTAGCTTTGGCTGGAGACTTGACCATTTATGGTAAAAGAAATAACATCCTGATTATTAGAGAAACGAATGGAGTAAAGTCATTCAATCGGGTGGATATTACCAATGCTGCCTTTTTGAAGTCTCCTTTTTATTATCTAGCACAAAATGATGTGGTCTATGTAGAGCCTAATAAAAGCCGCATCAATGCAGCTGCTGTAGGACCCAATACTGGAGTAATTATCTCCATTTCTTCCTTGCTAATCACTTTAATAACGCTTATCGTTTCAAGTTCAAAATAAACCCGAATGGAAAATAGTATTCATACTGAAAATACAGAACAAGATTTTAATATTAAAGCCCTTGTAGAACAATATGCGGCGCATTGGAGGTGGTTTTTGTTGGGTATTACGATCAGTTTATCAATTGCATATGTGTATTTAAGGTATGCGACACCTCAATATAAAGTTGCCACTACCATATTAGTTAAAGATGAAAAAAAAGGTGGACTGTCTTCAGAATTGTCAGCTTTTGCAGATATGGGCCTTGGCGGTGTAAAAAACAATTTAGATAATGAAATTGAGATTTTAAAGTCGCGAACACTCGTAGAAAGTACGCTGAGGAAGATGAATCTTGCGATAACATTAGCATCGCAAGGAAAAGTCATCAGCAGTGATTTGTATAAAAATGCTCCCATCATTGTTACTTTTTTAAATAAAAAGAAAGATTTTGAAGAGAGGAGAGCTGTATTTGAATTTAAAGGAACTACACCTAATTCATTTGAATTGCAAGAGGTAGCGGAGAATAAGATGTTACTAGCATCCAAAATGACGTACCGTTATGGAGAATCAATTCCCTCTAAGTTAGGGACTTTTGTGATTAACAAATCGTTGATTCGTCGTGTGTCTTTTGGTGAATCAGCTACGTCCATTCAGATTATCGTCACACCTTTAGAGAAATTAGTAGAGAGCTACAGGTCTCGTTTGACCGTAAATCCTTTGAGTAAGACGAGTAGTGTGGTAGAACTTGCTATTGTAGATCCTGTGGTGGAAAAAGCAGAGGATTTCTTAAATAATTTGGTTAAAAACTACAACGAAGGTTCTGCAGCAGATAAAAATTTCATCTCGGAGAATACCTCTCGTTTTATTGCCAATCGTTTGGCTTTAATTACCCAAGAATTAGATGGAGTGGAGCAGAACGTTCAAGACTTTAAAAAGTCCAATCGTTTGACGGATATTGAAACTGAAGCCAAGCTTTTTATAGAGGGGTCTAGCGAGTACGATAAAAAAGGAGTTGAGGCTGATATACAGTTGAACATGATTGGTTCTATGCTTGATTTCATGAAAAACAGTAAAAAGGCTGATCTCTTGCCTAGTAATATTATCAGTGGAGAAGCTACAGAGTTGATTGGTGAATATAATAAATTAGTATTAGATCGTAATAGAATCTTAAAGTCGGCCACGGAATCTAATCCCTCAGTTATTAAAATAGGCGAACAAATAGAGTCTTTAAAGTCTAATGTGTCGGCTAGTTTGAATAGAATGAAGTCTAACCTGCAAATCCAAAAGAGAGATTTGCGCGGTCAAGAAGGATTGTTAGATAGTAGAATCGGTAAAATTCCGGTCCAAGAACGTCAATTTCGTGTAATTGCAAGACAGCAAAAAGTGAAGGAGGAGCTATATTTGTATTTGTTGCAAAAACGTGAAGAAACGGCTATCGCCATGGCTGCAACAGAGGCTATTGCTCGAGTTGTGGACGAGGCAAAAGGATCAGTTGTTCCTGTAGCGCCCAAAAAGAGCATTATCTATTTGGCAGCTTTGTTGCTTGGAGTTTTAGTCCCTATCGGGGTGATATATGTGAACAGTTTGTTTGATACTAAAATTAAAAGCCGTTTGGATTTAGAAGGAAAAACACTTATCCCTTTTATTGGTGATGTTCCTTCGTCTGATTCGCCAAACGAGTTGATTCGTGCCGAAAGTAGAACGAGTAGTGCAGAAGCGTTACGAATTATACGAACCAACCTAGAGTTTATGTTAAGTCGTGTGCCGGATGGTCAAGCCAAAACCATATTTTTAACCTCTACTTTTCCTTCCGAAGGGAAAACGTTTGTATCTGTAAATTTGGCAGCCACTTTTGCGCTTTCTGGAAAAAAAGTGCTTTTAATAGGGATGGATATCAGAAGTCCACGTCTGGATGATTATGTAACTATTCCAGATGAGGGAGTTACTAATTATTTATCGTCCAAAGATCTAAAAGTAGAAGATTTCATTGTAAGGTACGATGGTTTTCAGCATTTTGATATTCTACCAGCGGGTATTATTCCGCCTAATCCTGCTGAGCTTTTAATGAGTCAAAAAGTAGACATAATGTTTGAAAATCTTAAGAAAAAATACGATTATGTTATTGTTGATACGGCTCCTGTTGCTCTGGTTACAGATACACTTTTAATTGCCAATAATGCAGATTGTTTTATTTATGTAGCACGTGCTAATGTCTTAGAAAAAAGAATGCTCGATATACCGAACACATTATATAGAGAGCATAAATTACCTAATATGTGTTTGTTGTTAAACGATACCGATTCGTCTAAAGGCTACGGTTACGGTTATGGCTACGGAATGCAAGTGGAACAAAAAGTATGGTATAAAAGATTGTTGAATATCAAATAATCAAAAGTTATACTACAAAAAAAGAAAGCTTACTGTGTGTTTACGTAGTAAGCTTTCTTTTTTTGGTAATGTGGTCAAAAATAGTTGGTAATTTTTAATTTTAGATTAGTTAAATTAGCTCAGTCAAATTGAAGAGGACATTGGCTCTGCTGAGGAGCAACCAATTAGCAATAGATTTGATACATATACGAAAAATGAGGGCAGTTTATCTGCCCTTTTTTATACATTTTTTGGTATGTCTAATGGCTAAGAAAACCTACTTGTTGTTTTGATTTTTGTAATACAAATACCATTTCAAAAAGTTCTTGCGGTTGGCTAAACTTAATCCTCTATGAACATTCAAATTACCTTTTAAATGTCCAAAAAAAGATTCTAAAGAATTTGTTGTATTGGGTATTTTGCCATCCTGTAAATAGAGAAACATATTGGGTAATGCTTTTTTAATTACAGTAAATGATCTTCTAACCATTTTATGGGTATACCAATATCTTCCAGTTTCCATATTATGTGATTTTTGATTAATAAAATCCCGATATTCTTCTTCCCATTGAATGAGTTCAATAAGCCATAATTGTCGTTTATATTCAGAATCAATATGATGGATTTTGACAACTATTTGCTTAAGTTCAAAACCAGATTTGTGCTTTGGATGCTGAGTAATCCATATTCTGCACATTCTTGATATATGCACCAAACATCTTTGAAAAGGTACTTTTGGACACACTTTTTTAATAGCTTTTATTGAGGATTTATCTCCATCCGATGTGATGCTCTTTATTTTAATTCCTAGTTTCAATAAATTCTGTAAGTCTTCTGCAATCTCCTCAAAATGTTCTCCATTGGTCATTCTATAAAGTTGCGTTGACCTTAAATGAAAGTTCCTATAAACAACCAAACAGATATCATTTGGAAAATAGGTTCCATTCAGGACTAAATAAATTTCATCAGCAGAGCTAAATTCTAAAAGGGTGCCTTATGCAACATTTTAGAAAAATAACGTTGTAATGTGCTCTTGCTATATCCAGATTCAAGTGATATCTTATCAAAAGTATCTTTGCCAATTATCCAATTTTTAAACCAAATTTCTTTGTTAGAATCTGAAACAGATTTATTGTTTGAAGTAAATAATTGACTGCAATCCTTACATTTAAAACGCTGCTTATTTTGTTGAATTCCCCATTTAATAGTTTGAAGACTTTTGCACGTTGGACAACGCTTTTTTTTGAGTTTTTCATAAATAAAAAAAGTTTATTGAAACGAATTTCAATAAACTTTTGGAAACATCATATTTTATAATGCTTTACAGCATTTTTACCAACTATTTTTGACTATTAAACCCTTTTTTTTAGGGGTAAATGGTAATCCTAGTGGCAACTGCTCTGGATTGATTTTATAGTTTGAAAAATTGATTGTTGGCAATCGCTTCTTTCAAGGGGGCGGTGTCTTTAATTAATATTTTTTGATCAAATGCAGCAATGTGTTTGGCATGATGTGCATCGGTGCCTACATAGGTATACATTCCTTTTTGAAGTAATTGTTCGGCAATTTGAGCAATTCCGTTGCCGTAATAGCCAACTATAGACAGTAAATTAAGCTGGAACAAACATCCCGCCTTTATAAGTTTGTCGTATTCCTTCATGTTGTTGTGATAGAATAGATAGCGTTCAGGATGTGCCAAAACGGGAATATAGCCCGCAACTTGTAGATCAAATAAAATAGCATACAGTTGAATAGGAGCATTGATATAAGACATCTCTACTAGTACATAATTATTTTTCAAGGTTAGTAATGACTTCTCTTGAAAAAGTTTAACAAACTGATCGTCCATTAGGTATTCTGCTGCAGCCTTAAATGGAGAAGTGATACCGCTACCGTGTAATAGGGATATCGTTTCATTTTGTTTCTTTATAATTTGTTCGTGTGTGTTGTCCCAAACATGTTGTATAATGTGAGGTGTTGTAATAAACTCCGTAATACCCATGCTTTGCAAAGCAGTGGTTAGGGCTAGCGTATCTTTGAATGTTTGAGCACCATCGTCAATGCCTGGAAGCAAATGCGAATGGATGTCAATGTGATTTTGCGGAATGAGCTCTCGTAAAGGAGGCTTCGATTTAAAAAATGTAAACATGATGCAAATATAAATAAAACTCTGTCTAAAAGGATTATTTTAAAAGAGAATGCATTCGTTTTTTTGATAGTACTCAATTGTAAGGTAATCGTTTTCTGTTTCATTTCCTTTCAAAATAAGATTGTAGTACAATTGAGTTTTTTAAATAATAAAGGAATAATACTATTCTATAATTTGTCAGTGCATCTTTTTTAATTGATTTAGATATTAACTAATGATTGTTCGTGTAAGTAGATGGGAATATTAAATTTTATTTGGGCGATCCCTTATATAAAACAACAAGAGTAGCAGTTGATCCTGCTACTCTTGTTGTTTTATATAAGGACGGGCTTTTCGCTACAAGTCCTCGTTCCTTCCTTTCGGTCGTCACTGTGGGCTTTTCGCTACTATCCCTAACGCGGTTTGAGAATCTAGAAGACGTTTTTTGCGGATAAGTAAAAACGCTACCTATATATAATAGATAACAATTCTATTAATAATTCTATTATTGAATAGATGTAAACCAGTAGTCGTTATATATAGAATGCTATCAAATACTCTCAAGAGTCACGATTTTACAGTAAAACGATCCTAATTTAAATTAACTTAAAAAAGTTTATGTTTTAAGAGTCGTTTAATCAGTGCTTTAGTTTAAAAGTTAAGAAAAGATCAAAAAAAGGCGAATAAAAAGCTTGTAAAAGGGAATAAAGGTTGTAGTTTTGCACCCGCAATGACGCAGACGTTCTTTAAATGATTGACAAGTAAAACAAAGTAATTAGAGATTTACTCTTTAAATAAACCTTAAAAAAAGCTTGTGAGATTTAAAAGAGAAAGTTATCTTTGCACCCCGCAAAACGCTGGAAGTTCCTTGAGAGATTGATAAGAAATAGAGAAGCAAACGAGATAAATATTATCTCAAAAAAACTTCATGATTTTCTTGCCAGTTAAAAAAGAATAACTACTTTTGCACCCGCTTTGAGAAACAAACGAAAGGCGAAAAAATAGTAAGAATACGTTCCTAGACATATTGAATTGACAGCCGTTTTGTTCGCAAGAAC
>NZ_VHLM01000062.1 GCF_009764685.1 Flavobacterium sp. I-STPP5a | reverse complement strand
GTTCTTCTTCCCTTTTGGTTTTTTCTGAATTTTACTTTTTCTTGTTTTTGAAATAATTAAGTATAATTCCTTCTTTTATTTTAAAAATAAACAAAGCTTATGCATCTCGAAAAAAAAGGATAAAAAAGCTAGTCATAGTAAGGGTTAAGAAGGTTTTTTAACCTCCCGAGATAAGAGGTATTTAAGAAATGAAAAACGTCAAAGGTAAGAGGTATTTAAGAGTTTTAAGAGTTATAATATTGCTACTCTTAATTTTTTTATATATTTGCATAAATTACTCTTAACTCAAAAACATAAGTGTATGGTTCTTAATGACAAAGAAATGATTTTAAGCTATGTTTTGTCAATTGCAAAATATAACTTTTCTGCCTATGAACAGCGTGTTTTGAACTGTTTAGTATACATTGCGCAACAAATTATTGAAGGTAAACAATTGCATAAAGATTTTACGATACAGCCCGCTCTGCTTGATAATTTGCATATAATTAACTGCCCTTTGTCCATTTTTGCAAAGAATGAAGATGACAGAAATACCGAAGAGATTAAAAAAGCATTACGCTCTTTAAGAAATAAAACGATAGAATATCAGTATCATCCTAACCCAAATAGCAAGCATTATATTTGGACATTGATTGGTATCATTGAGCTCCCGAAGTTTGACACAAGGGGACGAGTTGAATTTAAAGTACATCAAGAGATTTATGAAGCTATATTCCATTTTGCAAAGGGATATAGGAAAATTGAGTTTGCTAAAATGATGAGTTTTGAAAGCACGTATGCAATGCGATTGTATGAAATTATAAGTACTGAACAAAAGCTGCACCCTTATAAAATAGACACTTTACGAGCAATGTTTAAGCTTGAAAACAAGTATAAACAAAATAAAGATTTCTTTACATACGTCATAGATACCGCCAAAAAAGAACTTGATGCGCATTCGCCTTATACTTTCACATACAAGCGTTTGGCTGGAGATGGTAGAACCGAAGTTACTAAACGAGGTCAAAAAATTGAATATATCAAGTTTTACCCTGTGTACCAAGACAAACACGCCAGTAAAAAGCTAGAAGAAACCAAGCTGAAAAAGCAAGTTTCCTTGCGTTTTGATTTAGATGTTGTTGTACTGAATTATTTAAGGGAGAATTTTGCTTTTTCAGATGCCGGAATAAAAAATAATCTTGATTTATTCAAAGATTGTCAAAAGAATTTACCTGATTTTATACTGTCTTTGAGCAAATTAAAAGTAAAAGCTGATGCTGGTTCTAAGGGGCAAGGCTGGGTCATCAATGCTCTTAGAAAACAATTGAAAGATTTAGAACCTGTAGAGAAAAAAGCGCCTATAAAAAGGGGTAAACAAGCCGTTAGCTCGATTGAAAAAGTAACAGATAATGTAGATGTTATGGGTGTTTTAAGAGATATAACAAATAAAAAAACTATAATCTAAACAAAAGGGGAGAAAGGCTTTTCATTGTCCTAATTTGTGTTTGTTGTTTTTTATAATAATTATAAAATTATTGTTTTTTTCTTTGGTGGTTACAGGGAAATCTTTAAAAAAATAAATGAGTTCAAAGAATTTCATGACTCTTTCAACAGGGGTTAATTTTAAGAATTCCTTTTCTTGCATTTTATTGCTTTCTTCTTTTGTTCTAAAAGACATTTTCATAAAAATCAAATTAGTATTAAATATGGTCGAATTTTACTGAATTTATGGAAGAGTAACTCTCTCGATTTTTACTAAATATAGGGCGGGGGTTCCGCCTTGTCTTTAGTAAAAATGAGGGTAGCGAAGCGATTAATTATATCATCGAGATAATCCTCTGCTTTGAATTTTCTGTTGTTGCTGCACTTTTTCTTGAGATATTTTAATAGATTCCTCTTGTGCTTTAGCCTTTAATAATTGGGTTTCAATGTCTTTAACTGTTCCGTTTTTTAGAGTGTTTTGATATTCGAAACTTTCCTTTATATCTCTTTTAAATTCAAACTTACTATCAAAAGAATTTTCAATTTTATTGAAAAATTCTACTCGGTTAAACCCTCCTTTTACTGCTCCTTTACTCGTTCCTCTGTGGTTACTCTGTGGACTAATTTTCACACGATTGTCTGCCGTTTTTCTACTCACAATGATATGTGCGTGCATATCTTTCTCCCGCTCTCCTTTTCGTTCGATATGTATTTTAGAATAGTATAATAAATCGTCTTTTTTCAAGTCTTTATTGAAGTTTTGGGCATATTTTTCCATTACTTCCCCTTTAATGAATTCTTTGAAATTTCGGCTTTGCTCTTCTGGAGTTTTACCCATTGCATTAATTTCTTTTTCGCTGGGTGATATAGTCAAAACAAAAAACTTAGCATCTGTTTTCAAAAGTTGCCCCTTGTTCTCGTCTAGCTTCTTTATCATTTGGCTGGCATTGGCTCGTTCTTCTTTGTGGTTAAAAAACGGTTCTATCTCATTGCCCTGTTCTAATTGTTTTTTGTCTTCGTGTTCCAAATATTCTACAACGTTGGAACAGCTTCCCGAATTGGAATAAGTGCCTGCTCCTCCTCCTTGGATTTTGACATTCATTATTTTAATATTTTTTTGAAATTATCAAAAATTCCTTTGTTTTTTTCCTCTAAGGTTTGGCCAAGTTGAAGTATAATTTGACGCATTTGCTGTTGGTCTTTTAATAAACCTTCTTTCTGTTCCTGAAGTATTTTAATTTGGTCCTGGTGTGCTTTTTGTTCCAGGATCAAACGCTCTTTATTTTGTTCGATGTTTTTATTTACAAATAAATTTATTGAATTTCTTAAAGAAGTAATTTCATCTTTATGTTCAATATTACTTTTTGCAACTTGAACCAAAAAAGGTTTTAAAATATCTCGCTCCTGTGCTTTAATAAATTTAAAAACATCCTCGATGCGCTTGTGCATCTTCTCAATTTCCTGTGTCGGCTTTTCGTGTTTACTCGGATTGATTGCATAATCATTAAAGTACTTCAATGATATGGTTATAAAGTCTTTTTTCGTGAGCTTTGTACGGGTACAAAATTCGCTTAATGCTTCGTTTGTGGTTTGGTCGATTGCTACGTTAGAATTCTTCATTTTATATGCCGTTATATATTAAAATCATTTGTAACTACTTGTTACAAAGGTATATTAAAAAGTAATATATTTTTAATATATCAAAATAAAAATTTTTATTTTTGTTTAAGGTTGAGAATCAACCTTTTAACCTCGTAGAGCAAGAGAGAACAGGACGTAAGTCCCGTTCCCTCTTGCTCTCTTAATAAATTGGGTTGTTCACTGATTTTTTAGCGAAATGAAGCAAACAAATATTTGAGTTTAGGACGAATGAAATGAGGAACTAAACGAAAATTTTGTGCAGCTGAATGAGATAATAAAATCTTTTTTTTAGTTTTAAAAATGCCTTAAAGGGAAATAAGGCGTTTTAAAGCCTCTTTTTCCTTTAAGACTTACATTTCCCTATAAATGCAAAATAAATCAAAAAAAGAGCTTAAAAAGGGGTTAAAAACGAACCGCCCGCGCCCGCTGGTGTGTTTCCTTTTTTTCTTTTTTGTTTTGTTTTCTTTCTCGTTGGTTCTTCTTCCCTTTTGGTTTTTTCTGAATTTTACTTTTTCTTGTTTTTGAAATAATTAAGTATAATTCCTTCTTTTATTTTAAAAATAAACAAAGCTTATGCATCTCGAAAAAAAAGGATAAAAAAGCTAGTCATAGTAAGGGTTAAGAAGGTTTTTTAACCTCCCGAGATAAGAGGTATTTAAGAAATGAAAAACGTCAAAGGTAAGAGGTATTTAAGAGTTTTAAGAGTTATAATATTGCTACTCTTAATTTTTTTATATATTTGCATAAATTACTCTTAACTCAAAAACATAAGTGTATGGTTCTTAATGACAAAGAAATGATTTTAAGCTATGTTTTGTCAATTGCAAAATATAACTTTTCTGCCTATGAACAGCGTGTTTTGAACTGTTTAGTATACATTGCGCAACAAATTATTGAAGGTAAACAATTGCATAAAGATTTTACGATACAGCCCGCTCTGCTTGATAATTTGCATATAATTAACTGCCCTTTGTCCATTTTTGCAAAGAATGAAGATGACAGAAATACCGAAGAGATTAAAAAAGCATTACGCTCTTTAAGAAATAAAACGATAGAATATCAGTATCATCCTAACCCAAATAGCAAGCATTATATTTGGACATTGATTGGTATCATTGAGCTCCCGAAGTTTGACACAAGGGGACGAGTTGAATTTAAAGTACATCAAGAGATTTATGAAGCTATATTCCATTTTGCAAAGGGATATAGGAAAATTGAGTTT
>NZ_VHLM01000043.1 GCF_009764685.1 Flavobacterium sp. I-STPP5a | reverse complement strand
AGAAGCAAATACTTGAACATACGAACGGGGCTTTCTGCCATACGTCCATTATTGGTGCAGTACTTATTTAATAATTCATCATAAATGAAGGAAAAATCTATTAAATCATTGATTTTCCTCAGAATGTTATTCTTTGGAATAATTAAATCATATAAAGAAGAATGTTCACTGAACTGTATTGATTGCTGTTGTACTAACATCTAAAAGCTCTTATAATTACAGCTAAATATACCAAAAAAGGAGTAGAAATACTAAGCTTTCTACTCCTTTTATTTATCAATTTATTCGAAAAAAGACTTTTTCAGTGCCCTCGAACAGCCTGACCTTTTTTTAAAATTTTTTCAATTTTAAAAAAAGGATACGCCCTAGAACTTTTTATACTGCAAGAGATACTACATACCCCTCTGAACCACGGATGTTAAATACGGTACCGTTTTCAAAAAGCAAATACTGCCCTTTTATCCCGGTAAGCTTTCCTTTAAATTGTGGTGTTTTGTCCAAGCTTAAACTGTTTACTTTAGCGGGATAGTCTAGAACGGGATAATGCATTTCATACAAATCATTTTTTTGAGCATGAAAATATTCCTGAACCTCATTTGGAATTAGATTTTCAACTTTTAAACGTTCTGCAACTAAGTCAATTTGCTCTACATTGTTAGTGAGCATTTTTCGCCAATTGGTTTTATCAGCATAATGGTTTTTGAGTGCTACCTCGGTAATTCCAGCTAGATATCTATTAGGCACTTCTACAATTGAAATGGCTTGATTGGCACCTTGATCTATCCATCGGGTTGGGACTTGTGTTTTACGAGTCACACCTACTTTTACTTCGCTAGATAAGGCTAGGTAAACAATATGCGGTTGCAATTGCACTTTTTGTTCATAGGCTAAATCCCGGTCTTGAATCCCAAGATGCGCCGTACTTAACTCGGGTTTCATAATCCAATCGCCCACGGCTGGGCTAGAATAAAAACAATCGTAACAAAAACCTTGACGGAATATTTTTTTCTTTTTGCCACAATTTAAACATTGATAGCCTACAAAATTGATTTCTAGCTCTTTATTTAGTAACTGATTCACGTTCAAAAAACTATCTTCAAAAACCAAGTAATATTGAATGGGATTACCCAATTCCGTTTGCATTTTTGCAAGTACACCTTCGTAAGTCATGCGCTTTAAAGTTTCGGGTTTAACACAAGTTGTTAAACAAATTTTGTTATTTTTGGTAAAGTTATCATTCGTAATTCATAATTCATAATTTAAAAATGCCGCTAACCATAATCAATTCGTTTGCTTCTTGGGTTCTTAAACAAAGGATTCATCAAATCGAACTTTTCTTGAAATACCCTAATGAAGTTCAGGAAGAATTGCTTATGCACTTGATACAATCCTCAAAGAATACAGTTGTTGGCAAAGAATATGAGTTTGCATCTATACAAACCTACGCCACGTTTGCAGAACGAGTTCCTATATCTAGCTACGAAGAATTACAACCCCTTATTGAACGAACTCGCCAAGGAGAACAAAATGTTTTTTGGGAAACACCCATAAAGTGGTTTGCTAAATCAAGCGGCACCACAAATGCTAAGAGTAAATTTATTCCTGTAAGTAACGAAGCATTAGAAGATTGTCATTACAAAGGCAGCAAAGATTTACTTTGCTTGTACTTGAACAACAATGAAGACTCGGAACTGTTTGTGGGGAAAAGTTTGCGTTTAGGTGGCAGTTCCCAAATTTACGAAGATAAGAATACCTTTTTTGGAGATTTATCGGCAATTTTAATTGAGAACATGCCTATTTGGGCAGAGTTTAGCAGCACGCCAAGCAGCAAAACTTCCTTGATGAGCGAATGGGAGACCAAGATTGCTGCCATTATCAACGAAACTAAAAACGAAAATGTAACTAGTTTTGCAGGTGTTCCTTCCTGGATGCTGGTATTAATGAATAAAATGCTAGAGGAAACTGGCAAAGGCAATTTACTAGAACTTTGGCCCAACTTAGAAGTTTATTTTCATGGTGGTGTCAATTTTGAACCGTACCGAGAGCAGTACCAAAAAATACTTCCTAAAAAAGATTTTAAATACTACGAAATATACAATGCCTCCGAAGGTTTTTTTGCTATTCAAGATTTAAATTACTCTAGTGATTTGTTGTTGATGTTGGACTACGGGATTTTTTATGAGTTCATTCCGATGGATACTTTTGGTACGCCAAACCAAAAAGCAATTCGACTAGCAGATGTAGAATTATTTAAAAACTACGCCATTGTCATTACTACCAACTCTGGTTTGTGGCGCTACATGATAGGTGATACGGTGCGTTTTACCTCTTTAAATCCTTACAGAATTAGAGTTACAGGCAGAACCAAACATCATATCAATGTTTTTGGGGAAGAATTAATGGTTGAAAACACAGATCAGGCTATTGCCAAAGCCTGCAAAATCACCCAAACCGAAGTGGTTGACTATACTGTGGCACCTATTTTTATGGAAGGCAAAGAGAAAGGCGCTCACGAATGGATGATTGAGTTTAAAGACAACCCTACTGATGTATTGCAATTCCAGAAAGTATTGGATGAATCCATACAAGCTCTCAACTCTGACTACGAAGCCAAACGTTACAACAACATGACTTTAAACCCATTGGTAATCAATGTAGCTCGTAAAAATTTATTTTACGACTGGTTAAAAGACCGAGACAAACTAGGCGGGCAACACAAAATACCAAGATTATCAAACCAAAGAGACTATCTAGAGCAATTGAAGGAGTTGCAGTTTCAAAATAAATATATGTGATCGAAATGAAATCGGATTGTATAAATTAAATAAAAGTTCTATTCCCTAATGAATATTATAGTAGCAATTTTAACAAAATCTAACTTCAAGATGACATCTCAATGAATAAGAAATCAAAAAGTATTTTAAATATCTATTTGAACGCAAAATACATTATTCTATATTAGCGTTTTAAAATGCTATTACTTGAAATGAAAACACATAACCTTCTTCTTGTAGACGATCATCCTATTACTATTGATGCCTATATCAATATATTATCCCGACTTGAAAACGCTACTATTCCAAAACATTTTACTACCGCATTTTCATGTCAAGAAGCATACAACAAAATAAGGGATAGGAATCATTCTCAGCTAACATTAGACGTAGCTTTTTTAGACATTAGTTTACCTCCTTATGAAGACAGAAACATTCAAAACGGTATTGATTTAGGAATTCTTATCAGACAGTACTTTCCTAAATGTAAAATCATTTTATTAACAATGCATAGTGAACCTCTCCTCTTACACAATGCAATTGAAAGAATAAATCCCGAAGGTTTTATATTAAAGAATGACATTAACGCACAATCCCTGATGACCGCTTATCAAGAAATAGTCGTTGGGCAAAAATTTTACAGCACTACCATTCACAAAGTGTTACGCCAAGACATTATAAAAAAACTTGATTTTGATTCCATTGATTGTGAAATATTGGCCTTACTATCCCGCGGCATAAGGACTAAAGACATGACAGAACAACTTGAACTGTCCTTGAGCACTATTGAAAAAAGGAAGTCAAATATTAAAATCCAGCTTTTAGTTGATAAAGGAACCGATAAAGATATCATAGACGAAGCAAAAAAAATAGGGATCCTCTAATCCAAAAAACCGTAAAATTTTAACATAAAAACCGTAAAATTAATCCAAAATCTTACATTAGATTTGCAACGTAGAAGTTTAAAAAAACAGAATGCCCCCAATTTTCTGTTCTATTAAGCGTTTGTTAAAAATTGAAAGCACTAGATTGATTTTACGCTAATCATACTAATCTGACGAAGGACCTACTACTTCTTTTAGGATTTATGCTGAGAGTAATGGCTGTTATTTTTATTGAATTATAAACACTAAAAATCATATTCTAGTGCTATCAACCAATTTATTGAGATGATTTATCCATCTTAATTTGAAATAGGGAAACTGTTATCAGTTAGCTATTTCGCACATCTATCGGTTCTATTTTTTGATTTATAACCATCACAAAATACATCATAGATTTTTTTTTGAGTTAAGCACTCGTGCATAACGAGTGCTTTTTTTTTGAGATTCTCTAGCAGATTAATGCTCCATCATATCAATGTGCCTATCATGATATCCTAATAGGTATAAAACACCATCAAGACCTAAACTTGAAATAGAACTTTCGGCTTTTTCTTTCACAGTTGGTTTTGCATGAAAAGCAATTCCAAGTCCTGCGAGGTTTAGCATAGGTAAATCATTGGCACCATCACCCACTGCAATAGTTTGATTGATATGAATACCTTCTTTATCAGCAATGGCTTGTAGGTATTCGGCTTTCTTTTTACCGTCAACAATCTCACCTATGTAATTACCTGTTAACTTACCGTCTTTTATTTCTAGTTCGTTTGCATGAACATAATCAATTCCCAATTCTTTTTGCAAATAGTTCCCAAAAAAGGTAAAACCTCCAGAAAGAATAGCAGTTTTGTATCCGTAATATTTTAAGGCCTTCATTAATCTATGGGCGCCTTTTGTGATAGGTAAATTCTCGGCTACAGTTTGCAGCACTTCTTCACTCAAACCCTCTAACAAAGCCATTCGCTTCTTAAAGCTTTCGCTAAAATCAATTTCTCCATTCATTGCAGCCTCGGTAATTGCTTTAACTTGCTCGCCTACTCCAGCAAGTTCTGCAAGCTCATCAATAACTTCAGTTTGAATTAAGGTCGAATCCATATCAAAACATACTAGACGCCTATTTCTGCGATACATATTGTCCTCTTGAAACGATATATCCACATCTAGCGTTCTCGAAATTTCCATAAAACTGGCGGTTATAAAAGACTTATCAACGATTGTTCCCGTTACCGAAAGCTGAATGCAAGCACGAGGGAATTCTTCTTTTTCAATAATAGAAACACGTCCTGTCAATCTCTTAATAGCATCAATATTCAAGTTTTGATTGGATAAAATCTGGGTCACTGCAGCAATCTGTACCGCAGTTAATGTTTCCCCTAAAATATTGATTGTATAGCGTTGTTTTCGTTGTCCTTTGACCCAAATCTCATAATCAGCAATAGATATAGGAATAAATTTTACTTTAACCCCCAATTCATAAGCTTTGAATAACAAATCTTTTAAAACCGGTCCTGATGTTGATCCGGCTTGAATTTCAAATAATATACCCAAGGATAGCGTATCATGAATATCAGCTTGACCAATATCTAAAATAATAGCATTGTAATTGGCTAAAATTGATGTTAAACCAGCAGTTACTCCAGGCTTATCTTGTCCTGAAACTTTCAATAATATAACCTCTTTGTCCTCTACTTTCATGTGACATAATTAAATTGTACTAACAAAAATCGATATTCTAAAGTTGATATTAAATAAATAGATGTGATTTTTTAAAACAATAACAAATACTGTAAAAACTGCATAAAAAAACCTGTTTAAATTAATAAACAGGTTTGTAATTTTAAGAAAACTGCAATTTAAGAAGCTATTTCCAAACGCTTCAATAAGTTTTTATTCAAGGTTTCCTCAGCGTATTCTTGATTTATTTCAAGTACTTTGTTATCTGAACTTGGTAATTCATACATGGCATCGGTTAGGATTGCCTCGCATAAAGAACGTAAACCACGTGCACCTAATTTGTACTCTAAGGCTTTATCAACAATAAAATCTAAAGCTTCATCTGTAATGGTAAATACTACCTCATCCATTAAAAACAACTTTTCATATTGTTTGATTAACGCATTTTTGGGCTCTGTTAAAATAGAACGTAATGTTGCTCTATCCAAAGGATCCATGTGTGTCAAAACTGGTAAACGACCAATGATCTCCGGAATCAATCCAAAATCTTTGATATCCTTAGGGATAATGTATTGCAACAAATTGTCTTTATCAATATTGTCTACATTTTTTGAAGTCGAATACCCCACGGCTTGACGATTCAATCGTTTCGAAATAATTCTTTCGATTCCATCAAAAGCACCACCAGCAATAAACAAGATATTTTGAGTATTTACTTCAACAAATTTTTGATCTGGGTGTTTACGTCCTCCTTTTGGTGGGACATTCACAACGGTTCCTTCTAGTAATTTTAGTAAGGCTTGCTGCACTCCTTCACCAGATACATCTCTTGTTATAGATGGATTGTCACTCTTACGAGCAATTTTATCAATCTCATCAATGAATACAATTCCGCGTTCTGCTTTGGCCACATCATAATCAGCAGCTTGTAACAAACGTGTTAAAATACTTTCTACATCTTCACCTACATAACCTGCCTCTGTCAATACCGTAGCATCTACAATAGCTAAAGGAACGTCAAGCATTTTTGCAATGGTTTTAGCTACTAATGTTTTTCCGGTTCCGGTTTGCCCAACCATGATGATGTTACTTTTTTCAATCTCTACCTCATCGTCTTGTTGCTGTTGCATCAAACGTTTGTAGTGATTGTAAACTGCCACAGACATCACCTTTTTAGTCTGGTCCTGCCCAATAACATATTGATCTAGGAAAGCTCTAATTTCTTTTGGTTTTTGCAAAACTAAATCTCCTACTAGTTTAGAACTACCAGTTGTTTTTAATTCTTCAAGAACAATTCCGTGCGCTTGCTCGATGCATTTATCACAAATGTGTGCATCAATACCCGCTATTAATAAATTAGTTTCTGGCTTTTTCCTTCCACAAAACGAACATTCTAATTTTTCTTTCGCCATATTTTTTGTTTCAAGTTTAAAGTTTCAAGTTTAAAGTTTCCATAATAACTTTAAACTTGAAACCTGAAACCATTTTTTTATCCTCTTCTCAACACTTCGTCAATCATACCGTATTCTTTTGCTTCATCAGCTTTCATCCAGTAATCGCGCTCACTATCTGCATGCACTTTATCGAAAGTTTGTCCGGAGTGATGTGAGATGATGTTGTATAATTCGTCTTTTAATTTCAACATTTCTCTCAAGTTGATTTCCATATCAGTAGCTACACCTTGTGCTCCACCTGATGGCTGGTGAATCATTACTCTTGAATGTGGCAATGCCGAACGTTTTCCTTCAGCTCCTGCACATAATAAAACTGCTCCCATTGAGGCAGCCATACCTGTACAAATTGTAGCAACGTCAGGCTTGATGTATTGCATGGTGTCATAAATTCCTAAACCTGCATATACACTTCCTCCTGGAGAGTTCAAGTAAATTTGAATATCCTTAGAAGCGTCTGCGCTTTCTAGAAATAATAACTGAGCCTGAACGATGTTTGCAATTTGATCATCGATTCCTGTTCCTAGAAAGATAATTCTATCCATCATTAATCTTGAGAAAACGTCAAGTTGCGAAATGTTTAACTGGCGTTCTTCAATAATATAAGGAGTCATATTAGTAGGATTCATTGCCGCAACGATTTTATCGTAATACATGGCATTTACTCCTTGGTGCTTTGTAGCAAATTTTTTAAATTCTTTACCGTAGTTCATGTGTATGTGTTCTAAGTTGTACTTTATCTCTAGTTCTATAATCAGTATTGCAAAGGTCGTTCCGCTTTACAGATCGTGTCAATATGTCTTGCTTTTTAGCCCAGATAGTAGTGGAAAGCTTTTTGAAAGCTGTTTTTTGATTTTATAATTAGGGCAAAGCGACCAAAGGAAGCTCTTGCAATAATTGTATAAAATCTAAACAGATAAAAAAACTTGCAACGAAAAGCTGGATTAGCTCCTACTTGCTAAAATAACAAAAGAGCGTCAAAAAAAATTTTTCTGACGCTCAAATATAGGTAATTTTTATTGTTTTACATTTGTAATAAAATCTTAAAATTTGAAACAAAAAACGAAATTATTTTCCATTTTTTTAACTTTTGACTTTATGACATTTGACTTTACGACTAGAATTTATTCTCCGTAAGATGCAGCAATAAACTCTTCGTAAGTAACCTCTTTAGTAGTTGGGTTTGCTTTTTCTTTGAATAATTCTAATAATTTTTCAGCAACAACTTGATCAGAAAGTCTTTTTACTTCGTCTTGATTTGACAAAACTCTTGCTACAATTCCTTGCACTTCTGCGTCGGTAGGATTTGTTTGTCCGAATTGTGCCATTTGCTGACGGATATTTTTTGTAGTAAATGTTTTTAAGTCTTCAAAAGTGATTTTGATGTCAGATTGTGCCATAGCTCTACCTTCGATCAATTGAAAACGCAATCCTTTTTCAGAACGTGCATATTCAACCTCAGCTTCTTCTGGAGTTAATTTTTTCTCACCAACAGTTTGCAACCATTTTTTCAAGAACTCAGCTGGTAAATCAAACTTAGTACTTTCAATTAAGAACTCCGTTACATCACCTAATAATTTTTGATCTGCTTGAGCAGCAAATTGGCTTTCAGCATCTTCTTTGATTTTACCTTTCAATTCTTCAAGTGAAGAGATTGTTCCAGCACCAAACAATTTATCAAATAAGTCTTGGTTTAATTCTGCTAACTCAGCCGTATTGATCGCTTCGATAGTGAAGTTTACATCCACCTCTAAACCGTGAACATCGTCGTGAGCCACTTTCATGACGTCCATTAACTGGTGGTCGTCTTCAAACAAACCTTTAGTATTTACAGTCACTACATCACCTACTTTTTTACCTATGAATAAATCAAAAGTTGCTTTGTCTTTAAAAAGATCCGCAGCAATTGTAGTAGCGTTATTAATTCCTTTTTCTTCGTTAGAGAATGTTCCAGTTACATCAGCTCCTTCAATAACAGCCTCTTGTGGAATTGCAGTTCCAAATTGTTTTTGGATTCTTTCTACTTGACCATCAATAAGTTTATCATCAGCAGTAACTACATATTTTACGATGTCGTTTTTAGCTTCTAAATCCAATTCGAAATTAGGAACCAAACCGATTTCATATTCGAAAGTCAATTCTTCAGCACTCCAATCAAAGTTTTCATTCACTTTAGGAAGTGGAGTTCCAAGAAGGTTCAATCTCTCAGACTGTACGAAACGCTCAAGTGCTAAATCAACCACTTTCTGAACTTCTTCTTGTTTAATAGCTTTACCGTATTGTTTTTCAACAAGGTCTTTTGGCACAGCACCTTTTCTAAAACCTTTAACAGTTGCCAAAGGCATTTTTTCGTTTATTCTTTTTGCTACTTGACCTTTATAATCCATATGAACAACTGTCATTACAATTGTTTCATTTACAGCGTCTATTGCTACTCTTTTAATATCCATCTTCTTCTTTAATTTATATTATAAATTCGGAATGCAAAATTATAAAATTTTTACAAGCCAACCAAGTATTTTATCAAGACCCTTTTAGTCGCATTCCATCTTAAAAATAGATTATTTCCTTAATACAAATTCTTGAAGTGATTATTCTTTTACCTTTTTATTACCAGCTTAAGGTATCTATTTACATATTTCGGACACTATCCAATTCTAGAACCGCATGGGGTTTTATCAAATAAAAAAAAGCCTCGATAAAATCGAGGCTTTTAGTTTGTGCGTGAATTATTGACCTAATACATCAAAATTGAAAGTTTGTAGCCCGTAGCGGAATCGAACCGCTCTTACATGGATGAAAACCATGCGTCCTAACCGATAGACGAACGGGCCTGCTTTTATTTCGGGTGCAAAAATAAGAACTATTTTGGAAAATCCAAAAATAATATTGCTTTTTTTTTATAAAAAAGAAAGTTAACCTTAAAAAATACTTACAATCAATTGATTTTAAAGATTTTAAATTTTCAATAAATCTGCTAAAAAATAAACTTTAAATAGAAACAGAAACTAGATTTGATTTTTTATCCAAAAAGAAAATTAAAAAACATTCACCAAGTAAAAACATAATCCAGCTCACTAATGAATTAACTGAATTACGCCACTTTGTTTTACTTTAAAATATTAAAAAATTATACTTCCGGTTAAGATAAACACCATTAGGAGTCGTTCCTAAAATCGCACTATACAAATCATATCGGTAAGCCACTTCAATTCTTGCTTGACTGTTTATGATAAACTGCACCGACGGCACTACATCTACATGTGGTAGTTGCACCCTGACTCCATTTGTTTTTTTCTAAATAGATTGCCCTAATCGAATTCCTAAAGATCCAGCGGGAACATTACTTGCAGCATCCGTTACAACAAAAAGCTCTTGAGCATTTATACCCGCTACAAACAGTAGTAATACCGCACTAAATAACTTTATCACAAAACTATTTTAACGTGATAATCTTCTTCATTGTCAAGCACATAAGTTGGGACTTTTGAAAATGTTTTTTGCATTTTTTTAAATTCCTTCTGCGTTAAATACCCTTTATCATAGACTTTTATCTTCGTGCCTGCTGTACTATTTTTCCAATTCTCATCAAGAATAACATAATTTGACTCTTTCTTTTTGAGATCATCTGGCGAGAGTACCACCTCTAGCGAACCTATAAAAAACCCTGCTTTTTCAAGAGGGCACTGAAAAAGTCTTTTTTCGAATAAATTGATAAATAAAAGGAGTAGAAAGCTTAGTATTTCTACTCCTTTTTTGGTATATTTAGCTGTAATTATAAGAGCTTTTAGATGTTAGTACAACAG
>NZ_VHLM01000064.1 GCF_009764685.1 Flavobacterium sp. I-STPP5a | reverse complement strand
AAAGATTTTTTCTCTTTTTCTATAAAACAAGACAAAGTAATCGCTTTTCTTTCAGATTTATTTTTGGAATACCAATACCCTGAAAGTGTTGTGATAAGAAGTGATAATGGAAGTCAATTTATTGCCAAAAGTGTTCGAGAATACCTTGGACTCATAGGAGTTCAGCAAGAATTTACACATGTAGCAACACCCGAAGAAAATGCGCATATTGAAGCCTATCATGGAATATTAAAAAAAGAAGTGTTCCAAAGAGTTGATTATAGAACTTTTGGAGAAATTGAGCTAATATTAAAAAGATATGTAATTTTCTATAATAATACTAGGCTACATGGCCTTTTAGGACGCATTACACCAATAGAGAAATGGAACCAGGACAAGCATCTAATTTTAATGAAAAAATTAACCGCATAAATAATAATCGAAATTTAGAATAATACTCTTGTTTTATAGGGGTCAAAACATGTAGTGTCAGAACGTTATGTGAGATTGTTACTCGTACTTTTCAAAATCACGAAATCTATTAATCATTGTAGTTAAACATCTTTTATACCCTTCCATTTCAATACAATTTAGAGTTAATTTAGAATCTGTAAAGTCCTCAACAACTTCATTAATTTGACGTAATTCACTTTCCAATTCAGATATTACACTATCATATTGGTTTTTCCATTTATTTTCTGACCTTTCTATTTTAGAAACTTCATAGTCAATTAGTTCTTTAATTTTTTTTGACACTTCTTTTAAATCTGTTTTCATTTTACGAGTTGTTTTAGCGACACGCAACCTCACATAACAGCTAGTAAGCAATAGTTGGGCATCGGGTTAAATTGATTAATTGTTTTGTACTTGTTATTGTTGTTTTTGGCTAAAATAATTGTGATTTCTAACTCCAACCATCGCCTACTAGCGGGACGTTATATGATAGCTTTCCTCAACAGACAGCTAAAGTAGAAGTGATAAAATATGTAAAAAGAAATGATTAAAAAATGGTTGAGAGCTAAACTTTATAAGTTCTTACAAGCCGAAGAGTACATAAAAGATGATTTTGACAAACAGCATTTAGGGTTTGTATATCTTGGATTAACTTCAATAGAAGACCACGAAAAGATTAAAAAGTACTACTTTGAACATAAAATTCATCAAATTAATTCAGGGGTTTAAGTTTACCACTTTTAATATCTTTTAATTGTGTTTCTATAAACTGTCTGTTGTGGGGTAATAGATTTAAAATTTTATCTAAACCCTCATCAGAAAGTTTAGTAAGATAGTGAAATTTATAATCTAAAAGTTCGTTATATTTTACTAACCAAGGCATAGAAAGTTCTAAAATTTTATCTTTTACATTTTCTTCCGAACGTTTAAAAACATTTTCAATTTCTTTTTTGTGCTCTAAAGTTAAATTTTCAATTTTTAAATCCACGTTCTTTTTAAATTGGTCAACATCATAATGCTTTATTATACTTTCTAAAGTTGAAACGTTTGTTTTCAAAGCTTTTATTTCAGAGTTTTTAAGTCTTATAACTAAAGCAATTCCGATACCTATTAAAAAGTTTATATAAGGCATTGCTTGTTGTGTAAATTCAGTAAAATTCATAATGTATAAAATTAAAAAAATAAAATGGTTGGACAGTTATGGCTGTACTAATAGGTGGGCAAAAATAGAAAGTATAGCAGAAAAATTAATCTGTGAAACAGTTGGTTTTGTAATATCAGAAACAGACGAACTAATATCACTTGCAAACTCAATAGCATACGAAACAGAAGAAACTGTTGAACAAGCTAACGGTGTTATGACAATACCAAAAGTAAGCATTATAGAGGAAGTGGAAATATAATTATTTCTTCTTTTTATCTTTAGCTTGAGTTAGTGCCGAAGCAGCAACAGACCTTTCAGCTTTAGTAGATTTTGGGTCTTTTAATACTTTAGATGCTTGACTTGCAACTTTAGGAGAAGTTTTTTCATTCTTTGCCATAATAATTAAAATTTAAGTGAAAACCAAAAGTAAGAATAAAATTAATAACTTTGGAAAAGAAAATTAAGCCATCATATAACAGCTACTAAGCATAATAGCGGCAAAAGGCTGAAATAAAAACGGTTTTGTACTTGCCGAAAAAAGTAACAACAGAAAAAATTGAATTTTAACCCCGCTACTACGCCTAGTAGCAAAACGTTAGCCGTCATTGTAGAGCGACACCGTAAAAATTGAACAAATAGAAAATGATTGACAATTTACCTAAATATATTTCACTGACTTTTGGATTGACAACAATTGCGACTTTATTGCTTTTTATTTGGGCAATTAAAAACTCAAATTCTGAACTTACACGAAAAAAAGCAACGCCAATTTTTATAGGTTTGACAATTTGGTTAACAATTCAAGCAGTTCTGACTTTAAAAAATATTTACAAATCTGATACAAACTCTTTTCCGCCAAAAATTATATTGACAGGAATTTTACCGACAATTTTGACAATTATTTTATTGTTTGCAACTTCAAAAGGCAAAAAATTTATTGATAGTTTGCCACTTAAAAACATAACTTACTTAAACATTGTGAGAATTCCAGTTGAAATAGTTTTGTTTTGGCTATTTCTTAACAAAGCAATTCCAGAATTGATGACTTTTGAAGGTCGTAACTTTGACATTCTTGCAGGAATAACTGCACCAATAGTTGCATATTTTGGACTGACAAAAACTAAACTGAACCGACAAACAATTTTAATATGGAATTTTATTAGCCTTGGACTTTTAGCAAATATTGTTGTGAATGCTTTATTTTCAGCACCTTCACCAATTCAAAAATTTGCTTTTGACCAACCGAATATTGCGATTTTAAATTTTCCGTTTAGTTGGTTGCCGACATTTATAGTTCCAATTGTTTTATTTGGACATTTAACATCAATCAGACAATTATTGAAATATAAAATAGAAATTAAAACGAACGAAAAAACAACGAACGGCTAACAGCAGTTACACAAGATGCAAGGATTTAGTGGAATTACCGTTTCGCATTGAACTTTTTACTTAATTAGAAAATATTCAGTCACGAAGCCTTGCACCTCGTGTAGCTGCGGAACGTTAGCCGTCAGTTTAGCGAAAATCTAGGAAGAACACAAAACCAAAAAACAACAGTATATAATTTTAAAAAATGAAAAATACCTTTTTTATATCCTTAATCGTCCTTTTGACTTCATTTAATGATTATCAGACAGAAGCTACTTATATAAATTTCGATTACGAATTGAAATATATGTTCTATAATAAAGAAAACTCGGTTTTTGTATCTAAATACAACGTCAAAGATTTTTTAAGATATGATCAAAGATTTGAACTATATACACTTCAGCGAAACGATAACTTATTCAATATAAAATTTTCAAATAATGAAATTGATTATGATTTGTCACGTTTTGAGCCTAATAGAGGTTTTTTTACTAAAATATTTGAAACTAAGGAAACGAAGATTATAAACAATTTAGTTTGTACAAAATACATTGAAAAATCTTTATACGAACCCGAACCTAAGGAAGTTTTTATTTCTAAAGGTCACAAAATTAATAATACTAATTTTTTAGTGAGTTTGGGACTTAAAACTGATACTGAGGTTAAAGGTTTAGTTGTAGAAATATATAGCACAAAGAAAAAAACTAATGAAATTAGTACAATCTTATCGCTCAAAGAAATCAAGGAAAATCAAAAATCTTTAAAGATTATTGACGAAAATTTAAATGAAATAGCTGAGCGATTCAAGAAACTTAAAAAAGATTATTATGATAAGCCAAGGGTGTATTATGGTAAAAATGTCAAAAACGGTGAAACGGTCGCTACTTATGTTACTGTTGAACATATTGATGATACAGAGTCTAAAAGTTTACCTCTAAAAGAAGAAAAAAAATATATAAATATTGCCGAAAAAAATCATAAATATTTTCATTTCAAAGATGGAAATTGGAATAAGTATGCCGAAAAAAATTTCAAATTCAAAACAAAAGATACTATTGGATATACTTATAATTTTAAAGCTTATTGCACAATTTCTAAGAATGGAGTTATTACAAAAATAACTGATGTTCAGCCAGAAGAATATAAGGAAGATTATACAAAATTCTTAAATTCGGTAAAAGACAGATGGATACCTGATGAAGAATATGGAGAAAAAATAGAATGTTCATATTACATCTTAACTAGAATTGTAAAATAAAACCGAACGGCTAACAGCCACTACAACGGATTTGGACATTGGGCTTAATGGAAAAATGGTTTTGTATTTGGGATGATTTGGCAAATCCGAAATAGGGCTTAATTTAGTCCCAAACCCGCTGTAGTGCCAGAACGTTGGCAGAAAATTTTGAGCAACGTTCGGGCTAAAAAACCACGAAAAAAAACAAAATCTTTTGCTGACGGTCGGAAAAGCCGAAACAGCGACTAAAAACAATCTGAAAGTAGGTAAACTAAACTATTTACACTTTTATGAAAAAAATTTCAATCTTGATTGCATCCGTTTCTTTAATTTCTTGTCAAAACAATGTCCCAAAATGCGACGATGCAGATGTTTTAAAAACTATCTACGCAATTATCAACGAGAATAAAGACAAAATTGAAAATACATATGGGCAACATCCATTAGGTCTTTATCCAGAGGAAAAAATAAATGCTGAAAACATAGAAATCACAGAAATAATGACCTCTAATAAAGATTCTGAACTAAAAAGTTGTGGTTGTGAGGCAAAGATTTCAATTGCAAATCTACAACATAATGGATTAGACTCTAACGGAGAGCTCGCAATTGAGCTAGACCAAAAAGCAAGAAATGAAGGAATGATACAATATACTGCTCAAAATAATTCAGAGGATAATATTATTGTAAAAGTAGAAAATATAACTCCATTGGAACTTAAAATGAAATAGCCTGATAAACAAAAGTAAACAAAAACAAAAAATTTTACAATTAAAGATGAAACCAGAAAATGTAAACCCAGGCAATTTTGAACTAATCGAAATAATATATGATAATAATGAATTTTCAATAGCTTATGGCATTTTTGAAAAGGGAAACAAGTGTATTGGAATGCGCTGGAATGGCGACGTAAATAATAACAATGACAAAGGGTATCCGAAAGTTTTCAAAAATCCAATGTGGTTTATTGTTCATCAAGACTTGATGAAGTTATTACTAAAAGGTTTACTCGGAGAGGATAACTCAAATAAAAAAGCATTGTTAAAAGCACTTGAAACAGAGATATAAATCAACGTTTTTCAAACATTTTTTTGCGTAAATTTGCATAATTAATTTATAGAAATAATGAGCAAGAAACTAATACGATTTGATTGGGCAATAAAAAGACTTTTAAGAAACAAAGCCAACTTTGTTGTGCTAGAAGGTTTTTTAAGCGAACTGTTGTTTGACAACATCAAAATTGAACAAATTCTTGAAAGTGAAGGTAACCAAGAAACGGATGATGACAAATTTAATCGTGTAGATATTTTAACTCAAAATTCTAAAAATGAATTAATTATCATAGAAATTCAAAACACCTACGAAATTGATTATTTTCATAGAATGGCTTATGGTGTTTCAAAATCAATTTCAGAAAACCTAAAACTGGGTCAGAAATATTTAGAAATCAAAAAAGTAATTTCGATAAATATTGTATATTTTGACCTTGGACACGGACAAGATTATATATACAGAGGTAAAACCGATTTTAAAGGATTACATCAAAACGATATTTTAGGGCTAACTACCAAACAAAAAGAAACTTTTTCTAAAGAAGAAGTCTATGAAATTTTTCCAGAGTATTATATATTAAAAGTAAATCAATTTAATGATATTGCAAAAGACACTTTGGATGAGTGGATTTATTTCTTAAAAAATAGCGAAGTAAAAGACGACTTCAAAGCAAAAGGCTTAAAAGAAGCTAATGATGTTTTGGATATTATGAAACTTCCAAAAGACGACCAATATGGCTATAACAGATATTTAGACAGTTTGCACTTAAAAGCAAGTGAAGTTTTTTCTTTACAAAGTGAAGCGGAATATAAAATCAAGGAAGATATTGCAAAAAAAGCAATTTTAAATAATGCAGAAAATGATTTTATTTCAGTAATAACGGGTTTAAGTATTGAGAAAATACAAGAATTGAGAAACGAAACGGAGAATTAAATCTTCTGCCAACACACGTAGCTGTTGCGCAACTCTCTTAAAAAAGTAAAATTTCAAGATAAGCGTAAAAAACAACCTCGTTTAAGGATTTTTAAGCGAGGTTTATTTTTGGTTTTAGGTTGTAGTTTGTAAAAATAAAATGCCTTAAAAAGTCAGTTTTCAAGTCAATGAAAGCTGTTTTTAGAGAAGTTGGTACTTTTGCTTGTATTTCACTTACAACTCCGGCTTTTGTTTTTGTTTTTTTGGTGATAAACTTCAAGTATTTCTTAAGATTATAGGTCAACGCTGCCATTAAAACGTGTTTGTTGGCTTGCTTGATTCCTCTTGTGTTTACGCGCTTCATATTGGTAAAATTGACCAACGTTCCTATTACTGGTTCTACGGTTTTACTTCTCACTCGCACCATTTGCTTGGCATAGCGTGCGTTTTGAGTCAGTTTTTGGTGCATTCGATCGTAGTGTTCCTTGTGGATGCTGTGATCTATCTTTTTATACTTAGTGCTTTTTCCGCAGCATTGTTCTCGTAGTGGACAGTTTTTGCAATCGCGCTCACTACTTCGATAGCTGTTTTTGGTGTAGCTTTTGCTATCGTTCTTTTCGCCTTTAAAGAGTAAAATGGCTTTGTTGGAACCTTCTTTGATGCATTCATATTGGTTGAGTTCTTTGTTGAAAATAAAACCTTCTCGCTCGGGTTTGTACTGTCCGAAGTTTGGAATATAGGCATCGATGTTTTTTTGGTGCAAATATTTTAACGCTTCTCCACTACTATAACCTCCATCGGCTAAAAGTTCTTCTAATTCAATGCCATTTTCATTTAGATTTTCCTCTGTTAATTCTACTATTTTTTGCACGCACTGACTATCGCGTTTGTCTGCAAAATCAGAACAGGCGCCTGTTATTACATGATGAGCATCGTCTACAGCTATTTGTCCAAAATAGTTTAACTGTCTTGCTTTTCCTGGTTTTACACTTACCCTAGCATCAGAATCGGTGGGAGAATAATGGGTGTGATTCGATACAAATCTCGGACGTATTGAATTGCCGTGTTCATCTACTTTATCAATGTTGAAGTTAGGATTGGGTTGGCTCTTGTAAGCTTCTTTTTTCCAATTATGGTGTTGTTCTACTAGTTTCTTTCTAGTGCTGGTAGTTTTAAATTCGCTGTTTTCTTCTAATTCATCTACAAAGGCACTGGCATCTTCCAATACTTCTTTCTCTACCAAACTATCCATAGAGGCATTGGCTTTGATAAAAACACTGTCCACGGCTTGACGCTTGCCGCGAATCATACCTTTGGAAACACATAGTTTTAAAACGGCTTTAAACAAACTTAAAAACACTTCTTCACCATATAACTGACGCGTGCGACTAATGGTGCTGTGCCAAGGCAATGCTTCGTCAATGTCATACCGAATAAAAAGGCGAACATCTAAACAATTTGAGCAATATTCGATGAGTTTCCTATCCGAATTTATGTTGTTTAAATAGCCTACCAAACAGATTTTGAAAAACACAACGGGATCAATGCTCTCCTGTCCTTCGTCTCCATAATACTTTGCAGTAGCTTTATATAAAAAATGAAAATCGATAGCTGTATCAAGCAATCGATAAAAATTATGCTCAGGAATCAGGTCCTGTAAATGAACTTGATAGAGCATTTTTGGCGTGAGTTCTTTTCTTCCTTGCATAGTTAAAAATACAATTTCTTTTACTTTTTTGCAAGTTTTTTTT
>NZ_VHLM01000050.1 GCF_009764685.1 Flavobacterium sp. I-STPP5a | reverse complement strand
TCGAGTTACTTACTTAATGACTACGATTTGCTTCCAACCCTGATGCGGATGTGAGACTAATCGTTTGAATATATTATCAAAAATAGAATCTTTGTAAATTGACCTGTTCAGTCGATAAAAATATTCATCTAAATATTTTTGGAGATGTTCCTTTTTGACGTGTGATTGAATCGTTCTTATTGCAGTTTTTACCTGATGAATAATAGTGTGCATTTCTTTGAAGTTTTTCCCAGGAACGCTTTTTTCTTGGACGATGTTATAGCTCTTTGCTATTATTTTGTAAGCTGTCCATTGGTCTGTTTTAATATTCGCATCTTTACTTATATGCTCGTCAAATAATGGTTTTATTGACTTTGCAGAATAATCATCAATAACATTTGCATAACCTCTTTTTATCTTTCCTTCATCTGTCAGCTCAACAGCACAAGCAACTTTTGCCTTTTTGCTATCGTAACTTCTACCTTGTTTTCCTGTTTCTTTTCCGCCAACTACAAATTCATCAACTTGTACATTTCCTGTCATTGGATACTGTTTTGAGGACTTCATCGCAAGTCTTACTTTTTGCATAAACAACCAAGAAGTCTTTTGAGTTATTCCATAGCGTTTTGCCGCTTGAGTTGAGGATATTGATTTGGTTGTACAAGTCATTTCAAAGGCAATACAAAATGCTTTTTGAATTCCAAATTTAACTCTATGAAAAAGAGTTCCTGCCGTTGCACTCTCTTTATATCTACATTTGGTACACTCTCTTTTATTGTGTTTTTCAAAATAAACATACTTCGTATTCTCGCAACGTTTACATCTATAGCCGTCTTTCCACTTCTCATTGGCTATAAATTCACGGCAACTTTGGTCGTCTGGGAATGTCTTTATGAACTCTAAAATATTCTCCCCCTGAAATATACTTTCCATATCCTTGTATTTACTATAAATATAAGTGTTTTTTAAGTAAGTAACTCTAATTAATTAAAACTGTAGCCCCAGTTTCAGTAATGATATTCAATCCACCATCATAAAAAGTGCTTCCAATTTCTTGAATGTTAGGAATATTATCAACCACGTTTGGTGTAGAACAATTCAAAGGCGGAACAAAAAACATATTTTGATTTGCTGGTGAAGCAGTTCCACCAATACTTTGATAAGCAAATACTTTTTCCGAAGTGGTGATATATAAACTACCATTGGTGAAATTTGCACCGTCCATCGCAACATATTCTCCTTTGTTTAAGGTGGTAAATGGAGTAGTGTTGCCATTCAAAAAAACTTTGGTCTGGTCCGTATGCGCTACTAGTAGAACACGTTCCAATTCATCGGTTCCTAATCCTTTGACAAAAATATATTCAGTTCCTGTACGTTCCAAAGGAACAATTTGATCAAATCCAACATCTCTACCAACAGGTTGGAGCTGTCCGTTTTGATTTGTCCCAAGTACAGTACTATTATTTCCGCAAAACGAACCCGCGTTTACCGCCACGGCTTTGTCAGATTCAACTAATGCACCGATTATTTTGGCGCTATTTGATGGTGTTGCGACCGAGTTAATATTTTCTAACGCCAAGACGTAACTTTCGTTTTTGTTCAATGTCACCGTTATTGGACCGTTAATTACAGTTCCATTGGTCAAAATAGTGCCAAGGGGCAGATTAGAAATCGTAACTTTTGTGCCGTTCTCCGTAGCTAAAATGGAAGCGAAATTTAATAATGTTGTGTCAAAAAGCGGATTCAACATCGCTCCTAAGCGGAATATTTTTCCTAACGCACTATTCCCTTTTGAAACTAATCCACCGGCATGATTATAGGCACCATTGTTAGATCTTGCAGCATTTACACGAATATTAGCATATACCAAATCCTCCGCTTCAATAACAAATCCTTTGTTTTTTACAATTCCAATGGCATTTTTTGGAGTAAACAATTGCGTAAAGTCTCCCGTTCCTATAAAGTAGCGAAACGGAGTTACATTATTGACCACACCCGCAATCACGTTACCGCCATTTTCAATTATTTTAAAAGGAACGTCTTTCGTATTTGGAGTAGAAATATAAATGTAATGATCTTCAACCACATTTGATTGAGCCGTAATAGGAGGCAGGTAATGGGTTTTACTAAATTGTGCAAAACAACTGATTGAAAGTAGGATCGTTAGTAGTAGTAAAGTTTTTTTCATGCGCTAAAAATAGGAAAATTTAAATTATCTTCTTAGAGTAAAATGATCTTTTGTGGTTCGCCTATCAATTAATTAGAGTTGAAGTAATAAAGTTTGTAAAGGGAAAAAAATCAAACCCTAACAACTACTGCGAATTTAAAAATTATAAGTTGGTGATATCCTATATGTAGGTGTTGTCATTTTAATGTAAATGGCGATTATCTCCATTATAACAAAAAAACACTTTTTCGTTCTTACCAATTACGGTACTAAGGAAGATGACGTCGTCTATTGTAAAAATACTTAAACCTGCTGCCAAACAAGAATACTTTATTTTGTAAAACTGAAAAAGTTTCTATTGTAATTTAAGCATAGTTTTAAAGTTTTACAATAGCTATTTATCAATTCAACATTTCCTATTTGTAAGTTCTTAATTACTTGAAATAAGTAATGGCATTGTAGTGAATTACAAGGAAACGGAGCGTTAATAAAGTAGCTGAAAACTGATGTAAAACTATTCGTACACATTAAAAATTTTATAAATCCCTACTTTTCAAAATTTTATAAGAAAAACATATAAAAATAGCTGTCCAGCACAACACAATGCCAATTGAAAAAAGCGAAATTCCATAGTCCTTGCTGTTCTCTAAACCAATTTGAGTACCAATATTTTTCACAACAGATAAACGTGAAAAAGGTTCAACGATAAGATTTGACATGGATTGTAATGGTAAAAACTGAGTAATCGTGGCTGCAGTTGTACTTTCAGGAAACACCTTGAATGTTAAAACACCATTTATAACGCCTTCGATAATATTCCAAACCAACAGGAAGCCTAACGCAAATGCAGATCTTTTAACTAAAATTCCAAGAAATAAACAGAAAGAGAAAAAGGCAATTAGTTTTACAAAATAAGCCAATAGATAGTCTAAATCTGCAAAAACTATATCAATTTCAGTAAAGGAGGAAAAACTAAATCCAAGAATTAAGGTCAAAATAAATAGGAAAACTGTTGAAAGCGTTGCAAAAAGAAATACGGTCAAAAATTTTGATTGAATGAATTCTTTTTTGCTCATTCCGTCAATCAAGTTTTGTTTTAATGTGCCATAACTATACTCATTGGCCATCATTGAAACAATTACAATTGCTAAAAAGAATTTCAAAATAGATGCAATGTAGGTATTGAAGTGCCAGATGTATGGGAAATTGAAAATGCCCATTTCGGCCAAATGAAATTTAAATACACCCAGATCAAACTTGATAGATGCTATTAGTGCAATGAATGTTAGTAAAATAAAATAGGCTAGTGTCAATACGCGACTTGCTCTATTTTTCCAGATTTTTTGTAACTCTATGGTAAGTAGTCTTTTCATAAGGTATGATTTTGTATTTCAGTAATACAACCGAAATTTTTTTTCGTGGTTGATAAATAAAAGATTTGTAAAGAACTTATTTACTAGTCAGTTCTAAAAACTGTTCTTCAAGACTGTTTCTGCGTTTTACAAGATGATTCAGAATGATATTTTTACTAAATAAAAATTGATTGAGATCTTTTGCATTAAGTTCTTTTTGGAGATAAACAATTACTTTATCATTTGTTTTTACTACGTTTTTTACTGCAGGATGTGTTGCTACCATTTCAACTAATTCTTGCATATCATCAGCTTGCAATTCAAAAAAGCCTTCGTTAGAGGACATTCCATCAACCAATCCGGTGTATAATATTTTTCCTTTTTGTAAAACTAAAACATGCGTACATACTTTTTCAACTTCGTCAAGCAGGTGCGAAGCAAGGAGTATTGTAGTACCTTGAGCAGCAATGATTTTAATGATATCTCTTATTTGATGAATTCCTTGTGGGTCTAATCCATTTGTAGGCTCATCAAGTATTAAGATTTCGGGATCGTTTAATAATGCTGATGCTATAGCCAAACGTTGTTTCATACCTAATGAGAAGGTTCTAAACTTACTGTTTTGTCTATCTGTTAAGCCTACTATTTCTAGTTTTTCGCTTACTTTTGTATAATTAATGCCTTTTATGTTGCACACTAGCTCCAGATTTTCCTTAGCGGTCATGTATGGGTAAAAATTAGGCCTTTCAATAATGGCACCTACTTTTTTTAATGCATCGTGAGTTTGTATAGTGCCTCCAAACCAGCTGTAAGAGCCAGAAGTTTTGTTAACAACATTGAGTACAATTCCTAGAGTAGTTGATTTTCCGCTACCATTAGGTCCTAGAATCCCGTAAACGTTTCCTTTTTGAATATCAAATGACACATCTTTCAGGGCTTGAATTGCGCCGTAACGCTTATTTAAATTTTGTATAGTTAGAATGGTTTCCAAGTGTCAGAGTTTTATGGTTTAACTATATGACGATGTAGGACCTATTTTGTTACTACTTTTCTGAATTACTTTGATAATACAATAAATTGTTTTATCGCATCAAGTTTTTCAATGCTTATGGGTTTTTCAATATAATCTTTTACGCTAAAGTATTTTTTTGATTTTTCAATATCGGCCGACTCAATAGAGGAGGTCATTATAAAAATATAAATATCTTTTGTTATGTTTAAATTTTCCATTGCGTCTAGAAATTCCCATCCGTTCATTTTAGGCATATTGAGGTCAAGTAATATGCAATCTGGGAGTTCAGGATTATTTGTGGCATTTTTTTGTAACAATTCAAGAGCAATTTTAGCATTCGAAAAGGGTAGTAATGAACTACAAAAACTTGTTCGCTTTGCAAGCATTGTGGTCAACCGTAGCGTTAAAGAGTCATCATCAATAAGGTAAGTCAATTCATTACTCATAACTGTTTCAATTTAAATTTAGATCTAAAGTATTTGACAGGTTGAAAATTTATATGGCAAAACATAGGCTGATATTTTACTTTATTGATGAATTTCTGGCAGCATTTTTAATTTAGCGCTAGCACTTGGCTCACCTAGAATTTACGACCATTTTTATATAAATTTTCAACAGTATCAAATATATAGTTTATATTCTCATTTTCTACTTTTTTAAAATTTATAATTAGTATCTGTTTTTCATGATATTGAAATTTTAATTTATTAAATAGGTAATCAGATATATAGTGATTAAATCAGTGTATTAATTTTAAGGATGTTTTAGTCTTTAAATGCAAGGTATTAGTCAAGAATTAAATTCTTCAGATATATTTTTATTGTATTTTTGAAAAAAAAAATACCCTATGAGTGATCCCATTATGGTTTTTAAAAAACCGTCATATCCAGTGAATAATTCTTTACAGGAATATTTAGAACGATTTGATAGGGTTTCAAAAGTAACTGTGTTTTATGATGATTTATTGCGTTTTTCAGGCTCGGTGACTGTATATGATAAAAATGACCAAGATACTTTGTGGATTAGAGTATATTATAATGAGTTTGAGCGAGAAGAAATTGATTTGAATTTAAAAAAGATTTATTCCTTACTACACTCTGATGGAAATTTAGGAATACTCAAATTTTTGAATATCGACTCAATTGATTATTGCACTTTTGGGAATTCTAAACCATTTCGAATCAAGGTTAGAAATATTTTAAATGATAATTACACGCACTTTTATGTAAAAAAAGCAGATGCTTCTAGAGTTTATGGATTGGAACTAGAACATATTCTTTCACCAGATAAAATTAATTTCTTAGTGTATAATGATACTCTTATTGAGGAACATATTATGGGAATTCCAGGAGATGTATTTATCAAAACCTTACTCGCAGATTGTACTGAGACGGAAAAGGCTCAAATAGCCAAAGAGTTTGTAAAGTTTAATGAGCGATGCATGATACGATTGTTGGGGGACATGCGCTCCTATAATTATGTCATTGTTCCTATACATGATTTTGATCACGTAGTCTATAAAATACGGGCTATAGACTTTGATCAGCAGTGCTACGAAGGGAATTTTAAAGTATACAGGCCTCAATTTTTTAAAGAAAATTACCCTATGGTGAAATTGGTCAAAGAAAAGCTTCAAATGAGTTCTATTGAGCAATACAAAGATGAAGAACGTGCAGTTCTTGCCAAAAGAATTTTGTCTTCAGAAAACCGCATAAATAGGTTACTTGAGATTATGAGTGCAGATACGCTTTCAACCGAAATACATCTAGAACAATTAAAAATGGAGTTGTACCGGTACACAAAAGATCTCAATTTTAAAAAAGCAAAATCAATGGGAAGTATTATGGTTGCAGCCTTTGAGTTTATCACAAGGAATTATAAAAACAGTACGGTTTTAAAAAAGTAATTGTTAAGTAAAGCGTATTGGTTATATTTGAATTGATTTTTATGGATTATCAAATTTATATATTATGAAAAAATATATTTTTATAAGTCTTTTATTGGCTTCTTGTGAGCAACCATCATCTACCATAACAGAATTGTATTCTTTGCCAAAGAAACTCAAAGAAGTTTCAGGGATCATTTATACACCGCAAGATCAGTCCGTATGGGCAATTGAGGATAGCGGCAATGCTAGCGCATTATATAAAATTAACTCTACCAGTAAAATTACAAAGACAATATCCATAACTGATGCTCAAAATACAGATTGGGAAGATGTTACTATGGATAAAAACGGAAATTTATATCTCGGTGATTTTGGTAATAATGACAATGAACGCAAGGATTTATGTATATATAAAGTTGACAAAAATTCTTTATTGAATGTTACTGCAACACCCGTTTCAAAAATATCATTTTCATATCCTGAACAAAAGCAATTTCCTCCAAATAAAAAAGAATTATTGTTTGATGTTGAAGGTTTTTTTGAGATGAATAATAATTTTTATTTGTTTACCAAAAACAGAAGCAAAGGATTTGATGGTACGTCATTAATTTATAAAATACCGAATCAAGCCGGATATCATCAAGCCAAATTATTGGGTACTTTTAAAACCTGTGACACCTATAAATCATGTGCTATAACGAGTGCTATTATAAGTCCTGATCAGTCAAAGGTAGCTTTGCTTACACATGATAAAATTATTCTTTTCGAAAATTTTAAAGGAGATAATTTCTTGAGCGGTACCCAAACGGCTCTAGAATTGAACCATTTTTCTCAAAAAGAAGCAGCCACATTTATAGACAATGACAAAATACTACTTGCAGATGAAAAATACGGCAGTGATGGAGGTAAGGTTTATAAAACCAGTTTAACACAATTAAAAACCAAATCCTAAACCAAAAGCAATACGGGCTTCCTCGCTTGCACTTTTAAAATAAGTGATGCGAGCTGTAAGTGCATTGAGACCGTTAAGCCAAATCCCTCCGCCAATGGATTGATTCCATTTTTCAGAGTTTTCTCCTTTTAGCCAAACGCGTCCGTAGTCATAACCACCTAAAATACCAAAAGTCATTGGGATGACGCTTCTTTTTATTTTACCAAGATTCAAACGGATATCACTACTGTGATAAAAAGATTGATTCCCCAAGAAACGTTCATTTCTAAAACCTCTTAAATCATAATCACCACCTAGAGTTGCTCCTTGATAAAATTCGAAATTATTATTCAGTACTGCTTTTCCTCGAAGGATTGTGGCAAGAACTAGTTTACCTTTAGCATCTATTTTATGGTTAAAGTTTATTTTACTTTCTAAAGTAGGGAAATTTCTTTTTAAGTCTTCTAGATTCATTTTCCAACTTCCGGTAAAACTAATTCCCATTCCCATGGATGGAAATGCAGGGATGTCATAGTTTTCATAACTGTATTTAACACTTGCACCAGCAAAATGTTGATTTTCAAAAACTTTTGGATTTACTTCGGAAGAGGAATCTACAAACCTATTAGTAGTTGCCTCTACTGTAATTCTTTCGTAACTAGATTGTATCTGAAACTTGCTACCGTTAAGACCAATTTTATTAATGGATGGCATCACTTTTATCATTCGAATTCGAACACGATTGTAATCCATGTCAAATAACTCCGAATCATTTTGGGTTTCATTACCATACCCAAAATAATTGATGGTAAAGTTAGGGCTTGTAAAACGAGCTTCCAGATCAGCATCCCATTTGCCAAAGAGTTTTGGGAATTTCCCGTTATAAATAGCCTCATACCCACTAGTTGCAAAATAATAATTGGTCTTTAAAGAATGTTTATGAGTAAAAGGATTTTGTTTGTAATCATGTACAATATAACCTGTTACAATTCCTATTTTTATACCATCATCGGGGTTAAACCCAATGTTGGGTAAGCTAGTAAAATAATTGTATTTTGGTTTTTTATAATCATAAAAGCTATTGTCGTAATCGTCCATCAACCTTAACTTTGTTTTTGAGTCAAGAGTGTACGTATTGGTACGGGATTTAAAATCATGAATTTTTACTTTTTTACCGTTTTCAATAGTGTAAAGGTCTTCATTTTGACCGCCTATTAATCTTATTTTTATTCCAGAATTTGATGTTCCTTTTACTATGAATTCATCGTCATCATCTAAGCCATAAATCCATATTTTTTTAGTTTTATTGGCAGTAAAATTTCTGGAGTACTGCAATTCTTCTCCCGTTTTCTTTACCCGAAATACTTGAATAGTTAATTTGTTTTTTTCTTCATTTAGTACAACAAATTTGTCTTTTTTATCAGTACCTACAAGCATTACAGTATGTTGCAGTACATCATAATAAGTAGAAGCAGCAATAGTAAGTTCTTTTTTTCTTGCTTTTAATTTTTGTTGTATGTCTGTAATTGTATAATCTAAAACTTCTTTAGGTAGTACTTTAAAGGCGTCATCTATAGCACTATCTGTCAAGTTTTCTTGAATGTATTTAGCTTGTTTTACCCATTCATCTTTAGTAGTTTTTTTTAAGAAGGCCAAATCCAGTGGATAAGCCTCTCTATTCATTAGTTTTACATTTTTTAAATTATTTTTAAACGACTGCATATGTCTTAGTTGTACGTTTTTCATTAACACATAAACCAATGCACCATCATATTTACTGAATGCCTGATCTCTATCACGGGGAATAGGTTTGTAAATAACTTTATCATTTTCGTGATATTCGCCCCAGCGCCATTGATCTTCATGCCTATCCCAATCTCCTATTAGCATATCAAATAATCTCGCTTTGATGTATTCACTTTCATTTACCACATATTTTTCATCCTTGCGCATGTTTTTTAAAACATCCTCTGTGCTTACTATTGCAAGTGGTGTTCCAAAACTAGAGGTAGCAATTTGATTAGTAGTTGCGCGTTCTTCTACCATATATAGTTCATTGCCATAAGTACTATTAAAATTTTGAAGCGCTGCGTGTTTAGGGATATAGTATAAAACGGGATTAGTATGTGCAACACCTATTTTTGAGGCCAAGTTACCTACTGCCAAAGGGGTATACGGATGTGCTGTGGTGTAAAAGTCCGAAAGTAAATTTTCTGCATAGGTGTCTTCAAATTCATCTTGTATGAATTGTTTTTTAAACGCAACTGATTGTAAAAATCGAGTAGGACTCTTTTTTAAACTGCGCATCACATACTCTTTTCCGCTAGAATCAAAAAGTTGAAGGGAGTTAGATTGATGTCCACCTCCAGCACGTTTGGGCTGTAATCCTCCTAAAAGTGTATCTATAGTTGCTACAGGAACGTTGATGAGTTTGCTGTAATAATTGCGGTAGTGATTACCAAAAAAGAACTTATAAAACCCAGATTTTTTTGTTTGCTCAGGACTGTAAATGCTTGTATTTATAGTTTTTGGAAACGATTTTGAAAATACACTGGTGTCAAAATCTTTTTTTTCTTGTAACACTATTTTTTCATGAATGAGGGACTCTTTTTCTTTGCCAAAGTACATCACTTTTGAAAGTCCGTTTTCAAAAACAGTTAATTTGGCAAATCCATTTTTACCATACGAAAAATCCGTACTGAGAATTGCCCTTGCTCCCTCAGATTTAGATCCTGCACCGCTAATAATTTGTTTGATATTGTCTCTTTCTAAGTATTGTAAGTTGTGATCATGACCAGAAACGACTATTAAATTTTCATGGTTTTGAAGCAAAGTTTTAACGCGTTTGATAAACAGGTCATACTGCTTGTTTTGAATGTCTTGCGGACTTATACCAGATGTTTTTCGAACTAAATTGATGAGTGATCCTATTATTGGCAATGGAATTTTTTGCTCTAATGGGAAAAGTTGTTTTTCTAATGAAAATTGTCCACCATGAGAACCATTACTCATTAATGGATGATGCATTGCTATAATTACGGTTCTTTCTTGATTTTTTGACAATACATTTTCAAGTTCAACAAAAAAAGCTTCCCTTGTTTTAATGTTACAGTCCTCATTTATAGTGGGGCTTTTGTCCCAGTTTTCTAAAAACCATTGGCTGTCAATTGCAATTAAAATGAGGTTTTTATTGATTTCTAGTTCATCAATACCGCAACCATTGCTGGGCATAAATGATTTTTTTTCTTTCAAATAATTCGTAACAAATTTACCTTGACGTTCTAACCCTTTCAGGCCACTGTACCAGTCATGATTTCCTGGTATGAAAATAGTTTTTCCTTTAAAGTTTTGAGATAGTTTTAGTTGATTTAGGAGTTTCTCCTCGGCTGCTAACCGTTCATTTGCCGGATTGGTGTCTGGTAATCCTTTTGGGTAAATATTATCTCCTAAATATAGTAATGTGCTGTTTGTATTTGCTTTTTTTAATTGCTCTTCAAGCAAGTTCAACGTTTCTTTCGCCTTTGGTTCATTTGCGTTTCCTGCATCACCAATTAAATAAAAAGTATGTGCAATTTTTAGGCTATCTGTTGCGTTCTGAGTTAGGTTTTTTGCATTTTTCCCATATTGTGCATGATGTGTTGCACAGGACGTGAAAAGAGTAAAAACAAACAGAATTGAAATTCCAGTTATATAAAAAGGATTAGAAGATTTATCCGAAAATAATTTCATAATTTAGTAGTGTAAAAAAATGTCCATGAATTTAATAGAACAAGCTAGGGGTCACGTTGAAAAACTCTTCAAAGATAAACTTTCTAACTCATTTACCTATCATAATGTACAGCATACTATTCAGGTAGTTACTGCAGTAGAATTGCTTTCTAATGAAGAAAATGTTAGCCAGTATGAATTTGAAATTTTACAAATTGCCGCTTGGTTTCATGATACGGGATATACAAATTGTTATGATCATCATGAAGAAGTAAGTGTTTCTCTAATGCGTGATTTTCTATCAGATAAGGAAAAGTCATCTGATTTTATAGATCAGGTGGCCGTACTAATAATGGCTACTGAATTTGGGTATGAACCTCAAACACTTTTAGAAAAAATCATGAAAGATGGCGATTGTTTTCACCTTTCAGCACCTAATTATGCTACTACTTGCAATGATTTACGAGAGGAATGGGCATGTTTGGATCAAAAAAAATTCTCAGATAAAGATTGGATTCTCGAGAATATAGATTTTCTTACCAATAAGCATCGTTATTACACAGATTATGCCCGCGAACATTGGCAACCACTAAAAGAGAAAAATAGTAAAAAACTTCAAAAAAAAATTAAAAAAATGGGATTGAACAAGGGTAAAGATCTAGAATTTGTTCCAACTAAAAAGGAAAAGGAAGATAAACCAGATCGTGCCGTTGACACACTTTTTAGGGTTACTCTTAACAATCATACTACTTTGAGCGGTATTGCTGATAGCAAAGCGAATATCTTATTATCTGTAAATGCAATTATTATTTCTATTGCGTTATCCATTTTAATTCCCAAATTGGATAGCCCTAAAAATGTACATCTCATGATACCTACTTTTATCATGCTTATGTCAAGTGTTACCACAATAATTTTTGCCATTTTATCCACTAGGCCCAAAGTAACAAAAGGTGTTTTTTCGCATCAAGATATTGAAAATCAAAAAGTGAATTTACTTTTTTTTGGTAATTTTTATAAAATGCCTTTGGAGGAATACCAATGGGCTATGAATGAAATGATGAAAGACAAAGAGTATTTGTACAATTCAATGATTAAAGATTTATATTACTTAGGGGTAGTGCTTGAAAAAAAATACCGCTTGCTTAGGTTAACGTACAATTTTTTTATGATTGGAATAATAATTTCTGTAATTTCATTTGTAATTGCATTTAAAATGGGGTAACATTAATTCCTTTTATCTAGATTATTTTCATAAAAGCCATAATTAGAATCAACTGGGTTCTGGCTCGTATTGCTTACTTTCACACGAATTGCTCTTAGTCCAGATACACCTTGCAGCTCTTCGACTTCAAATTGTTCGATACCGGGCTCAAGTATTTTTTTGAATTGCAAAAACTTAATGTAATTGAGATATTCTGTTTCTTCGTTATTGTGTGAGTATACAATAGTTATTTTCTCTTTTTCGGTAATTCGTTCAGAGGTTCCTTTTATATGGGCTTTATCAATTCGTTTTTTAACTACTTCATAGCGCGCATTATAGGTGCCGTCTACATCAAAACGTTTTTCATCCATTCTAAATCGAATTGAAATAGGAGAGCTAAAAACTAGAATTAGCGATGTTACATCTAGTTCATAAGGTAGTGAATATTTTAATTGATGGTGCTCTTTTTCCATTTCACATAAAGTTTGTAATTGCCACAACCTTAAATTGTGCAAATACAAGGTATCAAAAGTTTTGGTTGGTGCAATGGTAGCGCCTATGTATAAGTTGTGTTCTACTCCATCCGTTTTAAAACGTTCGTAATAGTGAGGATAAATTTCTTGTGCTTCAGTTTGTTTTTTGTCAAGGATAGAAGCTAGTTTTTTATTGATTATAGATAGTGCATGATCAAACTTTTTTCTAGAATGATAAAACATTCCCGTTTTGGGATCTAGACTTTCAAAATATTTTTTTTCTAAAGTGTTGTCATCATTAGCTTGTATAGTATTCTTTAAAATAGGATGAATTTCATTTTCTATATACAGTTGTATTTGTTGTTCCGTATCAGCTTTTAGCGGAGCATCTAGTTGCGTTAATAATGTTTGTAATTCAAAAGTGCGCTGCTCAGACAATACTAAATTGGTGTTGAATCTTTGATTTTCAAAAATTTGAATCAATGCGTTCAACTGATTTTTTAAATCTTCTTGTACGGTTTCATTTCTGTGATTTGAGGATCCCTTGATATCAATTTGTCCATACAAAGGATAGACTTCTTTAAAAACAATTTCTTTAAAATTGTAATCTTTAGTTTGTGTTTTGAAATAAGTAACTGCTTCTTTTTTGAATTTCCAGTACACACTTGGGTGAATTGCAGTGTATTCCCGCTGAATGATGGCTTCTATTTGATTTTGCATATCATTATTATACCGTTCTAAGGTATCAATAACATAGGGTAAAATCATATCTAAATTATTGACATTAATGCTGTTTAACGCTCTAGATTTGCTAGATACAAGCTCAATAATACCTAATAATTTGCCATTTTTTATAACAGGAGCTAATATACAACTTTTGATTTCTTGTGATAGCAAATAGTTTCCTAGTTTTTCATTGTTTATCTCTTGGGCAAACTGCTCCACATTAGAAATAATAAAAGGTTTGTTTTGATTTAGAATACTTTCTAATGAACATCCAAAAAGAGAATTATTGCAATCTACTTCTTGTAAATCTTGTAGCATAAAACTTCCAGTTGCATCATAAGGAGGTTTTACAAATTTTTGTTCCTCTTCATCAAACATGATAAATCCAACCTTTAAGTCGGGTATTTTAAAAATTGAACGAAAGATGCCTTCAAAATCTCCGGGATTTTCATTTGGTTCAGATTTTGTTTTTAAAAGATTGCTCTTTAAGTTTGATACAGCATTTTCAATTGTTGCATCAAATAAAGATACAATTCCAAAACCTTTCAGGATCCAACTTTCTTGAGGGAACTTTTGTTTCCATAGTGCCACATCGTCAAAGTTATCCATTAATAAATCTATTTCGTTAACAGTGAGTGTTAGGGCATTTGCTGTAGGAATGATTTCCATAAAATCAGCATTATACAAAATACGATAATGTTTGATAATTCCATTTTTATCTGGAATGTCATAAAACAAAGGCTTATTGTAATCAAAATTTTGTTTGTAAAACGTATTTAAAATTAGAATACAACTCATGACGTAAAATTGATCTTCATTAAAATCGCTAATGGTCATGTCAAAAGGTGTGCCTGCGTTTTCTATTATTTTTTGAAACCGCTTGGAATAGTTAAATGTAAAATTTTGAAACGGAATGGTAACAGCTTTGATTTCGTTGTGTGTTAAAACTGTAGGGAATAAATCAGCTAATATGTTTTCTAATAATTCTTTATTTTTAAAAATAATGTCAAAATCTTCAATACCTGTTTTAAACTCGGGAAAGGGTTCAATTTCTCGTAGCAATGCCTTGGCATAATTAGCTCTGTAATCTATAGGACTATTAGCAATCTCCTCCAGCCCATCAATGAGTTTATGAAATGAAATAAGAGTTTTGAATGGGGTTTCTTTGAAAAAATAGTGTGACATTTAGAACTGATTTTTGAATCAGTAAATTTAGGAATAAAGTAAGTTTCTAAGACTCGTTTTTTTTCCTTTTATTTCGCAAATAAAAAGGTCCGCAATTACGGTTGTAATGGCGGACCTTTCAATGTTATATTATGCTAGTATTAGGAGTTACTAACTTTTCTCTTCTTTGTTAAAGTAAACTAAGTAGTAGTACATTTGTTTCTCTTCATCCCATCCTTTTTCTACAAATTTCTCTGCACTTTCGGGATTAATAAAATCCATTTTGATTTGTATGTGCGTATCTAAATTGATCACGTTTTTTATTGATTTTCGTGCATCAGACACCGCTGCATTCGCAATAGGGAAGGAGGTAACATCCTCTATACTGTATTTTTCTCCTTTATCGCTTTTGTAGTTTTTGAACTCAGGTATCAAATCTGGATTGTCTAAAACTTCATTCAAAAAGTTAGTTTCTTCAAACTGATCGTTTTTTGCAAAATAATTCACAGATCGGTTCATGAACATCACTTCTTCCTTTTTATCCTCAGCTGGAAAAACAACATCCTTGGCAAAATTTTGACAAAACTTCAAATACTTTTTGGTGATAAAGTTTTCGTCCTCAAAAGCATCTACTGATAAAAAATGCTCTAACCAGTATCTTGCATCGTAACGATTGCTATCAACAGTAAGAATTTTATAGCCTTCTTCTTTCTTGTAATTAAAAATCAAACAACCTTTGTCAAGTTTGTTTAAACTTACCCCTTGTTGTAAAATCATTTCAAGTTGAGAAGCTTTCTCTTCAAATTGTAAAAAGTCAGCTTGTATTTCACTCTTAAAAATTCCAATGGCATCTACCACATTATTGTCAATGCTTAAATTGCTTAAATAAGTTACGTATACCTCACCGTTTTTAATATGTGGATGATTGGACTGCTCAAACAAATGCGTGGTGATTTTTTTTGAAACCTCGTGTACATTGTTCGGATTGTCAAATATCTCGGTGGCATATTTGAACATGTCATTGTAGTCTAAGTCAATTTCGTGTGCAAATTGGAAATAATTTTCCTCTTTTTCTCGAAAAGGTTTAAAGAAAAATTCTTTCATCAAAGGAACAATCTCATCATTTAGATTAAAGGGCTGTTCTGATAAAAAAATAGCTTCGTTTCTACTCTTGTTACCCACTCTGTGAATGGATAAATTTTCGATATGGGTGTTAAATAAGTTGATCATATTATTTGGTAAGGTGCAAAGCAGCAAAGTGACAAAGAAACAAAGGTTTTAATTTCGTTCCTTTACTTTTCTAATAAAAGAACACATCATTCTTTCTAGTTCTTTACTTGCTTCGTATATATTGTTAAATTGTAATTCAGTGATGTATTTTAAATTGAATGCTATTTCAATTTGCGTTTGTATTTCAAACAAAGAGGCGGTTGCAATATTTAAAAATTTCAAATAATCCTTGTTGCTATCTCTTCCGTATCCTTCAGCAATATTACTTGGAATTGATACCGCACACCTTCTAATTTGCGAAGTTAATCCGTAAATTTCTTCTTTGGGAAATGTATTTGTTAACTGATAAATATCCGTAACTAGAATCATTGATTTTTGCCAAATTAGTAAGTCTCGAAATGTACTCATTACTATCTATTTAAAATTCGTTGAATCTTTTTTACTTCAAACCTCAGTCCCTTTGCAACTTAGTGCCTCAGTACCTTTTAAAATTTAATTCCAATTCTCTTCAAAACCATAATCTTCAAAACTGTCATCGCCTTCAAACATGTCTAGGTCATCGTCATCAAAACCGTCTTCAAATTCGTCATTGTAATCATCAGCATTATCAGATTCAAAGTTTTTTTCCATCGCTTCATCGGGCATTTCGCCGTGAGAAAATAAAGTTTCAGGATAGAAATTTCCAGGAACTTGTTCTTCAATAGCGGCAAGCTCTACAAGGAACGTCCACATGTTAATAAAGTCGTATACGTAAATGATTTTCGTATTTTCTTTATCTAAAATGTCCGATAATATGTAGTCGCTCATGGTTTTTTGTTCGCCAGGAACATCGCCGGTATCAAACATCGGAATTTCTTCCTCTTGATTCCAAGTTTCATCACACGTATAAAAAGAAGCTACTTCCATTCCGTCAAAACCAAAGGAATTGAAAATAGCATTATGTAAATCCTCTAAAGTATCGTCTTCAAGTATTGCAATGTCTCTAAAGATATCTTCCTCGGCGTCTAGAATGACTCTAAATTTATAAACCATAATCGTTGTTTTTATTGAAAGGTCAAAGGTAAAATTTAATTTCAGTTTTCGATTTTAGTTTTTCGAATTGTTGATAAGATTTTTATTTTACTTGTTAGCTTGGTAGTTAAGGCAACTATATATTTGCTTTTTCTTTTTTGGATAAAAACTACTTTTATCAGTTGCAAAATAAAACTAAATAAGGATTGGTTCTAATTGCGTTTATTTCAAAAAAAAGCCTAATCACTTGATTAGGCTTGGTGTTTTATTTTTTAGAGTCGGAGCAGATACCAACAATTTCATGAAATATATCGTGGAGCCCCGTTATTGATTTTACTATTTCATCATCAGCACCTTTATTGGAAACAAGTTGGTGTAAAGATTTACTTTTGGCTTGTAATCGATTTACTAATTCTGTAATGATTTCTGTTCTAAATTCTGCAGGAATTTCAGTTTTTTGCACTTTCGTAGCTTTTGCTAATAACTCCGCTGAGCGTGCTTTTATAGGAGCCAATTTCCCCTCTTCGGCAGGATGAAAGGTCTCTGATAATACTCCGTGAAATTCTTTTATGGCAGGCCATTTATCAAAAGTAGATTGTGCTGATACTGAGTTTGCAACAACAATAAACGCCAATATTAAAAATGTTTTAAGATGTTTCATTATGTTTTATTTAAATTTTTGGAAGCAAAGATAACAAAAAAAATATTTTGAAGAATTCGTATTTTTTTATTTTTACTTATCATTTAATTTTCGTATCACTTTTGCAGGATTTCCCACCGCTAATGAGTGGTCCGGAATATCCTTTGTCACTACAGATCCTGCGCCAATTACGCAACCTACGCCAACAGTCACTCCAGGGCAAATAACACTGTTGCCACCTATCCAGCAATCATCACCAATGGATATTGGCAAAGCGTTTTCTAGCGTTTTGCGCAATTCCGCATCAAGTGGATGCGTAGCGGTATACAATTGCACGTTGGGCGCTATAAAAACATTCGATCCTATTACTATAGGTGCGCAATCTAGCACCACACAGTTTACGTTAAAATACACATTATCGCCACACACAATATTGTACCCGTAATCACAATGAAATGGTGGTTCAATATATAAGTTGGTCCCTGCATTGGGAATCAATTCCTGAATAATTTCGCGCGCTTTTTTAGTCATCCGATACTCCGTCACGTTCAAGCGATGCAATAATAACTTCGCACGTCGTCGGTCTTTAACCAACACCGGATCACCAGACAAATAATATTCACCAGCAATCATTTTTTCCTTCTCTGATTTCAAATTCATTGGGTTTCATTTTTTTGGGCGTGCCCTCCGCAAAAGCTTTGGTCGGGCTATACGTTACAATCTTTCCTGCCCCTTTTTGCAACGGGTCAGCAAAGGATTTTCACTGCTATCCCTCACGCGATTCTGCTTGTTGTAGCCTTTTGCTAATTTGTAAAAGTACTCCAAAATTAAAAATAGTACAACTCAGCATCCATTTTCAACAGTTGAGTAAGGTTCTGTTTTTAAATCTTTTTTTCTGAGATACTTTTGGTTTATCAAATTATCACAACATTATGAAAACCACACTCACATTTTTATTTTTAGTACTTAGCTCGTTTCTTTTCGCACAAAAAACAATATCAGGTAAAGTAGTAGATGAGAAAGGAAAGCCTGTTGCAGGGGCTAATATTTTTATTGAGGGAACCTATGACGGCGCCACAAGTTCTGATTCTGGTAGTTTTAGTTTTACAACCACAGCTACGGGAAATCAAACCTTAGTAGTTAGCTTTTTGATTTATGAAACTTCAAGAACTGCAATTGATGTGGCTACTTTTACAGATATAATCATTAAACTCCGTTCAAGTGTTACAGCGCTTGATGCCGTTGTAATTACTGCAGGTACATTTGAAGCGGGCGATAAATCTAGAGTTTCGGTTTTAAAACCTCTAGATATTGTTACCACAGCAGGATCAGCAGGGAATATCATTGCGGCTTTGCAAACCTTGCCAGGAACACAAACGGTAGGCGAGGACGGAAGATTGTTTGTTCGTGGTGGCGAGGCTAATGAAACCCAAACTTTTGTAGATGGTATTCGGGTAGCGCAACCGTATGGTGCAAGTACTAACAATTTACCTACTCGTGGCCGATTTTCACCGTTTTTATTTAACGGAATCGCTTTTTCTACCGGTGGCTATTCTGCAGAATATGGCGAAGCATTATCCAGCGTGTTGTTACTCAATACTCAGGATAATCCGGATCAAAACAAAACCGAAATTAGCCTGATGACCGTAGGTTTAGGAATTGGGAATACCCAAAAATGGAAAAAGAGTTCCTTGAGTGTGAATGCTAATTATTTGAATCTTGCTCCTTATCAAGCTGCGATTCCTCAAAACGTAGATTGGAACAGTCCTTTTCAATCCCTTTCTGGAGAAACGGTGTATCGCTATAATTTTAATAATGGTATTTTAAAAGTATACGCTGCATTTGATGCTTCAAAATTTGATATCAATCAAGAAAATATCAATGCTCCAGAGAAAATAAGAGTAGATTTAAACAACGACAATTTCTATTTTAATACGTCTTACAAAGGAGTTTTTGGGAGCAACTGGCAAATCACCTCTGGATTGAGTTATGGTTACAGCAATAATGCCATAAAGTTAGATTTAGATAAAGTGACCAATGAAGAAAATGCAGCTCATTTAAAAGTGAAGTTGAAAAAAAGTTTCTCAGATCGATTAAAACTGTCTTTTGGAGCTGATTATTTTGTTACGCAATTCCATGAGGATTTCAGCCAAAGTTCAGGTATGATTTTTAACAGTGGATATGATTCAAAAATAGCGGCAGTCTACTCTGAGGCTGATATTTTCTTCTCTAAAAAATGGGCGGCAAAAGTGGGAATACGCGCAGCAAATAACAGTGTTCTAAGTGAAAATGCTATTTCGCCAAGAGTTTCTTTTGCTTACAAAATGGCTAAAAACAGTCAGTTTTCATTTGCTTATGGCGATTTTACTCAAACTCCTAACGCTGATTATCTAAAGTATATGGCAAGTACTCCTTTAGAAAGCGAAAAAGCATCACATTATCTTTTAAACTTTCAGTATGCTAAAAACGGAAAAACCTTTAGAGCCGAAACCTATTACAAGAACTATCGTGATTTAGTAAAATTTGATACTGATGTAGCTGCATTTAATTCAAATTATGATAATTCTGGTTCGGGATACGCTACAGGTTTAGACTTGTTTTGGCGCGACAACAATTCAATCAAAAATCTTGAGTATTGGATTTCCTATTCCTACATAGATACCGAAAGAGATTATAGAAACTTCAAGGCCGCAGTCACACCAAGTTTTGTTGCTGATCACAGCTTGTCTATCGTTACAAAATACTTTATTACAAACTGGAAATCGCAAATAGGATTTACGAATTCCTACAGTTCAGGTCGCCCGTACAACAATCCCAATGAAACAAAATTCATGAACGGTAAAACGAAAGATTTTAACAATTTAAGCTTTAATTGGGCGTACTTATTGGCTCCGCAGAAAATTTTATATTTCTCTGTCTCAAATATTTTAGGAACTCAAAATGTATTTGGCTACGAATACGCTAAAAATCCAAACAGCGCTGGAATTTACAACCGTAGAGAAATTATTCCTACCGCAGATCGTTTTTTCTTCGTCGGATTCTTTTGGACCATCAGCAACGATAAAAAAGACAATCAATTAAGGAATCTTTAAATTAGTCATAATGTCTTAAAGTCAAAGGTTAAAAGTCCTTATAGATACATACGTTTGTTACTTTAAGACTTTCGACTTTAAGACTTTCAACTCAAATTAAAGTTGTAGGATGCTGCCTGGTGTCATAAAGCCGTAAAATGTCAATAGTTGTGTCTGTTTCTCTGTAGTAAACAGAATTTTGTTTAGTGATCACACATTTTCTAATTTGGAGTCTTTTATTGATAAACGGGAATTGTGCAGGGTTTTCTTGGATTAAAGTGATGCAATAATCCAAATGGTCAATAAAGTTTAAACAAACTGATTTGTTCCATTTTGCATCAAGATATTCTAATAGGTCAGCAAGGTCTTTGTCAGCAAATGAAGACCACCTGATTGCTTTATTCATATCTTGTTTTGTATTTATCCAGAACAGTTTGATGATTAAGACCAGAATTTGAATCCATTTCTTCTATCGCGTCTTGTAGTCCTTGTTGCTGAGCTATTGACATTGCTTCCCATTCATTACCATTATTCTCCGAATTAATAAAATTTAATAGTAACCCGTACACTTTCTCTAGTTTGGTTTGCTCCAAATTATCGATTTCACGGAATAATTTTAATTTTAATTCGGCAGTGCTCATCTTCAAGTCTTTTTATCAAAATTACAAATAAATATCTATTCAAAACACAACTCATCCATTAAATTCTACAGTTCGGTAGGAATCAATTTTTAAGCTGTTAAAAGCAATCTACTTTTGAAGTGTAATTAAAATAAAGCGTTTCAAACATCATATCAAATAATCTTAAAATCAAAAAATCATGAAAACAACAATGAACCAAAATTCAATTAAAACAACTAAAGTTATGAGTAAAATTATTGTTACCATCGTATTGTTTATCAGTTCTTATATTTCGGCTCAAGGCCAATTTGAACAAGGTATGGGCAAAGCACTTCAATTATGGGGTGAAGGAAAAAGTACCGAAGCATCCGCCTTATTTGAAAGAATTGCTGCTGCCGAAAAATCAAGCTGGTTGCCTAATTATTATGTGGCACTGGTAAATACAAATGCTGCTTTTGGCACAAAGGATAAAGAGCAAGTAAGTTTATTGATTGATAAAGCTCAAAAAGCCCTTGATGTTGAAATGGATAAAAACCCTAATAACGCAGAGTTGCTTGTGGTTCAAGCCATGATTCATACCGCCTGGATTGCATTTGACCCCATGACAAACGGACAAAAATTAGCCGGACCCGTAATGGAATTGTATGGAAAAGCAAAGGCAATTGCTCCTGAAAACCCAAGAGTTGTGTTTTGCAAAGCCGAATTTGAAATAGGCGGAGCGAAATTCTGGGGAACCGATACTAAACCAATGTGTGCGCAAATTGAAAAAGCTATTGGACTTTTTGCTACTTTTAAACCTGAAACAGTTTTTTCACCTTCATGGGGATTAGAAAGAGCACAAATGGCTCAAAAAAATTGTAAATAAAATTAAAACCATTGACGTTGCTGTGACTAGCAAGAAACTAAAGAATTTATAAAATGAACTTATTTCTTCAACAATTACAAAAAGCATTCAAACTAACCTTAGTAATTTTTGTCTCAATGCAATTATTTACGGTAGTTATGGGCGGCACAATAGGATTTAACCAGCGATTACTAACTCACTTTTTGTTCACTGCTTTGTATACGCTCACATTATATGGTACCAATGCACTTTTTTTTATAAAATTGGACGCTTTATTTGTGGAACGTTTTTCTAAAAAGAGATTGTTTGTTGGTTTCGCGGGCTCGGTTGTCCTGTCTTTAATCGTAATTTTTTTATTGCACTTGTTTGAAGAAGTAGTTTATGATAACAAAAGTTTGCAAGAGTTTTTGGAAAATGAAAAACCAGAGAGCTACATTGTATCTAGTATCATAACTTTTTTTGTTACGCTAACAATTCATGCCATCTATTTTTACAAAGCGTACAATGAGAATAAAGTTAAAGAACAAAAAATTATTGCTGGTACAGCCAATGCCAAATTCGAAAGTTTAAAAAACCAAATTGACCCGCATTTTTTGTTCAATAGTTTGAATGTTTTGAGTTCACTCATAGAGGAAAATCCTGAAAATGCACAGCGTTTTACAACCTCTTTATCTAAAATTTATCGATATGTTTTAGAACAAAAGGACAAAGAACTTGTTAGTGTTGCCGAGGAATTGGCTTTTGCCAAAACCTATATGAATTTATTGAAAATGCGATTTGAAAACAGCATCACCTTTCAATTACCAACTGATTTTGATAATTTAGAAGCTAGGGTAGTGCCATTATCTTTACAGTTGTTACTAGAAAATACCATCAAGCACAATGTAGTAAGTGAAAATAAACCCTTGCAAATTACCATTTACATTCAGGATAATTACCTGGTAGTTCAAAATAATTTACAAAAAAAAGAAGTATTACAAGACCGTCAAGGAGTAGGATTGCAAAACATTGTAAGCCGATATGCCTTGCTATCAAAGAGAAAAGTTTTAGTAGAACAAACGGAAACAGAATTTAAGGTGCTGATTCCTATTTTAACCAAACAAATAGCCGCTATGGAAACAAATACAATTAGCAACGAAAATTTAGCTTACGCAAGAGCTAAAGAAAGAGTAGAAAGATTAAAAGGATTTTACGGAAATTTAATTTCGTACTGTATTGTAATCCCAATTTTAATCATCGTTAACCTGAGTTCGCCACATCCTTTTCAATGGTTTTGGTTCCCGCTTCTGGGCTGGGGAATGGGGCTTACCTTTCATGCACTGGAAACCTTTGGTTACGGCAAAAATTGGGAAGAACAAAAAATTCAACAGATTTTAAATAAAAACAAAACAAACAAATGGAACTAAATAAACCAAACAATAGCGAATTTGAACAATATCAAATTGCTAAAAAGCAAGTAGAGGAGTTAAAAGGGTTTTATTCGCACCTTGCTTCATTTGTACTTGTAAATGGAATTCTTATGCTAATAAATTTTAGATATTCTCCAAACCATATATTTTTCTTTTGGACCTTTGGAAGTTGGGGTATTGGACTTTTATTTCACGCTATTAGAGTTTTTAATTGGCTTCCATTTTTTGGACAGAACTGGGAAGAGAGAAAAATGAAACAGTACATACAAGAAGAGAAAAACAAAACTAACACCTACGAGTAATCATGACAACAACCGATCAATTAGCATACGATAATGCACTAAAAAGAGTTCGAAAAATCAAGGGGTTTTATACGCACCTTATAGTTTACATTGTGATCAACATTATGATTATAGTGTTAAATATACAAAACCTTAAACCTGGTCAAAGTTATTTTCAATGGAATAATTTTGCTACCGCTTTATTTTGGGGAATTGGTTTAGCCGCACATGGATTATCGGTTTTTTTACCGCCAGTATTTTTAGGACGCGATTGGGAAGAACGCAAAATCAAAGAGCTGATGGAGAAACAAAAAAACTCGAATTGGGAATAACTAAATTCTTATTTTTACTCAGCAATAAAAGCCAAACAATCATTTATAAAGCAAGCATAAAAATACATGACAACATTAATTATAGAAGACGAAAAACCAGCAGCACGACTTTTACAACGTAAAGTAGAAAAGTTAGGCATACAAGTGCAAACGATGCTTCACTCTGTAGAAGAAGCGGTCGAATGGTTTTCTGCAAACGAACATCCGGATTTGATTTTTTTGGACATTCAATTGTCCGACGGTTTGTCGTTTGAAATTTTCGAAAAAGTTGAAATTAAAAGTGCTGTAATTTTTACAACAGCTTATGATGAATATGCATTAAGGGCTTTTAAATTAAATAGTATTGACTACCTCTTGAAGCCTATTGATGAGGATGATTTAGAAGTGGCTGTTGCCAAATTTAAATCGCTTTTACCTAAGCAAGAATTACCGATTCAAAACCTCGCTATTGATTTTGAACAAATCAAAAAGATGCTAGCCACTCCTTTTGAAAAAAATTATAAAAAACGTTTTACCGTAAAAATAGGGCAGCATCTCAAAGTAATTTCAATAGATGAAATTGAATGTTTTTTTAGCGAAAACAAAGGCACATACATTCACACGTATGATAACAGAAATTATTTAATAGATGTTACTTTAGAAAATTTAGAACAGGAATTAGACCCAAAAGATTTTTTTAGAATTAGCAGAAAGTTTATAATTCCCATGAAAGCAATTAAGGAAATTGTCCTTTATAGCAACTCTAGATTGAAGGTTGTTTTACCCACTTACAAAGAGGATGAGGTAGTTGTAAGTCGTGAAAAAGTAACTGATTTTAAGACTTGGATAGGATAGTTTTTTTGTAGTCCAAAAAAAGTGTTTCTAGCACTGTTTTTAAAAAGAATTCAAATCAATAATGTTTTAAAAACGGTACTATAAACACTTGTCCCTGTAATCAAAAACTAGTCAAGTAAAGATTTAATTTCTTTTTCTGTCTTGCCTAATTTTTGTTGTAATTTACCCCACATCACATCTTCTTTACCTTCTTCATACAATAAATCATCTTCAGTAAGATCGGCAAATTTTTGTTTCAGTTTTCCTTTTAACTCATTCCAAGTACCCTTAATTTCATTTGAATTTGGCATAATATCTAATTTTTAAATTACTATTTGTTATTCACAAATTTGGTAAAATTTAGCTGTTTGAATGTTATACAATTCTTTAAATGTATTGCATAATTCCAATAGCTAATAGTATTTAATACTTGTTGTCAAAATTCCTTGATTTGGAATAAGGTGTTAAATTATAACTATAAATGTTTTGTTTTAAAGTTATGGTAATGTGGTTTTTAGTTAATGGGTATAGATATTGTCTATGATGGGTTTATGTCTTAAAAACAAGTTTTCTAATACCTATTAAGACTAAAATAAAAGTAGTGTAAAAGATAAAGAAAGGTATGATGTACTCAATGCAGTCAAGCGCAAGTAAAGTAGCAATAATTAACAATTGAAAACCTAATCCGTAAATAGAAAGCAAGGTCATAAACCAGTTTGGAAATGTTTTTACTTTGTATGCATCAGGATCAAGTGCATGAATAATTTTATCAAACACACCGTAAACGATTGTGTAAATAGTAAATAAAATGTCAACTGATTTTTGTGTTTCTCCTGGTAAAGCTCGTGGAGATTTATTTTCAAATATTTTGCTAGTAGTATCTCCTCCTACAGATTTTGTTCGTAAAATAACATAGTAATAATTGTATAAAGTACCTTGTAATTGAATACCAATAAACGCTAAAATTGTAGGAAGTAAAGTAGTTTTAGAGACATAGCAAATAGTCATTAAAAACAAAAAATTCAATATAATATCAAACACACTGTCAAGATATCTACCCGTGTAAGAAGGTGTTTTTTTTAATCTGGCAAGCTCACCATCGGCAGCATCAATTCCTGATTTTAAGAGTAAAAAAAAGGCTGCCCAAAAGTAATGTCCTTGCAAAATACTGTAAATGGCAAGTAATCCAGAAATGCCAAAAAGGAGTGTAACATGAATGGGAGTGAAGCGTGTATCTTTTAATTGGTTGGCAAGAAATTTTCCAAAAAATCTCCCGTAATCTGATAAATCTAAAAATTTATCTTGAGCTGCAAGTTTAGACATTTTAATAATTAGTAAGCAAAAATAGATGTGACAATATAGTCAAGAACGGATTTTAAAGTTGTTTTTTTCTTTGCGAATAAGACTCTAAAACCAAATAAAATTGAACCCCGAAAAGTAGGGTTGCTATAACGATATGGATAGTTTGTGTGCCAAAAGGAAAATCAAAATAATACATTGCAATACCCGAAATAATTTCAAAAGCAAGCAGGAACATGACCCATTTTAATTTACTTGCATTTAAATTTAGTTTGCTATTGATATAAAATAAATAAGTATTAATAGCAAGCACAAGTATCGAAAAAGATCTGTGAATGTAAAATTCTACAGTTGGGTTTTGAAGCCACATGAACTCTGGCGCTCCTGTTTTAGAAACAATGTCAACATGTTCTCTTACATCTGTACCCAATACAATCTGTACGATTGTCAGTGCTAATGAAACAAGTAAAATAGTATTGAATTTTGTGTTGAAGACCACTGGTTTGTTATTTGTTTTTACGCTGTAAATAACCACAAGTTGTATAGCTAGGATTAACAAAGCAGCGAGCATGTGTGTGGTAATTTTATACGGACTCAGTACAGAATCTACAACTGTTTTCCCTAGCCAAGCCTGAAATGCCATAAGAACACACACAAAAAAGGACATGTAAATAAGATTTTTTTGTTGTTTTCTATATCCAAAAGAAAGTATGAGTGTTAGAACACATGCAATTCCGGCTAGGGCACCAAAGAGCCTATTGATGTATTCTACCCAAGTGTGAATAGGATTAAAAATGGCATAATCGTGTTTTTGATAAGGTATCCAATTAGGTGTTTCAAAATTTTCTTTAGCAACAAAATCCTCTTTAGCAACTAATAATGATTCTTCTTTTATAATTACTTGGCCTTTATTGTACTCTTTATTCGGTGTAAACAAAAGCTCTTTTTGGTCTGTTGGTGGAATGTAATACCCAAAACATTTAGGCCAGTCTGGGCAGCCCATTCCAGAGCCAGTCAATCGAACAAAGGCACCTGCAAAGATGACTAGATAAACTAAAACGAGAGCTATTTTTGCGGATTTTAGAAAGTATTTTTGCACAGGAATTCTATTTTGTTGTAAAATTATCTCATTTCTATGGAGTAGGTCACTAGACAATAGTTAAACTTTGACTAAACCTAATTTAGATGCTTTTTTTAGCATAAAATCAAAAGCTGCATCATATTCGTTTGGGATTTCACCCTCAAGAATTGCCTCTTTTATTGCTTCTTTTATGAGGCCAATTTCCCTAGAGGGTTTTATGTTAAAATGCTCCATAATTTCCTCACCAGATATCGGCGGTTGAAAATTACGTACTTGATCACGTTCCTCAACTTCCACAATTTTTTTTCGAACTATTTCAAAGTTTTTGTGGTACTTTTTAAATTTGTTTGGGTTTTTTGTTGTGATATCCGCTTCGCACAGTGTCATTAAGTTTTCTACGTCTTCACCAGCATCAAACACCAAACGGCGCACCGCACTATCAGTTACAGTATCTTGGGAAAGAACAATAGGTCTAGAACTCATCATGACCATTTTTTGAACAAATTTCATTTTATGGTTTAATGGCATGTGCAAACGCTCAAATATTTTTTTAGCCATTTTCCCACCTAGAAATTCGTGCCCGTGAAATGTCCAACCTTGTTTTTTATTAAAACGTTTTGTTGGAGCTTTTCCTATATCGTGCAACAATGCAGACCAGCGGAGCCAAACGTCATCCGTATTTGGACAAATATTGTCAACCACTTCCAGCGTGTGGTAGAAATTATTTTTGTGGGTGTGACCTTCTATTTCTTCAACTTGGTTCAAAGCCGTTAACTCGGGAAGAATAATATCCAAAAGTCGTGTTTTGAACAAATGTAAAAATCCGATTGAAGGTTGATCTGTTGAAAGTATTTTATTCAATTCATCCACGATGCGCTCTCCAGAAATAATTTTGATTCGCTCTGCGTTCTTTGTAATGGATTGAAACGAATTTTCTTCTATATCAAAGCCCAATTGGTTCGCAAAACGGATGCCTCGCAACATCCGCAACGGATCATCAGAAAAAGTAACATCAGGATCCAAGGGGGTTTTTAAAACCTTATTTTTTAAATCTTCAAGACCGTTAAAGGGGTCTAGTAATTCTCCAAAATTATCTTTATTCAAAGCTAAAGCAAGTGCATTGATTGTGAAATCGCGTCGGTTTTGATCATCTTGCAGTGTACCGTTTTCAACAATAGGATTACGACTATCAGATTGATAGGATTCTTTTCGAGCACCTACAAATTCAATTTCTGTATCCTCAAAGCGCAACATTGCTGTTCCGTATGTCTTGAAAACCTGAACTTTTGGTTTGTTAGGAAGCAATTGAGATACTTTTAAAGCCAACTCAATTCCGCTTCCTACCGCAACAATGTCGATGTCTTTTTTGAAATCTCTACCTAAAAGTAGATCTCGCACAAAACCTCCAATTACGTAGCTGTCTACGTTGAGTTCTTGTGAAGCTTGAGAGATGACTTCGAAAATTTTATTATTTAAGGCTTCTTTATATGAAGTTTTAATGCTCATTTTAAAAATGTTTAAAGTCTAAAGTCTAAAGTTGGTAAACTGAAAACTAGAAACTGAATACTGCAAACTATTTTCGAATCACTTTCACCTGAGAATCATTCGTCAATTTTATAATTGTCGAAGGTTTACCGGCGATTTTTTCGCGATGCAAATTTACAACATAGTCTACACCTTTTATAATTTCTGGACTAATATCTTTAAAAGCAATAGGAGTAGGTTGTCCCGAAATATTTGCTGATGTTGATACCAGTGGCTTTTTCATCTTTTCCATTAACTTAAAGCAAAATGGCTCTTTTACAATTCGTATTCCTAATGAGTTGTCTACTGAAACTAAATTTGGCGCTACATTTCTTGGTTTGTCCAATATTATAGTCGTAGGTTTCTCAGATAAATCAATAAGTTGCCAGGCTACTTCAGGGATGTCCTTAAAAACATTATACATCATTTTTTCTCCGTTCATCAAAACAATCATGCTTTGTGTTTCGGCTCTTTGTTTGAGTTTGTATATTTTGGCGACAGCTTCTGGATTCGTGGCGTCACAGCCTATGCCCCAAACGGTGTCTGTAGGGTAAAGGATAATACCGCCCTCTTTAATGATTTCGAAAGCATTGTGTATTTCGGTGTTAATATCGCTCATAAACTAATTTTAAAATTTTGCAAAGATATAACTTTACGATTAAATTATTAAAGTGCTTTGTTTTCTTGAATTGTTAGTTTTTTTTACTAAAAAAATTATCTTTGTTGTCAGCTAAATAATCTATGTGAAAGGGTTCTTTTTTCACAACTGAAATGATTATAAATCAATTTTAAAATGATAGGAATTACAGGAGCTTCTGGTGTTTTAGGGAAAATTATTTGTAATAAGTTAGAAAAAGATAACATTGAATTTTCTACATTTAATACTGATATTAGAGACGATAATGCAGTTATAGATTGGGTTAAAAATAACAAATTAACATACATTATTCATTTGGCGTCAAAAGTTGCAGTTTCTGATGTTGAGAATAATATTCATGAAGCATATGACGTAAATATTTCAGGTACGATTAATTTAATTAAAGCAATAAAAATTCACAACCAACCTATAGGTTTTTTCTATGCTAGTACTAGTCATGTTTATGAAAGTTCCTCTAAAATATTGAATGAAAGTGATACTGTTAATCCTATAAATTCCTATGGATTAACAAAATGGATGTCGGAAATGCTGCTCAATGATTTTAAGAAAAAATATTCAAATATTAATTTGTGTATCGGACGCATATTTAGTTTTTATCATAAATCACAACTTCCCCCTTTTTTATATCCAAACTTAATGAAGCGTTTTGAAGAGGAAGATTTATCAAAGCCATTCAAATTATTTGGAGCCAATTCAACGAGAGATTTCTTAAATGCCGAAGAAGCTTGCGATATCATTATCAAATTAGTTCTTGGTAACTATGAAGGAACAATTAATATCGCCTCTGGTAAATCGATAAAAATTATTGATTTTGCACAAAAAATGGCACCTCAAAAAATAAATTTTGATTTTGATGATACTGAAACTGTTAATCATTTAAATGCCGATATTTCATTATTAAATTCTATTATAAAAAATGACTAACAAACAAGTTTCAATAGTAATACCAACATTTAATAGAGCTGATTATTTAATTGAATGTATAGATTCATGCTTAGCCCAAACACAGGCTTGTGAAATAATTGTGTGCGACCATGGTAGTACTGACAATACGCCTGAAGTGGTTAAAAAATATGGAGATAAAATAAAATACGTTAGAAGAGAAAAAGATTCGGGTGTACACTTTTGCTGGATGGATGGAATTTTGCATTGTTCCAATGATTTAATTCACATTAATTATGATGATGATTGGATAAAGCCTAATTTTATTGAAGATTGTGTTAAATTATTTGATGAAAAAGTAGGTTTTGTGTTTTCTAACGTAATGGTTTATTATGAAAATCAAAATGAATACAGCGAAAAATTGTTCAAATTAAATGATACATCTGGCGTTTTTCCAGTTAAGAATTTTTTAAAATTAAGTAAGAACAATATGGTTTCGCCAGGTGCTGTTATTTTTAGAAAAAAACTACTTCTGGATAATTTGTTCGTGGGGAAAATTCCTTTTACTCAAAATGAATACCACGGCGTTGGACCTGATATTTTATTTTCAATTATGAGTTGTATTGATTATCCGTTATATGGTTTTATTAATGAACCATTAGCAATTTTTAGAGCTCACGATAAGTCAATTACTATTGATGCCTTGTCGGATTCCTCAAAACAGAAAAAAATTAAAAACGCATACAATGATGCTAGAGTATATTTTTATTTGGCAAAACTAATTAAAAATTACAATATATTTTCATTGATAAAAAAAGTTAAAATTAAAAAATAGACATGATAAGACTAGCAGAAAATACTATAACTCAGGAAGAATTAGTAGCTTTAAGCCAATGGATTCCCGGTGCGGCACAATTAACCAAAGGACCATTAGTTGTTGAATTTGAAAAACAATTTGCGGCATACACTGGAACAAAACATTGTGTAATGGTAAATAGTGGTTCATCAGCTAATTTATTGATGGCTTATTCCTTACTAGAAGGTGATTATCTAAAAAATAAAAAGGTTGTAGTGCCAGCAATTAGTTGGATAACAACACTTTCTCCTTTCTTGCAGTTTGGGTTTGATGTTTTATTGTGTGATAGTGACAAGCAAAGTTTAGGTTTAGATGTTGTTAAACTTGAAGAATTATTCATTAATGAAAAACCAGCATTATTGATAGTTGTGCACGTACTTGCACATCTTAACGATATGAATGCCATTACCAAATTATGTCAAAAATATGACGTTTTATTAATTGAAGATGCCTGCGAAGCTCTAGGAACATCCTATACTGACGGAAGAAAAGCTGGAAATTTATCTCTAGCAGGTTCATTTTCGTTTTATTATGGCCATCATATTTCTACTATTGAGGGTGGTGCAGTTACCACGAATGATACCAAATTGTATAATTTGATGTTATCTATTCGTTCTCACGGTTGGTCAAGAGATGTTGATAGTAATTTTAAAAACGAATGGAAAGAAACCTTCAATATTGATGAAGTTAGGGAGTTTTATACTTTTTACTATCCAGGATTTAATTTGCGTTCTACAGATTTAAATGCCTTTTTAGGAATAAGTCAACTTACTAAAATGGAGGAAATTACAAAAGTAAGACAAGAAAATTTTAAATTGTATAAAAAGTATTTGGGTGACAAATACTGGAGTCAAGAAAGCCAATACAATCAGTTGTCAAGTTTTGCTTTCGGAACGATTGTAGAAAATAGAGTAGAGGTTTTTAACCATTTAAAAAATTAGAGCTGTAAAGATATTTTCTTATATTTCGGAAAACAAAAAAGGTTATGGAATCATTCAAAGGAGAAAGTATTATCGATTTTTTTGACACATTCCAAACAGACTTAGACTGTTTGGAATATTTGGCTTCAATAAAATGGAAAGGCGCTTTTAAGTGTTCAAAATGCAATCACAATAAGTTTACCATTCGTAAGTTAAACTATGCCCGAGATTGTAATTTATGTCATCATGTAGAAAGTCCTACTGCCAATACAATTTTTCACAAGGTAAAATTTGGAATCCGAAAAGCTTTTGGAATTGTTTTTGAAATGAGTGCCACCACAAAAAGTTTATCTTCTTCTCAGATGGCAAAACGTTATTCTATTAGTCGTCCAACAGCATGGCTGTTTATGCACAAAGTCCGTTCAGCAATGAAAAGCAGTGAGCTGAACCCAGTTGTTGGCACCGTTTATGTTGATGAATTTGTTTATGGCGGTAAGGAAGATCTGAAACAAGGAAGAAGCAACGATAGTAAAAAAAAGAAGATTGTGGCAGCGGTTGAAATTGATGATGAAGGAGGCATAAAAAGAGCATATTTCAAAAGAATTGACGATTACTCTTCTGATGAACTTGGTAAAATTTTTCATAGTCATATATCAACCCAAGCAAAGGTAAAAACCGATAAATGGACTGGGTATAAACCATTGAAAATGGAATATGATATTGAACAAATTAAAAGTAATACTTCTGATTTTTTCCAGATAAATACAATAATACATCAAGTAAAATCATGGTTAAGAAGTACATATTCTTGGATGCATGAACAAAATATTGAAAAGTATTTAGACGAGTATAGCTATCGATTAAACAGGTCAATACACAAGCAAACCATATTTGACAATCTAATCACAAGAATGATTAACCAAAAGCACATTGGTTTACAAACAATTAAAACAAGTAAATAACTTTACATCTCTATAAAAAATAATGGTATTGAAGTTAGACCTTTAATTTGTGGCTCAATGGGTAAACAACCATTTTGGATAAAACGATTTGGTTACACACCACTTGAAGTGGCTGATATTGTTCACGATTATGGACTTTATCTCCCTAATCATTTATATATCAACGAAGAAAAAATTAAATTTGTAACAGAAAAATTTATGGAAGTTGCAATTCCTAAGTTTTTCTAAAAAGGAAAGCATAATAGAAGGCGCATCAATTACGGGGCAAGACGATGCTTATTTAGCTGAATTATTATTGTTAAAAGGTATATAGTACACGGAGTAAAAAAGAAGAAGTTCCTTGTTTAATACACAAAGAATTGACCATGTTTATCAAGATTCATGTTTATGAAGATTCATGTATACATAATCAGCATTTTGAATTTTATTGAGTTATTTTATACGAGTCTACAAACTTGACACGTATAATCAAACCACCGCAACCTGATAAAATTTATAATTTAGGCGTGGCGCTATGAGTCCTGTAAAAGTATGTTTTGTTGTGCCAGAATATAGTAAAAATACCCATGGAGTAGGGATACTGGGAATTCTAGATGTTGTAAGATTAGATTACAGTAAATTACAGAGAACCCTATGATATGTATATGTGTAATGTTGTTCTTTTTGGTCATGAAAGTCTGTTAAGATGAGCGAAAGATGTAAATAGAAAAGTAACAAGAGATGTTGCTCAAATGGCATTAGTTATGTATGAAATAATTTGTTTTTTATTATAGAAGCTTAGAGCGATGGCGGCAAACTCAAGCTTATGTTGAGGCAATTTGGTTGATCTTACAACAAGTTAAACCAGAAGATTTTGTAATCTCGTAAAGAGATTGCAGGTTTTCAAGGAAAAATAGTTTTTGATATTGCAAAACCTGATGGTACCTCCAAGGGAATTAACGGATGTTACTAATTAACCAATGTAGGATTGAAATATAGTATTTCTCTCAAAGATGGTATTCAAACAGTTTATGAGAATAAATTTTTAAAGTAAATTAATGACAAAAAAATTATCAATTATTACAATAAATTATAATGACAAACTTGGTTTGCAAAAAACTATAAATAGTGTCATTAACCAGTCATGGCAGGATTTTGAGTATCTAGTTATAGATGGCGGGAGTAATGATGGAAGCGCAGCATTAATTCAAGATAATAAACGCATTGATTATTCAATTTCTGAGAAAGATTCAGGAGTTTATGACGCAATGAATAAAGGAATTAAAGTTGCAAAAGGCGAGTATTTATTGTTTTTAAATAGTGGTGACTTTCTAGTAAATGAAACGGTACTGTCTCAAGTTTTTAATAAATTAGACGGTAAAGCAAGTATTTACTATGGTAATTTATTTTATAGCAACAAAGGGAAAAGAACGCTATTATGGACGCCTCCTGCTGAGCTGTCATTTTCTTACTTCCTTAATAATTCACTACCACATCCTGCAAGTTTTATTAAAAAAGATTTATTTTTTAAATATTTTTTATACAATGAATCACTAAAAATTATATCTGATTGGGAGTTTTTTATTTATTGTATTTGCAAAATGAATGAAAAGTATCAGCATTTAGACATAGTAATTTCAGATTTTGATGATAGCGGATTATCAAGTAGAAAAGAAAATTTACAGAAAATTACTGTGGAAAAACAAGAAGTTTTAAAAAATATTTTTCCTTTGTTTTATCAAGACACTAAAATGATTCAAGAATTCCAGTCAAAAAGAGTTAAACATTTTATGTATTTAAAATCTAACAAATTAAAATGGAAATTGTTAAAGGGATTTATGAATCTGTTGTTAATTTCTGAATCTAAAAAACAAATTGGGACTGTAAATAATTATACTAAGATTTAAAGTCATCCATCACCTTTGTGTAATAGTCTAATGAGTTTTGAATTGTTTTATCTAGGCTAAATTTCTCAATGATTGTATTTCTTGCCTGTAATCCAATTGTTTGTGATTCCTCTTCATTTTCAAATAAATAACTAATATAAGATACGTACTCTTCAATATTATTTGCAATATAGCCATTTTCTCTATTTTCAATAATTTCTTGAAATGATTCTATATTAGAAGTAACAACCGGTTTGGAAAGTGACATTGTTTCGCATAAAGCTAAGCCAAAAGTTTCACCTTTAGAAGGACAAATAACCACAGCAGCTTTAGATATGATTTCAATTGCTTCCTTGGTGTTTTTTATCCCATAAAAAAAGACCTTTTCTTCAATATTTTGGTTTTTTATTATTTTGACTAGTTCGTTTGTGTATTTTCCTTCTTTGCCTAAAAAATGTAAGGTGGCATCGGGTTCAGTTTTTATTAAAGCTACAAAAGCTTGTATGGCTATATCAGCTCCTTTTTCAATTGATATATTACCAAAGAAAAATATTGATTTTTGAATTATCTTAGATTGTTTGTTTACTATAAATTTATCAGTATCAATCCCGTTATAAATAAGTTCAAATTTATTTATACCAAATAATTCAGTATTTGCCTTGATAGAGAATTCTGAAATAGCTATTATATTTTTTGCCTTTTTGAATGCTTCTTTCTCACATTGAACCCTTCCGATGTCAAACTTATATCCAAAATAGGTACCTAAAATAGAATAGGATCCATGACAACGTACTACGTATGGAGTACTATTATCTAAATACAAAGAAAGTCCTTCAAAATCATGAGTTTCAATAATATCAATCGATAAATTATTTTGTTTAATATAATTGTACAGCTTATTTGCAATTGCTTTTTTTTCTAATCGATGAATTTTGAAATGTAATTTCTGTAAGCATTTAATCTTACCTGAAATTGATCGCATTAGGTTGTAAAAGTTGCTTTTTTTAAATAAATTTTTTTCAAATTTTACATGAACACCTTCGTCTTTGAATTCTATATTTGTTTTGGCAATACCAAATACGTAGACAGAATGACCTTTTTTCACTAATTCTTTCGAGAACATTGTATAAAATGATCCAGTACCCCCACAACCAGGTAGAAGATCATGTTTGTATTCCCTTGTTAAGATAAGAATATTCATTTTTATTGTTTTAAGCCAAATATAGTATCACTCCAGCTAGCTACGGTATACTCTCTATATATTGAACTAGGTAATTGTTCATAAGGTGTAGAGAAAAAATTATACATGGAGTCCATATTTGTTTCGTTTATTACAAAAATATTATTCTCATTGTAAAAACTATAGTTTGAAATGGTTGTATTATCGGTTATTAATTTTTTTTGTAAAGCCATTGCCTCAAAAACTCTAAAACTTAGTCCTGTTTGATTTTCCCGAACTAAATCAAAAATCACATCACTTTCTTGGTACTGTGCATACATTTGTTCTTTTGATATTTTTTTACTTCTGTATGCAATTGATTGCTTCTTTTTAAATAAACTAAGTATCTGTTTGATTAAAACTTTTTTTCCAACAATAATAAAGAGGTGATTTATTTTATACTCTTCTAATTTTTTTGATATGTTGAGAATTGATTTTACTCTTTTGTCAAAAGAAGCTATGTAAATAGCTTGATGTATTGTTTTTTTACTAGTTTCAAGCTTTCTCAATAACGGTATATAATTTGTTGTTTTTTTTAAATTATATTTTAGAACATCATCTTGATCAAATGAGTAAATTTCGTCAAAAACATTTTTTAATAAATGCGCTATTGGAGCTCTATTTGAACTATCGCAAAGGTAGGCTATGTATCTCGAAGTGAATTTTTTTATTTCTAAGTGGTACTCTAAATCTATAGTTTCAGGACTAATTACTAATATTTGATCTTGTCTACCAATATTTTTTAAGGTGTCAATAATATAATCTTGTCTTTTTTTATTTTTAGGATTTTTGTTCGTAAAAATTTTAAATAGTGAATTTGTTATTTGATGAAAAAAATTTTTATGTTTAAAATTGCCAATTTTAATATGAATAGATTCAATTCCTTTCTCTGTCAGGGCATCTACTATGTTATGGTCATAGCCCCAATGGTCAAAACTTATTACGCAGATTTTTTTTTTCATATTTTCATTTTTGCAAATTTAGATTTTCTGCCAGTAATAAATAATAGAAAACACAAATTATTTTAGGCCAAATTATCTTATTTTGAGGAAATATCTTTTATTTTTGCAATAAAAAGATGTATCGGATTAAAGTTCAAAAAGATTATTGCAAAGATGAAATATTAAGCTTGATTAACAAATTTGATATAAGTGGCGAAGTCGTTGATAAAGGAAAGAGAAATGAAATAAAATTTTTCTCTGGTAATGGAGTTAATTACAATGTTAAATCATTCAAAAAGCCATTTTTTTTTAATAAAATAATCTATGCTGTTTTTAGGAAATCTAAAGCACTTCGATCTTTTGAGTTTGCTGAAATTTTATTGAAAAAAGGTCTCAATACTCCAAATCCTATAGCTTCAGTAGAAAATTATGACCTGCTAGGGTTGTCACATAGTTATTATGTAAGTGAGCATTTATACTATGATTTTTTGTTTAGAGATTTAGTTGAGACTGAAAACTACCCGGATTTAACTAATATTTTATTACAGTTTACAAACTTTTGTTACACACTGCATGAAGAGGGAATTGAATTTTTAGATCATTCTCCAGGTAATACTTTAATTAAGAAAAGTTCAGAAGGAAAATATGAGTTCTTCTTAGTTGATTTGAATAGAATGAATTTTCATAAAAAAATGTCTTTCGATAAGAGAATAAAAAACTTGAGTAAACTTGTAACAAGGACCGATATGGTTATTACAATTAGTCGTGAATACGCTAAATTGTACAATAAATCTTTTGAAGAAACTTTTGAAAAATTAGTTTTTTATATGACGAGTTACAATAAAAAGCAAGTTAGGAAACGAAAGATCAAATTATTTTTTAAAAAAGCATAGAGTAGTTACTAATAAGATTATGAAAATTAGATTATCTGTTGTTATTATAGCTTACAACGAGGCAAGAATTATTGAAGAATGCTTGAAAAAATTATATTGGGCAGAAGAAATAATAGTAATTGATTCTGGTAGCACTGATTCAACTGTGGCTATTTGTGAAAAATATAATGCAAAAGTTATATTTAATAAATTTGTTAATTACGGCAAACAGAAAAACTTTGCAGTTGAGCAAGCGTCTCATGATTGGATTTTATCTTTGGATGCAGACGAAGTTTTATCGGACAAATTAATAGAGGAGATTAAAGATCAGTTTGAAGCAAATAATCCAGATATTTATGGCTATTATATAAATTGCAGGCATGTTTTTCTAGGAAGAGCTTTTAAATATGGAAATGAAAGTAGTAGAAGCGTTTTACGTTTATTTAATAAAAAAAGCGGTCAATTTAATAGCAATAGTGTTCATGAAAGTGTTCATGTAAATGGCAAAACACGCCATCTTAAAAATGTTTATCTACATTACACCTCTGAGTCGTTAAATGTGTATATTAACAAGCTAAATAAATATACACAGCTTTATGCTGAGAGCAAATTCAAAAAAAACAAGAAATATTCTCTTTTTGAAATTATCATTAAAATAAAATTTGAATTTATTAAAAAATATTTTATCGAACTAAACTTCTTAAATGGAAAAGAGGGTTTTTATTGGTCTTATTTTTCTGCTTTTTATACAGGTGTTAAGTGTATTAAAACGAATGAGCTCTATTTTTTAGACAAAAAATAGTTATTGATTGTGATCTATTTTAATTGTTATGCACTTTATTAAATTCGGATTAATAATTGTTTGTCAATATCTTTTATTGAGATTAAAGTAATTTCAATTTTGGGAAAAATCTAGTATAAATTCTATAATCTTAATTTATTAGAATGTTAGGTCGTTCAGATAATTTTTAATCTATAACTGAATTCTCAGTAGTTCAATGAGTCCTATTTTTAATTGGAAGATTTGGTATTAAAATAAATGACAACATCATTTATTCAAAATTATGGATATTTGATTGTTATAAATTATTAGAGATTTTTGTATACATCCATAACTTGACGAGCAATAACATCATCGTTGAATTTTTGCACAAATTTAAAACCTTTTTCCACCATATCTTTTTGAAGCTCTTTGTCAACCAATAATTTTTGTATGGCATGTTCAAGATCTATTGCATTTGTTGGGTTGATATATATTGAATTTGGTCCCCCAGCTTCTGGAAAAACCCCGCCTTGGGTTGATATTACTGGAGTTTTTGAATATAATGCTTCAATAATAGGAATTCCAAAACCTTCATATAATGATGGATAAACAAAAATCGTAGCTAGTTGATATACTATCGCCAGCTCTTCAAGAGACAGTCCCTTTAAGAAAATCACTTTATGTTCTAAATTGTGTTTCTTGATGTAACTTTTTACTTCAATGGCATAATTAGTGTCTTTGCCTACAATTACTAAACAAGTATTTATATTATGGAGTGTTTTAACAGCTAGTAAAATATTTTTTCTAGTTTCAATAGTACCCACGTTAAGAATAAACTCTTTTGGTAGATTGTATTTTGATACAACCTTTTTTTTATCGTTCTCAGTGAATTCTTTTTTAAAAACAGCGTGGCATCCTTGATAAATTACTTTTATTTTTTCGGGATCAACTTTCAAGTACTCTATAATATCTGCTTTTGTTTGTTCACTTATTGCAATGATACAATTTGCTTGATGTGCAGCTTTGTTGAATTTATAAAAGTGAATTTTGCGGTCAAAAAAGGAATATAAATGAGGGAATTTTACAAAAATTAGATCGTGAATGGTAACTACACTTTTTATATTGGATTGGTTTAGTCCAGAAGGAATTTCACCTGACAAACCATGTAAAATTGTAACGTTGTCGTTTGTTAAATCCTGTACAATTCCTTTTTGTCTCCATAAATTATAAAATTTTTGGTAAAAAGGAGACTGAGGTTTTTTCTCAAAAACATTAATGTTATTAGTTTTAAATAAGGTTTGCGATGCCTTTTTTGGGTTGTATAAGGCATAAATATTATCAGGATAATATTGGCTTAGTAAACGTATTAAATCACGACTATAGTTACCAAGTCCTGTTTTGTTATGAAAGATTCTTTTTGCTTCAAAGCCAATATTCATCTGATTTTTTTTTTAAACCGCTACGTCATATTCACGTAAGGCATTATTTAATGATGTTTTTAAATCTGTTGAAGGTTTGCGAGTTCCAATGATTAATGCGCAAGGTACTTGAAAATCTCCTGCTGGAAATGATTTTGTATAACTTCCAGGAATTACTACAGAACGAGCTGGTACGTATCCTTTCATTTCAACTGGAGTTTCTCCGGTAACATCAATAATTTTAGTAGAGGCTGTTAAGCAAACATTAGCGCCAAGAACTGCTTCTTTACCCACGTGTACACCTTCAACTACAATACAACGAGATCCAATAAAAGCTCCATCTTCTATGATTACTGGCGCAGCTTGTAATGGCTCAAGTACACCACCAATTCCTACACCACCGCTTAAATGTACATTTTTCCCAATTTGAGCGCAACTTCCTACTGTTGCCCAAGTATCAACCATTGTTCCTTCGTCCACATAAGCACCAATATTTACATAACTAGGCATTAAAATTACACCACTTGAAATGTAAGCACCGTATCGCGCTACTGCATTTGGTACCACACGAATTCCCTTTTCGGCATAGTTTCTTTTCAATAGCATTTTGTCGTGGTATTCAAAAATACCAGACTCCCATGTTTCCATTTTCTGGATAGGGAAGTACATTACCACTGCTTTTTTTACCCATTCGTTTACTTGCCATCCATTTTCAAGAGGCTCTGCAACACGTAATTTTCCGGAGTCTAAAAGTTCTATAACTTCTCTAATAGCATCTGTTGTTGGGGTTTCTTGTAACAAGGCACGATTTTCCCAAGCTTGCTCTATAATTGTTTGTAATGGATTCATCTTTTTAATATTATGGTTTTAAATTTTTTAAGGGATTTCCTTTTATTTTAATGTATTTTTCACCTATGAATTTTGCTCCGCTGGTGTTCAAATGGTCGGGGTTTCTATAAACAATTGTATTGTTAATGTCTATTTCGCATTTCCCATCTTTACACATTACATCATTAAGATTTATTATAATTATAGAGGGAAATTTTCTCTTTATTTCGTTTATAATGTAATTTTTTGGTCGCTTGTATTGAATAAATGAAAATTCACGCTGAGAAAAATAAACAGGTATTTTTGCTTTGACTAATTTTGCCCTATGTAAATTGATCTCTGTTGTTGTTCTTAGGGCCTCAAAAATAATTATTTTTTTTCCAGTTTTCACTAATCTTTCCAAAGTCTTTATTGTGTTAAGATATGTTGCTTTGTTGTTATCTTCAGAAAGACTTTCCCAGCTAGCAGCAATAAAAATATTTTTAAATTTTTCAGCATATTCCAGCCTGTCTAAAGCATATTTTCTTGGAAATTTAGGTGAGTTATCATTATTCAAAGAATTCATAAGTGGATATCCTCCTGCGGCACTATCGTGTATATACAATCCTGCATCTTTTGCTAAAACATTTAGAAATGCAGCAGTATGATTTGCAAATGAATCCCCAAGTAAAACACCATCTAATGTGTCTTTTTTTATTCCTAAGAAACATTCTTCGCAGTTCCCTATTTTAAATTTATCAAAACATTGTTTTCTTATTTTATTTGGATGGTTGGTATCGGGTATAAATTCTGTTAATTCAGGAAATCTGTTAGGAAAACCATCGTAAGTATCTATAATGGCGTATATGAGCGTAATTACTATAAAACAGGGTGCTAAAACAACAAGTACTGTCTTTTTAAAATCATATTTGTATTTTGTCCTGAAAGGTTGTTCTATAAAGTACCAAGAAAAATAGGATAAAAGTAAAATAAAAATCAGCGATCCTATTCTTACCCCTCCATCAAGACTAATTCCGAAATATTTTACAAAAACAAATACGGGCCAATGCCATAAATATAAAGAGTAGGAAAGTAAACCTAGAAAAACCAAAACTTTATTTTGTAACAGCAAGTTTACTAAACCTTTATTTTTATAGTCTTTTCCTGTATATATTAGTAAAGCCGTCCCTAGACATGGCCACAAAGCATTTAAACCTGGAAATAAACTGGATTTATTTAATAGTACAGCAGGAATAATAATCAATGATAACCCGATGATTGATAATATACTGTTTTTTGTTTTTGACAACGAAGGTAATTTTTCCCAAAACATCGCTAGACAGCCACCAATTAAAAGTTCAAATATACGCGCAGGAAGTAAAAAGTAGGCTAAAGTTTGGTTTGTGTTTGTAAAATAAACCGAAAGTAATATGCCAAGGAGTACCAAAAATGAAATTAAAATAAGTCTTTTTTGAAAACTAAATTTTTTGTGCATTAGGAACAATAAAAATGGCCACAAAAAATAGAATTGTTCCTCAACTGAAAGGGACCAAGTATGCAAAAATAGAATTAAATCTGAATTTTCTGCAAAATAATCCCCATTGTTTATCCAAAGGTAGAAGTTATTGGTGCAAAGCAGGGTTTGGATTAAAGTTCTTGAATATGTTTCAAGATGATTGGAAAATAAAAAGAAACATGCAGGAATAGTTACAATTAACATAACAAAGAAAAGAACGGGAATTATTCTCCTAATTCTTCTTAAATAAAACTGCTTTAAAGAAAAAGAATTAGTGATCATTTCTTTATCGATAGTCAATGTAATTAAAAACCCTGATAAAACAAAAAACACATCAACTCCAATGAAGCCACCTGATAAAAGTCTAAAATTTGCATGGTATAAAATTACTAATATAACAGCTATTGCTCTAATTCCATCAATGTCAGAACGATAAGAAAAATTGGGTTTCATTAAGTTTAATTTTGCAGCAAAGATAGAATTTTTAACCAAAAGCAAAACAGTTAAAAACAGACTAAAATGTTACAGATCTAACTTAAATTTATAAATCACCGCTGTTATGAGATTAGAGTTTTAGACTAACATTAAAACCCAAGTCCTTTAATTATTGAGATCGTTCACTTTGGATGAATTATGTATAGTTTAGAAAGTTTTTGTATTAATAAAAATGAAATAAGATCTAAATTAGAGTTAAATTATAAATGTACTCCAAGACTTAGCGATAAAATTTGTGAATTAATTTTGATATTTTGGCATTGTATGTGCTATTACCTTTTTGTAAAAGTTATATTTATGAAAAGAATTATACTAATTGGGATACTATTATTTGTTTTTCAAAGTTGTGGTCTCTATTCTTCAAATGGCATCTATAGACAAACAGATTCAATTAAAAACACCATTGTAGTCTCTTGTAAACAAAGGTATTTTATTAAAAATAACAGTGAAATCTTTTATGCAAATAATGATTTTGTCTTAGAAAAAAAGAAAGAATCTGATACATTTAGTTCCTTTTTTAATTTGTTTACAAGCCAAGATTTTGGCAAAATAGACAGCGTGGTTTATGTGAAAATAAACGATAGAATTTACTCTAAAACGATCAAAAATTACAGTAAAAGTATACATACAGAAACAAAAACCGATACCGAGTCTATTAAAGATAATGAGGATAAAAAAGTCGAAATTGTTACGGGTTTTCAAAGTGATTCTCGTTTAATGCATCAATTTGAGTTGAATTATAACGAAGAGGAGCTCCTTGAATTTAAAAATATAAAGACACTTAGTTTTCAGTTTTATAAAAACAGAAAGCCAATCTTGATCAATGTTAACACTTCTGAAATTCTTAAAATAAGAAATATATTCAGCCAATATTAAGCTAATTAAATAATAACTTTATCTTAGCATTTTAATTAGCTAATTTTAATTTTAGTACTAAGTTTTTATATTTTAATATGCCAAGAATACTCGCCATTGATTACGGACAAAAAAGAACAGGAATTGCAGTTACTGACGAAATGCAGATTATTGCGTCAGGTTTGACGACAGTGACTTCTAGTACTGCAATCGCTTTTTTAAAAGATTATTTTGCTAAAGAAAAAGTAGAGGCTGTTTTAATAGGAGAACCGAAACAAATGAATGGACTACCCTCTGAAAGTGCTTCCATTGTAAAAGGATTTGTGACTCATTTTACCAATCATTTTCCGGATATGAAAGTCATTCGTGTAGACGAACGCTTTACATCCAAAATGGCATTTCAGTCCATGATAGACAACGGAATGAGTAAAAAGCAGCGTCAAAATAAAGCGCTCATAGATGAAATTGCAGCCACTATCATGCTGCAAGATTACCTAAATAGAAAATCTTTTTAAGGTTCAAGAGAATATGTTTACTTTTTGAGAAAAATGTTTTAAAAATGTAACTTTTTGGTTCCGATTTATACTTTTTTTTGGAATTTAATAATTTATCTTTGCATTTTAAAATCTTATTATGCCTGATACAACGATACGTACCCAAAGTGAAGTAGTTCTTATAGGTGCTGGAATTATGAGCGCCACTCTAGGTTTAATTTTAAAAGAATTGAAGCCTGATATTACAATCGAAATATACGAACGATTAGATATGGCAGCAGCCGAAAGTTCTGATGCATGGAATAATGCAGGAACTGGCCACTCCGCCTTTTGTGAGCTAAATTATACTCCGGAGGGCGAAGATGGAAGTATAAATCCAAATAAAGCAATAAGTATTGCTGAATCATTTGAAGTTTCAAGACAATTTTGGGCTTATTTGGTTCAAGAAAATAAAGTTCCTTCTCCTGAAAAATTTATCAAAAGCATTCCTCATCTCAGTTTTGTTTGGGGCGAAAAAAATATAGATTATCTTAAAAAAAGATTTGAAGCCTTACAAGCCAATCCTCTTTTTAAGGAAATGATTTTTAGCGAAAACTTTTCTGAATTAAAGAAATGGATGCCTCTAGTAATGGAAGGTAGAGACGAGACTGATAAAGTTGCTGCTACTACAATGGCAATTGGTACCGATGTGAATTTTGGAGAATTAACTCGAAGTATTTTTAATTACCTTACTAGTCTAGATGGTGTTACGATTCATTTTAATCATGAAGTTCTAAAGCTAAGACAGCGAGAAGATAAATCTTGGAGAATTAAAATAAAGAATTTGGCTAACGGCCAAATACGTAAAGCCTATACTAAGTTTGTTTTTATTGGAGCTGGTGGAGGTTCTTTACCTTTACTTGAAAAAGCGGATGTTCCAGAAGGAAAAGGATATGGTGGATTCCCAGTAAGTGGTCAATGGTTAAAATGTACTAATCCTGATGTGATTGCAAAGCATCAAGCTAAAGTATACGGTAAAGCTAGCGTGGGCGCTCCGCCTATGTCTGTACCACATATTGATTCAAGAGTTATCAATGGAGAAAAACAATTGCTTTTTGGACCATTTGCAGGTTTCTCAACTCGGTTTTTAAAAAATGGTTCTTATTCTGATTTGCCTTTGTCTATAAAGACAGATAATATTATACCTATGATTGCAGCGGGTATCAAAAATATTCCGCTTACTAAGTATCTGATAGAACAAGTGCGTCAATCTCAAAAAGACAGAATTAATGCTTTACGTGAGTATGTGCCAGGTGCACGCTCTAAGGATTGGGTTCTAGAACGTGCCGGTCAGCGTGTTCAAGTTATTAAAAAAGATGAAAAGGAAGGTGGTATTCTAGAATTTGGTACCGAAGTAATTACAACTGCTGATGGAACATTATCGGTATTGTTAGGAGCTTCTCCAGGGGCATCTACTGCTGTTTCTATAATGATTGACTTGATTAGCAGGTGTTTTGTAGACGAATATCAAACTCAAGAATGGCAAGATAAACTTAAAGTTATGGTACCATCATTTGGACAGAAATTAAATGAAAACCCTGAACTATTAAAAGAAGTTCGTGAAAATACGGCCAAAGTATTGAAGTTAAATTAATATTTGGGCGATTCATATTTATAAAAAAACGCTAGAGCATATTTCATGTTCTAGCGTTTTTTTTAGCTAATACTCTTTAAAGTTTGTGTGGTTTGAACTATTTTTTCAGATAAGTTAATCAGCCACATGAGTTGTTCTATAACTAGTTGCGCCTCTTGCATAACCGAGTCAAAATCAGTTTCAGTGCTGTTTTTATGAATGCTGATTTCTCTTTGTTGAATATTTTTTAGTTCTGTGAATCTTAGTTTTAATTCGTTTACAGATGAAGGTGTAATTGCTAGATTTTTACCATTTAAAGTTTCGATAGCATTTTGTAAATTTTGAATTCCTGTATTTACTACTACATTAAATGATTCTGATGCCGCAGTAGTTTTATGGGATTGGATATAAGTTCCTAATGAAGCAATCGAGGAAAGTAAAGAATGGTTTAAAACGGCTAATTCATACACTTGTTCTAAGTGTAATTGTTTTGTTTTGGGTTCTTGAACCATTCTTTGGTAACAAGCCATTAGATTTCCTATTTCTATAAACGCATTTTTTCGAGCTAGTTTGTAAGATGTTGAAAGCGTACCTTTGGTATTGTAATAAATAGAAATTTCTTTTAAATAGTTTTGGTTGGCAAGTACTGCCTTTTTAATCGTTGCGGGAGCGCTCAAAAATTCCCAAGTAGGCCATAAAAAGTAATTGGCTACAGCTGCTAATAAAGCTCCTACAAGAGTATCTACAATTCTATACTGTACAAGTTCATTCACGTTTGGAGTTAGTATTCCGTAAATAAAAACCACATACATGGTTACAAATGTAGCCCCGATTTTATAATTAGTTTGTGAAAATGCAAACCCAAGCAGCATGCAAATAATACAAAACATGCTAATTATAAAATTATCTTTAATGAAATAAAGGATTCCAAAAGCAATAATTCCACCGAGGATAGTTCCAGTTATTCGTTGAAACGTGCGTTCTTTGGTTAAACCATATCCTGGTTTCATAATCACGATAATGGTTAACAAAATCCAGTAAGCGTTTTGAAAAGGGAAGTAGTTCCCTAGTGCTAAGCCTATTATTAAGGTAACTGTTATTCGTAAGGAATGTCTAAATATAGAGGATGAAAAACTGAGGCTTTCTCTTAATGTTGTCCATGGGTAATGTTGTGGAGCTAAAAATTTCTCTATATCCTTGTCAAGACCTTTGTAATCAAGTGTGTTATAATCTCTTGTAAAAGCATGTTCAATAGTCTTTATTTTATCAACTTGCTTGTCTGCATACTGTAACATGGTGGTTAGCATAAAAACTCCTTCTACTGCTTGTTGTTTACCAAGTGTTATCTCGTATTGAGTGATCACAATTTGCAAGGCATTTATGTCTTCCCAAAATGAAAGTTTATCGAGTTGTGTTTTTCCTTTTTTAATACTTTTTGAAAAAATTTGTAGGCTTGACGCCAAATGGTACGCCAGCTTTTGATAGGTAGCTAATACTTTTGGATGATCGTCAAATTTATCGTGTAGTTTTTTATGATCAAATGCTGTTGATAAAGCCAATTCAAGAATTTCAACAAGGCAAATAAAGACAACAAGCATTTTTCTATTTGCAGCAGAGGAGCCATTAATGCTATGATTGGGTATTAATACTTCTCTAATATTCTGATGAATGACGTTGAGTTCTACCTGTAAATGAAGCTGCTTTTTGGTAATTGCTTTTCGATCTGCGTTTAAGGACCACAAATCACCCCTAAGTTTTAAATATTTCGCGGTAAGTTTCATGCATTCCTGTACTTGCAGTTCTAAATATCTATTTGGTTTTAGATAATGAAACACAAGAGAAACTAGTAAATAAAAAATCCCACCAGCAAAAATTAAAAGCGCGTGAAAAAACATAGGCCAACCTGAAGCTGTATTAGAAAATGCTAAAGCCAAAGCTACCAAGCAAGAAAAGGATAACATACTAGCCCTTTGCCCATAGACAGATACAATTGAAATAGAAAAAATTAATAAAGTGATTACGAGGTAGAATAAGACTTTGTAAGGAAAAAAGATATTGACTATTAGCGTAATAATAGAAGTTAATATTGCCGTAAGTACAATGCCATACATTTTTTGGTTTAAGCTACTTGCTATGTCACTTGGATATACAAATATAGCTCCCAGTGCCAGTACAAAACCTATATTAAACGTACCAAAATAAGTGAAAACAACTACAGGAATTACCGCCGCAATAGTTACTTTTAGTGCGTTTGTAAAAGAAGCCGTATCTATAAATTTTTGAATCTCTGTAAGCATATTTCTAGGTTGTAACAAAGATAAGATTTGAAAAAGTTAAAAGAGGTATAAACAGCGTACTTCTGTCTAAAAGATTTAATTTATTTTAAAAATTGATAGTATAATATTCATTGTTTATTTTTTACTATTTTTGCAGACTGAATAAAAAAGCTGGATACCATATTTTTTAGCTCCTAATTTTAACACTGTACAATGATTTTACCAATTATAGCTTACGGCGATCCCGTTTTAAGAAAAACAGGAGAACTTGTTACCGCAGATTTTCCTAATTTAAAGGAAATCATTTCAAATATGTATGAAACCATGTATAATGCTCATGGTGTGGGTCTTGCAGCTCCTCAAGTAGGTCTTGCTTTACGCATATTTGTAATAGATACAACTCCTTTTAGCGATGACGATGAACTAGATTCTACAGAGCAAAATAAATTGAAAGGGTTTAAAAAAACTTTTATCAATGCTAGAATGGTAAAAGAAGAAGGGGAATTATGGAGTTTTAATGAAGGATGCTTAAGTATTCCCGATGTAAGAGAGGATGTTTACAGAAATCCAACGATTACATTAGAGTATTGCGAAGAAGATTTTGTAATGAAAACAGAAGTATTTGACGGACTCATAGCCCGCGTAATTCAACATGAATACGATCATATTGAAGGCGTTTTATTTACGGATAAAATTTCGTCCTTAAAAAAAAGATTAATTCAAAAGAAATTAAAAAACATATTAGAAGGGAAAACTTTTCAAGAGTACCGAATGAAATTTTTCGGAAAAAAGGGAAGATAAGTCAAGCTAGTGCAAGCGTGGTACAATTTTTGGGTACCTAGATAAAATTAATTAATCCAATTTTCAATAACAATTACACGAACCATGAATTTAGAAAAAATATTAGCCATTTCAGGAAAACCAGGTTTATACATTTTGAAAGTACAAACTAGATCAGGATTTGTGGCTGAGTCATTAGCTGATGGAAAAAAAATTACAGTAAACTTAAAAAGTAATGTAAGCTTACTTTCTGAAATTTCGATTTATACTTACGAAGGTGAAAAACCATTATCTGAAATCATGCAAACTATTGCAGATAAAGAAAATAAAGGTGAAGCTTTATCACATAAAGCTGAAAATGCAAAATTAATGGAGTATTTCAAAGCCATTTTGCCTAATTATGATGAAGATAGAGTATACCCATCTGATATTAAAAAAATATTAAACTGGTACGGAATTTTACAATCAAAAGAATTGCTTAATGATGATGCTCCAGCTACTGCCGAAGAGCCAAGCGCACCAGCAGTTGAAGAAGTTAATGAAGAAGTTGCAGAAAAACCAGCTAAAAAAGCAAAAGCTAAAAAAGAATAACAAAAGCTTTAAAATATTTAATCCCATTCAGGACGTTCTTGAATGGGATTTTTTTATTTTTACCAAAACAATATTGATGAATACAAGAGCCGCACAACTACAAGCATTTGACAGATTACTTACTATAATGGATGATTTGAGGGAAAAATGCCCTTGGGATCAAAAACAAACCATGCAATCCTTGCGTCATCTTACCATTGAAGAAACCTATGAACTTGGTGATGCTATTTTAGATAATGATTTAAGTGAAGTGAAGAAGGAATTGGGAGATCTCTTGTTGCACATTGTTTTTTATGCTAAAATAGGAAGTGAAACTAGTGATTTTGATATTGCTGATGTGTGTCATGAAATTTCTGAAAAATTGATACACCGTCATCCCCACATTTATAGTGATACAGTAGTGAAGGACGAAGAAGAAGTCAAGCAAAATTGGGAGAAATTAAAACTTAAAGAAGGTAAGAAATCTGTTTTGGAAGGAGTTCCTAAAAGTTTGCCAGCCTTAGTCAAAGCCAGTCGCATTCAGGATAAAGTGAAAGGAGTAGGATTTGATTGGGAAGAGACGCATCAAGTTTGGGATAAAGTGCAAGAGGAATTAGAGGAACTACAAGTTGAAGTGCAAGCGGGAGATCAGGATAAGATAGAAGCGGAGTTTGGTGACGTTTTGTTTTCAATGATTAATTATGCCCGATTTTTGAATGTTAATCCCGAAGATGCCTTGGAACGAACCAATAAAAAATTCATTAAACGATTTCAATATTTAGAAAGTAAAGCTTCAGAGTTAGGAAAACCTTTAATGGATATGACTCTAGCTGAAATGGATATTTTTTGGGAAGAAGCGAAGCGTCTTCCTAACAAATAGGAATTGGAAATCTCTGATTTCTAAATAACTCAATTTTGGGAAGAAGCGAAAAGATTGTAGTTGTCAGTTTGCAGTATTCAGTATCTTGTAATCAATATTTAGAGTTTAAAGTATAGTTTTAGAATAATTTATAATTACCAATGTCAGAAAATAAAACCGAGTTAAAACGTTCTTTAGGATTGATAGATGCAACCAGTTTAGTTGCAGGTTCCATGATAGGATCAGGTATTTTTATTGTAACATCTGCTATGGCCAGAGATATAGGATCGGCGGCTTGGTTGCTCGTGATCTGGATTGTTACCGGCTTAATTACCGTTGCAGCAGCTTTAAGTTATGGCGAGCTAGCGGGAATGATGCCTAATGCTGGTGGTCAATTTGTGTATATTCAGCGTGCATACGGTAGGCTAGTTTCCTTTTTATATGGATGGACTGTCTTTACCGTTATTCAAACGGGAGTTATTGCTGCTATAGCAGTAACTTTTGCAAATTATGCAGCTATTTTTTTTCCTGTTTTAGATGAAACGCTTTTTTCTGTCGGATCGAGTTTTGTTTTTTCGTACCAAAAAGTTTTAGCCATTTTCAGTATTGTTTTACTTACTTATATCAATACCAAAGGTGTTCAAAGTGGTAAAATGGTTCAACTTGTTTTTACTTCGGCAAAATTAATTGCACTGTTTGCCTTGATTATTTTAGGATTGTATGTAGGATTAAAAACGGATGTTTTATCGGATAATTTTGCAAACATGTGGGACGCTAGCAAAACGGTAGTTAACCCAGATGGAACTGTAACTGTTACAAAACTTGTAGGAACTGCCCTTTTAGGAGCTGCGGGTGCTACTATTATAAACTCTTTATTTTCTAGTGATGCATGGAATAATGTTACCTTTATAGCAGGCGAAATTAAAGATCCTAAAAAAAATATACCTCGCAGTTTGTTTCTAGGAACGGTCATTGTGACTGTAGTTTATGTGTTGGCTAATGTGGCTTATTTAGCGTTACTGCCAATGCAAGGTTCGCCTAGCGCAAGTGATGCCTTGAGTAACGGAATCATGTTTGCTAATAATGACCGAGTAGGTGCGGCAGCAGCAAGTATGATATTGGGAAATGTAAGTGTCTTTGTTATGGCAGGATTAATTATGGTGTCCACTTTTGGTTGTAATAGCGGATTAATCCTCTCTGGTGGCAGATTGTTTTTTGCAATGGCAAAGGATGGTTTGTTTTTTAAACAAGCCACCGAATTAAATAAAAATCAAGTCCCAGCCAAAGCCTTGTGGGTCCAGTGTATTTGGGCTTGTGTGTTGTGTATTTCGGGGAAATTTGGAGATTTATTGACGTATGCTACTTTTGCATCCTTATTGTTTTATATCTTGACTATTTTAGGAGTTTTTATCCTGAGAAAAAAAGAGCCTCATGCTGATAGACCTTATAAAGCATTTGGTTACCCCTTTGTTCCTGCACTTTATATTGTAGTTACGGTGGCTATTTGTCTTACCTTATTAATTTATGACACATTTAATACCGGCCTAGGATTAGCTATTGTTGCATTAGGAATCCCTGTTTATTATTTAGCAATGCCAAAAAAACAGTAATATTGAAGTAATTACTCGGCTAGTTTTTTGAGTTTTGAAAGCTCTAATAAAACTATTTTTTTTCCACTAAGTTCAATGAGCCCTAGCTTTTTAAAGTCAGAAAGTAGTCTAATGCAACTTTCTGTTGCAGTACCTATCATGCTAGCTAAATCATCTCTAGAAAGTTGAACTTTTAGGGAAGCATCCTCATTTGTTCCAAAAGTATCATGCAAATAGAGCAAAGTTTCGGCAAGTCTTTCTTTGACTGTTTTTTGAGCTAGATTAACCATTTGATCATCGGCTTCTTTTAGATCGCCGCAAATAGTTTTCATCACATTCATAGAGAACTTATTGTTTTTGTCAAAATATCCCATCACTTCTGATTTTGGAATAAAACAAACCTGCATATCATCAAGAGCTACTGCACTTAAATTCACGGGCTCCTCACTTATCATAGATCTTTGGCCTAATAATTCACCTTTGGTTACCAGTTTTACAATATGGTCTTTTCCGTTGGCGCTAAGCTTGATGAGTTTGCAAACACCATCTTTAATACAGTAAATTCCGTTTACAGTATCTCCTTCTTTAAAAATTATTTCTCCTTTTTTTACAATATGAGACGTTTTACAATCAGATAATTGCACGAGCTCTTGTTTAGTAAGGGCTTTCAAGGAGCTGAATTCGCGCACGATACATTGTTCGCATTTACTCATGGGTATGATATTTTTGTTATACAAAACTAGCTTTTTATTATGATAAATATCATATTTTAATTAACATTCGTTTAGGTTCTTTGCTTCAGGAAAAATGAGCAAAGTTATGGAGAAAAACAACTGTTTCCATTGTGGATTAGATGTCATAAAAGCCGAAGAAATATTTTTTGACGATAAAATTTTTTGTTGCACGGGTTGTAAAACAGTGTATGAAATTTTTAATCAAAACGATTTAAAAAGCTATTATGATTTTGAGAAATCACCCGGAGCAACACCGCAAAATACAAATGGTAAATATGATTTTTTAGACAATGAAAGTATTGTATCAAAACTATTGGAATTCAAAGAAAATGAAACAACAATTATTTCACTTAACATACCACACATACATTGTAGCTCGTGTATTTGGATTCTGGAAAATTTACAACGTCTTCAAAAAGGCATAAGCACTTCACAGGTAAATTTTCCTGAAAAGAGAGTACGCATCACCTTTAACTCCGCTACGGTATCTGTCAAAGAAATTGTTTTAATGCTAAGTTCTATAGGCTATGAGCCCTATATAAGTTTAGAAAACTACGAATCTGGTAAGGCTGTTGTAGATAGAAGCTTAACCTACAAACTGGGTGTTGCTTTCTTTTGTTTTGGGAATATTATGTTGCTTTCTTTTCCAGAATATTTTGAAGTTAAGGAGTATTGGCTGGACCACTATCGAGGTTTTTTTAGATGGTTAATATTTGCTTTATCATTGCCTAGTTTTTTCTACTCGGGAAGCGGTTATTATGTGTCTGCCTACAAGAGTATAAAAACCAAAATGCTCAATATTGATATCCCTATTGCCTTAGGAATTATTGTAATGTTTGTGCGCAGTACTTTTGATATCATCATGGATTACGGTTCTGGTTTTTTTGATAGTTTAACGGGACTTATCTTTTTTATGCTCCTTGGCAAAATGTTCCAAATAAAAACCTATAGTTTTTTGAGTTTTGAAAGAGATTTTAAGTCTTATTTTCCTATTGCAATTACTAAAATTAATCCTGACGGAACGGAGTTGAGTATTCCTATTTATGAGGTTGAAAAAGGTAATAGATTGCTGATTAGAAACCAAGAACTCATTCCCGTTGATGGTATATTACTGTCTGAAAAAGCAGAGATAGACTATAGTTTTGTTACCGGAGAAGCAGTGCCTATTGTAAAGCATTCTGGAGATAAAGTTTTTGCCGGAGGGAAACAAATTGGGAAGATGATAGAAATGGAAGTTTTACAAACCGTCTCTCAAAGTTATTTAACGCAGCTGTGGAGTAATGATGTGTTCCAGAAAAATGTGGAGCAAAAACACAAAACAATTACTGACAAAATCAGTCGATATTTTACTCCGATATTATTGTTAATTGCTTTTATAGGGTTTGGATATTGGATTTTTATTAATGCCAATACTGCATTTAATGTTTTTACCGCCGTTCTTATTGTGGCATGTCCTTGCGCGCTTGCATTGACCGCTCCATTCACTTTTGGAAATGTCTTACGAATTTTAGGAAAACAAAAATTTTACCTTAAAAATGCTTTGGTTATAGAACAATTAGCCAAAGTAGACACCATAGTTTTTGACAAAACAGGAACAATCACTACCAATAAAAAATCTAAAATTACGTATGTGCCACCTAGCGAAATAAATGAGATTGGAGTTCAAGAGGCCATAATTAATTTGGAAACCAATACACTAATAAAAAATGCATTGCGAGGTTCAAATCATCCATTGAGCAGAATGTTATATGATTTTTTACCTGAAACAAAATTGATTAAAGTTGAGAATTTTGAAGAACAAGCCGGTAAAGGTATTCAGGCTCAAGTTGGTGGAAGTAATATAAAAATTGGTTCACGAGATTTTGTTCTTCATACAAATTTAGAGACGGATAATAAGGGTTTTGATAGTGAAGTTGAACTTGAAAATACTGTTGTGTACATTACTATTAACGAAGTTTATTATGGGAAATATATCTTCATGAATCAGTATAGAGATGGTTTAGCGAAGCTCTTTCAAGATTTGAGTAAGAAGTACGAAATTAAAATTTTATCAGGAGATAATGATGGAGAAAGAGCTACTCTTGAAGCTCTTTTGCCAAAAGGCACAGCATTAATTTTTAATCAAAAACCAGAACAAAAACTAGAGTTTATCAAAGCTTTGCAGTCCGAGGGTAAGAATGTGATGATGGTAGGTGACGGACTTAATGATGCGGGTGCATTGGCGCAAAGCCATATCGGAATATCCATTTCAGAGAATGTGAATGTGTTCTCACCAGCTTGTGATGCTATTTTGGATGCCGAAGAGTTTGAAAAACTAAACTTCTTTTTACGGTATTCTAAAGATGCTATTACCACCATAAAAATGAGCTTTGTAGTGTCATTACTCTACAATGTAGTGGGCTTAGGTTTTGCCATTACAGGAAATTTATTACCACTTATAGCAGCTATTATTATGCCATTGAGTACCATAACTATTGTAAGTTTTGTTACTGTAATGAGTAATTATTATGCTAAAAGAAAACGCTAGTTCATTAAATATTTACAAAGTTCACATTTCATTAACAAATGTTTCAAGTATGATAAATGTCATATTTTACGTGAATGCATCCCAGTAACTTTGTTGAAATAAAAATACAATATGAGTGTCATTTATCTATTAATATCCATCAGTATTCTAGTTGCTATAGGTTTTTTTATAGCATTTATTAGAGCAGTCAAAACAGGACAATATGATGATGATTATACTCCCTCTGTTCGAATGCTTTTTGAGGATGAGTTAATTCAAAAAGAAACAAAAAATAAGGAAGAGTCTTTAAAAACAGAATATCTAGAAACTCAAAAATAATCAATAAACAACTTTCAAAATAATTACAAATATGGAAATGCAGCAGTTTTATTATGACAACAAAATTGTAAAAAAATTCATTTACGCCACCATAGTTTTTGGGGTAGTAGGAATGTTAGTAGGACTTATTCTTGCTTTTATGTTTCTATTCCCAAATATCACCGATGGAGTTTCGTGGTTGAGTTTTGGCCGATTAAGACCATTACATACTAATGCTGTTATATTTGCCTTTGTAGGGAATTCTATGTTTGCAGGTATTTATTACTCTATGCAGCGCCTTTTAAAAGCAAGAATGTTTAATGATTTTTTAAGCAACCTGCATTTCTGGGGATGGCAATTAATTATTGTTGCGGCGGCTATTTCCTTACCATTAGGATACAGCACATCAAAGGAATATGCCGAGTTAGAATGGCCTATAGACATTGCAATAGCCTTGATCTGGGTTGTTTTTGGAATCAATATGATTGGTACAATTCTAAAACGTAGAGAACGCCATTTATATGTTGCTATTTGGTTTTATTTGGCCACTTTTGTAACTGTTGCAGTTTTACATATCTTTAATAGTTTGGCATTGCCAGTTTCTGGTTTAAAAAGTTATTCTGTATATGCGGGTGTTCAAGACGCACTAGTTCAATGGTGGTATGGTCATAATGCTGTTGCTTTTTTCTTAACCACACCTTTTTTAGGGTTGATGTATTATTTTATTCCAAAAGCAGCAAACCGTCCGGTGTATTCGTACCGCCTTTCTATTATTCACTTTTGGTCGCTAATTTTTATTTATATCTGGGCAGGCCCACACCATTTATTATATTCGGCATTGCCAAACTGGGCACAAAATTTAGGTGTTGCTTTCTCAATCATGTTAATTGCTCCATCTTGGGGAGGAATGATCAACGGACTTTTAACACTAAGAGGTGTTTGGGATAAGGTAAGAGTGGAGCCTGTTTTAAAGTTTTTTGTTGTAGCAATTACTGGGTATGGAATGGCCACTTTTGAAGGTCCGATGTTGTCTCTTAAAAATGTTAATGCTATTGCACATTACACAGACTGGATTATTGCACACGTTCACGTAGGCGCACTTGCTTGGAATGGTTTTATGGCATTTGGTATGATTTATTGGTTAGTACCTAGAATGACCAAGAGTAATTTGTACTCCACAAAATTAGCTAATTTTCATTTTTGGATAGGAACGCTGGGAATCATCTTGTATACTGTACCTATGTATGTTGCGGGATTTTTACAAGCATCGATGTGGAAACAATTTAACCCTGATGGAACATTAACCTATGGTAATTTTCTAGAAACGGTTACTCAAATTATGCCTATGTACTGGATGAGAGCGATAGGTGGAACGATGTACTTGGTAGGAATGTTAGTATTAGTGTATAACATTTGGCAAACGGTTCGATTTGGATCAAAAGTAGAAGACGAACACGCCGAAGCTCCTGCGTTACTAAAAATGAGTTCAAGTAGAGTTAAGGGTGAAAAATTCCACCCTTGGTTAGAGCGCAAGCCTATTCAATTGACCATTTTGGCAACAGTAGCTATCTTAATAGGTGGTGTGATTCAAATTGTACCTACTATAATGGTAAAGTCTAATATTCCTACGATTACGAGCGTAAAACCATATTCTCCACTTGAACTAGAGGGACGCGATTTATATATCCGTGAGGGTTGTGTAGGTTGTCACTCTCAATCGGTACGACCATTTAGAAGCGAGGTTGAACGTTACGGACCTCAATCAAAAGCAGGAGAATTTGTATACGATCATCCATTTTTATGGGGATCAAAACGTACTGGACCCGATTTATTAAGAGTAGGTGGAAAGTACAATGACAACTGGCATTTCAATCACTTTTGGAATCCACAAAGTATATCTGCTGGTTCTATCATGCCGGGTTACAAATGGCTCTTTGATAATAAACCGATGGACATTTCCATGACACAAAAGAAAATGGAGGTTATGTCTACACTAGGAGTTCCTTACACTCCTGCGCAAATTGCTGGTGGACTGGATGATTTACGCAAACAAGCCATTGCTATCGAAGAGAGTTTAAAAAACGACCCTGATTTTGTAAAAAGTTATGAGGAAAGTAAGAAAAAAGCCGAAGCAAGAGGTGAAAAATTTGTGCCAATGAACGAAAGAGAAATTGTGGCTTTAATAGCTTATATGCAACGTTTGGGTACTGATATTAAAGTAAAAAAATAGTAGTTATGTTTGAACAAATTAAACACAATATGGAGACCATTGATGGTGTAGCCATATATCCTATTCTGTCTTTATTAATTTTCTTTTTCTTTTTTGTAGGTCTTGGTCTTTGGGTTTTCTCTTATAAAAAAGAAAAGATTCAAGAGTTAAGCCAGATGCCCTTGAGCGATAATTAATTATAGTATTTAAACTAGTTAGAATGAAAAATAATTTTCCTGTATACGTTAGAGTTCCTGTAATTTTCTTTACTGTTTTTATGGTAATGGAGTATTTCATTGACTCAGGAGATCGACCTGCATTTATAAAATTCCCAATGGTCACCGTGTTTTTATTAGTATTTCTTTTTTTATTGATTGCAGTAGAAATTACTTGGAAAGCTGTTGATAGCATTACATACCAATTACTAATGCAAGATCAAAAAGAAGCTTTGCATAAAAAACAAAACATTCGTTTTCAAGATCAGGCATGGTATAAAAATCTAATGGCAAAACTGACTAAAACGCAGCCTCTTGATAATGAAGGACAGTTGTTATTAGATCATGATTATGATGGTATCAAGGAACTTGATAATAATTTGCCTCCATGGTGGGTGTATTTGTTTTACGCGTGTATACTTTTTGGAGTAGTGTACATGGTGCGATATGAAGTATTGGGATCAGATAATCAGGAAATGGAGCTTCAAAAAGAAGTGGCTCAAGCCAAAATTGAGATTGCTGAATATATGAAAACTGCTCCAGACTTGATGGATGAAAAAACGGTAACCTTATTGACAGAACCGGCTGATCTAGCTGCTGGAAAGGAAATTTTTATCACGAATTGTGCTGCTTGCCATAGAGCTGATGCTGGTGGTCAAATAGGTCCAAATTTAACCGATGATCAATGGATTCTAGGCGGTGGTATAAAGAATGTTTTTCACACACTGGTAAATGGAGGAAGAGACGGAAAAGGAATGATATCCTGGAAAGGGACTTTAAAGCCAAAAGAAATGCAAAAAGTGGCTAGTTATATTTTATCCTTGAAAGGCAGTAATCCACCAGATTCAAAGGCATCTGAAGGGGAGGTATGGGTTGAAGAAACAACTGAGGTTCTTGCGGAATAATTTTCATCTTGGAACTGGTGTTTGAACATCAGTTCCAAGTTTTGTAAACTCGTTTTTATAAATTAAAATAATGTCAAATTCATCAGACGAAGCGTTTAGAGACACCATAGGAACTATTGACGAAGAGGGGAATAGAAAATTTATTTATCCCAAAAAACCTTCTGGAAAGTTGTATGAGTACCGTAAATGGGTAAGCTATTTTTTATTAATGGTCTTAGTAGCAAATCCATTTGTTAAAGTGAATGGCAACCAGTTCATGATGTTCAACATTTTAGAACGCAGGTTTACTATTTTTGGATTTCCTTTTTGGCCACAAGATTTTTATCTGTTTGTGCTTTTTATGATTATCGGAATTGTTTTCGTTATTCTTTTTACGGTTATTTTTGGACGTATTTTTTGCGGATGGATTTGTCCCCAAACTATTTTTCTCGAAATGGTTTTCCGAAGAATTGAATATTGGATAGAGGGAGATAGAGGAGCTCAAATAAGGTTGCATAAACAGGAATGGAACGCTGAGAAGATTAGAAAGAAAGGGCTAAAATGGTTCCTTTTTTTAATAATATCATTTTTTATTGCCAATGTTTTTTTGGCCTATCTCATCAGTAGTGATGCCCTTTACAAAATGATTGAGGAGGGACCGCGTAACCACATCAGTACCTTAGTTTCATTAGGTATTTTTACTGGCGTGTTCTATTTTATATTTGCTTGGTTTAGAGAACAAGTTTGTATTATAGCGTGTCCTTACGGTAGGTTACAAGGTGTTTTATTAGATGATAAATCCATAAATGTAGCCTATGACTTTATTCGAGGTGAAAAAACCGCTGGTAGAGCAAAATTCAATAAGCAAGAGGATAGGAGTAACACTGGGAAAGGAGATTGTATTGACTGTAAACAATGCGTAAATGTTTGCCCCACAGGAATTGATATTCGAAACGGAACACAGCTAGAATGCATCAATTGTACGGCTTGTATTGATGAATGTAATACTATTATGAATAGTGTAGGACTGCCCGAGGGTCTTATTAGATACGCATCTGAAGAGGAGATTGAAAAGGAGAAAAAATTCAAATTCACCACTAGAATGAAAGGGTATTCAGCCGTTTTGTTCATTTTAACGGGTGTTTTGATAGGTTTGTTGTTCCTTCGTTCAGATGTTGAGGCTGTAATTCTAAGGTTGCCAGGACAATTGTTTCAACACAAAGGGGACAATATAAGTAATGTGTACACATTTAAGGTGATCAATAAAACTAGTAAAGATCTTGACAGCGTTCATTTTAAATTAGTGGGAACCAAAGGGAGTCTGAAAATTGTAGGAACCCAATACTTAAAAGTGGATAAACAAAGCATGAACAGCGGAACACTTTTTATTGAAATCAATCAAAATATTTTAGATACCGATAAAACAAATCTAAAAATTGAAGTTTACAACGGCAATGATAAAATAGAAACTACATCCACCAGTTTTTTAAGTCCACGTAGTTTCAATTAAATAGTATAAAAATAAAGGAACATGAAAATAAATTGGGGAACAGGAATAGTAATTGCTTTTGGATTGTTTATGACATTCATTTTGTTTTTTGTATTTACGGTACAGTCTGATTCTAAATATGATAATGAATTGGTAGTAGAGGAGTATTACAAGCATGATGCTCATTTTGCTGAGGAGATGACTCGCATACAAAATGCTGCTGATTTGGCTCAAAGGCCAATTATAAACAACAAAGCAAACGGAATAGAAGTAGAATTTCCTAAGACTTTTGAAACCAATAAAATAAAAGGGAAAGTGTCTCTATACAGGCCGTCTAATAAAAAATTAGATTTTGAAATTCCTATTTCATTATCTAATGCTACAACTTTGCTCATTCCTAAAAAAAGTTTAGCAGGCGGCCGTTGGGACATTAATATGGAGTGGCAATACAACGGAAAATCATATTTGTCAAAGGAAACGGTTTACGTGAGGTAAGTACCAGAAATCATTTCAACAAAATGTTCTTCATTATTTCTTAGATCAATAAGAATACAACATGTTTTACACAGCAATTATATTTGGTTTATTAAGCAGTTTTCATTGCATTGGGATGTGTGGTCCTATTGCTATGATGTTACCTGTAGATAGGAATAACTCCTCAAAAAGAGTTTTACAAATAATCACGTATCATTTGGGTAGAATTTCAGCTTATGGCACTATAGGATTTGTATTTGGTTTAGTGGGCAAAGGTTTTTTTATGGCGGGCATACAGCAGCAACTTTCTATAGGGATAGGAATTGCAATGATTGCAGTGGTACTTATTCCTGAAAAGTTATTTGCTAGATATAATTTTTCTAAGCCTATATTTAAACTCGTGGCTAGTATTAAATCAACTTTAGGAGCACAGTTCAAAAATAAAAGTTACAAGTCATTGTTTACAATAGGTTTACTAAACGGATTTTTACCTTGTGGTATGGTTTACGTTGCCTTATTTGGAGCTATTGCTATGCAAAATGCAGGTTGGGGTGTTGTATACATGATACTTTTTGGGTTAGGTACCATTCCGCTTATGAGTAGTATTGTTTTAATACAGGGATATATTACATTACCTATACGAAACCGAATTCAAAGAATGATTCCCTATGTGGCCATAACAATGGGATGTTTGTTTATTTTGCGAGGTTTAGGTTTGGGTATTCCATACGTATCACCGTCAACAATGAGTTTGTTTATTCAATCTAATGCCACTTGTCATTAAATAAATAATGGTTGTCTAAATCACAAAGCACGCCTTGAGCGTGCTTTATTATTTTGTATGATTAGGTATTAAATTGTCATCGAAAAAAGAGCTGTTTCTGGCGCTTTTCTTTTCAATCTTAAGTCAAATGCCATTCCTATATTTCGAATATAAGGTTTTCCTTTTTCTGTTATTACGAGACTATTTTCATTTATCACGATAAGTGCGTCTTTTTCCATTTCTTCTAGCTGCTCCAATACTTCGGGCAGTTCTTCAAAATATAATGAAGCATCATGCCAAGAAGTTTCAAATTGGCACATTAAATTTAAAATATGTTTTCTAATGATGAGGTCTTCATGAGTTAAGATATGACCTCTAAAAATCGGCAGTTTATCCCATTCAAGCATTTGGTAATAATCGTCTAAGTTTTTAGCATTTTGAGCAAAACCATACCAGCTGTCACTTATTGAGGATACGCCAAGACCTATCATTAACGGAGTTTTTGAAGCACTATATCCCATAAAATTACGGTGTAAAGTTTTTTCTTGAAAAGCAATGTAAAGTGCATCGGTTTCTAAAGCAAAATGATCCATCCCTATTTCATGATATCCATTCTCATATAATAACTCTTTACCAGTTTCATATAATTGTCTCTTTTTATCATCTTGAGGTAAATCTTCGTCATTAAAACCGCGCTGCCCATTTCCTTTTATCCAAGGCACATGTGCATAACTATAAAATGCCAATCGGTCTGGTTTAAGGGATTTTGTCTTTTCAATAGTGTCTATTACATCGTCAATTTCTTGAAACGGTAACCCATAAATAATATCATGACCTATTGATGTATACCCAATAGCTCTTGCCCAGAAGGTTACTTTTGCTACATTATGAAACGGTTGTACTCTGTGAATGGCTTTCTGAACCTTTTCAGCATAATCTTGTACCCCAAAACTTACTCTTCTAAAACCAAGCTCATATAGTTTTTGTAAGTGAGCATAGGTTGTATTGTTAGGATGCCCTTCAAAACTAAATTCGTGATCCACAGATTTATTGGCATGCATGAAAATGCCGTTTATTAAGTCCTCTAAATTTTGAGTCGAAAAAAAAGTAGGTGTGCCACCGCCTAGATGTATTTCTTTGATTGTAGGTTTTTCGCCCAATAGTTTGCAATATAAAGTCCATTCTTTTAAAACGGCCATAATGTATGGATGTTCTACGGCGTGATTCTTTGTAATTCGCTTATTACACCCACAAAAAGTACATAAGCTTTCGCAAAATGGCAAGTGAATGTACAAACTGAGACCTTCTTGAGGACCACTTTTACGAAATGATTGTTGTAACGTTTGAATCCATAAATCACTAGTAAAATCATCCTCGTCCCAGTAAGGAACGGTAGGGTAGCTAGTGTATCTAGGGCCGGGTACATTATATTTTTGAATCAAAGAATTTTTCATAATTGAACATTTTGTCACACCAAAAGTAGGGCGAGTCTATCAAGATAAAAATGATAATTATCATGTAGAAACGTCATAAAAACAAGAAACCCCAATCCTGTTGGATTGGGGTTTACTACCTTGTGGATAAAAATCTATTCTTCTATTTTAATATTTTTTAATTGCTTTAGTTTTTCTTTCCATACATCAAGACTTTCTTTGTGAATGGCAATGTTTTTACGAACTTCTAATACAATCGAATTCTCTTTCTTAGCATTACGAGTATTGGCAAAAAACTGAATGTTGTTTTCCAATTGAAAAATTTCATTCTGTACTTCCTCAATTTTACGCATAATGAAAATTTTCTCACTATCTAGTTTTCTAGAATCATTACTTTCAGATAATTGATCCATTCTATTAGCAAAACGCATCATGTCAGTATCCTTTTTACTCAAGCTTAATTTTTCAAAAAGAGCATCTAGAATTTTGTTGAATTTCCCTTCAATATGCCTTCTAGCAAAAGGGACTTTACCAAAACCTTTCCAGTTTTCAATATGAAGTTTTATAGCATCAAGATCGGTTTTATGATCACCTGTAAGTTGAAATTCTCTAAGCGATTCTAGATATGTTTTTTTACTTTCAAATGCAGCAACTTCTTCACTGTTTTCCTCTTTTTTATGTTCTTTAAGGTGTTCAAAATAGTGGTTGCAAGCTTCTCTAAACTCTTTCCATATTTTGTCCGAATATTTTCTAGGAACATGACCTATTTCTTTCCACTCCTCTTGAATTTGCTTCATTATAGGTGTAGTGGCAGCAAAATCCGTGCTTTCTTGTAGTGCTTTTGCTTTTGCTACAAGTGCAGTTTTTTTAGCAAGATTGTCGTTTTGGTCTTTTTTAATGTCTTTGTAGAAAGAATTTTTAAAAGAATTAAAATTACGTACCGCATTTTTAAAAGCACTCCAAGTTTCCTCATTAACTTCTGAAGGAACTTTTCCAGCCGAGAAAAAAGCAGTGCGCAATGCCTCAACCTTTTCTATTTGGCCTAGCCACTGCGAGTGAGCATTCACTTTTTCAGTAGCCAGAACTTCAATTTGAGCAATTATGGCTTTTTTATTTTCTAGATTAGCCAACTCAACTGCACGCTGATTTTCAAATAAAACTTCACGTTTATCGTGCATTTTTTTAGTCAAATCGCTAAACTGATTCCAGATAGCATCTCGGTGTTCTCTTGAAACAGGACCAATATCTTCTTTCCAGATTTTGTGTAAATCTTGTAATTCTCTAAAAGCTTTATTAACATCTTTTTCAAGAACCAGCTCCTCAACACGGGCAACAATTTTTTGTTTTAATTCAAGGTTGTGTTTAAAATCAAGGTCTCTCGCTTCACGATCAAGGTGTAAATAATCATAAAAATTTTCAACATGAAAATGATAATTATTCCACACATGGTTGTACTTATCCTTAGGAATAGCCCCTGCATTATTCCATCGCTCTCTTAAATCATTAAAATGTTTTAAGGTGTCCTTGATATTAGCTTGCGGATTTATAAGTTCTTTTAATTCCTCAACAATAGCAAGCCTATTTTCTAGGTTATTTTTTAGGTTAGTTTGTAAACTTTTAAAATGAGCATTCTTTACCTCACGAAATTGTGAATACAATTTATCAAACTGACTTTTTAATGGAGAGTGGTATTCAAACTCTTCAGTAGGATCTTGATTTTCAGCAAGGAATTCCTCTTTCTTTTCTTCAACTAAGTGGTTGTATTTAGCTAAAAAAGCTTTCTTTATTTCTTCAATATGATCCTTGAAAGCAAGTGCTTTATCGCTAGAAACAAAACCTTTAAGTTCCTCAACAAGCTCCTCAAGTGCAAGTGCATCATAATCCTTCATAGGAATTTCATGGCGCTCTTTCAACGTTTCATCTTCGCTTTCCTCTGCATTTCTGGCAGCAATCGCATCTGTTGCAGTAGTTGCATCAGCTTCAATTAGTACAGCTTCGGGTTGCGTTATTTCACTTAAATCATCTTGAGTTGCAGTAGTAGCATTCAAGATTGTTTCGGTACCATTTCCATCTGCATCTTCTTGATGTTGATCCAGGTTGTCATTCTTTTCTTCTAACATTTTTTTAAATGTATAAGGTTTCTAAATAATATTGAGTCCGAAAGGTAGTAAAGCCTTACCAAAATACAAAATATACAAGCCATTTTATTAATCATACATCAAATGATGGTTTTAATTAGGAGCTTTCTCCAGCTGTACGCTATATCTTTAGGATCCTGAAAAAAAATCAGGACCCTAAAGGATGCCGCTTCCATCTGGGCTAGGGATTATAGTTTATTTAAGTTTTTTTAATTTGCTCACGCAGTTTTTATTTGATAATGAGACTATATCAATACAAAATTACTGAATCCACAAATGTTGTGAATTGCTTTATCTCACATCGATTTTATTTTTTATAAGTGTTCCATGATTTGTAATTCAAAATTGTATTTTAGCTTATAATTCCCAACTTCCCTCGTTTTATTCTCACGTAAGGCACGTTGTGAATTGCTTTCAAAATTGTATTTTAGCTTATAATTCCCAACCTGTTGCACGCCCTCTATAACTCCAATTGCGTTGTGAATTGCTTTCAAAATTGTATTTTAGCTTATAATTCCCAACGTTATCTAGTGATTATGAAAGAATTTTAGAGTTGTGAATTGCTTTCAAAATTGTATTTTAGCTTATAATTCCCAACACGAACAACCAGAGCAATACGCCAAACTGGGTTGTGAATTGCTTTCAAAATTGTATTTTAGCTTATAATTCCCAACAAGTTTTTGCCGACTTAATGAACGATACCGGTTGTGAATTGCTTTCAAAATTGTATTTTAGCTTATAATTCCCAACACGTAAACCAATTTTTAAGAGTAGAAAACGGTTGTGAATTGCTTTCAAAATTGTATTTTAGCTTATAATTCCCAACTTTATTGTATTTCTACGACAATAATGACAAGTTGTGAATTGCTTTCAAAATTGTATTTTAGCTTATAATTCCCAACACGTTTGACTGCTTTACTTCGTTAAACAAGGTTGTGAATTGCTTTCAAAATTGTATTTTAGCTTATAATTCCCAACAGAAGGACCCCTAGCTATGATTTTATTTTCGTTGTGAATTGCTTTCAAAATTGTATTTTAGCTTATAATTCCCAACTTTGCTCAATCGAGGAAGCTATAACTGCTGGTTGTGAATTGCTTTCAAAATTGTATTTTAGCTTATAATTCCCAACACTCCAAGTTTAGCTGTTTACAATGCTACAGTTGTGAATTGCTTTCAAAATTGTATTTTAGCTTATAATTCCCAACCCACGTTAACAGATGATTTAATTGACACGAGTTGTGAATTGCTTTCAAAATTGTATTTTAGCTTATAATTCCCAACATGCCGTATTAAAACCCGTGTTAAACCTAAGTTGTGAATTGCTTTCAAAATTGTATTTTAGCTTATAATTCCCAACAATATAACGTTCATTATTGTAGCAGTTAAGGTTGTGAATTGCTTTCAAAATTGTATTTTAGCTTATAATTCCCAACCAACTTCTAAAAATCAACAACCTTTCATAGGTTGTGAATTGCTTTCAAAATTGTATTTTAGCTTATAATTCCCAACGATTTAGGGGATTATTTAAAGAATAAGGAGTTGTGAATTGCTTTCAAAATTGTATTTTAGCTTATAATTCCCAACTAAGTGATAATGTAAATGAAATAAAGAATAGTTGTGAATTGCTTTCAAAATTGTATTTTAGCTTATAATTCCCAACTCAACACATCCTTTTTTATTAGGTATTTCCGTTGTGAATTGCTTTCAAAATTGTATTTTAGCTTATAATTCCCAACTGAGTTGAAAAAAGGAGAAGACACGTTGGTGTTGTGAATTGCTTTCAAAATTGTATTTTAGCTTATAATTCCCAACACAAACGTATTTTAAACCAAATATGTTATAGTTGTGAATTGCTTTCAAAATTGTATTTTAGCTTATAATTCCCAACAACTTACCGCCTACACCGCCGTTATCATCAGTTGTGAATTGCTTTCAAAATTGTATTTTAGCTTATAATTCCCAACTCCGATTAAAAAAGGAACAAATTAGAACTAGTTGTGAATTGCTTTCAAAATTGTATTTTAGCTTATAATTCCCAACCTACTAACGTTCATTATTGTATCAGTTAATGTTGTGAATTGCTTTCAAAATTGTATTTTAGCTTATAATTCCCAACCTTTGTATAAATAATAATAAGACATAAACAGTTGTGAATTGCTTTCAAAATTGTATTTTAGCTTATAATTCCCAACTGGATAATTTGAAAAGAAATCTTGAAACTAGTTGTGAATTGCTTTCAAAATTGTATTTTAGCTTATAATTCCCAACTGGAACAGCGGAAGAAAACAGATATAGCAAGTTGTGAATTGCTTTCAAAATTGTATTTTAGCTTATAATTCCCAACTTAGAGGAGTAGGAAGAGCGGAAGATAATCGTTGTGAATTGCTTTCAAAATTGTATTTTAGCTTATAATTCCCAACATGAAACGATTAAAGAATTGCGTAAGTTTGGTTGTGAATTGCTTTCAAAATTGTATTTTAGCTTATAATTCCCAACTAGCAGGAGGTTTATCTGGAGGTAAAAATAGTTGTGAATTGCTTTCAAAATTGTATTTTAGCTTATAATTCCCAACCCGTTTGAAGAAGCTTATTACATATTATCGTTGTGAATTGCTTTCAAAATTGTATTTTAGCTTATAATTCCCAACAATGAACTCAAATGACAAAATAGAGCAGTTGTTGTGAATTGCTTTCAAAATTGTATTTTAGCTTATAATTCCCAACTAAAAATAGTTAACTATTGCGAAAGGATAGGTTGTGAATTGCTTTCAAAATTGTATTTTAGCTTATAATTCCCAACCGGAGGAAGCGCAAGTATGGCACAACCGCAGTTGTGAATTGCTTTCAAAATTGTATTTTAGCTTATAATTCCCAACACATCGAAGTGTAATTGATTGATATGTTGGTAGTTGTGAGCTTATTTTGAAAATAAAAAGAAGTAGTATTTCTTTGTTGTACTACAGTGAGTTAGTCTTTTTTCTAGTCCTGTTTGTTAGAAAAGTTCTAATTGTTGAGAAGGTTTTTCAGGTTCTATTGGTTTTTTACCGTAAAAAAGTTCCATCATTCCAAATTGTTTATCGGTTATTTGCATTACACCAATTTTTCCGTGTTCGGGTAAGTTGTTTTTTATTCGTTTGGTATGTACCTCTGCATTTTCTCTACTGGCACAAAAACGCATATAGATGGAAAATTGGAACATAGAAAAACCATCGTCTAATAATTTCTTTCTAAAAGTACTAGCTGTTTTGACCCCTATAAAACAAGAGTATTATTCTAAATTTCGATTATTATTTATGCGGTTAATTTTTTCATTAAAATTAGATGCTTATCCTGGTTCCATTTCTCTATTGGTGTTATATGTCCTAAAA
>NZ_VHLM01000014.1 GCF_009764685.1 Flavobacterium sp. I-STPP5a | reverse complement strand
TAGAGTTACTTACTTAAAAAACACTTATATTTATAGTAAATACAAGGATATGGAAAGTATATTTCAGGGGGAGAATATTTTAGAGTTCATAAAGACATTCCCAGACGACCAAAGTTGCCGTGAATTTATAGCCAATGAGAAGTGGAAAGACGGCTATAGATGTAAACGTTGCGAGAATACGAAGTATGTTTATTTTGAAAAACACAATAAAAGAGAGTGTACCAAATGTAGATATAAAGAGAGTGCAACGGCAGGAACTCTTTTTCATAGAGTTAAATTTGGAATTCAAAAAGCATTTTGTATTGCCTTTGAAATGACTTGTACAACCAAATCAATATCCTCAACTCAAGCGGCAAAACGCTATGGAATAACTCAAAAGACTTCTTGGTTGTTTATGCAAAAAGTAAGACTTGCGATGAAGTCCTCAAAACAGTATCCAATGACAGGAAATGTACAAGTTGATGAATTTGTAGTTGGCGGAAAAGAAACAGGAAAACAAGGTAGAAGTTACGATAGCAAAAAGGCAAAAGTTGCTTGTGCTGTTGAGCTGACAGATGAAGGAAAGATAAAAAGAGGTTATGCAAATGTTATTGATGATTATTCTGCAAAGTCAATAAAACCATTATTTGACGAGCATATAAGTAAAGATGCGAATATTAAAACAGACCAATGGACAGCTTACAAAATAATAGCAAAGAGCTATAACATCGTCCAAGAAAAAAGCGTTCCTGGGAAAAACTTCAAAGAAATGCACACTATTATTCATCAGGTAAAAACTGCAATAAGAACGATTCAATCACACGTCAAAAAGGAACATCTCCAAAAATATTTAGATGAATATTTTTATCGACTGAACAGGTCAATTTACAAAGATTCTATTTTTGATAATATATTCAAACGATTAGTCTCACATCCGCATCAGGGTTGGAAGCAAATCGTAGTCATTAAGTAAGTAACTCGATAAAGCTTTATTGCTCAAAATCTCAGCTTATAGTACAAATTTATATGATGGATATTTTGAAGCAGAAGAAAAAATAAACTTTCAGAAAGATTATAAAATCGGAAGTGATACAAATTTTATAATGATTTATCCAATTATAAAAGGAATTGATAGAACGAAGTATCATCATTATTTCATTATTTTAATTTACGAAGATCCAACAAAGAACAATGAAGAAATTTCAAAAATTGCAAAAGTAGTTCTTGGCAAAATTTTACGAACACCTATTGCAAATATTAAACTTCCAACTCTACTTGAAGAACTGAGAACAATTCCAACAATTCCAGACTTAAAAATTAAATATTCTTCAATTTATAATAACGAAAATGAAGTTGATGTTATGTACAGAGAATATTTGGTAGATGGAAAAATCAAAAAAGAAAAAGAAGATCATTTTAAGAATATTCCATTTAACAAAGCTGAACAATTAATAAACGAACCTGAAGAAGATGGTTATCAAAAAAAAGAAGCTAAACTCACTGTTGGTAAAAAAGAATATAAAATTACAAGAGAACTAATAAATGAAGCAAGTGATGTTTTGAAAGAAGCAGCAGAAAAGGTTTTTAATGCTACAACTTCAATAACTCAAGAAGAACTTGACAAAGATGTTCACAACACCGATTTTATTTTCTCGAAGCTATTACCTATCTTAGAGAATTATATGAGTACAAATGATGAAAATTAGTCAAATAAATGATTTGTTTAACGATTTATGGAATTTCCATCTCGTTTTATTTGGAATTGCGTTGTCAATATTTACGTTATTGTATTCCTTCATCCTTAGCAAAAGAGATGAAATAAGAAATATTGCTGAACAAGTTAAATCAGGTGACAAAAATCCTTTACTTTCTCAAAAAGAAAACTTCGCAATAAAATATATTAAACGATTAAAATCAATCAACGATAAAATTGTTGTTATCGTGATTTTATCATTAATATTTTTTATTATTTCTTGGGTTTTACAAAGGATCGTTTTTGATTATTACTTTTGTATAAAATTATATTCGCTTTACGTTGTAAGTTTTATTACAATTTGTTTGTTAATATATCTAATTTATATGTTTTCAATAATTTATAAATATTATAAAGATGAAACTGCGATTTAATAAAACGCCAGCAGGTAACAGATAAGGTTTCGTTGCGGCTGCAAGCCGAACAATGAAACCTGTGTTGAACGGAACCGGCAATTATCTTGTAATATGGAGTTATCGAAAAGTGTAAATAAGGCTATTTGAGAAGTGTTTCTATTTTTATTATGGAATTATCGACAATAAATTGATAGTCAATTAAGTAATGCAAATAAAAACGTCCTTATTCTATTGCAAAAATACAAAAAATAGTTTTTGAATTTGTTTTTAATGGTTGTTTTTGAAAGGAATTTATTTTAAGGCTCACAAGCTACCGTAGGTTTAGTTCAACACCGGTTTTTAAGAAATTGGGGTTTTTGGACTTAATGGAAAAATGGTTTTGTATTTGACAAACTAGTGATAATCCGAAAATAATTACTTTATTTAGCCCGACCATCGTTTACTAGCAAAACTTTGGCATTCATTGCCTCGCAGAACGTACTTAAATAAACGAAATAATAAACAAAAATGAACAGATTAGCTATTATACTAATATTTTCGATTTCAATTTGCTTTGGAGAAATATTGTTACTAATTAATTTATTTCCTCAAACAGGTTTAGCAAGAATAGTTTATGTTCCATTTTATATAATTTTAGTGATTATATTAACCATTGTAATTTACAGGAAAACAAAAAATAAAGAAAAGAAGATGCAGATTATATATTGGATAATTTTTCATTTGTTGATTTTTAACTTTATTATTTGGTCTTGGCCAGATGATGGAAAAAGAGTTAATGTAATTGGAGAATTTTACAATAAATTATTATAAAAATTAGACATTTGAGTTTATGTAAACTGGGAAAACCAAAACTATTGAATTATTCCTCAAAATATGAATTTAACAAGTTGTAGAATCTCTCAATCTATTGAAATTAAAATGTTTACGGAATAAATCGCTAACCGAATTAACTCAAATACTGGAAAAACTAAAAACAGATTAAGCCGAATAATTAAAAAATTGAATAAAAGCAACAAAATGCCAACACACGCTACAATGGATTTGGGCAATTGACTTAATGGAAAGTTCGTTTTGTATTTGGGAGATTTGGCAATGTGAATAGAGTGCATAATTGAATCCCAAACGCGCTATTGTCCCTGAACAGTATACAGTGAAAAACTATCATATTCACAGCATTTTTTCGACGTATAACAATTGTTTACACCGCAAAATATTCAGAATAATACAATCTTTAAATCCTTAGTTAAGATCATAGTCTCGAATAAAGTAAATCACTCATTAAATTTCATAAAAAGACAATTGCTACTTTTTCAATGTAACAAATTGCTAAAAAAGCAACTAACTATTAAGAAAGTAAGAAAATATATTAAACCAACTAATAAACCTTCAACAATGAATAATCTAAAGATTTCTTTGGTTGCTGCAGTAGTTCTCATGGCTTCGTGCAATAAAAAAGAAGAATTAATTTCAGGTGTTACCAAAAAAAATATGGACACGCTTGTGAATCCTGGTGACAACTTTGATGCTTATGTAAACGGAACCTGGGTAAAAAACAATAAAATCCCAGCTGATAAAACGTCGTACGGTGCTTTTGATATCTTGTATGATCAATCTCAAAAAGATGTAAAAGCGATTATCGAAGAAGCATCAAAAGGTACTTTTTCTGAAGGTTCAGATGAACAGAAAATTGGCGATTACTACAGCTCTTTCATGAACAGAAAAGATCGTGATGCCAAAGGAATTGCGCCAATTCAATCAGAATTGAAAAATATTGATGCTATTGCAAATTATACTGATTTGGCGGCTTATTTTGGAAAATCAAACAGAACAGGTGTCTCAATGCCTTTCTCTGTCGTGGTTACCGAAGATTTTAAAAACCCAAAACAATACACGTTAATGACTTGGCAAGGCGGTTTAGGTCTTCCTGAAAGAGAATACTATTTGCAAGCCGATGCTAAAATGGTGGAAACACGTGCGAAATATGTAGCACATATAGAAAAAATGTTGCAGTTGGTGGGGATTTCAAATGCAGCTGAAAACGCTTCTAAAATCATGGCTTTGGAAACCGTATTGGCTACCAACCACATGAAAAAAGAGGAAACCAGAAACACGGCAAAACTCTATAACAAATACAATGTAGCCGATTTAAAAAAGTTAATGGCCGATTTCGATTGGAATGCAATGTTTAAAAATGCAGGTATCGATAAAGAAAAAACAATTGTAATTTCTCAGGTGGAATATACCAAAAGCTTAAATACTATTATCAAAAACACGCCAATTGATACTTGGAAAACGTACCTTAAATGGAGTTTGATTAACAATACTTCCAATTATTTAACCACAGCTTTAGACAAACAAAATTTTGACTTTTACGGAAAAACACTTTACGGTACAGAAGCTCAGGAGGAAGATTGGAAAAGAGGCGTAAGCACTGTAAACGGTGGCTTGGGAGAAATAGTAGGTAAAGTATATGTAAAAAAGCATTTCTCGCCAGAAGCAAAAGAACGCATGACCGGAATGGTTAAAAATCTTTTGAAAGCCTATGCCGAAAGTATCAAGAAGCTAGATTGGATGAGTGCAAATACTAAGAAAGAAGCACTTGCCAAAGTTGATAAATTCATGATTAAAATTGGTTATCCAGACCAATGGAGAGATTATTCCGCTTTAAAAGTGGCTAAAAACGATTTGTATGGAAATGCAGAAAGAGCTAGAGCATTTGAATACAACAGAATGTTAAACAAGTTAGGAAAACCTGTTGACAGAACAGAGTGGGGAATGACACCGCAAACGGTAAACGCTTATTACAATCCTACCTTAAACGAAATTGTATTTCCTGCAGCTATTTTACAACCGCCTTTCTTTAATTTAAAAGCAGAAGACGCCGTGAATTATGGCGGAATTGGAGCAGTAATTGGTCATGAAATTGGCCATGGTTTTGACGATCAAGGAAGTACTTTTGATGGTGAAGGGGTTATGAGAAACTGGTGGACACCACAAGATTTAACGGCTTTTAAATCCAAAACGAAATCATTAGTAGATCAATACAGTGCTTTCAAAGTATTTCCAGATTTAAATCTTAACGGAGAGTTTACCCTTGGAGAAAACATTGGAGATTTGGGAGGATTAAGTATTGCAATTAAAGCTTATAAATTAAGCCTTAACGGAAAAGAAGCACCAGTAATGGATGGTTTTACAGGTATTCAGAGAGTGTTTTTAGGTTGGGGACAGGTTTGGTTAGATAAAAGCCGTGAAAAAGCAATACGCAATCAAATTGCTTCGGATCCACATTCGCCAGCTAAATTCAGAATTAATGCTGTAGTACGCAACGTTCCAGAATTTTACGAAGCATTTAAAATTAAACCAACAGATTCACTTTATTTAGCAACAGATAAACGTGTTAAAATTTGGTAGACTATTTGATATCAAACGAAAGCCCAGCAGAAATGTTGGGCTTTTTTGTTTTAAAAAACATTTTGGCAAGGTCTATTTCAATTCAATAATAGTAGGATCTAAACTTTTAATTTATGTTGATTTTTAATCGGAATAGAAAGGTTCCCTCATTATGGTCCAGCAGAGTTTTTTATTTTTTCTACATACAATGGGGAATCATAGATATCTCCTATGTGCGTTCGAATGGTAATTGTGCTAATTTTACCATCATCGGTACAGTCTTTGGTTTTAGTATAGACTCCTGCAGAAGCTGAGTAAGAATTATCGACTACTAATTTCAAGAATTAAAATTCTAAGTCCGAAAAATTTAATGTACAACTTAGCGTGTAGAACGTTACATTTTTTCTTTTACCATAAAGTAACTCAATTAATGAAATCGTTGTCAAAAAATGGAGTGTTAAAATGTACAAATAAAACAACTCAAAATAAACAAAAAAGCTACAACAAATAAGAGTATCGTTGTAGCTTTTAAAAAATAAACTAATGTTTTTTTATTCTTTTCCTCCGTCTAATTTATCTTGCCAATCTTTTAATTCTTGCCATTTTCCTTGGTATGCTAATGCAGCTTGTCTTGCCCAAGTTCCGGGAGTGTGAACAGAAAATCTTTCGCCACCTGAATCCAAAACAGCTTGGAGTTTTTCAACAGAGGAGTCAGACATAGCTTGCCAAGTTTTGATGTCTGCTGCGTGAAATAATTCCTCGATTTTTGGACCAATTCCTTCTACAATTTTCAAATCATTTTCTTTGATTTTTTTTCCAAAAACCGAAGCCGCTAATTCGGAATCGAATAAAAATTTAGGAGCATCGGGTACACTTGCAAAAGATTGAGAAGTTGCTTTTTTGGCATTTGCCAATTCTGCTTCTAAGTCGGCAATAGTTTTAGAATATTGATTTGATTTTTGCAAACAAGCATCCAAATCATTTTTCAAAGAACTTGAATCGGAATTGTTTTTGGACAACAACTTTCCTAACAAATAGCCTAACAAGGCACAAATTAACCCTACTATTAAGGGTATTAAGATACATGGTATATTCATAATTAAATGTGTTTTTGATTATTTTATAGTAACAACTGTTCTTCTGTTTTTTGATTTTCCTTCTTCGCTTGTGTTGTCCGCAATAGGATTGTCAGGACCTTGCGAACTGGTTTCAATTTGATTTGAATCAATTCCTTTTTTTATTAAAAATGCTTTAGCAAATTCAGCACGTGATTGTCCCAGAACAATGTTTGCTTCTCTTGCACCAACACTGTCGGAATGCCCCACAATACTCACTTTTGCGTTAGAAACATTTTTTAAATAAGTTGCTATTTCAGCAATTTTAGTTTGCTCTTCGGTACTCAAGTTCTCTCGAGATTCATTAGTGTTGAAATACAATACGAGTGGATTTGCATTAATTTTTGCTTTTAACACCTCCCATTGATTATTGCTTGCGGGTTCGTTTTCAATGATGTTAAACGATGCAGGACCAATAAGCGTGTCTGAAATCATTTCCCATTTATCTTTAATTTCTCCTTCTAAAACAAAAGAATTGGCATCAAAACCAGTTGAAATTAAATACTTTTTTAGATCATTAGCTCGAGCCAGGGCTAAATTCGGATAAGTAGTGGTGTTTTTTTCGTCGGAAGTAGCATAACCTGTAATCTTAATTTTTTTATTAGGATTAGATTGCAATGCTGCTTTCAGATTTTTAAATCCAATTGCTACAGAATCAGAAAAGGGCAAAAGAGCCGCCGTTTCGTTTTTGACAAATTTAATATTGTCATTACAGTGGTAGTCATAATCACTCCCTTTAATAGTAAAAGGAACTAGACCAGTTCTCTTATTATTGACAACAGTAGTTGTGTCGTCTAATTGCGGAGGCTTCATACAGCAATTGCAACAATAGTTTTGGTACAAAAACATACCTAAAATAATGGTAAGTACAATTCCTAAAAGATAAAGAATTTTTTTTGACATAATTTTTGTGGTTAAGATTCTTATCAAATTTAGTAAAAATTCACAAACAATTAACAATCAGCTGTTTGATTTCAATTTTAAATGCTTATTTTGAAAAAAAAGACAAAAAAAAACCGCAAAAGCTTAGCATTTGCGGTTGAATTTTTAATAGGCAGATTCGAGTTATAAATATAAGTTTTTGCGTACTTTTTAATGCGTTTATATGAAATTGCTTTGGTGTTTTATAACCAAATCTTTTTTCTGGGTTTATCGTTTAGTTGATTCTCTAAATCTTAAACCCGTTCTTTTGTGATATATCTAGTAATAGCAGCAATTGTTTCAACGAAGATTAAAATTCCTCTAGCTCATGCGCAAAATTTCTTTCACTTTAATCGTGTTCAGATTGTAAATATCGTAATAAATAGACATAAAAAAGCGGTATTAAATTGCTTTAATACCGCTTAAAATCTAGACTTTGTGATTTTTAAAACTTGTAGCGAGACCGAGATTTGAACTCGGGACCTCAGGGTTATGAATCCTGCGCTCTAACCAACTGAGCTATCTCGCCATTGTAGGGTGGTTAACTGTCCCTCATTGCGGGTGCAAATATAGAAATAAATTTAGAGCTTGCAAGCATAAATTAATAAAAAAAAAATATTTTTAAAAATGCTTTTTTTATGTGTTAATAATCTATATATTTCCAAAAAAATACAAAAGCTTCTCATGGATCAAAAAGTACGTTACGAAATCGAGTTTCCCATAAATTCATCTCCTCAATTACTGTATCAATACATATCAACGCCATCAGGGTTGTCAGAATGGTTTGCAGATAACGTGAACTCTAGAGGCGAGTACTTTACCTTTATTTGGAATGATTCACAGGAAAAAGCCAGACTTGCTTCAAAAAAATCGGGAGAGAAAGTGAAATTTAAGTGGGTCGATGAGAATAGTAAGGACACAGAGTATTTTTTTGAATTACACATACTGGTTGATGAGTTGACTAAAGATGTGTCTCTAATGGTGGTGGACTTTGCAGAAAAAGGAGAGATTAGTGAAGCAACTTTATTATGGGAAAATCAAATTTCTGATTTAAAACATCTCATAGGTTCCGTTTAAAAATAGTATTTATAACTATATTTGCCTTAAATAATTTTAGGGCTTTTTTTATGGTTAATTTTAACGGAACAATTATTTCTCAAAACGATTGCAAATGGAGTCAAAACCGCGCTTTTTTGTACGGTGATGGTGTTTTTGAAACAGTCAAAATTGTAAATAGTAAAATTCTTTTTCTAGAAGATCACTATTTCAGATTAATGGCATCTATGCGTGTGCTCCGAATGGAGATTCCTATGCATTTTACAATGGAATTTCTTGAAGAAGAAATTATTACCTTGGCACTTAAAAATGAAATATCTAGTTCGGCTAGAGCTCGAATTACGGTTTTTAGAAATGACGGAGGGTATTATTTACCACAAAATCAATCTGTTTCATATGTGATTCAGGTAGTGTCTATCGAAAATTCTCATTATTGTATAGTAGATAAAAAGTATGAAGTGGATTTGTACAAGGATTTTTACATCTCTAAACAATTACTTTCTAGTATTAAAACAACAAATAAAATAATCAATATAACGGGTAGTATTTTTGCTAGTGAAAACGGTTTAGATAATTGTATTTTGCTCAATGATAGTAAAAACGTAGCCGAAGCTTTGCAAGGAAATATATTTATGGTGCAAGGAAATAAATTAATAACGCCACCCATTTCTGAAGGCTGTTTGAATGGAATCATGCGAAAGCAAATTTTGCAAATAGCTAAAAAAATTGAAAATATTGAAGTTCTTGAGGAGGTAATTTCTCCTTTTGATCTTCAAAAAGCAGATGAATTATTTGTTACCAATGTTATAAAAGGAATTCAGCCAATATCACACTATCGTAAAAAAATATATGTTTCAAAAATAGCTTTGCAGTTACTTGATGAAATAAATAATCTGATATTAAATTAGTTCAAATACGGGTTTTCGGGTGCGTTTGACCATATGAGGTAATCACCCCCAAGTTCCATTATTTGTTCTTTCCAGAAATGGGTAGCGGATTTTCCAATTATCTTATTTTCATAACTATTTGCAGTAATGATCCATGAATTGCTTTTCATTTCGGTTTCTAATTGGTTTTCATGCCAGCCTGTATAGCCTAAAAAGAAACGAATGTTATCATTATTTATGAATCCTTTATTGATAAGTTCTTTTGTGAACTCAAAATCACCACCCCAATAAATACCATTTGATATTTCAATACTATTTGGAATTAAATCAGGTATGTTGTGAATAAAATATAAGTTATCTTGTTCTACAGGTCCGCCATTATAAATTTTGAAAGACGCATCTATTTCAGGAATTAAATCGTGAATAGTGTATTTTAAGGGTTTATTAATGATAAAACCTATGGAGCCTTCCTGGTTGTAATCAGCTAGTAAAATTACTGATCTGTTGAATGATAAGTCGCCAATTATGGAAGGTTCTGCAATGAGCAAATGTCCTTTTTTTAATTTATCTGTAATCATTGAATTATTTTTTTTATTAAAATTAAGGTTTTTATTATTTAATTCATAAATATTTTCGTTGAAATGCAAAAAAAAACCTTCCGAATGGAAGGTTTTGTCTATATATGGTGTTTTAAAATTAGTTTACTGCACTTTCTAGTTCAGCTCCAGCTTTAAATTTCACAACATTTTTTGCTGCAATTTGGATAGTTTTTCCTGTTTGAGGGTTTCTACCATCTCTTGCAGCTCTAGCAGATACAGACCATGATCCAAAACCTACTAATGAAATTCTACCACCTTTTTTCAAGGTTTCTCCCACGTTACCTAAAAAAGACTCTAAAGCTAATTTTGCAGCAGCTTTTGTAATTCCTGCATCTGCAGCGATAGCATCGATTAATTCTGATTTGTTCATAATAATAGTTATTAATTGTTGGTTATCAAATATTGTTAATATACAAATTTAAGTGGATTTACTTTCCTTGCAAGTGTTTTGTGTTAATTTAGTTTGATTTGTTGATAACTTGCTTTTTTTGTTGATAAATCAAGAGTTCGTACTGTGATTCCCTTGTTTTATTGGGTCTAATACGCTTTTGCAAAAGCAGAAAAAACAATTCCGTTTAATAAATCGCTTGTATTCATTCTTTTCTTTCCTGGGAATTGTAAGCTAAGTATTTTGACAAATCCATCAGAAACAGCAATTTTTAATTCTTTCTTGGTGCAATGTATGCTTCCTATTTCAAAGGAATGTTTTTCTAGTACAATTGAAGATTCGTATATTTTGACATTCCATTCCTCTTCATTGTCTTTGATGTAGCACCATGCGGCTGGATAAGGACATAATCCTCTAATTAAATTGTGAACGACACCTGCAGATTTTGTCCAATCTATTTTGCAGTTTTCCTTATTAAGTTTGTAGGCTGTTTTAATTAATGCGTTGTCTTCTTGAATTTGAGTAGCAACAGCACCTTGTTCAATCATTTCTAATGTTCTGATTACAGTTTTGCTCCCTAATTCCATCAATCTGTCGTGCAGTTGGCCTGCATTTTCGTTTCCATCAATAGCGATTTCATCGCTTAAAATCATGGCTCCGGTATCAATTTTGTCATCAATGAAAAAGGTAGTGACTCCGGTTTTGTTTTCGCCATTAATAATTGCCCAGTTTATAGGAGCTGCGCCTCTATATTCAGGAAGCAGGGAAGCATGTAGGTTGAAGGTGCCTAATGCAGGCATGTCCCAAACTACTTTTGGCAACATTCTAAAAGCAACTACAATATGTAAATTAGCGTTTAAGTTTTTTAATTCGGATAAAAAGTCTTCATCTTTCAAGCTTACCGGTTGTAGTAACGGTAACTCTTGTTTCAAAGCGTATTCTTTTACGGCTGAGAACTTTATTTTTTGACCGCGTCCAGCAGGTTTATCTGCTGCCGTGATTACGCCTACAATATTATAGTTGTTTTTTACAATAGTATCGAGTATTCCTACTGCAAAATCTGGAGTTCCCATAAAAACAATTCGTAATTTCTCTGTCATAATCGTAATGTGTAAGTATTGTTTGGTTGAACCAATATGATATTATTTTCTAATAAATCTTGTAAAACGATAAAAACGTCTTCGGTTGAATTATTCGTTTTATTTTGAATATCTCTGGAGCTTAAATCTTGTTGCTTGAGCAAAGTTACTATTTCTTGAGCAAGATTCTTGCTGTCTTTTTTCTTTATTTTATGAGTAATGCAGTAGGAGCAATGATCACAATTTTCGGTAGTTTTCTCCCCAAAATAGTTTAGAATTAACTGACTTTTACAAGTGCTTTTGTTTTTTATATATGCAATTACAGACTCTAGCTGTGTTTTTTTTAATTGGTTTTGATGTTCTAAATGTTTGGACACTCTATTTATTGTTCTTTCGTCTTCTCGAATTTCGTTGAAAACCAATGTGGTATCATTATTTTTAGAGTGGTATTCTACTATATTCTTTTCTTTTAATTTGTATAAAACAGCTTGTACTTGAGTTGCTTTATGATTTGATTTTTTAGCAACAAGTTGCAGGTTAAAAGGAGTTTGCATCTCATATATACCGGGATATGTGCGTAAAATAGCTAAAATGATTTCTTCATCATTTGGATTTAAGCTCATATATCGAATTACTTCTTTTGATGGTATAGTGAATTGTAAAGTGATTTTCTCTGAGAATTCTTGAGATAAAGTAATGACTCCTTGACGGTCTAAAAACTGCATTGCAGCATATGTTTTTAGAGTAGGGAAATTATATTTAATACAAAATTGATTTAAATTGAAGGTAAATTGCTCATCAATACCTTCGCCGTAGGCAATTTGGAAATAATTGCAAAGCTTAACGTACATTAGGTTTAAAAATTTCTTGTCAGGCAAGTTGTTTAAAAACTGATTCTCGGCATAAATTATATCTGATGGGCTCGTGAGTAGAATTGCAAAAGCTTTTTCTTCATTTCGTCCGGCACGACCAGCTTCTTGGTAATAATTCTCCATGTTTTCTGGTAATTGTATGTGAATTACCGTTTTTACATTAGGCTTGTCTATTCCCATTCCAAAAGCATTTGTTGCTACAATGACTTGTACTTCTTCCTGCATCCAGGCCTGCATGTTTTTATCTTTCTCTTTTGTAGTGAGCCCTCCGTGATAGTAAGTAGCTTTAAATCCTAAACTGTTTAATTGGGAAGCAACATCAAGGGTTGATTTTCTATTTCGAACATATATAATAGAGGGCTCTGGATTTTTTTTTAAAACTTGTTCTACTCTAAAAAGTTTGTCTTCTACCTCAAAAACCATGTAAGCAATGTTTGGTCTTGAAAAAGATTTTTCAAATAATATTGGTTTTTCAAGACTAAGCTGTTGTATGACATCTGTTTTTACTCGTGGAGTTGCACTTGCGGTTAAGGCCAGAAAAGGAGTTTTTGGGAAGTACTCTTTAAGTGTAGAAATTTTAAGGTATGCAGGTCTAAAATCGTGTCCCCATTGAGATACACAATGCGCTTCGTCAATTGTAATTAAATTTATAGGAAGTTTTTTTATGCGGTCAATAATCCAGTCTGATTGTAATCGCTCGGGTGATAAATAAAGAAATTTATAATCACCGTATTGACAGTTGTCTAGCAAATCTATCATTTCTTCGCTTTTAATACCTCCTGTCAAGGAAATTGCTTTGATGCCTTTTAGTTGTAAATTAGCTACTTGATCTTTCATTAATGCTACCAGCGGCGAAATGACAAGGCATATTCCTTTGTTTAAAAGCGCTGGGACTTGAAAGCACACTGATTTTCCACCTCCTGTTGGTAATATTGCAAGGGTGTCTTGACCCTGAAGGACAGATTGAATGATTTCATTTTGAAGCGATCTAAAGGAGTTGTGTTTCCAATATTTTTGAAGAACAGCAAGAGCATCATTCATAAAGTATTTGTTTTATTACCATGAAAAAATATAACTCCTTGTTGATGCAACTAATTCGAGATAGTGTTTAAGATAAAATGAATTCTATTTTCCATTGTGTCTTTCGGAACTTCAATTAAATCGTAGCCATAGTTTTTATACGTTTCAATAAGATGACTGTGAATGAGTTTTGCTTGCTCAAAATTTTCGTAGCGAGCATCATCACTTATATAGATTTCTTCCCAAGGTGGTAAGATGAATATTTTTGAATACGTGTGTTCTTTACAAGCAACATCAAAACTTGCAGGGTAACTATCACCTATGTAGTGCATGTAAGCCAAAACATCAGGGATTCCTCTGTCTATAAAAACTACATTATGAGCTTCGTTTTGAGCGTTGTAAAATTGTTTTATTCTACCTTCAAGCAATAATTCACTAAAAAGCAATGGTTTTTCAAGGAATAATTGTTCTATTCCTTGTTTTTTTGCCTCCATGGTAACTTCACGTGAAATTTCGGGATAACAGCAATGGCCTTTTGCGACCAATCCGTCTATAATAGTAGTTTTTCCTGTACCAGGACCACCTATGATAACAATGATTTCTTTTTGCACTTTTAAAAAATAAGGGGCAAATTTACTTAAACTTATTGGGATTATAAAAATTCAACACATATAAAATGCAAATAGATAAAAATTCACAAATCAAAAATTCATAATTAACGGTTGAAACCGTATATTTGCCTTTATTTTAAATCAAAATGGATAAAAAGACTGAAGAATTTTATGATCGATTAAAAGTAGAGTTAGACCTAAATAATACTTGGCCTGCAGAATACTTATTTAAATTTATAGTGCCAAGCGATGCTAAAAATATTGAAAAAGTACAGACTGCTTTTGATTGTATGGGTGCTGTTATAAAAACAACAAAGTCTAAAACGGGTAAGTTTACAAGCATATCTATTGATGTGACCATGAAAAACTCACAAGAAATTGTAGATAAATACTTAGAAGTTTCTACAATTGAAGGCATTATTTCTTTATAAAAACATAATTTTTTTGATGTGCTTCTCGATTGGGTGAACTTCTCGATAATGCAACCGAATTAAAATAGATACATTCAAAACATGAATTCAAAATATATTAAAGAAAATTCGAATGATGTAGTGCATCATCTTGAGTACAATGCCGAAAGGTCACACCTTATCATTCCAGAATACGGCAGGCATTTGCAAAAACTTATTGACTTGGCTACAAATATTCAAGATGATGTGGAGCGCAACAAAGCTGCAAAATACATCATTCAAGTTATGGGTAGTTTGAATCCGCATTTAAGGGATGTTCCAGATTTTCAACATAAATTATGGGATCAGTTGTTTATCATGTCTGATTTTAAACTAGTTGCTGATTCTCCTTATCCTATACCATCGCGAGAAGTATTGCAGTTAAAGCCGGACGTTTTAAAATACCCACAAAATTTTCCTAAATATAGGTTTTACGGTAATAACATTAAATATATGATTGATGTTGCCAATAAATGGGAAGATGGCGATATGAAAAAAGCATTGGTAAAAGTAATTGCCAACCACATGAAAAAATCATATTTAAGTTGGAATAAAGATACGGTAAAAGATGATGTAATCTTTGAGCACTTGTATGAACTCTCTGATGGAAAATTGAATTTAATTCAAAGTTCAGAAGAATTGCTTAATACTACTGATTTGTTGAGAACTAATAAACGAGTTTCTAATAAAATAGCTCCTACAGGTCAGCCTAAAATACTAAGCAACAAAAATTTGAAAACAGGTAAGCCAAATCTACCTCACAAAAACCAAAACAGAAAACCCTTGTAATTTATTTTAGAATTAGTGGCTTATTACCTTATCAGCACTTTTTTTTAAAATCATTACGTACAATTAAATAATTTATAACTCATAACCATAAAAGATGGGAATTTTCAAAATAGAGGGAGGCATTAGTCTTCAAGGAGAAATCACTCCACAGGGCGCAAAAAATGAAGCATTACAAATATTGTGTGCTGTTTTATTAACACCTGAAAAAGTTATTATTAATAATATTCCAGATATTATTGACATTAATAAATTGATCACTTTATTAGGTAATTTGGGTGTTAAAATTCAAAAAACAGGTTCAGGTTCTTACACTTTTCAGGCAGATGAGGTAAATATTCAATACCTGGAGACTGAAGCTTTTAAGAAAGAAGGTGGATCACTTAGAGGATCTATCATGATTGTTGGACCTTTGTTAGCAAGATTTGGAAAAGGATATATTCCAAAACCGGGTGGCGACAAAATCGGAAGACGAAGATTAGATACTCATTTTGAAGGTTTCATTAACCTTGGAGCTAAGTTTAGATACAATAGAGAAGATCACTTTTATGGTGTTGAAGCTGCTGACGGATTAGTTGGAGCTGATATGTTATTAGATGAAGCATCAGTTACGGGAACTGCAAATATTGTAATGGCAGCCGTTTTAGCAAAAGGAAGAACAACGGTATACAATGCTGCTTGTGAACCTTATTTACAGCAATTGTGTAAAATGCTGAACTCAATGGGCGCAAATATCACCGGAGTAGGATCAAATTTATTGACTATTGAAGGGGTAGAAAGCTTAGGTGGTTGTGAGCACAGAATTCTTCCAGATATGATTGAAATAGGAAGTTGGATTGGTCTTGCTGCCATGACAAAATCTGAAATTACTATAAAAAATGTTAGTTGGGACAACCTTGGAGTAATCCCAAATACATTTAGAAAGTTAGGAATTACCCTAGAGCGCCGTGGAGATGATATTTACATTCCTGCTCATGTAAATGGGTATGAAGTAAAAACAGATATTGATGGTTCTATTCTTACCATTGCTGATGCACCATGGCCTGGATTTACACCAGATTTATTGAGTATTGTACTTGTAGTGGCTACACAAGCAAGAGGTGATGTTTTGATTCACCAAAAAATGTTTGAAAGTCGTTTGTTTTTTGTTGATAAACTAATTGACATGGGTGCTAAAATCATGTTATGTGATCCACACCGTGCTGTAGTTATGGGACATGATTTTAAGTCACAACTGAAGGCTACAACCATGTCATCACCAGATATTCGTGCTGGTATATCATTGTTAATTGCTGCGCTTTCTGCAAAAGGAACAAGTACCATACAAAATATTGAACAAATAGATAGAGGGTATGAGCGTATTGATGAACGTTTGAGAGCTATTGGCGCTCAAATCGTTAGAGCGTAAACCTACTCAATTCTTAATACATCGTTTAAATAAACCATCTAGCAATACAAAAAAGCAAGTGGTTTATTTAAACGATTCTTTTTTAAACGAAACAAATGTCAAGATAACAAACAGCAATTAGGGCTACTTATTTTAGTATTGTGGGCAACACAACTTTGGCCATTATAAAAGGATTTGCAGGTTTTTTTGGCAATTCATACGCTTTGATTGCTGATGCTATCGAGTCTACAACAGACATTTTTGCATCATTTTTAGTCTTGTTCGGAATTAAATATTCCAATAAACCTGCTGATGAGAATCATCCGTACGGACACGGTAGGGCTGAGCCATTGATTACGTTCTTGGTAGTGGGGTTTTTGATAACTTCGGCAACAATAATTGCTTATGAAAGCATCATTAATATTGGTACACCGCATCAATTGCCAAAGCCTTGGACACTAATTGTTCTTGGCGCCATAATTATTTGGAAAGAGTATTCCTTTCGAGTAGTTATGAAACGCAGTATAGAGACTAATAGTTCTTCATTAAAAGCCGATGCTTGGCACCATAGGAGTGATGCCATCACTTCGGTAGCTGCTTTTTTGGGGATTTCTATTGCTTTAATTTTAGGTAATGGTTACGAAGCTGCCGATGATTGGGCGGCACTTTTTGCATCTGGATTTATATTGTATAATAGTTATTTAATTTTCCGACCTGCTCTTGGCGAAATCATGGATGAACATTTATACGATGATTTGATTGAACATATTAGAGAAGTATCTGTTCAAGTTGACGGAATTTTAGATACCGAAAAATGTTTTATCCGAAAGGCAGGCATGCAATACCATGTTGATTTACATGCAACAGTGAACTCAAATATAACCGTAAAGGAAGGTCATGACCTTGCTCACAAACTCAAAGATACCTTAAGAGAACAAATCCCAGAATTAGGACATGTATTGATTCATGTAGAACCTCATGAGTAAATTTACACAAATAAAAAAGGCACCGAGATTATTTTCAGGTGCCTTTTTTATGTATTGTGAGTTGTTGTTTGTTGTGATAAAACTACGTAGTGTTTTAATCAATTATGTTTAAAAATTTAAGTCCAAAAACCACTCCGTCACCTTTAAAACCATTTTGATAGGAGCGGACATAATCTATTCTAAACATTTTAAATTTCCCAATTCCTATATTATCTAGACCAATACTCATTTCAGAATACGGTTTTTTATCAGGTAAGGATAGCGCATGAGCTCCTATATTTAAAGTAGCTTTTAATTTATTTAATAATGGAATTTTATTCATAATATACCCTTTGTCATTATATTCAGCGTGGGCTTCTGCAAAACGGTCATTAGTACTGCTGGAATAGTAAGGCAGCAAGTTAAAAACATTCAAATAACGTTCAGTTTGCCCAATACTTGTTTGGTTTCCATTAAAATGTTTGTAATCCATAAAAGCAATATTTTGAGCATTTAAAAATACACCTGCTTTTGCATTCACGCCAAGAACTCCTTTGTTTCCTAATTTTAAATCATAAGTAGCGCGCAGGTTGAAATAGTCATATTCATATTTTTTTTCGCTTGCGCCAATGGCTTTCTCATAGGCTACATAAAGCGTTGGATATTTTTCGTTTCTAATATTGAATTTACCATCAGGTCTGGAGGAATATTTATTGCCAAAATTGATTTTAAAAAGTAAATTTAATTTAGTTAAATGATGTTGTTCAAAAGCAGTTGTACTATAATTAGTAGGGTCCAAGGGGTTATTTGATGTATAAAAATCAGATTTATTAAACAACGAATAATTAGTTGAATTGAATAAAGGTTTGCGTTGTTGATAATCTATTCTACTATTTAGGTTAACGCCATTTGCAATGTCTTGTGTAAAACCAATAGTCATAGACTCTAGGTTGTATAGTTTCATGAAATTATTCTTAAAGTAAAGAGAACTGATGCTGTTAACTATTTTGCTAATGGGTTCACTTGGATTGAATTGTTTTACAGAACTTCCACCCATTACATAAAAAGTTGCATAATTTTGATTGTTAAATCTATGAAGGAATTGTCCCATTACACGCAATCTATCCTCTGAAAAACCATAGTTAAACGTGGTACTCAATGAGGTGTAAATGCCTTTTTTTTCTTGATTTTTCCAGTTTGTATATTTAAAACCCGAATCAAGATTGTACCCCTGAACAGTATTAAAACTAAGAGAACCTATATTGACCAACCCAGCATAACTAAAACTATATTTTTGGGAACTATTTTTAAATGTATATCCAGTTAGCAGTTTGAGTGGATTAAATTTATTGTTTTTCTTATCAATGGAATCTAAATATTTTTTTGAATTTCGAACGGTGTAAATACTATCCTTTCTATAATAATCTAAATTTTCTTCACTTGTTAAGGGAATTGGTCTGTTACTATTCCAGAACGTGCTGTCTTTTTTGTTAGCATTTAGTTCAATTTTTGTAATTTCATTAGTAAACGTTTTGGGAGCAAAAGAAGTTACAAATTCATAATTATTATACACATAGTTGTATTTTCCGTTAAATTTTATTCCAAACGCTCCTGCCGTAATCTCGAGACTCTGCGTGTTTTTTGTCCAAATTTTCGAATTATTATTGTAACTAAAATTTTGTTTTAAAGTCATTACATCAAGAAAATCTTCTTTTATTCTATATCCTTTAATGTCAAGTTCTACGGCATAAATAGCCCAAGAATCCTCAACAATGTAGATATATCCTTCAAAAACCGGTTCGCTATCTCGTTTTGCACTAACCTTAATTTTATTGACCATCTTATTCTTGTCATCAAAAAAAGTGCTTTCTAGTTTGTAATTGTAGTAATTCAATGCGTTGCTGGCTATTGGCGAAATCATTGCTATGCCAAAGTCAATTGTATTATCATAAAAATCATAAAAAGAGGATCGTGCGGTGTTGTAACTGTATCCGTTATTGTTACCGCTTACTTTTGATGCCATTACTACTTCACTCAGTTTATTGGGTTTTTCATAAATAATTTTAGAAAATGTTTCAGATAAAGATATAATTCCTGTCCCTGTTGAGTCTAATGCGCCATTTAAATCGCCTATTTTTTGGCCAAAGATTTTTTTAGGAGCATTTTTCAGCTTAAATATACCACGGGAATAGAAATCTGCACGGTATTTATTGGTGTTTTTAGTATTAGAATCCCTATTTGCAATAGCATTTTTTATAATGGCAATGGCTGGATTGCTTTTAGTATTTATGATTACTTCATTTAGTGAAAAACTTTCCTCAACTAGTTTAACATTCAAAGTATAAGGTAGCTTTGCAGTTTCAATAGCAATTTTTTGAGTTTTGAATCCTAAAAATTGAAAAACTAAGGTTTGTTTTCCCTTTGAGAGTACATTAAATTCGTAATTCCCTAATTCGTTTGAGGTAGTTCCATTATAAGTATCTTCTTGAAAGATGTTTACAAATGCTAACGGATTGCCTTTTTCGTCAGTGACATTTCCTTTTATTTGCGCTTGGCAAACAAATGTAGAAACTAATAAGAGTAAGAGGTAGTATTTTTTCATGAAAGTTTTTTCTTCCACAAAAATAGTAGTACATTTAAAATAGCCTCTTAATTATTTGTTAAACAATATCTTAGTGAATTGTTAATTATTTTTGTTCAAAAGAAAGTACAGCTAAATCATAACTTTGCAAACCAAAACCTAGAATAACACCTTTGGCATTTCCAGAAATATAGGATTGATGTCTAAAGCTTTCTCTTGAAAACGTATTCGAAATATGAACTTCAATTACGGGAGTTGTTATTGCTTTTACAGCATCTCCTATTCCTATAGAGGTATGTGTGTATGCACCAGCATTGAGAATGATACCATCAAATGAAAAACCAAATTCTTGTATTTTATCAATCAATTCACCTTCAATATTACTCTGAAAATAACGGAACTCAACGTTCATGTATTTTTTTTCTAAAATAGTGAAGTAGTCTTCAAATGTTTGGTTTCCATAAACCTCAGGTTCGCGTTTTCCTAATAAATTTAGGTTTGGACCATTGATAATACCTATTTTCATAATATTGATTTTGGTAAAAATAAAAAAACCGTTCTATAAATTAGAACGGTTTTACAATTTAATTATAAATATTTTTAGAATTTAAAACCAGCTGATAACTGGACTACTGAATTTTTGACTTCAGCATCTTTAGTAGCTTCGGTTAATCCTAGTACATATCTACCTTGTATGAATAAACCTTTAGTGATATTTAAGGTCAAACCTGCAGCAGCGCCAAATTCAAATGTTTCGGCTTCTTTAAAATTAACATTTTTTCTTTCACTCAATAAAAAAGAAGCCTGAGGACCAAGGTCTAAACTAATGCTGTTGTTAAGGCTGAATTTTGCCATTACAGGAATAGAAATATATCCTAATTCATTTTTAAATTCTTCTCCTGCATTTTCATAGGAAGCACCTTGGGTGGAATATAATAGTTCGGGTTGAACAGCAAATCCATCGGTTAATTTTATTTCTGCAATTAAACCAGCATGATAACTAGTAATAGCCTCTTTTTTATAATCAATAAGGCTAGTTCCAATATCACTACCTGACTGATTTGCGTAATTTAAACCGGCTTTCAATCCAAACTTAATGGCTTGCGCTTGTATGTTAGCAGTAGCTGCAAACAATACGATTGTTGCTAAAAGTATTCTTTTCATAATTTACATTTTTATAATTATTGTTGTTAGTGTCAAAGCACATTACTTGAAAACTATTTTGTTTCAAAATTATTGCTGCTACTCTCAATTTTTAACGTTTCAATAACTGTTCCAAGAAGTGTTTAATTGTTCTTTTCTTTAGTGAAAAATTTGTTTTTAAACTTACAAGCAAAAGGTTTGTTTTAAAGTGTAATAATGCGCTATATTTTTGATGAAAACGAGACCTTTTTGTGTTTAAAATTAATATTTAAATAAATAAATTATTAATATTTATCTTATTTTTTTTATATTGTTTTCTAATTTTTTTTATCTCACTAATTTCCGTTATATGGTAGTTTGTTAAGTTGTTAATGGATAGGTTTTTATGGTTAATGTGTGTCTGAAATATTACAGTTTTTTATCTTCTTATTCTATAAAAATCTTATTAAAAATTTTTTTAAAAATAACGGTTTATATATATATGATACATAATTAAACAAAAAAACAACAAAATGAAAAGAATTATTTTAACAGTTGCGGCTGTATTTGCTTTCGGATTTGCTAATGCACAAGAAAATGTCATTAAAGTTAATCCTTTATCTGTTTTAGGTGGTACTGATTTAGTAAGTTACGAACTTAAACTAGGTGAGAAAACATCTTTTTTAGTGGGAGCTGGAATTGGTGGATTTAAAATTGGAGATGCTAAGTATTCAAACTTGGGAGGTGAAGTTCAATATCGTTATTATTTTAATGAAGCATTAAAGGGGTTTTATGCTGGTGGTCAAGCTGGGTATTCTTCAGGTAAAGTAGAGTTAGGAAATAGTAATTCGAGTACAACAACAGAAGAAACAAAATTTGGATCATTTAAAGTTGGAGCAAAAGGAGGATACCAATGGATTTGGGATAGTGGTTTTTCACTTGACTTAAATTTAGGTGTAGCTTATAACAATTTTAATTATAAAGATTCAAATTCTTCAACTTCTTCTTTGAAAGCTAGTGGTGTTTTACCAAATTTTGGATTTGGTTTAGGCTATGCTTTTTAAGTAAATTGAGACTAATGTATAGAAACCTCCTCTTAAAAATGGAGGTTTTTTTATGCTTAAAAAATACGTTTCTTTGTAAGTATGAATTGGGACAGTATTATAAAAAGTTATCAATCGTACTTAAAGATTGAGCGTGGATTGTCAAAGAATACGGTAGAAAATTACTCGTTTGATTTAGAGCGTTTATTGCTTTTTTTATCCCAAAATGAAATTGTTGTTTCTCCTCTAAAAATAACTGACGAAATCATCCAGCAATTTATTTACAGTGTTGCCAAAGAGGTAAATCCGAGATCGCAGGCTCGAATTATTTCGGGTTTAAAAAGCTTTTTTAAATATTTAGTTTTTGAAGATTATCGCAACGATGATCCTATGGAGCTAATTGAAACACCCAAAACGGGACGGAAACTTCCTGACACGCTTACAGTAGAAGAAATTGATAGTTTGATACAGGCAATTGACCTTTCTACTAATGAGGGAGAACGCAATCGTGCTATGCTAGAAACATTGTATGGTTGCGGTTTAAGGGTTTCGGAGCTGGTAACATTAAAGATATCGGATTTGTTTTTTGAGGAAGGCTTTATCAAAATCACGGGTAAAGGAAATAAACAACGTTTAGTCCCAATTAGTAATGTTACTCAAAAATACATTCTCCTTTATAAAAATACCGTAAGAACCCATATCACTATTCAAAAAGGTTTTGAGGATACTCTTTTTTTAAATAGAAGAGGAAAACAACTTACACGGGCTATGATTTTTACTATTATAAAAAATTTAGCCGTTTCTATTGATCTCAATAAAACCATAAGTCCTCATACACTTAGGCATTCATTTGCAACTCATTTACTAGAAAATGGTGCCGATTTACGTGCTATACAACTCATGTTAGGACACGAGTCTATTACAACCACTGAAATATACGTGCATCTTGATCGAACATTTTTGACTGAAGTAATTAATAGTTTTCACCCTAGGAAGTAGAAATTGAACTTCAAAAAAAAATTCCAAATTCCAATAAATTAGTATTGGCATTTGGAATTTTTTAATAGAATTAAATATTTTACTTGGCAATATTTACAGCTCTTGTTTCACGAATTACAGTAACTTTTACTTGTCCTGGATAGGTCATCTCGGTTTGAATTTTTTGTGAAATATCAAAAGATAAACTAGCAGCATTTTCATCAGAAACTTTTTCGCTTTCAACAATTACACGAAGCTCTCTACCGGCTTGAATAGCATAAGCATTTTTTACACCATTAAATCCGTAGGCAACTTCTTCAAGGTCTTTTAAACGTTGTATGTATGAGTCTAGTACTTGTCTACGTGCTCCTGGTCGTGCTCCTGAAATAGCGTCACAAACCTGGATTATAGGTGAAAGTAAAGATTTCATTTCGATCTCGTCATGGTGAGCACCAATTGCGTTGCAAACTTCTTCTTTCTCCCCGTACTTCTCCGCCCATTGCATTCCTAATAAAGCGTGTGGCAAATCACTTTCAGTATCAGGTACTTTACCTATATCGTGCAATAATCCGGCTCTTTTAGCTAGTTTTACATTCAATCCTAGTTCCGCTGCCATGATTCCACATAGTTTAGATACTTCTCTCGAGTGTTGTAGTAAATTTTGTCCATAAGAAGAACGGTATTTCATTCTACCCACAACTTTGATTAATTCAGGATGTAAACCATGAATACCAAGATCAATTACAGTACGTTTTCCAACCTCAATAATTTCATCGTCAATTTGCTTGGCTGTTTTAGCAACCACCTCTTCAATTCGTGCTGGGTGAATTCGTCCGTCGGTAACCAGTTTATGTAAGGCTAGACGAGCAATTTCTCTACGTACAGGGTCAAAACAAGAAAGAATAATAGCTTCAGGAGTATCGTCTACAATAATTTCAACACCGGTTGCGGCTTCAAGAGCACGTATGTTTCTACCTTCACGGCCAATAATTCTACCTTTTACATCATCAGATTCAATATTAAATACCGATACGCAGTTTTCAACAGCCTCCTCAGTACCTACTCTTTGTATCGTGTTAATGATGATTTTCTTGGCTTCTTGTTGTGCCGTAAGTTTAGCTTCTTCAATAGTGTCTTGTATGTGAGACATGGCTTTACTTTTGGCTTCAGCCTTTAGTCCTTCTACGAGTTGGTTTTTTGCTTCCTCTGCAGATAGACCTGAAATTACCTCAAGTTGTTGTAGTTGACTTTTGTGTAAACGATCAATCTCTGTTTGTTTTTTCTCTAAATTTTCAATTTTCGAACTGTATTCTTGGGTTTTAGCTTCAAAATCATCATTTACCTTTTTAGCTTTTGATAGTTCATTTGATACTTGAGACTCTTTGTCGCGTATTCTTTTTTCGATGTCAGCTACTTTTTTATCTCTTGCCAAGATTACTTGTTCGTGCTCAGATTTTAACTCAATAAATTTTTCTTTTGCTTGAAGAATTTTATCTTTTTTGATGTTTTCTGCTTCAAGATTTGCATCTTTTAGTATAGATGCAGCTTCTTTTTTTGAATTTTTTATAAGGTTAGAAATATTGCTTTTCTCAATTAGTTTTGCTATCCCAAAACCAGCTGCGATACCTATAATTCCTGTAATAACGATCGTTAATATGTTGTCCATGTTTGTTAAAATTTATGTATAAAAAAAGCCTACATTAGATTGATTGTATAAACTCGAAAAGACAAGTTTTGAGCTAACTCGTTGTTCAAGCTTCCAAACTGAATTGGCTTGCTATAGTAACGATGATTTGCTCATTCTAAATTGTTAGTGTTGAGTTTACCAAATATGAACTAATGTAGGCAGTATCTTAGTTTTTGTAAAGAACGTTTATTTGTCGAGATATTGGTCTAAAAGCGCGTTAATTTTTTTAATGCGCTCCATGGTTTCTTCGCCATTTTTTTGATTGTCAATTTGTTTTTGTTCTGTTTGCGATGCAAATTGTAACGCACACATGGCTAAAACATCTTGTTTATCACGTACAGCATAGTTTTCTTCAAATTGCTTAATCATTATATCAATTTTTTTTGAAGCGCTTCTTAGTCCTTCTTCTTGTGAAAGATCTACCGTTAAAGGATAGATTCTATCTGCAATTGATATTTTAATTTTTAGCTTTTCGTCCATATTTCTTAATCTGATAGCTGAGCTATACAGTAGTCAATTTCCCGAATTAATGAATTTATTTTTAGCTTTGTATCTCTTTTGTTTTCGTCACTGCCCAGTAATGAGTTTGCCATCTTGAGTGCTTCATACTGCATTTTTAGTGCCTCAATCTCTCTTGATTGAGTTTGTATTATGTTTGCAGACCTTATTAATTTGTTTTTTAAATCTTGATTTTCCTCTTTTAAAATTTTCATTTTACCGAAAATTTTTAGAACCTTATTTTCAAGAGTATCAATAATTTCTGCAATTGTACTCATTATTTCTCCTTTTCATTACATATCTTACAAAGTTACTATTCCTTTTTAATTTTGCAATAATTTATTATTTTTTTTGCATTAAATAAATTAAAATACTAATTTTCAAGGCAGTACGTTTTTGTTTTTCGCATTTAGTTTCTGTTGTTTTTTTTTATCTTAGCCAAAATGTAAATTATGAGATTTCTTGTCCTTTTTGTGTTGTTTTGCTGCTCTATTCAAGCTCAAAATGACTATCCAAAAGATTATTTTCGTTCACCTCTTGATATTCCAATGCAATTGTCTGGGAATTTTGGTGAGTTGAGGCCCAATCATTTTCATGCGGGTTTTGATTTGAAAACCCAACAAAAGGAGGGTTTAAAGGTTTATGCCGTGGCCGATGGATATGTGTCTAGGATTAAAATTTCTACTTTTGGTAATGGAAAAACAATATATATTAATCATCCTAATGGGTATACTTCTGTTTATGGGCATTTAAAAACGGCGGATGGCGCAATTGAATCGTATATTAAAAACACCCACTATAAAGAACAGTCTTTTGAGATTGAAATGTTTTTAAAACCAGAAGAGTTGCCGGTAAAAAAAGGAGATGTGATTGCTTTGTCTGGTAATACAGGAGCTTCTGAAGGTCCACATTTGCATTTTGAATTTCGAAATACAAAAACAGAATTTGTTATTAACCCACTACTTTTTGGTTTTGATACTTTTTTAAAAGACACTAAAAAGCCTGTTGTTACGGGTGTTTATGTTTATCCATTAGATAGTAAAACCACTGTAAATAATGCTAAGCGTCCTGTGTTATTAAATGTTTCTTTACAAAAAGATGGTACTTACTTGTCTGATAAAGTTGTTTCTAATGGTGTTATAGGTTTCGGTATAACGGCTCATGACGTTGATGATGTATCTTTTAATAATAATGGTATTTATAGGGTTCAGACTTTTTTGAACGGTAAACCAAATTTTGGTTATGAATTTAACACCTATTCTTTTACTGATATGAGGTATATCAATGCTTTAATTGATTATTCTCGTTATAAAAAAATGCAGCAAAGGGTGCAAAAACTTTTTATGAAAGCTCCTTATGATTTACGTTTTATACAAGCCGATGAAAATAAAGGAGTTTTGCAGGTCTCTCCTAACTTAGCCTCATTATATCGAATTGAAGTTTCAGATTATTTTGGTAACATGAGAACCATTTCTATACCCATACATTATGATTTGTTACCTACAATTATTGGCACTGATCAGCCGCAGTCGAAATATTTTGTAAAAGCGGTAAATGACAGTAATTTTGAACTTGGAAACATGTCGGTGTTTTTTCCTGCAGGCACTTTTTATGAAGATTTCAATATGAATTTTAATGTGGTTAATGATACTTTATTTTTGCATGATGATTCTGTTCCAGTTCATTCCAATTTTACAATTACAATTGAAGATACAAAAAGTACTGAAGAGCAACGTCAAAAAATGTTTATTGGCAAAGTGCAAGGCGGTAAAGTAAGTTACAATTCTACTTACAGAAAGGATAGTGTTTTTTCTACGAAAGTAAAGGTTTTAGGAAATTACAAGTTGGTATCAGACACGGTGGCGCCTATAGTAACGATGGCTAATCCTATTGAAGGCAAATGGATTAATGAGCAAAAGTCTTTGCAGCTTACTATAAGTGATGCTTTATCTGGAATTAAAACCTACAACGGATACTTGAATGGAAAATGGGTGCTTTTTGAATATGATAATAAAACCCGCAAAATCACGCATTTTTTAAGAGATGAATATTTGCAAGATGGTTCTAATGTTTTAAAAGTTGATGTAGTTGATAATATGGGGAATTCAACTACTTTTGAAACGCGTTTTTATAGAGGTCAGAAAAAATAAATCAAAATCAATTGAGTACTACTAAATTCTTTCTTTTTTTATCGATTATTTGTCTTGGTTTTTCTGCAACTGCACAAACGGCAAGAATACGAGGTATTGTTTTGGATGAAAGCAAACAACCTTTAGAGAATGTCAATATTACATTTGACGGTTTTAATACCCAGTCTAATGAGAATGGTTTCTATGATGTTAAAGTCCCGGCAAATCAAAAAGTAACAGTTGTTTTTACACACGTTTCTCTTAAAAAAATCACTGTTGTTTTTATACTTCAGGCTAATGAACAAAAGGAATTTAACCCTATAATGAACAGTCAGGCAGAGCAAATGGGAGAGGTTGTTGTAGTGACTGGGAATAGGAGTGTGGTTCAGGGAATAGTAAATCTAGAACCCGAAATGATTCGAAAAATTCCGGGTGCCAATGCAGGAGTTGAAAATATTTTAAAATCCTTGCCAGGTGTGAATTCCAATAATGAGTTAAGCACCCAATATGCTGTGCGTGGTGGGAATTATGATGAAAATTTAGTCTATGTAAACGAGATTGAAGTCTATCGTCCATTTTTGATTCGCTCAGGTCAGCAAGAAGGTTTGAGTTTTACCAATACTGATTTGGTTCATAATGTCGATTTCTCTGCTGGAGGTTTTCAAGCAAAGTACGGAGACAAACTGTCTTCGGTATTAGATATTACTTATAGAAAGCCAACCACTTTTGGCGCAAGCCTTGAAGCTAGTTTTCTTGGCGGAAGCATAGCTGTTGATGCGGTTTCTAAAGATAAAAAATGGTCAGCTGTAACAGGATTACGCTATAGAAATAATTCACTACTTGTGAACAGTCAGGAAACGCAAACTAATTTTACACCAACGTTTGCTGATATTCAAACCAATATTAATTATCAGGCTTCGGCTAAATGGCAGTGGAGTTTTTTAGGAAACATTTCTCAAAATAAATACCAATATCGTCCTTTATCACGCGTTTCAAATTTTGGAACACTTGACAGCCCTATGGCACTTACGGTTTTTTATGATGGACAAGAGAAAGACAAATACGATACTTATTTTGGAGCAATAAAATCAGTCTTTAATGTTTCGGATAATTTTACGTTAAAATTTATAGGTTCCATCTTCCATACGTTAGAACAAGAATATTTTGATATATTGGCGCAATATAGACTAGGTGAAGTAGATACTAATATTGGTTCAGAAACTCTAGGTGACGTTTCATTCACAAGAGGTATTGGATCACAGCTAAGTCACGCGAGGAATGATCTTGATGCCTTAATTGTAAATACTGAAATAAAAGGATTTCAGGACTGGAAAAACAGCCAAATAGAATGGGGTGTTAAGTATACTCGTGAATCTATTAGAGATAGAATAATAGAGTGGGAGGTCATTGATTCTGCTGGTTTTGCATTGAATCCACCTATTTTAAATTTGCCAAAAAACGATCAGCCTTATACTCCTTACACGGGACCGTTGGTTCCTTATCAAGACATACGAGCTACAAATTTCAATTCTATAAATCGGTTTTCAGGTTACGGACAATGGAGTTTAAAATCAAATTTAGGAACGAATGAAGTTTGGTATAATGCAGGAATCCGAATGCACAATTGGGAAGTTTCTGGTGCTAGTACATTGGGGAAGTCTCAATTTACGATAAGTCCAAGAGCTCAGTTTGCCATTAAACCAAATTGGAAACAAGATGTTGTTTTTCGTATTTCTGGAGGTCTTTATCATCAACCGCCTTTCTATAGAGAGCTTAGGGATGGAGACGGCATTGTACAGCCCAATACTAAAGCGCAACAATCTTTTCATATTGTCTTAGGGAATGACTATAGTTTTAAATTGTGGGATCGTCCTTTTAAGTTGCTTTCTGAAGTATATTACAAATCTATAACGGATGCTAATATTTACACGATTGATAATGTACGCATACGGTATGCAGCTAATAACAGTGCAGTGGCTTACGCCCAAGGTGTAGATGTGCGTTTGAATGGTGAGTTTGTACCTGGAACCGAATCGTGGATTAGTTTTGGGTATTTAAAAACAGAGGAAAACAGCAATGATAAAGGATTTATTGCCAGACCCACAGATCAAAGATTGAAATTTGGTATTTTGTTTCAGGATTATATGCCAAATATTCCAAGTTTAAAGTTATATTTAAATTTAGTCTACAATACAGGATTACCAGGAGGATCACCATCTTATGCAAATCCTTATTTGTATCAAAACAGATTGAATGACTACCGCAGGGTTGATGTAGGCTTTTCTAAAGTGTTTATTGATAACACCACAAGGAAAAGAAGCTCGGGTTTATTTAAAAATTGTAAAGAATTAGCTCTAGGATTAGAAATTTTTAATCTTTTTAACAATCAAAATGCCATTACAAATACCTGGGTTAGGGATGTATACTCTAAAAATCAATATGCAATACCAAACTACATGACCATACGAGTTTTTAATGTGAAATTGACTGCTAAGTTGTAAGGTGCTTTCAACAGTCGAATTCATTCTATTTATTCGTTAAATTGTACTTAGAATAAGGAAGCTATTTTTAAAAATGATTACATTTGAGTTTTAATACTATCAGCACATGAAAAAAATACATTTCACTTGTTTAGGAATTGCATTGCTATTTTTAGCAAGTTGTAAAGAGGATGCAGCAACGCCAAAAGTAACTTACGATGCAACTAATAAAGCAAAGTCGATTGTAAAGGCAGACTCAACCCAAATACAAATTGCTGATTTGCCTTGGCAAATGGAAGGTACGGATTATTTAATTCACCCTGTTGCTGATTTGAGTATTCGTGATCGTGGAGTTAAATCACGCTACGGCTCCTCTAGTGTGAATGATTTGAGTTTTACGATTTCAAATTATGGAGAATATGAAATTACAGGTTATTTGCAAAATTTAAAATTCCAAAAAGTAAATTCAGATTCTATTCGGAAATTGACTGAAAAGCCTATTTTGATTCAAACGGCTACTTATTTAAAAACAGTTGCCGATAAAACTAAAAACCAAATCATGGTGTATACTATGGTTGATATGGATACCAATAAAGATGGTAAATTAGATACCAGTGATATAAAATCCTTGCATTTGAGCACCATAAGCGGGGAGCGACTCACTAAAATTTCGCCTGACTTTCAGGAATTAATAGATTGGAAACTTCTAGCCTCTCGCAATCGTTTGTATTTTAGAACGGTAGAGGATACCAATAAAAACGGTCAGTTTGATAAAAATGATTTGGTTCATTATTATTATGCAGATTTAACTAGTAACGAGTGGAAAATTAATGCTTACGAGCCAGTTTAATTGGTTTTTCTAAATCAAAATATCACTTTCTAAATCGGATTTTTCAATAGTGAAATCAAATCCGAGTTGTTTTACTAATTGGATTACCAAGTTTTTATACCAGTTTTCGGATTTTGGGTGAATGTATATTTTTTCAATTAAGGTATTGATATCAATGTTAATTTTCAAACCTTCATTAATCTTAACTTCGGTTTCGCCAATATCAGTTATGATGCGTACTTCACCTTCATATTGAAAACTTTTTCTTTTAAATAAAAAAGGAAAAAACAAGTCGTCAAATGGAATGTGTTCTTTTTTATAATCGATATAGTTGACCTCTCCTATGTATTGCTGATACTCTTTTTCTATTTGAAGGGACTGTTGCAAACGTCCAATTGTAGATTGAATGGCTAGCCCTTCTGTATTTTGTGTAAATATTTGCCACATAGCAAACGATTCGTATTCATTAATGTGCCAGCTGCTAATAGCTACTTTTTCCCGATGTTTTTTGTAATAATTTAAAAAATCAGGATTGTCTTGAGATAATTTTTTGATTTCTTCAAAAGTGGGCTCACTAAAAGTACCTTCGTATTGATCTTCAAACTTATCAGAGCGCGACATGAATAGCTTTTGCGAAAGCAATAAATCTAGAAATTTAGATAAGTCTAGGTATTTCCAAACTACTGTGTTTGGGTCATCTGGAAGTTTAATCGATGCGTTGTTAACATACATAGCTTTAATTTATAGGAAATGCTTTTATGTAAAGTTCATCAATTTTTTTTACTTACGATTTAAGAATTTGTTTTTTTAGCGTTATTTTTTTGCCATTTGCCAGTATTAGTTCCATTGTGTCATTTGTATTAGCTTCTATACGCCAAGAAATAAAATCGCATTCATTTTTAAAGTCGGCTGCTTTGCGTCCGTTAACTGATAGAATTTCTTCTCCAATTGTTAAGTCTTTTGCTGTGCTTTCTGCTAGATTGCTTTTTCCGGTGATTACCAATTTGCCATTTTTCAGAAACACATCAGCATCAAAACTCAATTGCAAGGAAATAGGTTTTTTAGACAATTGCAAATGATAGGTTGACGTACTGTTATTCATTACTGTAACAGAAGTCAATTGGGAGAAAAATTTAATTCCTATCTTTTTTTCAATATCGGGTCTACTATCTGTTTTTACATTGTCAAAGCGTTTATTTCCAAGTACTAAGTTGTCAAAGGAAAGCGTTTCAAAAGTATTTATTTTCATCTCAGAAAGGCTCATGCTTATTCTTGAACTACTAATAATATCATTTTTAAGGTCTTTTTTCAGCTTTTTAAGTACAGGTTCATTAGTTGGAACTTCAAGAAAATCGTTGTAACCAGTATCGATCAAACAATTTTTTAATGTAGTACCTTGAATCGTAATGGCAGTAAAATGCCTGTTGCTTTTATAAACAATTGGTACTCCTAGCATTTCGATAGAGGGTTCAAACACAGCGTCAGAAACGTATAACAGTTTTTTGTCAAAATCAATTTTCCAATTTAGTTTATTAATGGCATTGGCGCCAAGCAAATAGGTTTCTGTGCAAGATAGAAAAGGCATGTCATGTACGATGCTTTTTACGTTATGTATATTAAATGTACCAATAGTAACCGTTTCTATAACTGCTGATTGCATGCTGTTTTGATTTTCGTTACTATCAGTGATATTTTTTATTCCAGAAATCTTAATATTAGCCGCGCTCGCTTTGCTTGTTGGAACCACACCCAATGCAGCACCAGTGTCTAACATAAAGTCGGTTGGTACTCCGTTTAGTTTTCCTTTAAAAATCAGTAAACTTGATTTTAAGCTAAACGGAATCGAATCTATTTTTGTGTTTTGAGCGTAATTGACAACTGAAAAACTCAAGAATAATATTGCTGCAAAAATTCTTTTCATAACTAAATATTTTTTGGATTTGATTTTAGTTTTTTAATCGATCGTGAAATAAAAATACCGCCTAAAATGCCAGGTAAACTCCAAGCAACCACATCTGGTAAAAAAGTATTGTTGACTACAATAAAAGCCGTAAACGCAGCAATATAGGCACCTGTCATGCGGCCAATATGATTTTTTAAACTGTATAAAGAATCGGTAACTTTGCCTATGTAGGCTTTATACTCTATGTAGCACAATCGTAAACTAGCAGTTCCAAATAGTAGAAATACGATACCAAAAACTTGTTTGGCTAATACATAACGAATGCCAATGTAATAAAAAATCGCTGAACAAATCAACATGGCAATCGTTAACAATGCATCGCCAAGTTGCGGTTTCTGACCCAAATGGGCTTTTTTTAATTGTATCATTCTGTACCCCGAAACCGCCAAGTAAATTGTAAAAACACCCACGATAAAAAGAAATAAATTAGGATGTACGTAAGATAAGTAAAAAGCACACAATCCGGTGCTGACCATTGCTACGGTAAAAATCAAACCAATTCTTTTATGAATTCGGTCCCCTTTTTTACGAATTAAAACAACGGTACCCAATAGTAAACCGGTAAAACCAGAAAGAATGTGCAGCACTAAGATAATTTTGAATAGCATAACAGATTGTTTTAAATGAAAAAGGTTACGTAAATATATTGCTATCTTACGTAACCTTTAAAAAATATATACTGAAATGTCTTACCTCAATGCTGAGTTGTCGATTTTAACTACTCAAGCGATTGCAAACTCACTAGTTTATTGTAAACACCTTGCAGCGCAATCAATTCTTCGTGGTTTCCTTGCTCTACAATTTTTCCTTTTTGCATCACGACAATGACATCTGCTTTTTGAATTGTGGATAATCTATGAGCAATAACAATTGAAGTTCTGTTTTGCATCATGTTCTCAAGTGCAACTTGAACAAATTTTTCGCTTTCGGTATCCAATGCTGAGGTTGCTTCATCCAAAATCATAATCGGTGGATTTTTCAAAACTGCACGAGCGATAGACAAACGTTGTTTTTGTCCTCCAGATAATTTATTTCCACTGTCGCCAATGTTCGAGTGAATTCCTTTTGGTAGATCTTGTACAAACTCAAAGGCGTTCGCAATTTTCAAAGCTTCAATAATTTCCTCATCGGTAGCATTTGGTTTTCCCAATGCTATATTGGCTTTGATGGTATCATTAAATAAAATACTGTCTTGTGTTACCAATCCCATTAAACCACGTAACGATTGCAAATCAAGATCCTTAATGTCTGTTCCGTCAATTGAAATCGTACCTTCATTTACATCATAAAAACGAGTTAGTAAATTAGCAATGGTACTTTTTCCGCTACCAGATTGTCCAACAAGCGCCACCGTTTGTCCTTTTTTTACTTGCAACGAAAAGTTTTTTAGCACTTTTTCGTCTTCGTATTTAAAGTTGATGTTTGAAATAGTGATATCCGATTCAAATGCATCTTTTTGAACAGCATTTTCTTTAGATGTGATTTCGTTTTCCACATCTAAAACCTCAAAAACACGTTCAGCAGCAGCCAAACCGTTTTTCACAGAATAAGATGCTTTTGAAATGGCTTTGGCTGGAGTTAAAATATTGAATGCCATTGTTAAATACACAATAAACGAAGCGCCATCAATTGTTTTATCATTTAAAACTAAAATTCCTCCGTAAAAAAGCAAAATTGCAATCGTAGTTACTCCCAGAAATTCGCTTAATGGTGTGGCTAAGTTATTTCGGCTTCCGATACTGTTGTTTAAATTTAACAAACGAGTGACAGATTCATTAAAGCGACCTTTAAAAGAAGGTTCGGCATTATAGCTTTTTATAACTTTTAAACCACCTAAAGTTTCTTCAACTACAGAAATTAAAGAGCCACTTTCTTTTTGTGCTTCTCTGGATTGGCTTCTTAAATTTTTAGCTAATTTAGAAATGATGTAACCCGAAATAGGCATGAAAATCAGTACGAATAATGTTAATTTGGCACTTATGGCAAACATCGTTCCCAATGCAAAAATAATAGTTAAAGGTTCTTTTACTACCAATTCTAAAATGGAGAAAAATGAGTTTTGAACCTCGTTGACATCGCCTAGCATGCGCGCCATCATATCACCTTTTCTTTTTTCAGAATAGTAGGAGATAGGCAATTCAATAATTTTGGCATACATAGATCTTCTCAAATCCTTCAATACACCGTTTTTTAAGTGCATGATGTGATAGGAAGCCAAATAGTTGAATAAGTTTTTAATGAAAAACGTAGTGATGACCATGGCTACCACAAGCAATAAAACAACCTCAGTGCTTTCATTTTCTTGTAAAGATGAAACTTTAAAGTTTATATATTCTATTACATATTCCTTAAGATAAGCTAGTCCTTTGTATACAGGTTGAGTAAATTCTTCTTCATCTTCTGTTTTCCTAAAAAGCACCTGCAAAACTGGAAATAAGGTCAATAAAGATATTGTACTAAACAAAGCATACAAAATATTATAAATCACATTCCAAATAATATGTGATTGATAGGGTTTTGTAAAAGGTATTAATTTTTTTATGTTTGGATCCATTAGTTTAATTGCATTGCAGTAATAATGTTGGCGATTTTTTGGTCCAGAATTGCTTCTACTTCTTCAAAATCTTCAACAGCATTTAGTGTAGTATTTACACTGATATAAAATTTAATTTTTGGTTCGGTACCACTTGGTCGAGCACATATTTTAGAACCGTCTTCGGTATAGTAAATCAATACATTAGATTTTGGAATCGTCATGGTTGATTCAGTACCATCCAATAAGTTTTTAGCAATACTTGATTGGTAATCTTCTACCATGATCACTCTTTCGCCGTTGATTTCTTTCAAAGGATTTTCACGTAAGTCAATCATCATTTGTGTGATTTCCTGCAAACCTTCCATTCCTTTTTTAGTGATTGATACCAAGTGTTCTTTGTAAAAACCGTTGTCTACATACAATTTAACTAGTTCTTGGTATACAGTACTTCCATTGGCTTTGGCTTGAGCCGCCATTTCGCAAACCAAAAGTGTTGCTGCAACAGCATCTTTATCGCGTACAGCATCTCCCACCATATATCCAAAACTCTCTTCGCCACCACCTATGAACTCTAGTTCTGGGAAATCTTTGATCATTTTGGCAATCCATTTAAAACCGGTCAAACCTACTTTGCATTCTACGCCATAATTGGTGCCAAGTTCCATCATCATAGGAGTCGATACAATCGTAGAACCAATAAATTGTTTTCCGTTAATTTTTCCAGCTTTTTTCCATTGCTCTAGCAAGAATGCGGTCATCAAAACCATAGTTTGATTTCCGTTCAACAATACCATTTTACCCTCGTTATTTCGCACAGCAACTCCTAATCTGTCACAATCTGGATCAGTACCCACAACAATATCTGCTTGGGTTTTATCTGCCAATTCAAGTGCCATCGTCAATGCTTCTGGCTCTTCAGGATTTGGCGATTTTACTGTTGGGAAATCTCCATTTGGCACGCGTTGTTCCTCAACAATATGTACATTATTATAACCAGCTTGAGCTAAAGTTTCAGGGATGATAGTTATTGAGGTACCATGTAATGAGGTAAACACAATATTTAAATCGTCTTTTGCTGTTTGCAAAGTGTTAAAACTTGCATTTGCAATAGATGAGGCTATAAATGCGGCATCAATAGCGGTGTCAACATAATGAATTAAATCTTCATTTGCTGTAAACTGAATTTGATCGTAGGTCAATTTTTCAATAACATCAATAATACCTTTGTCTTGTGGCGGAACAATTTGACCACCATCTTGCCAGTATACTTTGTATCCGTTGTATTCAGGTGGGTTGTGAGATGCCGTAAGTACAATTCCGCATTGGCATCCCAAATGTTTTACTGCAAAAGACAATTCTGGTGTAGGTCTCAATTCCGAAAATAAATATACTTCAATCCCGTTTGCCGAAAAAACATCAGCAACCACCTTTGCAAGCGTATCACTGTTTTTTCTACAATCGTAAGCAATAACTGCTTTTAATGGTTGGTTCGGAAAAGTAGTGTGCAAGTAATTTGACAATCCTTGTGTGCTTTTTCCAAGTGTATATTTATTAATACGGTTGTTTCCTACGCCCATTACACCGCGCATTCCTCCAGTACCAAATTCTAAGTTCTTGTAAAAACTTTCCTCTAAATTTTTTGGTGAAGTAGTCATCAATTCTTTTACAGCCACTTGTGTAGCGCTATCAAATGTTGGGGTTAGCCATTCGTTTACAGCGTCTAAAATGTTTTGTTTGATTTCCATCTTATTTTTTTTATTTTTTAGGAGCTATTTCCTGCTATTCGTTACAATCTTTTATTCGCCGCGGCGCATAAAAGGATTTTCACTGCTATCAGGGCTATAATCATCGCGTTGTATGTTGTTTATCTTAAATTACAGGTTTACGCTACTCGCAATTTTATAGCGCTCTTCATTGTTTTTTGTTCTCAAAATGATTTCACCTAGAAATCCCGCTAGAAATAATTGTGTTCCCAAGACCATTGTGGTTAAGGCAATATAAAACCAAGGATTATTAGTCACTAGGCTATAACGCATATCGTTGTACATGTGGTATAACTTTGAAATACCGATGTAACCAGCAAGCATAAATCCTATAATGAACATCAAAGATCCTATGGCACCAAAAAGGTGCATGGGTCTTTTTCCAAAGCGAGACAAGAACCAAATCGTAATCAAATCTAAGAATCCGTTAATAAAACGTTCCATCCCAAATTTAGTTTCACCATATTTTCGGGCTTGATGTTGTACAACTTTTTCGCCAATTTTGCCAAAACCAGCATTTTTGGCCAATACCGGGATATAACGGTGCATTTCACCCGAAACTTCGATATTCTTAACTACAATATTTTTGTATGCTTTCAAGCCGCAATTGAAATCATTTAATTCAACTCCTGATGTTTTTCGTGCCGCCCAATTAAATAGTTTTGACGGGAGGTTTTTAGCCATTACTGAGTCGTAGCGCTTTTTTTTCCAACCCGAAACCAAATCATATTTCCCATTGGTAATCATGTCATACAATCCCGGAATTTCCTCGGGACTGTCTTGCAAGTCAGCATCCATGGTAATAATAACATCTCCTTGTGCTTTAGCAAAACCAGCATGCAATGCCTGCGATTTTCCAAAGTTCTTCATAAAACGGACTCCTTTCACATGAGGATTTTCTTTTGAAAAGCCTTCTATGAGTGTCCAAGAATTATCTGTACTGCCATCATCCAGAAAAATGATTTCATACGTGTAATTGTTGGATTGCATCACTTTGATAATCCATGTGTAAAGCTCATTTAGTGATTCCTCTTCGTTTAAAAGAGGAATTAGTATAGATAAATTCATTAATTTTTATTCTTGTGTAGATTTGCTTTTAAAAAATGCTGCTAAAATTAAACCAAGTAGAGCAGAAAAAAACAGCAAGAAAACCGTGCCTTTTAATTGTTCTACAATTGAATAAGGATCAGTCTCTTTTAAATTAGAAATTGTTTCGTTTAATGAAGATGCTGGGACACCAAATTTTTCAGAGGTACTAACTAAATATTTTATTGATAAATCTAAAAGTGTATCTTTCAAAGTTGGGTCTATAAAATTAAACAGGATAATTTTAAAAACTACAAAAATTAGCAAGCCTACAAGCGATGAAATAAAATAAGTAGTAAAGGCATCTTTAAAAGGAAATATACCATTTAAATCTTTTTTTGTTTTTGAAAGCAAGATAATAGAAATGATTAAAAAGACTGAAAAACTTAATAGTGTAGTCCACCAAGCGATGAATAATTCAATATCAATTGCATACATTAAGGCAGTTATGAGTGATAATACAATACCAATTATCGCACCGTAGGTTAATCCGTTTTTTTTAACAATTTCGTTGATCATTTTAGTTGGTTTTTAAATTAATCTACAAATATAACAATTCCCAATATATTCAACGCTAAAAAACGTTTTTTGAGTTCATATAAAAAAAGTCAAACAAAGATTTGTTTATTGAAAAAATAGTGTAAATTTGCAGACTCAAAATAAAAGTATAAAAACAAAAAGTTATGAGAAGTTTATACCTTTTCTGTAAAAAGAAAAGCTTCAAAGCAACTTATAATTAACAAATAAAAAAGATTTACAAGATGAAAAAAGGAATTCACCCAGAAAATTACAGATTAGTAGCCTTCAAAGACATGTCAAATGAAGAAGTTTTTATCACTAAATCTACTGCAGATACTAAAGAAACAATAACTGTTGATGGTGTTGAATACCCAGTTGTAAAAATGGAGATCTCTAGAACATCTCACCCTTTTTACACAGGTAAATCTAAACTTATCGATACTGCAGGACGTATTGATAAATTTAAAACTAAATACGCTAAACACGTTAAATAATTTTAACTGTTTACAACATACAGAAGCCTCGCAATTAATTGCGGGGTTTTTTATTTGATACCAATTTGGAGCGGTAATTTGCACTAATTGGTTTCTAATACTTTTATTTTTGAAAGAACCTTAATTACCTTAACATCTTAATGGTTTTAAAAAATGCATATTACGATTTACTTGATAAATCCTTAGTTGGCCTTTTATTTTTATAGCTATTTAAAACTTTGTAACTTTGAACCTTCTTAACATCTGAAACGCTACACCATGAATTACATCCTTTTTGACGGACCTTCAAGAAATGCCTTATTGCCTTTTACGTTTACTCGTCCTGTTGCTGATATCTTGATTGGGATCATGACTATTAGGCAAAAATGGGAATTATATTTAGGCTCTACAACCACGACCCTTACAGAGGAATATTTGTCAGAAAAATATCCAATGGTGGAACTTGAAGTCAATGTAATGATTAACGCATCATATCTTCCTAATGCGGTATTAGCAGAGATGGTAAGCAACCTAGAGTCTAATCAAGCTATTTTTAAAGGAGATGAAGTAATCGCTTTTTACACAACAGAGGAGCAAGAAGAAGTAGATTTTGATACTTATGAGATACTTGAGTACACTGAAGATTGTTTGACGGTTCACAATCCTTGGGATATTTTTGCTAAAAATAATGCTGCTATTCGAGAAGATTTTGAATTTTTAACCGAAGACAGGCAGTCACAACCTATTCCAAAGAGTGTAAATGTAATTGCACCCGAGAATATATTTATTGAGGAAGGGGCCAAGTTAGAGTTTGTAACTTTGAACGCTTCAACTGGGCCTATATATATAGGTAAGGATGCAGAAATTATGGAGGGCTCTGTAATAAGAGGTCCATTTGCCTTATGTGATCATGCAAAAGTGAAATTAGCAGCCAAAATATATGGTGCAACCACTATTGGTCCTTATTGTAAAGTAGGTGGCGAAATTAATAATTCAGTTTTATTTGGCTACTCTAATAAAGGTCATGACGGATTTTTAGGAAATTCAGTTCTTGGAGAATGGTGTAATATTGGTGCTGATAGCAATAACTCAAATTTGAAAAACAATTATGAGGAAGTAAAGTTGTGGAGTTATGAAACCGAAGGATTTGTTAAAACGGGACTTCAGTTTTGTGGTTTGATGATGGGCGATCATAGTAAATGTGGTATTAATACGATGTTTAATACAGGAACAGTGATAGGTGTGAGTGCTAATGTTTTTGGAAGTGGTTTTCCACGCAATTTTGTACCAAGTTTTTCATGGGGTGGCGCCGCTGGATTTACAACGTACATCACTAAAAAAGCTTTTGAAACAGCGCGCTTGGTAATGAGTCGCCGAGATATGGAGTTTGACGAGCGTGAAGTGGCTATTTTAGAACATGTTTTTGAGGAAACCAAAAAGTGGAGAAAAGAATAAATACTTTTTGTTTGAAAAATAGAAAGCCATTAAACAACCGCTAATTCACAAATTTTATATTCGTGAATTAGCGGTTTTTAGTTTCGGGCATAATAAATTAATAATTGCTCAATTCCTTATTTAATCTATCTTTGCACCTTCAAAAAAAGAGGTTTTATAAAATATTGATTCCTTTATGCTTTTGAATATTAAACTTTAAACTCAAATAATGATTACAGTAAACGATATTTCGGTGCAATTTGGTGGTACAACGCTTTTTAGTGATGTTTCTTTTGCCATTAATGAAAATGACAAAATCGCCCTTATGGGTAAAAATGGCGCGGGTAAATCTACCTTACTTAAAATTATTGCAGGACAAAGTAAGCCTTCAACAGGAAATATCTCTGCGCCAAAAGATGCAGTAGTAGCTTATTTGCCTCAGCATTTGTTAACAACTGATGGCGCTACTGTTATGGAGGAAGCATCAAAAGCTTTTGGAGAAATTTTTTCAATGAAAGCCGAGATTGATGAAATCAACGAACAGTTGACTATTCGAACGGATTATGAAAGTGATGCGTACATGAAATTAATCGAAAGAGTTTCAGACTTAAGCGAGAAGTTTTACGCTATTGAAGAAGTCAATTACGAAGCCGAAGTAGAGAAAATCTTAACTGGTTTGGGTTTTGAACGTGCTGATTTCAGTCGTCAAACTTCGGAGTTTTCAGGAGGATGGAGAATGCGAATTGAGTTGGCTAAAATTCTTTTGAGAAAACCGGATTTGATTTTACTAGATGAGCCTACCAACCACATGGATATCGAAAGTATTCAATGGTTAGAAGATTTTTTGATTAATTCAGCTAAAGCGGTTGTGGTGATCTCCCACGATAGAGCTTTTGTAGATAATATTACCAATCGTACTATTGAAGTAACAATGGGACGTATTTACGATTATAAAGCAAAGTACACCCATTACCTAGAGCTACGCAAAGATCGTCGTGTTCACCAGCAAAAAGCGTATGATGAGCAACAACGATTTATTGCAGACAATCAAGCTTTTATTGATAGATTTCGTGGTACTTTCTCTAAGACAGATGCAGTTCAATCGCGAGTTAAAATGTTAGAAAAATTAGTTATTGTTGAAGTAGATGAGGTTGATACTTCTGCTTTGCGTTTGAAATTTCCGCCAGCAGCTCGTTCCGGACAATATCCTGTGATTGTAAAAGAAATGTCAAAATCGTATGGCGATCATGTGGTTTTTAAAGATGCTAATCTAGTGATCGAAAGAGGTCAAAAAGTAGCCTTTGTAGGTAAAAATGGTGAAGGTAAATCGACCATGATTAAAGCTATCATGAAAGAGATTGGTATTGATTCTGGAAGTGTAGAAATTGGGCACAACGCACAAATTGGTTATTTTGCCCAAAACCAAGCGGCTTTATTAGATGAAAATGCTACTATTTTTGAAACAATTGACGGCATTGCAGTAGGGGATGTGCGAACTCAAATCAAAAATATCTTAGGTGCGTTCATGTTTCATGGTGACGATGTGACCAAAAAAGTAAAAGTACTTTCTGGTGGTGAGAAAACGCGTTTGGCGATGATTAAATTGTTGCTTGAGCCAGTGAATTTATTAATTCTGGATGAGCCTTCAAATCACTTAGACATGAAAACCAAAGACATTATCAAAGATGCTTTACGTGATTTTGATGGTACTTTAATTTTGGTTTCGCATGATCGTGATTTCCTTGACGGATTGGCGACTAAAGTATTTGAATTTGGAAACAAACGTGTTGTAGAGCACTTTGAAGATATTAGTGGTTTCTTAGTCAATAAGAAAATGGAAAATATGCGTGAAATTGAAAAGTAAAATTTTCGATCTAAAATAGAAAAGCGACTGCAGGAATAATGCAGTCGCTTTTTGTTTATAATCTAATCCCCGGAGGAAGTAGTTCTTTGTATTGCGGAAATTTTTTAAAAAACTGTACAATTCGTGGTAAAATAGGAACTACTTTCCACTTTTGCTCAATGGCATTTTCTAAGATACTTTTTAGAAAATCATTCAAAAAATCTTCATCATTAAATCCTTCTGGTTTGTGAATTTTGGTGAGAAAGATTTTCTTTTCCTGAAAAGAATACTCCACAGCGAGTAAGCCTTGTGGGCTATTGGTTTCAAATTGTCTCGAAAAGGTATTGTCTTTAATTTCCATAAAAATAGGATAGTTACTGCTGCATTGGTACTTCAATCAACAGTATTTTAGCAGTACTATTAATTTTAATGTCAATCGCAGTCGTCGCGGTTATTCCGATAGCATCTCTTGCAGTTAGAATTTGGTTGTTTATTTCAATTTCACCTTCTATTAAAAACAAGTAAACTCCGTTGTTTGTAATATGAATGGGGTAGTTTGCCGTTGTGTTTTCGTCAAAAATACCTAAGTTAAAAAAAGTTTTTTGGTGCACCCAAAGCGCGTTGCCATTGTTATGATCCTTTGGTGAAACTACGTTTACGAAAGTGTTTTTGTGTTCTTCTAGATCAAATGATTTTTGGTCGTAGCGTGGTGTTACTTCTTCTGTATCCGGAAAAACCCATAATTGTAACGTTTTAGCGCGTTCTGTTTTGCTGGCATTCATTTCAGAATGTTCAACTCCGCTACCGGCACTCATTACTTGCACTTCGCCAAAGCGAATAACACCTTCGTTACCCATACTGTCTTTGTGCATCAAGCCACCTTCAAGCGGAATAGTGATGATTTCCATATTGGCGTGACCGTGCGTGCCAAAACCAGCACCCTCTGCTATCGTGTCGTCATTAAGTACACGTAACATTCCAAATTGTACACGCTCTGGATTGAAATAATTTCCAAATGAAAACGAAAAATTAGCCTGAAGCCAGCCAAAATCGGCAGTACCTCTTGTATTTGCTTTATATAGTTGCGAAGTCATAATTTAATATTAATATATGATTGGATGTAGGTGTATTTTCTAAAAAAAAAATTAATTTTAAACAAATTTCGGGATAATAATCCCTAAAGATGTTATAAATAAGTTAAAAGCAATTATGAGTAAAATACATGTCTATTTTATGCCCGGGTTGGCAGCTAGTACAACTATTTTTGAGCGTATAAAATTACCTGAGACAGATTTTGAAATGCATTACTTGGAGTGGGAAATCCCATTTGATAATGAAACCTTGGTAGCATACGCTAAGAGAATAGCAGATAAAATAGTTCATAGAAATCCTGTTTTAATAGGAGTTTCTTTTGGAGGTATTTTAGTTCAGGAGATGGCAAAACATATTGCGGCTAGCAAAGTTATTATTATTTCCAGTGTCAAGAGTAATACTGAATTCCCTCTTCGATTAAAGGTAGCAAAATCTACTAAGGCTTATAAACTAATCCCGATGAACTTGATTTTGAATATTGAAACTTTAGCTAAATTCTCTTTTGGTAAAAAAGTGAATCAAAGGCTCAAGTTGTATGAGAAATTTTTATCGGTAAGGGATATTCGTTATTTAACCTGGGCGGTAGAGCAAGTGGTGCTTTGGGATAGAGTCGCAATCGATGAAAGTGTCATTCACATCCATGGAGATCAAGACGATGTTTTTCCTATAAAAAATATAAAAAAATGTATTGTTGTAAAAGGAGGTACTCACATTATGATTTTAAACAAATACAAATGGTTAAATGAGAAATTACCACTTATAATTACGGATAGTTATGCGTTTTAAAGCATTTTTGTAAAAAAAAGTGTGTTTAAAGTTTTCTTGGAGTTGTGTTGAAGCTTAATTTAGTGTTTGTTGTTCGAATCATATCTTCAAAAAGGGAATAACTCATTGCGAATGCTGCGTCTTTGGAAATTTTTATTTTATTTTGATTTTTAATGCGGTTAATGGCTACCACCTTTTTGTTTTCGTCTATGTAGTAAACGGTTGGTATTCCCAAGGTGTGTTTTAAAGTAGCTACTATTTTAAAATCATTTTGGTAAGCTTCATTAGCGTAGCAAATTTTTATTTTAGAATTAAATTGATTTGCCGTTGTTTTTAAATTTTTCTTTTTGTCCCAAAAGACAATGACAATTTGTAAATCATTAGCATATTTATTTGCTAGTGTATTCAATGCTGGAGCATCTCCTTTGTTGCGCACGCACCAGCTGGCATAAGTGACTAATAAAAAGGGTTTGTTTATTTTATGGAGTATTACTTTTTTAGAATTATATCCTTTTATTGTAAAATCATCAAATCGAGTGCCATTTAATTTGTACTGGACTAAAGAGTCAAATAAACGCTTACCCTCTTTGAAGTCTTTATTTTCAAAAGCAATTGCGCTGGCTAGTCGATAAGGTTTAATATTTCGTTTTACGGCATCGGAAAAATAGACAATACTATCTTGTGCATAGTTGCCTGTGGTAAAGAGGAAAAATAACAGTAAGTATGATTTTCTCCACATATATTTTAATTATTAACTAAAAGTATGTTAATAATTTTATTAATGTTAAAAAAAATCGTTCAATTGTCAAAAAAATCGACAAACTGTTATGTGTATAAAAAAACCACTTACAATTGTAAGTGGTTCATAGTTAATTTATTAAAAAAAAAGAGTTACATCTTTTTCATTTGCTCTTTCATCATTACAATTTGCTCTTTCAGCATGTTTTGTTTGTCTAATTTTTTAGCTTCGTTCAATAATGTGGTTGCTTCCAGTTTACGACGTCTCGTCATGGCTACTCCAGCCAGATTCAATTTGGCTACAGCCAAATCCATATCCATAGATAAACCAAGTTCAATTGCTTTTTTGAAATATTTCTCAGCTTGATTGATGTTGGTTTGAGAAAGCATAATTCCGTGTAGGTAATTGAAATATCCTTGTTGTTTTTGTACCAATGCTGTTTCTGGATTTTTAATGTATGCTAACCATTTTTTCGCACCTTCAAAGTCTTGTTTTCTTAATTTTAGGAATGCTAAAAGGATAAATTCATTTTTAAAGTATAAAAATACGGGGATAACACTGATTAGTAAAAGAAAAATTCCGTTACCAATATTACTCTCTGTAAATTGCCAAATGCCAGTAACTATGATAAGTCCGGCAATAATAAGTTTGATATTTCTGTGAAACATAGTATGTTTAATTTAAGATTACAAATATAGTAAAATGAATTGAAAATAATTTTGCAAAACTACTTGTGAGGAAAAAAAGTCTTTGTATATTTGCACTCGGTTTTCGAATAAACAATTATTCAAATTAGTAGACATATAAATAAGATTTTAAAGATACAAAGCAATGAGCAAAAGAACATTTCAACCATCGAAAAGAAAAAGAAGAAATAAGCACGGATTTATGGACAGAATGGCTTCTGCTAATGGAAGAAAGGTTCTTGCGCGTAGAAGAGCTAAAGGAAGACATAAATTGACTGTTTCTAGTGAACCAAGACACAAAAAATAATGTTTTTATAAACATAATTAAGGCGTTACTTTTTTTAGTATCGCCTTTTTTTATACCTATTCGTTAAAAAAGAACAGGTTATTTTACGGTTAAGTGTCTATTTTTGATACTTTTAATAATTATAAACAACAACTACTCAACACTACATAAAATGCCAAAAGATACATCTATAAAATCCGTTTTGATAATAGGTTCTGGCCCTATTGTTATTGGTCAAGCTTGTGAATTTGATTATGCAGGCTCACAATCGGCACGTTCTATTCGTGAAGAAGGAATTGAGGTCATCTTAATCAATTCTAACCCGGCTACCATTATGACTGATCCCTCAATGGCTGATCATGTTTATTTGAAGCCATTGACCACAAAGTCAATCATTGAAATTTTAAAAGCACATCCTCAAATTGATGCAGTTTTACCAACGATGGGTGGGCAAACGGCCTTGAATTTATGTCTAGAAGCTGAAGAAAAGGGAATTTGGAAAGATTTTGATGTGAAATTAATTGGTGTAGATGTTAATGCCATTAATATTACTGAGGATAGAGAGCAGTTCAAACAATTGCTTAAAAAAATAAATGTACCATCGGCACCTGCTGAAATATGTACTTCTTACTTAAGAGGAAAAGAAATTGCACAGGAATTTGGTTTTCCATTGGTGATTCGTCCATCGTTTACATTAGGAGGGACAGGAGCAGCAATTGTATACAAAAAAGAAGATTTTGATGAACTTTTAACTAGAGGTTTAGAAGCTTCTCCTATACACGAAGTTTTGATTGACAAAGCTTTGATGGGTTGGAAAGAATATGAATTGGAACTTTTGAGAGACAAAAATGATAATGTCGTTATCATTTGTTCTATCGAAAATATGGACCCGATGGGGATTCACACCGGAGATTCCATTACAGTTGCGCCAGCGATGACTTTATCTGATACAACGTTTCAAAAAATGCGTGATTATGCTATTTTGATGATGCGTAGCATAGGGAACTTTGCGGGTGGATGTAACGTACAATTTGCTGTTTCGCCAGATGAAAAAGAGGATATTGTAGCTATCGAGATCAATCCTCGTGTGTCTCGTTCTTCTGCTTTGGCATCAAAAGCAACAGGATATCCTATTGCAAAAATCGCCTCTAAACTGGCTCTGGGTTACAATCTAGATGAATTGCAAAATCAAATTACAAAATCTACTTCGGCTTTGTTTGAGCCAACTTTGGATTATGTAATTGTAAAAATACCACGTTGGAACTTTGATAAGTTTGAAGGAGCTGATAGAACATTAGGACTTCAAATGAAATCTGTAGGTGAGGTGATGGGAATTGGGCGTTCGTTTCAAGAAGCGCTTCATAAGGCCACTCAATCATTGGAAATAAAAAGAAATGGTTTAGGAGCTGACGGAAAAGGATACACCAACTATGAACAAATTATTGAGAAACTAACTTTTGCAAGTTGGGATCGTGTGTTTGTGATTTATGATGCTATTGCCATGGGGATTCCTTTGAGCCGCATTCATGAAATCACAAAAATAGACATGTGGTTCTTAAAGCAATATGAAGAACTTTATACTTTAGAAAAAGAAATTTCAAACTATAAAGTTGAAACTTTGCCAAGAGAATTATTGCTTGAAGCCAAACAAAAAGGGTTTGCTGATAGACAAATTGCGCACATGATGGGTTGTTTAGAAAGCCAAGTGCATTCACTGCGAACTACGATGAATATCAACCGTGTATTTAAACTGGTAGATACTTGTGCTGCTGAGTTCAAAGCAAAAACACCGTATTACTATTCTACTTTTGAAGCTGAAATTGAAAAAGCTGACGGAACACGTTATGTGGATAATGAAAGTATTGTTACCGATAAAAAGAAAATTATTGTTTTGGGCTCAGGGCCAAATCGAATTGGGCAAGGTATAGAATTTGATTACTCTTGCGTGCACGGAGTACTTGCTGCCAAAGAGTGTGGTTACGAAACCATTATGATCAACTGTAATCCCGAAACGGTTTCGACGGATTTTGATACAGCTGATAAATTGTATTTTGAACCTGTTTTTTGGGAGCATATTTATGATATCATTCAACACGAAAAACCAGAAGGAGTTATTGTTCAGCTAGGGGGTCAAACGGCTTTGAAATTAGCTGAAAAATTATCTAAGTACGGAATCAAAATCATAGGAACTAGTTTTGATGCACTGGATTTAGCCGAAGATAGAGGGCGTTTTTCTGAACTTTTAACAGAATTAGCTATTCCGTTCCCACAGTTTGGTATTGCAGAAACTGCTGATGAAGCATCGGCATTGGCAGACCAACTGGATTTTCCATTATTGATTCGTCCTTCTTATGTTTTAGGAGGGCAAGGAATGAAAATTGTGATCAACAAGCAAGAACTAGAGGAACACGTAATTAATTTATTGAAAACCATTCCAGGTAATAAATTACTTTTAGATCATTACTTAGATGGTGCTATTGAAGCTGAAGCTGATGCTATTTGCGACGGTGAAAATGTATACATCATAGGAATTATGGAACATATTGAGCCTTGCGGTGTACACTCAGGCGACAGTAATGCTACTTTGCCGCCATTCAACTTAGGTGAATTTGTGATGCAACAAATAAAAGATCATACTCAAAAAATTGCATTGGCACTTAAAACAGTTGGATTAATCAACATTCAGTTTGCGATAAAAAATGATATTGTATACATTATAGAAGCTAACCCAAGAGCCTCTCGTACTGTGCCGTTTATTGCAAAAGCCTATGGAGAACCGTATGTGAACTATGCAACAAAAGTGATGTTAGGCCACAATAAAGTAACTGATTTTGATTTTAATCCTCAGTTGAAAGGATTTGCCATTAAGCAGCCCGTGTTTTCTTTTAGTAAGTTCCACAATGTGAACAAAGCTTTAGGACCAGAAATGAAATCAACTGGGGAAAGCATTTTATTTATTGATGACTTGAAAGACGATCAGTTTTATGAATTGTACTCTAGAAGAAAAATGTATTTAAGTAAATAAAACTCTAAATATTTTTATTGAAAAAGCCCCAAATGGGGCTTTTTTTGTGGGACTGTGTTTTTGGATTAAGCAATATTTCCCAAATCTTTTGGAAAAGGGCGATAGGCATAATAGTGTAGGACCTCTTCAATGGCTGTGCTTAATGCTTTATTGATAGGCATCATAGTAGTTCCTAGGCGTGCATCAATCTGGGAAAGTTGCATGTAATAGTCTGTAAAAACAGGAATGTAAAGCCCTTTACTTATAGCTTCTTCAGTAGTTTTGTAGTGCGCGTTTTGTCCTTCTTTTATGATTTTGCAAGTCGCTAATCGTAGCTGACCGTATTTGTCTCTTGTGGCTGCATACCCAAAAAGCCTACAAATCAAACCGCGGTATCGGTAATTGTTGCAACGACCCATAGATCGATCTACCAATGTTAAAGGTTGATACAAGTAACAAAAAGTACTAGATTTATGTTGTAAAGTCTCCAGCGTTTTTTCGGCTTCTCCATTCAGAAATAAATGCAGTGCCCAAGGCAAAAACTCTAATGGCGACGCTTCTATTTCAGGAGTACTGCAACATGCGCCGCAACCGCTACAACAGTTTAATTGTGATTGAGCCTGAAAGACTACAATTTCCTTTTCAAGACGGTCAAATAATGCTTCTACCAATTGAACTTTGTGCGCTATAGCCATGAGTTTCTTGGTAAGGTAGGCTATTAAAAACCAGTAGAGTCACAATTGGGATTTACTTGTGAGTTGTGATGTAATGGGTGTGCTTTACTAATTTTTGTTTAGCTTGCTGTTTATTTTTTTGGTAAGCCTAGCAAAGTTTTACAGGTTGCGCATTTTTTAATTTTTAGAGTTTGATTCTAATTTTTTTAGTAGGTCTGATTTTACATAAACTTTACCTTCAATGATTGTGATTGCAACTGTTTTTATGTTTGTAATATCTTGTAATGGATTTTTATCTAGAATTATTAAATCAGCAGATTTGCCTAGTTCTATTGTTCCCCAATTTTTGGTTTCACCAAAGAAGGATGCAGGCGTTGAAGTGGCCGATTTTAAAATAGTAAAAGTATCAATTCCAGCATTTGACCAGTTTACCATTTCTTCGTACATATTAAATCCGTTCATTTGAAAGGTCCCTGCTGGGTCACTACCTAGTAACAAAAGACATTTGTTATCATTGAGTTGTTTTAGAATTTTTTGTTTGTATTGAAATTGAGGTTTGTATTTTTCTGCAGCTTGTATGATTTGGTCATTCCCTTTTGCAGTTACGTAATCGTTTAATTCTTTTTCCCATTTTTCGAGATACGTTTTAGGAGCATTAAAATAAACTAGTCTATTTTTATAGTCATTCGGATAACTTAGTTTTACTGACATAATATCCCAATCTAGGGTAGGGCAGTTGTAAACGCTATATTTTTTGGTTAATAGAATTGCATTTGCAAGAGTATTTTGGTTATTAATTTTTTCGTAGCCAGCAAGATGTTCAATGCTTTTGTAGCCGGATTGCAGTACTTTTTCAAGTGCAACATCCTTAGGATAGTGTCCACAAACGATAACAGAATTTCTATTGGCCGATTTCATCAAGTTGTCAAAAACTTCTTCATTAGCTATGCTAAAAACTTTTATAAAATTAAGATTATTCTTTTTTATTGCAACCATCAAACTGTCAAATTGCGGTTCTGTATATTTATCCTCACGGGATATAATATGACTGTAATGTATTTTAGGATTTACAATCTTTGAATTGGTTTCAATTTTATTTTTTAGCAGGAGTTGTGGTGTTTTAGTATTCATAATCCTAATGTGAGTTACTCCTGCGGCAATATTTTCCAAAAGATAATTCTCTACATCTTTTTCTGCAGGGACATGGCTGTGCATTTCAGCTAATCCTGGCATCAAGAACTTGTTGTAACCCTCAATTATTTCAAGGTTTGATTTTTTTGAAAGTTTTTTGAAATCATCAATCTTTACAATTTTGCCATTTTCAATTAAAACGCTTTTTCTTTCAGTAACATTTGGACTGGTCATTGTTATTATATTAATGTCTTTTATGATCAATCCTTTGGATTCTTGCGCCATTCCATTAATACTCCATAAAACAGCAAAGATGGATAGTATTTTTAGTTTCATTTTTGATTTAATTCTTTTTATTTGTTCGGAATTCACGTTGTCGATACGTTCAGTTGAATAGTTTAAGAACTTATCTTTATAGACCAAAACAAAAATTCCCAAAGATAATTTGGGAATTTTATCTCATATTTCATTATTTCTTCTTTAATTCCTGCTTGAAAAAATCAATGGTTCTGGTCCAAGATAAAGTAGCAGCTTTTTCATCGTACCTTGGAGTAGTATTGTTGTGAAAACCATGGTTAACACCATCGTAAAAATAGGCTACATGTTGTACATTGTTCTTTTTTAAGATGGTTTCATAAGCAGGCCAACCTTCGTTCACACGGGTATCTAAGCCAGCGTATTGGGCTAGGATAGGAGTTTTAATCATTTCGGCTTCAGCAGCTGTGGGTTGCCCTCCATAATAAGGTACTGCGGCACCAAGTTCTGGTATTTTTACGGCCATCATATTCGCAATCCAACCTCCAAAACAAAAACCAACAACTCCTATATGTCCGTTGCAATCTTTGTGCGATTTTAAAAAATGGTAAGCAGCAATAAAATCTTCAAGCATTTCCTCTCGCGTACGTTTCTTTTGAAGTTCGCGTCCTGCATCATCAGTACCAGGATAACCACCTAATGGAGATAAAGCATCTGGCGCTAGCGTAATAAATCCGTCAACTGCTCCTCTACGGCCTACATCTTCAATGTAAGGATTAAGTCCTCGGTTTTCATGTACTACAATAATTCCGGGTAATTTCTTTTTTGTTCCTGTAGGTTGAGATAAAAGTCCTTTTATTGGTCCGCCACCTTTATCTGAGTTGTAAGTAATAAATCCCGATTTTATTCTGGGGTCTTCGGGTTGTATCAAAATTGAATCCACATAATTAGGCGACATGAAACTCAATAATGATGGAAGCGTTAAGGTACCAACAGCAAAGAAGGATAGTTTTTCTACACATCCGCGACGGTCAATTTTGTTGTGTGCGTAATCGTCATCCAAGTCAAATATTTCTTGACTAATATCGTCTTTGGTTATTTTTGTCATAGTTTTTTAGTTTGCACTAATGTATAAAAAAAGCGGTATAGAATTACCGTTGTAAATCTTAGTGGATTAATTGATAAAAAATGTTTTTACACGCTACAGCTACTTACTTATTTTTAATATTTCTATTTTTGGTGTTTCAATAACATATTCAAGGAAATTCTTCAAGAGGTTTTCTTGTCTATTTTTAGACCACAAGCTATGAAATTAAAGGGTGAAGCACAACAAAATACTGGTTTTGGTACGAATGCTAATAATTACGGAGGTCGTTTTATTAATAAAGATGGAACTGCAAATGTGGTAAAAAGCGGAATGTTTTTCTGGAGCCGAATCAGCTGGTACCACACCATGATTGATATGCCACGTTGGCGGTTTCTTTCCATACTTTTGTTATTCTATATTGGAATAAATCTTGTTTTTGCACTTTTATATTATGCAATTGGTATCGAACACTTAAACGGTATTGATGTTGCAGGATCTGATTGGGGAAAATTTGGTCAAGCTTATTTTTTTAGTGCTCAAACCTTTACCACTGTAGGGTATGGTCATATTAGTCCTGTGGGTTTTTTGAGTAGTTTATTAGCTGCAGCCGAGGCATTAATTGGTTTGCTAAGTTTTGCTATTGCTACAGGTTTGTTTTTTGGACGTTTTAGTAAACCAACTGCTTTTTTGAAATTTTCGCACAATGCTCTTATTGCACCTTATCGCGATGGCACAGCTTTGATGATTAGGGTAACGCCTTTTAAAAATACAAACCTTACTGATGCGCAGGCTAAGATGACACTTGGTATAAGTATTCATGAAAATGGTGTTCTTACTAATAAATTCTTTGCGCTTGACTTAGAATTAGAGAAAATAAATGTACTAACTTTAAGTTGGACCATTGTGCATCCAATCACGGAGAGCAGCCCCTTATTTCAATATGTAAAAGAAGATTTTCAAGAAATTAATGGAGAACTTATTGTAATGGTTACCGCATTTGATGATATGTTTAGTAACACTGTTGCAATTCGAACCTCGTACACTTTTGATGAGGTAATATATGGGGCTAAATTTGAACCTATGTATACTAGAAATGAAGATAATTCTAAGACAATTCTTCATTTAGACCTTTTGAATGCAGTAAAGCACGTAAGTTTAAAGTAAATACGACTGTTTTTGCTTGTTTTGATCTATTTAGTGCCGTTTATAATAAAATTTATTTTACATTTGTTCAATAAATATTGAAAAACGATGAACAATGTAAAAAATGTATTCAGTATCAAAGATCTTGAAAACCTTTCGGGGATAAAAGCTCACACGATACGAATTTGGGAGAAACGTTACGATATTCTTCAGCCCATGCGTACAGATACTAACATTCGTTTGTATGATTTGGCTAGTTTACAAAAACTTTTAAATATAACCTTGCTCCATGATTATGGGTACAAGATATCAAAAATTGCAACCTATCCTCAGGAAAAAATCCCGTCGCTTGTACGTGAAATAATTTCTAGCAAAACTGCGAAAAGCCACGCCATCAGCGAGTTTAAGATGGCCATGATGAACTTTGATCAAGAGTTGTTTTTTAATACATATAATTGGTTAATTGCTGAAAAATCGTTCAAGGAGATTTTCCATCAGGTTTTTATTCCATTGATGAATGAATTAGGACTTTTATGGCAATCAGATACCATTACACCTGCTCACGAGCATTTTATTAGTTATTTAATTAAACAAAAATTGCTAATTAATACAGAGAAACTTCAAGTTTTGAAGCAAACCAAGAACGATAAAGTTTTTGTTTTGTCTTTGCCTATGAACGAGATTCATGAGCTAGGTTTGATGTATTTAAACTATGAAGTACTATTGCACGGGTACAAGACGATTTATCTTGGCGAAAGTATGCCTATTGAAAACCTTAAAGATTTGAAAAAACACTTTAACTCGATAGTATACGTGTCTTACATGACGGTGCAGCCGGAACGAGATATTCTGGATAATTATATCCAGAAAATGTCAGAAGAATTGTTAGATGACTCCACAGAATTATGGTATATTGGTAGAATGGTTGAGTTTATAAAAAAGGACGAACTTCCAGAACAAATAACAATTTTTAATTCTATTTCAGAATTAGTTGATTGGATTTAATATTTTGTTCAAACAATTATTATATTTGCTAGACAAATGAAAGATATAAAAAAAATAACAATAATAGGATCAGGTTTCTCGGCTTTGGCTGCATCTTCCTATTTAGCACAAAGTGGTCATAATGTTACCGTTTATGAAAAAAATGATTCATTAGGGGGTAGAGCCAGACAACTTAAAATAGACGGTTTTACATTTGACATGGGGCCAAGTTGGTACTGGATGCCTGATGTATTTGAGCGATTTTTTGCTGATTTTGGCAAAAAAACTACTGATTATTATGAGTTAATAAAACTAGCACCAGCATATAGGGTATACTACGGAATCAATGATTTCATTACTATTGCTGATAATTTAGATGAAATTGTTGCCACTTTTGATTCCATCGAAAAGGGAAGCGGAGAACAGTTGCAGAAATTTATGGCTCGCGCCAAAAGCAACTATGATATCGCTATTAAAGATTTAGTATATCGTCCAGGAGTTTCTGCTCTAGAGTTAATCACTACCGAAACGGCATTAAAAGTAGGTGAATTTTTTAGTAACATAAGTAGAGATGTACGCAAGAAATTTAAAAACGAAAGGCTAATCCAGATTTTAGAGTTTCCTGTTTTATTCCTCGGTGCAAAACCATCAGATACGCCTTCTTTTTACAGTTTTATGAATTTTGCTGATTTCGGATTGGGAACTTGGCACCCAAAAACTGGAATGTTTGATGTGGTGAGAGCCATGGTAAATCTTGCAAAAGAACAAGGAGTACAATTTGTAACCAATGCGGGAGTTGACAAAATAATAGTTGAAAACGGAACCGCAGTTGCACTTCAAATAAACGGAGAGCGCATAGCATCTGATTTAATTTTGAGTGGTGCTGATTACCACCACACAGAGACATTATTAGATCAAAAATACCGAGGGTATTCAGAAAAATATTGGGACAGTAGAGTTTTTGCCCCATCATCATTATTATTTTATGTAGGCTTTAACAAAAAATTAGATAACATATCGCATCATGCTTTATTTTTTGATGTTGATTTTTATCAGCATGCCAAGGATATTTATGATGAACCTCAATGGCCTAAAGAGCCTTTGTTTTATGCAAATTTCCCATCGGTAACAGATCAGACTGCTGCGCCTGAAGGTATGGAATCTGGATTTTTTCTTGTACCTTTAGCACCAGGGATAAATGATACTGAAGCTTTAAGAGAGGAATATTTTGAAATAATTATCAAGCGTTTTGAAACTTTAACACAGCAAAATGTTAGAGAAAGTATTATTTTTAAAGAGTCTTTTTGTAAAAATGATTTTGTTTCAGAGTATAATTCATATAAAGGTAATGCCTATGGAATGGCAAATACACTCTTGCAAACAGCGTTTTTGAGACCAAAGTTAAAAAGTAAAAAGGTTAAAAATTTATATTTTACAGGCCAGTTGACCGTTCCTGGACCAGGTGTTCCGCCCGCATTAATTTCTGGAAAATTAGTGTCGGAATTAATTAATAAGCAATTTTCAGATCAATAGTATGAAGCAATTATTTGACGATGTATCTTTCAAATGTAGCAAGTTAGTTACCAAAAATTATAGCACCTCGTTCTCACTAGCGGTGTACATGTTGTCACCAAGCATTAGGGACGCCATTTATAGCATTTATGGTTTTGTGCGTTTTGCAGATGAAATTGTAGATACCTTTCATGGTTTTGACAAGGAAAGTTTAATCACAGAGTTTGAAGACGAATACTATAAAGCCTTTGATCGGGGTATAAGTCTGAATCCCATCTTGAATTCATTTCAACAAACCGTAAAGCAATATAATATTACTGACGATTTAATTCAGGCCTTTTTACGTAGCATGAAATTGGACTTAATCAAATCTGATTATGATAGTAAAGAAGAATATGATGCTTACATATACGGATCAGCAGATGTAGTAGGCCTCATGTGCCTCAAAGTGTTTGTAGCCGGAGATAACGAGCGTTATGATCAACTCAAGGATGAAGCCATGCGATTAGGATCGGCTTTCCAAAAAGTGAATTTCTTACGGGACTTAAAAGATGATAATTTGGTATTGAACCGAAATTATTTTCCAGGAGTAGACCTAAATTCATTTGACGAAAAGGCAAAAACAGCCATCATTACTGAAATTGAAGAAGATTTCAGAGTGGCTTACGAAGGGATTGTGAAATTGCCAATCGAAGCTAAGTTTGGTGTTTACACCGCATTTGTTTACTACAAAAAATTATTAAAAAAACTTGAAAATACGCCGTATCACGAAATTGGTAGCGCTCGTATTAGGGTTTCTAACTACACCAAAGCAGGTTTACTAGCCAAATCTTTTGTGTCTTATAAATTAAAACTAGTATAATTTTCAGCATTAATAAAAAATTGTTACACTTAAATACATAATAAAATGATATTTTTTTTGATTTTTCTTGGTACTTTTTTAACCATGGAGGGGATTACTTGGTGTACCCATAAGTATGTAATGCACGGTTCCATGTGGTATTTTCATGCAGATCATCATCAGCCAAAATACGCAAACATCTTTGAGAGAAACGACATCTTTTTTGTGATTTTTGCAGCGCCAAGCATTGCTCTTTTTTATTACGGAGTTGAAGGCGGATTGAATTATAGATTTTTCATAGGTCTAGGGATTATGTTTTATGGTTTGTGTTATTTTTTAATACATGATGTCCTTATTCATCAGCGTTTTAAGTGGTTCAAACACACAAACAATAAGTATTTAATAGGTTTGCGCAAAGCACACAAAGTACACCACAAGCATTTAGGTAAAGAACACGGAGAGTGTTTCGGGATGCTTTTTGTACCCTTCAAATACTACAAAATCTAATAAAAATCGTTGGGGCGTGACCTCGCTTCCACTAGCGTTACAGCGGGGTCGGGATATCCGTTCCCGCTTTTTTTTGGCTTGACAAAAAAAGTCAACCCAAAAAAAGAGCTCCACTACTATCCCTCACGCGCACAAAAAAACCAATTTCTTTTACAAAGCCATTATGAAAATATACAAACAAGAAACCGTTCAGCATGTCAATGCATCTGTTGCTGAATGTTGGACTTTTTTTTCGAACCCAAAAAACCTTCAAAAAATTACACCCGAAGGAATGGGTTTTCAAATCACTGATTTTGATCAAAAATCAATGTATGCCGGACAAGTTATACAATATAGAGTAACACCACTTTTTGGTATTACATTATCTTGGATGACCCTCATAACTCAAGTTAAAGAAAATAGCTATTTCATAGACGAGCAGCGTTTTGGACCTTACAGCTTTTGGCACCACAAACATTTTTTTGAGGAAACCCCAACAGGAACAAAAATGACTGATGTGGTGCATTATGGCTTGCCATTAGGCATTTTAGGTCGCATCATGAACGCATTAGTAGTGAAAAATAAATTAAAATCAATTTTTGAATACCGTGTAACAAAGGTTGATGAAATTTTTAATTCAAAATAATGAGCAAGCAACAAGTATCTCTCTTTTGGTTTAGACGGGATTTAAGACTAGACGATAACGCAGGCTTATTTCAGGCCTTACAGTCAAGCGATGTTGTAATTCCTTTGTTTATTTTTGATGAAGCTATTCTGGATAAACTGCCAGTTAATGATGCAAGGGTCAACTTTATACATCAATCATTAAGTACCATTCAGGATGCATTAGCGCAAATAGGGAGTTCACTTCTTGTAAAAAAAGGACAAACTCATGTCGTTTGGAAATCGCTATTAGAAGAATACGATATTCAAAATGTTTTTTATAACAAAGATTATGAGCCGTATGCACTAGAGCGTGATGCCGCCATTTGTGAGTTGCTTGAACAAAGTAACGTAAAAGCACAAGCTTTTAAAGACCAAGTAATTTTCGAAGAAAAAGAAATCACAAAAGCTGATGGGTTGCCTTATACCGTATATACACCGTTTAAAAATAAATGGTTAGAAAAATACAAAACGATGGCGCCCGTTGTGGAGTATGATACGGAATCATTGTATTCTAATTTTCATAAGAATACCTATGCAATGCCTTCTTTGGCCGAAATTGGTTTTGAAAAAAGCGCTATCACTGTTAAGCCGCATAATCTCAAGTTTATATCAAATTATCAGGATACAAGAGATTTTCCGGCTATGGATAAAACCTCTTATTTGTCTCCTCATTTGCGTTTTGGGACTGTTAGTGTGCGCAAATTAGTCAATTGGGCTTTTCATAAAAATGATGTTTTTTTAAGTGAATTGATTTGGAGAGAATTCTTTATGCAAATTCTTTACAGTTTCCCAAAAGTTGTCAATCGTAATTTCAAGTCAGCGTATGACGGTATTGAATGGCGCAATGACGAAGCCGATTTTAAGCGTTGGTGCGAAGGAAAAACAGGTTATCCTATGGTTGATGCAGGGATGCGTCAGCTTAATGAGACCGGCTACATGCACAATAGAGTTCGTATGGTTGTGGCTAGTTTTTTATGCAAACATTTATTAATTGAATGGCAATGGGGCGAAGCCTATTTTGCACAAAAATTATTAGATTACGACATGTCTGCAAATGTAGGCAACTGGCAATGGGCCGCTGGAACTGGTTGTGATGCAGCGCCATATTTTAGAGTTTTTAATCCAGATATTCAACAAAAAAAGTTTGATGAGGAAGGAGCTTACATTAGAAAATGGATTAAAGAATTTGATTTAGGATACGGAAAATCTATGGTAGAGCACGCTATGGCTAGAGATAGAGCTATTGCTACTTACAAAGCAGGAATTTTAAAATAGTTTACATTTTACAATACGTGTTTGAAGTTTTTAAGCGCGTATTGTTTTTGATTTTTGACAGAATTAGTAAATTAATTTTTGAAGCATTCCTTTGAATATAAATCCATGAAAAGGAACAACGCTGTACCAATACAATTTACCCCATATTCCATCAGGTCTAAATGTTGCCGATTGATATAAGGTATTTCCAATTATTTTAAACTCGAGCCAAGCTTCACCTGGAAGTTTCATTTCGGCAAATAAGATTAGTTTTCCCTCTTTTTTATTGGCATACAAAACCCTCCAAAAATCAAGAGCATCACCAGCATGTATGTCATGTCTGTTGGTTCGTCCACGTCTGGAACCTACACCACCATATAGTTTATCAATAAAACCTCGTAAATCCCAGAGCCAATCTCCATAATACCAACCTGTTTCGCCTCCTATGGACCAAATTCTACTTATGGTAAATTCTCGGTCAATGATTTCCATTTTTCTACGATCAATAAAGCAGTCTTTCTTGGGGACTTTTAAATAATTAGAAAGATTGGTGTTGAAACGCCCGCTAATCATAGAATCTTTCCAGCTGGAAGCTACTTTATCTTCGTCCACCTTTATCAAAGCTCGTTTTAATGCCTGTTGGTACGTCATAGGTTTTACTTGCACGATGTCATTAATTCTATTGTCATTGCACACCACTTCCACTTTCATACTACTCACCAGTGCCGATGCCAATCTGTAGGATGTAGAAGTTACAAAATATAACCAATAGGAGGAAAGCTTAGGAGTCATTACGGGTACTGTGAAAATCCATCTTTTTAAATTTTTGGCTGCAGCAAAACCTAAAAGCATCTCTTTATACGTTAGAATATCTGGTCCACCAATATCAAAACTTTGATCAAACGTTTTTGGATTCAATAAGGATCGCATTAAAATATCCAACACATCTGTGATAGCTATGGGTTGACATCTTGTATTGAGCCATTTTGGAGTGATCATTACAGGTAGTTTATTGACTAAATCCCTGATGATATCAAATGAGGCGCTACCAGATCCTACTATAATTCCAGCCCGTAGGGTAGTGGTAGCAAATGTTCCGGTGGTCAAAATATCTTCTACTTTTTTTCGGGAAGAAAGGTGTTTTGACAAGGCTTGGTCGTTTACAATACCACTTAAGTAAATCACTTGCTGCACGCTAGTTTGGTTTAACTTAGAAACAAAGTTTCTTGCTGATAAACTTTCTAATTCGTCATAGTTTGTTGCAGATCCTGACATGGAGTGTATCAAATAATACGCTACATCTATGGCATTAGGAATATTTTGAACCGAGAGTTCGTCTAAAAAATCAACTTCAATTACTGTAATTTTACTTTGAAATTCAATAGGGCAATAAAACCTATTCTTATCTCGTACACAACATATTACTTCATGACCTTGTTCTACTAATAAGGGTAAAAGTCTTTTTCCTATGTATCCTGTGGCACCAGTTAAGAGAATTTTCATGGCTTTATAAATTAGGTTAACAAAAAAAGGAAACTACGCAATATTTAAATCTTGTAATTTCCTTTTGTGAATTTATGGTAGAACTGTAATTTTTATATAAAGATACAATTAACTTAGTTTATTAGATACCAAACTGATAAACTCTTTTCTAGTTTTGTCTTTTTCAAAAGCACCTGTAAAAGAAGAAGTAGTTGTTACAGAATTTTGTTTTTGAATTCCACGCATTTGCATACACATATGTTGTGCTTCAATCACTACGGCAACTCCTAGCGGATTTAAGGCCTCTTGAATACAGTTTTTAATTTGGTCCGTCAATCGTTCTTGTACTTGCATTCTTCTAGCAAACGCATCAACAACTCTAGGTATTTTACTCAAACCTACAATTTTACCGTTTGGAATATAAGCAACATGCGCTTTTCCAAAAAACGGAAGCATGTGGTGCTCACACATAGAGTATACTTCAATATCTTTTACAACAATCATTTGCTGGTGATCTTCAGTAAACATAGCAGATTTTAGAATTTCTAAAGGATCTAAGCCGTACCCATGTGTTAAATATTGCATTGCTTTTGCAACGCGTTCAGGTGTTTTTTCTAGACCTTCGCGAGTCACATCCTCACCTAAATTTTCGATTATTACTTTATAATTATCCGCCAATGCGTTTGTTATTTCGGTATCGTACTGTTCAATTTTTTCGTAACTTTTCATTTCTTTGATCATTCTATTCTGGGTTTCAATTTTTATTTTGGGTGAATTATTTTTAGATTTTAAAAGATACGATGCCGTAATCCATTTCGAATATCTGGCCTGATATGGATTTTGCATTTTCAGAAATCAGGAAGTTAGCCATATTCGCAACTTCTTCAGGTTTTAAATATCCTTTCATGGGGTGGCGTTCTACCATATTTTCTTTCAAACGATCGTTTCTTAATATTCCAGCTGCTAACGTCGTTTCGGTAATTGTAGGCGCAATAGCATTGATTCTAATCACAGATGCTAATTCAGCTCCTAATGATTTCACAAGGCCTTCAATACCTGCTTTGGCCGTTGCAATACTCGCATGGAACGGCATTCCTAGTTTTACAGCAACCGTACTGAATAAAACAATCGACGGATTAGTTCCTTTTCGTAAAGCGGGTAAGTATTTTTGAATAGCTTTTACTGCCCCTATTACGTTTATTTCAAAATCATTTCTAAAATCGTCAATACTTAAACTTCCTATTGGTTTTAAATTTATAGAACCAGGACAATAGATTAAAGTATCTACGTTTTCTATATCAGGCAAAGTATCTTGTAGAACATTTATTGAAAAGTGTCTCAAGTTGGGGTGGGTTATTTCAGGTTTGTTTCTACTTATGTTGTATATGATATTGCTTTCTAATTGTTGTAATAGTATAGCACTACCAATACCTTTGCTTCCCCCAATGATTACTATGTTTTTCATGTGTAATATCAATCAGTTATTAAAATATATTTTTGTAGTTGTATGTAAATTATCGTTTTGAAATCTTATTGTTGTTGATTTGTCTTTGCATGGTGCATTTAAATCGTCCTTCTCTAAAATCTCTTAGTTTTTCATGCTTCGTTTTTCTTCCTTGCACTCTTTCACGCCACATTTTAAAACTTGAGGGTTTCATTTCGGTGCGCATCAAGTTAATTACTTCTTGTTCTTTGAGTCCAAATTGCAATAAAATAGCGTCAAACGTAGTTCGGTCTTCCCAAGCCATTTCTATAACTCGGTCTTTTTCTAAATCAGTAAGTTCTTTTTTTTCAGTCACGATAGAATATTTTTGTTAATATCTTTTAGTCTAGGATTCACTTTCGCCTATATCGGCCATAGTATGCAATTTTAGAATGCGAGAACTTTCTTCTTTTACAAGCGGATTTTTTTTCATCTTCCATAAAAAATCACTTGCAAATTTTCTAGTTCTCTCCATGTTTACGATTGGTTTTGGATAATCAACACCAACTTCAAAATCATTAAACTTTTGGTCAAGATATGTCATTTTATATGGCTCATGGATAAAGCTACGCGGAATGTTTTGCAATTCAGGAACCCATTTTCTTATAAACTCTCCCTCGGGATCGTGTTCATAACTGTTTTTTATTGGGTTGTAAATGCGTAGCATGTTGATACCTGTTTCTCCTGCTTGCATTTGCAATTGCGGAAAATGAATCCCCGGTTCAAAGTCTAAAAACATTTGTGATAAATGATGCGTAGCTTCTTGCCAAGGTTGCCATAAATTATGTGTAAAAAACGAAACCAACATGGCGCGCATTCTAAAATTTAAATAACCAGTTTCATTTAAACACCTCATACATGCATCAATAAGTGGGAATCCAGTGTTACCCGTTTTCCACGCTTCTATATAGTTCAAATTCACCTTTTTTTGCAAAGAATGAAAACCTTTATTTACACTCTCAAACTCCATAATTTCCTCCATTTCAAACTTTTGAATAAAATGAGCTTGCCATGTTAATCGTGATACAAACGAGTCTATTTGTTTAGGTTCACTACATTGTAATCTAAAAGTAGCAGCTTTTTGCAATACTTCACGTGTTGATAAATTTCCCCATGCAATATAAGGGGATAACCTACTACAGCTTTTTCTTGCCAATAATGGTTTGGAAATATGTGAACCGTAATTAAAATACCTTTCATTAAAAAATGTTTCTAGATATTTACGCCCCATTGTGGTACCTCCTTTTTGAAAAATGGTATCTGGTACGGTTTCTAGATTTTGTTTTTCTAATGTTTTTTCTATTTCGTTAATTTCCTCTGCAGATATGTATTTGTCAGGATCAAAATCAAAATGATATAAAGGTGAATTCATGTACTGTTCCCAGTCTTGTACCCAGTTGGAACGATTCTTTAAAGCTCTAAAAATACCATTATTGATATTTTCTTCCCATTGAATAAAGTTGTTTTTACAATATCTCTTGAAGGTTTTATCTCGTTCATAGGTTATTTTAATTCCTGTTTCTTGGTGTGAATAGACAGTTATTATTTTATAATTTTCTTCAAGAAAATTGAATACTTGAATCACCTCTGACGAAACTGCTAATATTTTTGTGTTAGATTTTTCTAATTGCTTGTTTAAATCTACTATAGATTGTTTAATAAAATTCCAATGTCTTGTACTGTAATGCGTATCATTTTCTAATGATTTTTCAAATACATATAACAACAAAGTAGGTATTTCCGTTTTTGTTGCATTGAAAATAGCTTCGTTATCTTGCAAACGAAGGTCTCTTTTCAACCAGACTACATTGATATTTTTTTTATTGGTATTCATTTATATTAGAATAGTTTGTTTTGCAACCATAAATTTTGAAACTTGGATTGTCCGTCATAATTTGATGCTTGTAACTTGATGTTGAACTTTCGATCTCTAGGATCGTTACCCACTCCAGAAACATACATCCAGTTACCATAATTGCTGTGGACATCGTAATCAAGTAGTAGCGATTCAAAATAGGCAGCTCCAATACGCCAATCCAAACATAGTTCCTTGGCAAAATAAGACCCAACATTCTGTCGGCCTCTATTACTCATCCAGCCCGTTTCTTTTAGTTCAATCATATTTGCATTTACAAATGACTCTTCGGTAGTACCATTTATCCATTTAGTAATTGCATATTTATTATTTTTCCATTCATAATCTCGGTTTAAAATCCCACCAAGTTTAAATATAGAATTCCCGTTTTTTAATGAAATGTATTTGAAATAATCCCTCCAAATCAACTCAAAAATTAACCAGTATGTAGACTCATTTTTCTCCACCTCTTTTTCATATTGTTGAATTTCCCAATAAATGGTTTTAGCCGAAATAGAACCATTGGCCAACCAAGGTGAAAATTTCGAACTAAAATCGGCGCCTATCAATCCATTGCGAGTGAGTTTGTACACACTTAACTTTTCGCTATCCCAAAAATAGCTTTGTAATCTAGACAAAGCTGCATCTTCACCGCCATAAAACGGAAAAGCAGTTCTTGAATCTAATTCAAAATCTTCTAATCCCAAGTCTTGTAGAGTAGGAATCTTAGTGTCATTTGGCACCAAGTTTTCTTTTGATTTTGCTTTTGGAACGAATAAAGATTTTATCCGAGCTGATTTTTCGCATTTATTTCTAAATTGTGTAAAAACATTGGGTATCGATTCAATATCAAACGGAATGCTATCAGGATGAAATAAAAATTGGTTGTAAGAAGTTCTAAATTCTACTGAAGCCTCTGTTTTTTCTCTAATATTTAGTTCTACTTGCTTTTCCTCACTAGTCCATTCTTCTTGAAAGTAAAGGGAATTAATTTCTTTTTTTTGAACTAAATCTGGAATTACATCTTCAGGTTTTTGTTGGTAAACTAATAATGAAATGTCTAGTTTTTCTAGATTTTTGCGTAAAGCAACCACAGATTCAATTAAAAATTTGGCTCTAAATTTTTCTGTTTTTTTAAATCCAAATTGCGTTTCTTCAAACTGTCTTGGGTCAAAAAAATATACAGCAACAACTGTCTCATTAGTATCAATGGCATTCTTAAGTGATTCATTATCCTGAACTCTTAAATCATTTCTAAACCAAACTAAACCTTTTTGTTTCTTCTGCATTTTTCACTACAATATTTTACGTCTTCCCAAACCTTTTCCCATTTTTTCCGCCAGTTGAAGGGCCTATTACAAACTAGACACATCTTTGAGGGTAAATGCTCTTTTTTCACTATTTGTATTTTTCAAACTCATTGACAACTACTGTAGCCTTTAAGTCAAACATTAAATTGTACAACCCGAAAAAAGTTCTATTCATGTATATAAAATGTTTTGAACCTCTGTTTCCATTCATCTTTCTCAAGTTAGTATCCTTAGAAAAACGCTCGCCTAATGCAGCTATATTGTCAAAAAATGTTACATCAGAAAAATCAAATGTTGATGCTTGAAATGGCTGAGTGAATAAGGATAACAAATCATGAAACATGGTTGTAAAATAAGCGATTTCCTCAGCGGTATCATCGGTTCTTAGAATCTCAAGTTCAAATAATTTAGCATTAAATATCGTAGGGTCGTTGATTACTTTTTTATCAATAAGCTCAAAATAAGGGATGTAGAATTCCGTAGGAATTTTTTTCATGCATCCAAAATCGAGCGCTACAAGATTGTTGTTTTCATCTACCAAGAAGTTTCCTGGATGTGGATCTGCGTGTACTTTTTTCAGAATATGAATTTGGTACATGTAAAAATCCCATAAAGCTTGACCTATTTTGTCAGCTGCTACTTGATCTGAGTTTATTTTTGTGAACTCAGATAAGTGTTTTCCGGTCATCCAATCCATGGTTATGATTTTCTCTGATGAAAACTCAGGATAATAGCTAGGGAAAACTAAATTTTCAATTTTTTGACAGGCCTCAACTACTTCTTGGCTTTGTTTTAGTTCCAATAAATAATTAGTTTCCTCAATCAATTTATCTTCTACTTCTTTGAAATATTTATCAGAATCTTTCCCTTGCAGGTTAAACATTCGTATAGCTATAGGTTTTACCATAGACAAATCAGATGATATACTATTGGCCACACCAGGATACTGAATTTTTACCGCTAATTTTTTACCGTCTTTAACCGCAACGTGTACTTGTCCTATGCTAGCTGCATTTACAGAGTTAGCATTAAATTCATCAAATATTTCATAAGGTGTTTTACCAAAATTAGTTTTGAATGTCTTTAAAACCAATGGAGCAGATAATGGCGGAACTGAAAACTGAGATAATGAGAATTTTTCAACATAAGCTTGTGGTAAAAAACTTTTATCCATGCTTAACATTTGGGCTACTTTAAGTGCACTTCCTTTTAGGCTTTTAAGTCCATCATAAATATCCTCGGCATTATCTTCATTCAATTGATCACGAGTCATATCAGAGTTGACCATTTTACCACCATAATATTTTAGGTAGTTTACACCAACTTTTGCTCCTGTTTGTACCAGTTTTGTTGCCCGCTCAATTTTTGAGGTGGGGATATAGTCTATTGTTTTCATTACTTGTTGTATATTTTTTCTTTGAAAATAAATTTTCCAAAATCGATTAAACTGTCTATTGGAGCAATATTCATTAACTCAAAAGTCACTTTGACGGACTTTTCAATATAGATATCTGTTTTTTCAAATGCTGGACTAGCATCATCAAGCCAGAACTTTAAGGTTAATAAAAGTTGTATCCAAGACGTTTCTTGAAAAGCTTTTTCTTGAAAGTTCTGCAAACGCTCTTGTTGAGTTCTAAAATCATCAGCGATAATTTCTGTTAAGAAATTTTTAAAGCTGTTTCTCAATCCAGAGAGTTGCATTACTTTTTTAAGTTGGTCATTATGTTCTTTTAAAACTAAAATTACATAACTCCTATTAGCAGTAAGTATCTCAAAAAAAGTAAAATAGAAACTAAGCATTTTAGTTTTCATATCATACATTTCGTATTCTTTGTTTTTATGCAGAAGTTCGACTGTTTTTTCTATAAACATTTTGAAAATTTCTTTTTCGATACTTTCAATTGTCCCAAAGTAGGCATAAAAATCAGTCTCGGTAAAATCATTTGATTTGCTAAAAGTATATACGGACTTAGGTTTTTCACTGTGTTCTAGTACATAATCCATATACAATGAAACTATTTTATCTTTTGTAATTGCTGTTTTCTTAGTAGCCATTTTAGTGTGTATTTCAAATTAAGGTATAAAGGTAGTGAATGTTTAACTATATATTAATAAAGTTAAACAAAATTTATTATAATTTTATATCTTCAAAAAAACATTAGCTTTACACTATTATGAAAAAGAACGTATTATTAAGTGGCGGAACAGGTTTTATAGGAAAACAATTGACAAGTTTGCTTTTATCTAAAGGGTTTACAGTTTCTATTTTGACGAGGACTTTAAGACCTAACCTTGAAAAGGTTTTTTATTATAAGTGGGACGTTGAAAATCAAACCATTGATGAACAAGCAGTACTGCGAGCAGATTTTATCATACACCTTGCTGGAGAGAACATCGCTGAGAAAAGATGGACTGCAAAACGTAAAGCTGCCATAATTGAAAGTAGGGAACAATCTACTTTATTATTATACACTACGATCAAGAAACACAATAAAAAGCTTGACGCATTTATATCGGCCTCTGCAGTTGGTATTTACGGTGCTATTAATGGAGAGGAGATTTGCAAAGAAACCATGAATCCTGCAAATGATTTTTTGGGTTATACCTGTCAAAAATGGGAAGATGCGATAGATTTTATTGAAAATAGAAATATAAGAACGGTAAAAATAAGAACCGGACTCGTATTAGGAAAAAACGATGGTGTCTTGAACAAGCTTGCCACGGTTTTTAAGTTGAGGTTAGGATCTGCACTTGGAACAGGAAAACAGTATATGCCTTGGATTCATGTAGATGATTTGTGTGAGATGTATTTTCATGCCATGCAAAATGAAGCCATGAACGGAGCCTACAATGCAGCTATCCAGGATAATACTACAAATACTGTTTTTTCAAAAACACTTGCCTGTGTTTACGGATATTCTATTTGGTTGCCCAATGTACCCACGTTTGTTCTTGAACTTGTTATGGGCGAAATGTCTAAAATAGTACTTACCGGCAGGAGAGTTTCATCTGAAAAAATAGAGCAAACTGGTTTTCAATTTCAATTTAAAAATCTTGAGGGCGCTTTAAGGAATTGTTTAACAAAATAAGATAATCAGTTAACATTTTTTTTGTTTAAATATTTTACTCCCTATTTAAGATAGTTTCATTGTTGAAATTCTGATTGATCTTTTTTTTAAGAAGCTTATCAGTGAAGTTTTATATTGAGTTTTACATTGTGGCCATCAAGGCTAGCAATGGCTGCTGGAGAATTATGATCAAAAACTTCTTCGTGTAAATCTTTTTCTTTTTTTAAGGCAATTTGCTTGACGCAATTAAAATAGCGTCTCAAATCATTTTGGTTTGACAAAATAAGGCCTGGAACGGTCACGCTTTCCCCTGTACTATTTTTAGCAACCATAGTAAAATAAGAAGAATTGCAGTGTTTTATTTTTCCGGTTTGAATGTTTTCTGCTTCTACTCTGATGCCTACAATCATAGAACTTTTACCCACGTAATTTACACTAGCTTTCATGGTCACTAGTTCACCAACTTCAATGGGTTTTAAGAAATTGACGGTGTCAACTGATGCAGTTACGCAATAATTTCCTGAAAATTTTGAGGCGCAAGCAAAAGCAATTTGATCTAAAAGCGACAATATATAACCACCATGTATTTTACCACTAAAATTGGTATGCGATGGTAACATGAGTTCAGAAATAGTTATGTTTGAGGAAGCAACAGTTTTAAAAGTCTGATCCATTTATTTTATTTTAAATGGCGAGTTGACTTTTTTAACCTCAGTAATAAAATAGCGCGTGTCTCCCCACCACGGAAAAGTACGGTAACGTTCTACATAATTTACTTGAACATATTGTCCTTCAAACTCTTGTAAGTCAGTTATAACCTTGTCATTACTATCTAATACAGAAAAGGTGAAAATTTGCGCTCCAGAAATACCTTGACTGATTTCTCCTTCCCAAGTTTTAAAAACCACTCCTTTATTACTAACTTTAATTAATTCACCAGATCGTACACCTTCACTATATGTTGCTGTGTATAAAAAAGTAAAATAGGATACAAGACCTAGTAGTATAACCGCTAAAGTTATCATTAAAAATTTTCTCATTTTATTTAGTTTAGTAATTGATTATCGTTTTTTTCGGCTCTGTTTATTATGCTTTCTGGAAGTGCTTTTTTAGCTTTGGCTCCCATTTTCTTTAATTTTTCGACGCTGACAATTAAGTTACCTTTTCCATCAACTAGCTTGTTCATAGCACCTGAATATTCAGTTTTACTTTCGTCTATTTTTTTACCAATTTTTATTAAATCGGCAACAAAACCTTCAAATTTATCATAAAGTGCACCAGCTTGTCTCGCAATTTCAAGTGCATTTTCTTGTTGTTTTTGGTTGGTCCACATACTATCAATAGTTCGTAAAGTAGCTAATAAAGTGGCTGGAGTGACAATGACTATGTTTTTTTCGAATGCTTTGTTGTATAGCGTAGTATCTTCATTAAGCGCCATTGCAAAGGCTGGCTCTATGGGGATAAAAAGCAGAACAAAATCAGGACTTTCCATTTGGTATAGGTCATGATAATTTTTGTTTCCTAGTTGCTCCACATGACGTTTAATAGAATTGACATGCTCGCGTAAAAATCCAGATTTTACTGCATCATCCTCTTCATTTATGTACTTTTCGTAAGCCGTAAGGGACACTTTAGAGTCGACAATCATTTTTTTACCGTCGGGCAAATTAATTACAACATCAGGAAAAACGCGGTTTCCATCTTCGGTGGTAAAGGCTTGTTGTACTTCATACTCACGACCTTTCTCTAAGCCTGACTTTTCTAGAACGCGTTCTAAAACTAATTCGCCCCAATTTCCTTGCATTTTGCTATCGCCTTTTAATGCTTTGGTAAGGTTGATGGTTTCTTTGCTCATTTGAATATTCATTTCGCGTAAGCCCAGAATTTGTTGGCGTAAAGCTGCATGATAATCAATACTTTCTTTATGTGTATCTTCTACTTTCTTTTCGAATAACTGAATTTTATCTTGTAGCGGAGACAAGATGTTTTTCATGTTTTCTTTGTTTTGCTCCGTAAATTTATTCGATTTTTCGTCTAATATTTTATTGGCAAGGTTCTCAAATTCCTTGGTAAATTTTTCTTGTAGTTTTTCTACTTCGTCTTTTTGTTCTTTATTTCGTTCCCAAAGATTTTCAAAATCTACTTCTTTTTTTGAAAGTTGAATCGCTAAACTGTCTTTTTCATTCCGAATTGCTTCTTTAGCAATTGTGGCGCTCTCCAGTTGTTTTTCAAAAGTTACTTTGTCTACTTGAACTTGCTCCTTAAGTTGATTGAATTGGCTGGTGTATGTAATTAGTTTTTCTTCTAATCCAATTTTTTCAGACTGAAATCGAGCAGAAAAAATGAGTTTTCCCAGAAAAATTCCGAGACCTAATGCAACCAAAAAAATAATTAAAAAAGGAAGTAAAGTTGACATAAAATTTCTTTTGTAAGACTGTAAAATTAAGAAAAACTTTCTAGCTATTTAGATACAAAATCAAATAACTGTTTCAAAATAATTCGCAATTGTATTAACTTGTTTTTAGTTTCATTGTAACAAAAAAGCCAGATTTCAAATACATGAAATCTGGCTTTTTCTATGGGTCTACTTTAGATTATTTTTTTATGATTTTATCAGTTTGAATAATTTTATTCCCAACCGAAAGCGAGTAGATGTAAATACCTGTAGGTAATTGAGATACATCAATAGAGGAATTATCTCTAGTTGATTTTGGACTCAATTGTATTGGCATTCCAATGGCTCTTCCTAAAACATCATAAAGTTGAAGTTTCACGTTTTCATTTTCAAATGAATCTAATGAAACGTTTAATATATCAGATACTGGGTTTGGATACATTTTTATGATTGTTTTATTCGTTGGTAAAACATCATTTAGACTTAATACAGGATCAGCTTTTAATTCAAAACGAGCTATCACAGGACCGTGATCTGAAGTTGTATTAACATAATTAGTAACATCATTTCTAGGATCATATACTACGGTAGAATTTGTAACATACTCATCACTGAGTTCATTAGATACTAAAATATGATCTAAAAATCCTCCAGATGACAAATAACTAAATGCACCAGCTTTACTAATATCTAATGTTAGTGTATTATATCTTGCGGTGTCTTCTACTAATTTTTGATAAGAAGATGGATTTCCTGCAATTACAGATTGGTCAACATCATCATTGTAATCGCCAAGAAGAATAATATTTGCATCAGGATAATTTACATCAAGACTGTCTTTTAACAATTCTACATCATACTTACGCATGTTGTATCTAGCAATATCGCTACCGCTGTTTGCACGAGCATGAAGATTGATAATGGTAAGATCTTTTTTAATTCCGTTGATGTTTGTCTCTATTTCAACCATATACGGCAAACGACCTGAAGAATAAAAGCTATCACCTGTACTTGGGTAGTTAGGTAACGTTTTAGTTCCAGCACGTACTTCGTCGTAAAGTTTGCTAAACATGACACGAGATTTCTTTACGGTTGTAGTTTGTGTATTATATAGTACTACCAGTTTTTGTGGAGGAAAGTTAGGATCTGGTGCTTGATAGGAACGAGACCATACAGGAGAAACTGATTTTGCAAAAGTTTTCCCGTTGATGCTTATTTTTTGGATCAAAGTTTCTAATGCGGCATCATCTGACACTTCTTGAACTGCGTAAACATCAGCGTTCATTGTGTTCATTACTTTTGCAACATTATCTATTTGAAGGATATCATTTGTTGGACCAAATTCAGTTCCTTTATCGTCTTTTATATCCGTTCCAAAAAATTCCAAATTGTAAGTTACAATATCAAAAGTTTCGTCTTTAGGATAAGATGATCCAATTAACATTCCTGATTGGGTATTCAATCCTGTACCATTTATTTGTAATACTCCAGCGCTATTCAATTCTTTTGTTGTAGGTGCAAATCGAGCGTAAATTGTAGTCCCGGCAAGTGCTTGTTCAGCAGTTAGAGCTGTTGTACTTTGAAAGTTGGTGTTATCTATACTTAACTGATAAAATACTGGAGCGGTCAATGTAATGGCACCGTAACCGCCGGCCATAAAGTTAAATGATTTACTTTCTGATACCGTGTTTTGCGATACTGCGCCAAAATTTAGAGAGGGTAGTGCAGAAACAAACGCAGTTTCATTTGTAATTTTCACATCGTCAATAGTCCACTCAGCGCTTTCTCCGGTGCCATTAAATGCTGTTTCATAAACCCATGCCACATAAGTTGCGTTGGATTTATAGGCCTCTAGATTGATAAATTGCGACTGTTTGAAAGTTCCTGTTGTCGTTGGAAAATCACCATTTAATGGAGTCCAAGTCGCAGTTTCAGGATTGCTTTTTCCATCATAATTGGTAGATACCATTAGTTTTAAAGTGGTTCCCGCAAAGAATTTTCGACTATAAAAAGATAATAATGGGAACTTATCAAATGTATTTAAACGCATGGCTGGCGAAATCAACCAATCTTTACTTGCTCCATTTTCTGTAAAACCATTTATTTCTACTGCTGCAGGAGAACTGTTAAAGCGAGTTGTTGTACTGCTCCATTTCACCTTATCGCCGGCTACGCTATAGGAAGTCCATCCGCTATTGGTAAATACATTTGGATCATTAAAATCTTGGGAATAAGGATTGATTCCAATCCCTGATAACGAAACTGTTTTATTAGATCCACCAGTTGTTTGATGTGTAATGGTTCCTGTTAGCGTTCCTGTAGCTGTTGGTGTGAATTTTACAAAGACTTTTGGCGCAGCCCCATTATCAAACTCAGTTACGGTATAGCTTAAATTATTTTGATAAGTACCGGTTTCTGTTTTTGAAATTAAGAAATTTCCAGTTATCGAAAGAGTTACATCATTACTAAGATTTTGAGCTTGTAGCTCATAATGCAATGGTGTACTGCTTGTGTTTTGGTCAAACAAACCAAAATTCAAATTGCTTTCAGTTATTGTTATTGAAGGCACAGCCACTGTAGATGTTGTTGCATTTAATATCGTACTATTTGCTTGTGCGTTGACATATTTGTCTTCTGAAATGGCATATAACTCATAGGATGTACCACTAGATAAACCGGTTATACTTTGTGTATATTCAGTCGCTGCATCAATAATATTTATAAATCCAGCTTTTGTAGCAGCAGTATTGGTAGCGTCTGTTCCAGCTTTTATTTGCGCTATACTAGGTGTAGCACTACCAGCAGGAAGAACTACATAAAAAGTTTTACCAGGTTCATTGATTTTAGTTACAAAATCAAAACCTGTTGCCAGAATAGCACTTATTTTTGGGAATCCAGTGGTGTATACCGGAGGGATGTTGTCATATTGAATGCTAATGTCATCAATTGCAAAAGATGGACGGGCACCTCCTCCTGAAACTTGTCTTGAAATCCACCTGATTTGAACTAAAGCTTGGTTATTGCATACATCAGGGAGAATGACCTTTATAAGTTGCGGATTTTGTGGTGTAGTTACTCCAGTAGTAATTTGTGTTGTGGAGTTATTTTGATAAGCACTATTTGGCACTGTTATAAAATCGGCAGTCGTGCCTACTCTATATTGTAAGGACATTTCATTGATCCTTGTATTTGTCGTGGATGGGGGAACACTATACGGATTACGAATTGTCATAGCATTGTATTGCACTTCAATGCCTGATTTGCCAGCTGTGTTGATAGCTAAACCAATGGCAAAGTCATTACTACCAGTGTTTAATATACCAATCTTTCCATTATAGTTATGAGTACTGCCAGAAGAGTTGCTAGCACTACTACTTGATACTAACTGTTGATCTGCAAGTAAAACACCAGTAGTAAGGTATGCCGTTGTACCTCCGGGTAAACTGCTTCCTGATGGAGCTGTAGCTGTTTTCCACCCCTGAAATCCTGCTGAATAGGTAGTTGATGTGGCATCAAGTGTAGAGAAGTTTTGAGTAAAAGGTAAGTCTTGAGGTGTAGGTTGGGTTACTTGTGCTTCAAGATTTGGCGTGAAGCCCATAAAAAAAATAAATAAAACCATAATATGGTTCCATGTGTAATTGTGTTTCATTGGGTTACAATTGTAATTAGCCTGCAAATTTACAATTCCCAAAGTTAAGCCAATATTATATGTTACAGGTTTTTAATTAAATTTTGGAGTATTTAGAAAGTTATTAAAAGTATCAGATCTTTTTCAATTAGTGAGGTTTCCTTATAATAAAAAAAGCTGTTCAAGATTTTCTTAAACAACTTAAATTGAAAATAGAGTTTTTTTTTAATTATAATTCGGTGTGTTTTTGCTTTAAGAATACTAATTTGTTTTATAAAATAAATGGTAATACTCAAGTTTTGCAATTCAATTATATTGTTGACACCAGCATCTGTTTAAAAAGTTTTTAGTACTTGATCAGAAAGATTGATTACTTGAAATTCAGAATTCATAGCCGATATAAAGGTAATAATTCTTTGACTTGGATTTGGGTAATTTCCACTTCAGGGGTCTCTTCAAAATTATTAATACTAAGAAATCTCACATGAATAGAGGCCGAAGTGATGGTAATACCCTCTGCAAATTTTAATTACATTTTAACCACTTTGAAAAGATGTTTTTTGCAAAAAAAAAGCCTTGATTTTGAGTCAAGACCTTTTGTATTATTTTCAAAATGAGATTATTTAAAATTCCATCCTAGTGTTACACCAAAAGCTACCGGTTTTATTTCAGCATCTTTATTAGTACTATACAAGCCATTAGCTTTCCTATCAGCTGAAGATGTTGGGCTGTAACCAATATAAGATTCATTCTTGTTTTGGTCTAAAATTGTACCATATCCATTTTCCAGAAACATGGCTGCATATAATGAACTCTTTTTTCCCATATCAAATGTAAATCCTAACTCGAAAGAACTCATTATAATTCCTTTTGTTTTATATTCTCCTGATGCGGAATAATTATTTTGTTTACCAAAACCATATTCTGGTAAATCACCAATAGTAAGGTTGACATCAGGATAATAAGCAGTACCATTTGCATAATCGGCAGTTGCATCAATTTCATAGTTTACAGGTAAAAAATATTTAGCACCAGCTCTAAAATTAAAGTCAATACCAGTATTTATGTTTTTTTTATACTGCACAAAAAGAGGAATTTGCACAGCCTGTAAAGTTTGTTTTTCTCTATAATTGTTTGTAGTCATGTTATATACAAATGCCGAGGTGGAAGCATCAACTTCAAAATTTGAAAGCGTTGCGGTAGGCCTAGAAAAAGAAACTTCTTGCTTGTATTGCGAGAACTCTAACCCGGTACCAATTCCAAAATGACTATTTAAAGAATAAATATAACCTGCCTTTATAGCTCCACCAAGGCGATTACCGGTTTGTATACCAGTAATGTCACTCTGAATATTTCCGATTCCCGATTGTATGCCTACATAAAACTGTGCAGCTATACCTTGTGAAATTAAGAAAGCTATAGTTCCTATTATGTTTTTAATATTGAATTTCATAGATATAAAATTTATTTTTTAGCGTTTCTATATTTCATCGCCTTTAATTTATTGGTTATTGCTCACGCAAACTTGTTGATAATGGCGATTTTATACTTGTTTTTTAAATTAGAATAATCCATCCCCATTCATTAAAAATGAGGATGTCATATTCTGTAAATTATTTTATTTTCTTACTAAAAGATTTTTAGTAAAATAGGTACCATTTGCTAAGGTTATTTTTACAATATAAATTCCCTCAACAATCGGAGCTATCATGTCAATATTGTTTTGACTTGTATTTAAAGTAGTTAACAAGTTCCCTGTTAAGTTAAAAACCTCAACACGTGCATTCTGTATTCTACTTGCACTAATATTAGTCATTAATTGGAAAGTCGTATTGCTTCTAACAGGGTTTGGAACAATTCTCATGTATTCTTCTTCTATTGTTGGAGAGAGAGTTAACGGACAGCTTGTAATTAATGTTCCGTCCAGTTTTGTTGCTACTGCGTAATAAGTTCCATTCAAAGCACTATTTTCTTTAAAATACTGTGAAGTTTGTCCTGGAACTAAAATCCCATTTTTATACCAGCTGTACGATTTGAAATTCTTCGAACTGTTGTCAAAGAATATAATATTTTCAAATTGTTTTCTGATTAGGTTGGGCTGACTAGCTACTACTGGTAAAATAACTGCCGGAGCTGCGTTGTAATTCATGTTTCCTGCTTGCGATGCTGTAATAGTTGCAGAACCATAATTTTGGAAAAATAATGAATTATTAGAAACAGAAGCAATGTTTGCGTTAGAAGAAGCATAATTTACTGCTAAACCACTATTTGAAACAGCAGTCAAAACGATACTAGTTTCTCCATTACAACCAAATCCTAAAGTCTGATTCCATGTAATTACCTGATCTGCTTTCGTAATAGTGAAATTAGAACCGTTATACGTAATGGTGTAATTTCCACCGGCGCTTAAGGTACCTTGTGCAATGGTGTACGTTCCCACATTCTCTCCAGCAGTTCTTGTTAACGCTCCAGTGAAAGAGTCGCCACTAACTAAATTTGGTGAAACAGTGTAAGAGTAAACCGGATTCGTTGTACCATATACTTTGGTTTGTGAAGCATTTGCAGTTACTGTGATCGGTTTTGCCGTAATAGTAAAGTCTTTGCTTACATAAGTAATGTTATAATTAGCTCCTGCACTTAAGTTACCTTGTGTGATAGCATAGTTTCCAATATTTTCTCCAGCGGCTCTCGTTAAAGCTCCCGTGAAAGAATTGCCACTTACTAAACTTGGCGAAACAGTATAAGAGTAAACTGGGTTTGCAGTTCCATATACTTTAGTTTGTGAAGCATCTGCCGTAACTGTAATAGGTTTGGCTGTGATACTAAAATCTTTACTTACATACGAAATATCATAATTGGAACCTGCACTTAAATTTCCTTGTGTAATAGCATAGTTCCCAATGTTCTCTCCTGCGGTTCTTGTTAAAGTTCCTGTAAAGGCATCACTACCTACTAGACTTGGTGAAAGTGTGTACGCAAAAGAAGGATCTGTTGTTCCGTAAACTTTCGTTTGTGATGTAGTTGCTGTTACGGTAATTGGTTTTGCAGTAATAGTAAAATTAGTACCTGCATAACTAATGGTATAATTAGATCCCGCACTCAAACTTCCTTGGTTAATGCCATAAGTTCCTGTATTTTCTCCAGCAACTCTTGTTAAAGCTCCTGTAAAAGAATCACTACCAACTAAATTTGGTGAAACGGTATAAGCAATAACAGGATCTATTTCCCCATAAACTTTTGTTTGTGATGCAGTTGCCGTTACTGTAATTGGTTTTGCGGTAATAGTAAAGTTAGCACCAGCATAAGTAATTAAATATTTAGACCCAGCTGAAAGCGAACCTAGATTAATGGCATAATTATCAATATTTTCACCATTAACTCTTGTTAAAGATCCTGTAAAAGAATCTCCAGAAAGCAAACTTGGTGACACTGTATATGTTAAAACAGGATCACTTTCACCATATACTTTAGTTTGAGAAGGTGTTGCAGTTACAGTAACTGGGATTTGGTTTAATTTCAATACATAATTAAATGTAGCAGTACAATTATTAGCATCAGTAGTACTAACGGTAAAATTACTATCAGCAATTTGAGTTGAAATACCTGTTACCTGTCCAGCTGTTGATAGTGAAAAACCAGAAGGCAAACTTCCCGCTATAACTGCATACGTTTTAGTACCTGTTCCTCCTGAAGCTACAATACTCTGACTATATCCAGTATTGTAATCATACCCAGATAAAACAGTTGTTGTGAAATCAATTGTTGTTGGCTGTGTAATGGTAAAACCTTGAGTCGTTGAACAACCATTAGCATCTGTAACTGTTACTGTATATGTGCCAGCACTTAATCCAGTTGCAGTAGCAGCTGTCCCTCCAGACGGAGCCCATGCATACGAGTATCCACTTGTTCCTCCTGATACGTTTACAGTTGCAGATCCGTTAGAACCTCCATTGCAAGATACGTTCGTTTGTGCAGCAGCAGTTGCCACAAGAGCAGTTGGCTGTGTAATAGTAAAACTTTGCTCTGTGGTACAACCATTAGCATCCGTCACAGCACAGGTCCAAGTTCCAGATGTTAAGCCTGTAACAGACGTGGTTCCATCACCTGTTGGGTTGCCTGGAGTCCAATTGTAGGTATATCCACCAGCTCCACCAGTAGGCGTATTAACAGAAGCCGCACCGTTAGATCCGCCAAAGCAAGATACGTTGGTTTGTGAAGCGGCTGTAACAGCTAAAACCGCCGCAGGTCCGGTAACATTGAATGATTGAGTAGTAGTACAACTGTTGGCATCGGTTACAGTACAAGTCCATGTTCCAGCAGTTAATCCAGTCACAGAAGTAGTTCCGTCACCAGTTGGTGTTCCAGGTGTCCAGTTGTACGTATAACCAGCTGTTCCTCCAGTAGGCGTATTAACAGAAGCTGCACCGTTAGATCCACCAAAACAAGATACATTGGTTTGTGATGCTGGGGTAACAGCTAAAGCTGCTGCAGGTCCAGTAACATTGAATGATTGAGTAGTAGTACAACTGTTGGCATCGGTTACAATACAAGTCCATGTTCCAGCAGTTAATCCAGTAATGCTAGTTGTTCCATCTCCAGTAGGAGTTCCAGGAGTCCAGTTGTACGTATATCCAGCAGTTCCTCCAGTAGGCGTATTAACAGAAGCTGCACCGTTAGATCCACCAAAACAAGATACATTGGTTTGTGAAGCTGGGGTAACAGCTAAAGCTGCTGCAGGTCCAGTAACATTGAATGATTGAGTAGTAGTACAACTGTTGGCATCGGTTACAGTACAAGTCCATGTTCCAGCAGTTAATCCAGTAATGCTAGTTGTTCCGTCTCCAGTAGGAGTTCCAGGAGTCCAGTTGTACGTATATCCAGCAGTTCCTCCAGTAGGCGTATTAACAGAAGCTGCACCGTTAGATCCACCAAAACAAGATACATTGGTTTGTGAAGCTGGGGTAA
>NZ_VHLM01000044.1 GCF_009764685.1 Flavobacterium sp. I-STPP5a | reverse complement strand
GGATGGGGATAATATTATACACTATGAATAATTCAGAATTTGGTTTCGAAACCCAAGCCATACGCAATCAGTTAGAAAGAACACAATATTTAGAGCATTCGGTGCCGTTGTATCTCACGTCTAGTTTTGTATTTGAGGATGCCGAAGATATGCGTGCTTCATTTGCAGAGGAAAAAGACAGAAATATTTACAGCCGTTACAGCAACCCAAATAACAACGAATTTATTAGCAAAGTGTGCGCTATGGAAGGAGCTGCAGCTGGTTTTGCCTTTGCATCAGGTATGGCCGCGGTGTATTCCACTTTGGCCGCTCTATTAAGTTCAGGAGATCACATTGTTTCTTCGAGCAGTGTTTTTGGTGCCACACATTCGTTGTTTATTAATTATTTTCCAAAATGGAACATACAAACCTCGTATTTTGACATCAATCAACCCGAGACTATTGAAGCTTTGATTACGCCTGACACAAAAATTCTTTTTGCAGAGTCACCAACCAATCCTGCTGTTGATATCATAGATTTGGAATTGTTAGGAAATATTGCCAAAAAGCACAATTTAATTTTAATTATTGACAACTGTTTTGCAACGCCTTATTTGCAACAACCAATCAAATGGGGAGCACATTTAGTGGTGCATTCGGCTACCAAATTAATGGACGGTCAAGGTCGCGTTTTGGGCGGAATAACCGTTGGCGATGCTGATTTGATTCAGAAAATCTATTTGTTTTCCCGACTTACAGGACCTTCTTTGTCGCCTTTTAATGCGTGGGTATTGTCTAAAAGTTTAGAAACATTAGCCATTCGATTGGACAGACATTGTGAAAATGCCTTGAAAGTAGCGGAGTTTTTAGAGAATCATCCTCAGGTGAATAAAGTGAAATATCCATTTTTGAAATCGCATCCGCAATATGAAATTGCACAAAAGCAAATGAAGTTGGGTGGCAATATTGTTGCTTTTGAAATTAAAGGAGGATTAGAAGCCGGAAGAGCTTTCTTGGATAAAATTAAATTGTGTTCGCTTTCGCCAAATTTAGGAGATACGAGAACTATTGTGACCCATCCAGCTTCAACAACGCATAGTAAGTTATCTGTCGAAGAACGTTTGGCAGTAAGTATTACCGATGGTTTGGTGCGTGTTTCTGTAGGTTTAGAAACCGTAACTGATGTAATTGCCGATTTGGAGCAGGCATTGGCATAAAAAGTTGTAATTATTGATTCATATACAATAACCCACGGTTTCAACAGTGGGTTTTGTGTTTATATCAGTGATTTTATAGTAATACAATTTATTTGGAGCAGAAAGATTTGACTTTTTTTAGAGGTAAAGTTCCCGCTGTCATTCCAATCTTTTTTGAGTCGAAAAAAGATCGACTCAAAAAAGGATTTTCCCTTCCATCGGGGCTAGAGAGAAGTATTTTGCATTTTTGTTATTATCCAAAAATGTTAGAAACAGTAATAATCAAATTTAGACGATAGTACAATTGAGTTTTGATATGTTAAAAGTGTAAATTTGGTTTTTAACATTAAAAGTAAATGAAACCAAGACTAATCATTTTATCGGATTTGTGGGGAAGAGAGAAATCAGATTGGGTTTCTGATTATGTTCAACAATTGAAACATAAATTCGAAATTCAATTTTACGATTGTTGCGAGTTGGGAGCAATTGATAGAAGTAATTATACTGAAGAAAGTCTCCATATCCAATTTGTCAATGGCGGAATAGAAAAGGTGATTGAAAATCTCTTGGAAACAGAGAAAAATCAGATTGATATTTTAGCCTTTAGTATTGGTGGAACAATTGCTTGGAAAGCCGCTTTGAAGGGATTGGATGTTCGAAATTTGTGTGCTGTTTCATCAACAAGATTGCGCTTTGAGGAAGACATTCCTAATGGAGTAATTAAACCTTATTATGGAGAAAATGACATCAATAAACCAAGCATTAGTTGGTTTGAGAAATATTCCATAAATTTTGAAATCATAAAAAACAAGGAGCACAATTTTTATATTCAAAAAGAATTTGCAACTTCAATTTGCAACGAAATTTTAAATTAGATTCATTCAATTTGGTTACAAAAGGATAAAGTTTGTAGTTTCGTAAACATAATTTAAAGACGATTTGTTTCGATTCTGAAAAAAATTAAAAAGTAGTCCCGATTGCTATCGGGATTAATCCTCAATCAAAAATAGATTATGCTCTCAAAAAAAACAAAATACGGTATCAAAGCATTGACCTTTTTGGCGCGCCGAGAAGACCAAACTCCTGTTGCGATTGCGGATATTGCACAATCTGAAAATATCTCGCTCAAATTTTTAGAGAGTATTTTATTGTTGTTACGCCATTCCGGTTTTCTGGGAGCCAAAAAAGGAAAGGGCGGCGGTTATTACTTGATTAAAGAACCGAAGGACATTAGCATGGCCAAAGTGTATCGTATTCTGGAAGGCCCAATTGCCTTATTGCCGTGTGCCAGTCATAATTTTTATGAGCCTTGTGACGATTGTACCGATGAAGCTACTTGCGCCGTTCGTAAATTAATGACCGAAGTGCGTGATAATACGCTTATGGTTTTGGAAAATAATAGTTTAGCTGATATTGCATTTTAAGTTTTAATTAAAAAAAATGTTTTGTAATTAAAGTAAATGTATTATTTTTGCACAATAATCTAGTAACCCGATAGGGTAAAAGCTTTTAAATTGAATTTTGTTGAATTGAAAGGAATGGATAAAGAATTAAAATTGAATAATAATACCGAAAGCCCTGCAATAAGTTTTGTAGAGCGGTTATGGGTGCTCGTTCCTGCAATTTTGTTGATAGGATTATTGGCAACATTAGTGTACAACCACTATGATGAATTTTCAGTGGATGGCTTGATAGCTGGCTTTGATCAAGAGTTTTTAATTTTTTTCTGTATTGGAGTTTTTGCACAATTAGTAGATGGAACTTTAGGAATGGGTTATGGAGCAACTTCAACTTCATTTTTATTAGCGTACGGAATTCCGCCTGCCATTAGTAGTACAGGTGTTCACGTGGCTGAAATGTTTACAACAGGAGCTTCGGCAATTTCGCATCATCGTTTTGGAAATATCAATAAAAAACTAGTAAGACATTTGTTAATTCCAGGTGTTTTGGGTTCTGTTACAGGTGCCTATTTGTTGTCGGATGTGATTGATGGAGAAGTAATAAAACCGTTTATCGCTTTGTACATGATTGGGTTGGCAGTGATCATTATTAGGAAGGCATTAAAAAAGAATCTAGTAAAAAAGAAAACTAAAAAACTAGGTATTTTGGCAACTTTTGGAGGTTTTATGGATGCTGTAGGAGGCGGAGGATGGGGACCGATAGTGACTTCTACTTTATTAGGAAATGGACGAAATCCAAGATATACAATTGGCTCGGTGAACGCAGCAGAGTTTGCAGTAGCTTTTTCAAGTGGAGTAACATTTATGCTTTTTGGAGGTATTCAAGGATGGCAAGTAATTATTGGATTGATTTTAGGAGGCGTAATGGCAGCTCCATTAGCCGCATTTTTAGTGAATAAAATTCCAAGGAAATCAATGATGATATTAGTAGGTGTTTTAATTATTCTTTTGAGTTTAAAAACCTTATCAAAACTGCTGTAAAACGAAATAAGATTATGAGTAAAGAATTAGTAGCGGCATTAGTAGAGCATTCAAAAAACCTTAGTTTAGAGGAAACATTTGTTTATTTAACTGCCGAATATAAAGATAAAGTGGTTTTTTCAACCTCTTTTGGTCAAGAAGACCAGGTGATTACAGCAATGATTGCCAACAGTGGTGCTGGGGTTCAAATTTTCACATTGGATACAGGTCGATTGTTTCAAGAAACCTATGATGTTTTTCATAAAACCCAAAAAAAATACAATCAAAATATTAAAGTATTTTTCCCCGAGTCAGCAGCAGTAGAAAATTTATTGGAAACTAAAGGACCTAATAGTTTTTACGAATCAGTTGAGAATAGAAAAGAATGTTGCTCCATCCGTAAAGTAGTGCCTTTGCGCAAAGCTTTAAAAGGAAATGCTGTCTGGATTACAGGCTTAAGAGCTGAACAATCCGAAAACAGAAATGATTTGGCATTATTTGAATATGATGCGCATTTTGAAATTATCAAATTCAATCCATTATTAAAATGGACCTTGCAGGAAGTAGAAGATTATTTAGAAAAAAATAATGTACCACAAAATGCATTACACAAAAAAGGATTTGTAAGCATAGGTTGTGCACCTTGTACGAGAGCCATCACTCCAGATGAAGACATCAGAGCTGGACGATGGTGGTGGGAATCCAGTCATAAAGAATGCGGGTTGCATAGCCCCCTAGCCCCCAAAGGGGGAATTAACGAAGTGAAAAATTAATAGTAACAAAATAAATACCCCAACAGTTCCCCCTTCGGGGGTTAGGGGGCCGATAGATATGAGTGCACAATTAAAAACAAACGCTTTAGAAAGCGAAGCGATATACATTTTCAGAGAGGTAATTTCTCAGTTTGACAAACCGGTATTACTTTTTTCAGGCGGAAAAGATTCTATTACGTTAGTTCGCTTGGCGCAAAAAGCTTTTTTTCCTGCTAAAATTCCTTTCCCATTGTTGCACGTAGATACAGGGCATAATTTCCCTGAAACCATTGAGTTCAGAGATAAATTGGTTGCGGAACTAGGATTAGAACTAATCGTTCGCAATGTGCAAGACGCCATTGATCAAGGAAAAGTGGTTGAAGAAACCGGAAAATATTCAAGTAGAAACAGCTTGCAGACCACAACACTTTTAGATGCTATCGAAGAATTCAAATTTGATGCGTGTATTGGTGGAGCACGTCGTGACGAGGAAAAAGCCAGAGCCAAAGAACGTATTTTTTCGGTGCGTGATGATTTTGGTCAATGGGACGAAAAAAATCAGCGTCCTGAATTATTCGATTTGTTGAACGGAAAAATAGAGAACGGTCAAAACGTACGTGTTTTTCCAATTTCCAACTGGACCGAGCTAGATGTGTGGAGTTATATCGAACAAGAGCAAATTGAAATTCCATCGATTTATTTTTCGCACAAGCGTAAAGTATTTTTACGTGATGGAATGATTTGGTCTCACTCCCCATTTGTGTACCAAGAAGAAAACGAAGAAATCGTAGAACGTATTGTTCGTTTTAGAACGGTAGGTGACATGAGTTGTACGGCAGCAGTTGATTCTTACGCAGCAACAATTTCTGAAGTAGTGGGTGAAATCAGATCTTCTACAATTTCAGAAAGAGGCGCTAGAATTGACGACAAACGTTCAGAAGCAGCGATGGAAAAAAGAAAACAACAAGGATACTTTTAAAAGAATTATAAATTATAAATTATGAATTTTTCAAAAGTTCCTAGAATTTATAATTCAACATTTAAAATAAAAAAATCAAATTTAAAAGTGTAGGTAGGGTAATTTGAGGAAACTTGAAACCTTAAACTTTTAAACTTTAAACAAAATTCAGATGGAAGTTTTAAAAATAGCAACAGCAGGAAGTGTAGACGACGGTAAGAGTACCTTGATTGGGAGGTTATTGTACGATACACAATCGTTGACGACAGATAAATTAGAAGCAATAGAAAAAAGCAGCAAGCAAAAAGGATATGATTATTTAGATTTTTCTTTGGCTACGGATGGTTTAGTGGCCGAGCGAGAACAAGGAATTACCATTGATGTGGCGCATATTTATTTTTCTACTGCCAAAAAAAGTTACATCATTGCCGATACTCCTGGTCACGTAGAGTATACGCGTAACATGGTTACAGGAGCTTCAACTTCGCAAGTGTCAATCATTTTAATTGATGCTCGTAAATGCGTAATTGAGCAGACCTACCGCCACTTTTTCATCAATAATTTATTGAGAGTAAAAGAGGTCATTGTGGCGATCAATAAAATGGATTTGGTAGATTATTCAGAAGAAGTTTTTAATAAAATCAAATCGGACTTTGAAGCTTTAAATGCTAAAAGTACTTTCAAAGAACAAAACGTGAGTTACATTCCGTTAAGTGCTTTGACAGGGGATAATGTAGTAGAATCATTAGGAGGAATGCCTTGGTACCAAGGACAAACCATTCTGGAGCATCTAGAAGCGTTAGAACCAGCTGATGTGTACGAAAAAGGAAAAGCGCGTTTCCCTGTTCAAACCGTTATCCGACCAAAAACAGAAGAATACCACGATTTTAGAGGTTATGCCGGAAAATTGTATGGGAATAATATCAAAGTGGGTGATGCAGTAACAGTGCTGCCATCTTTAACAGAATCAGTGGTGACAAATATTCACTTTTTTGACAAGCAATTTGAGGAAGCAGCTGTGGGCTCTTCGATCACCATCGAATTAGAAAATGATATCAATGTAACTAGAGGCGACATGATTGTAAAATCATCTGAATTGCCAAAAGTAGAGAAAGACATCAACACCACCGTATGCTGGATGGACAGTAAAAAGTTAGTTCCTGGTGCTAAATATTTTGTACAACACAATACCAACAGAGTTTTGGCTAAGATTGACAGTGTGAAAAATGTGATTGCAACTGACTTCTCAGGAACAACAGAAGCCTCTCAACTAGCCATCAACGAAATTGGCGAAGTAAACATTAAGTTGAGTAAAGCCATTTATTTTGATGCCTACAACGATAATAAATCAAACGGTGCCTTCATCTTAATTGATGCAACAACCAACACAACAGCAGGAGTAGGATTTATAAAATAACCGTTAGCTATTGGCTTTAAGCCTTCAGCAAAAATGTAAAATGAATTTCATAAACAGCTAACAGCCTAAAGCTAATAGCTAATAGCTTAAAACAAATGGAAAGTTTTAGAACCGAAATTGAGGATCCGATTGTTCAAAAAGATATAATCGATTTAGAAAGAAAAATTGCTTTATTCCGTGATGGAAAAATTGATGATGAGCGTTTTCGTAGTCTGCGTTTAGCACGTGGGGTTTACGGGCAGCGTCAAGAAGGTGTGCAAATGATTCGTATCAAGTTGCCTTTTGGTAAAGTGACTAGCGAGCAACTCGTGCGCATCACAAAAGTTTCTGATGAGTATTCAACAGGCCGTTTGCACATTACCACACGTCAGGATATCCAAATTCATTACGTGAGTTTAGATCGAACTCCACAACTTTGGGCTGAGTTAGAAAAAGACGATGTTACCCTGAGAGAAGCTTGTGGAAACACAGTTCGAAATATTACCGCTAGCGAAACAGCAGGAATTGATCCAGAGGAACCTTTTGATGTGTCTCCGTATGCGCATGCGATGTTTCAGTTTTTCTTGAGAAATCCGGTTTGTCAAGAAATGGGACGTAAATTCAAAATGTCTTTTTCATCATCAGATAAAGATACCGGTTTGAGTTATTTACACGATTTAGGATTTATTCCAAAAATTGTAGACGGTGTAAAAGGTTTCAAAGTAATGTTAGGCGGAGGTTTAGGTTCGCAGCCCAGTCATGCCGAATTGCTGACAGAGTTTATTCCGGCCAATCAAATCATTCCAACTACCGAAGGAATTTTAAGAATTTTTGACCGCTACGGCGAAAGAGCCAAACGTTTAAAAGCACGATTGAAATTTTTGTTGAAAGAAATAGGGAAAGACGAATTTTTACGATTGGTCGACGAAGAGAAAAAAGCGTTGTCACTGCATACAGTCGAAATTGACACCACTGCTTTTGAGGGAGCTATTGCAGCGCCATTATTAGAAGTTCCAAAAGTCGAAATTGAAGATACAGCAGCTTTTGAAGCGTGGAAAAAATCAAATGTAATTCCGCAAAAACAAGCGGGTTATGTGGCCATCGGAATCAAAGTTCAATTAGGTGATTTTTATACCGATAAAGCTAGAGTATTAGCGCACTTAATCAAAAATTATGCGGCAAACGAATTGCGTTTTACGTTGCGTCAAGATATTCTAATTCGTCATGTAAAAGAGGAAAACCTTCCTTTCTTTTACCAAGAATTAGCCAAATTAGATTTTGTAACCACAGGCTACAACACGATTGCTGATATTACAGCTTGTCCAGGTACTGATACGTGTAACTTAGGAATTGCGAGCAGCACCGGAATTGCGGTAGAGTTAGAACGCGTTTTAACTACTGAATATCCGCAGTACAGCAACAACCGTGAAATTACTATTAAAATTAGTGGTTGTATGAACGCTTGCGGGCAACACAATATGGCCGAAATTGGCTTTCAAGGAATGTCAATCAATGCGGGTAAATTAGTAGCTCCAGCCTTGCAAGTTTTATTAGGAGGAGGAAATTTAGGAAATGGAAACGGAAGATTCTCTGATAAAGTAATCAAAATTCCGAGCCGAAGAGGACCAGATGCTTTGCGATTGATTTTAAATGATTTCGAATCCAATGCCAACGGTCAATCGTTCTTGAATTATTATGACGCTCAAGGCGAAAAATATTTCTACGAATTTTTGAAACCATTAGCCGATGTAACCAATCTTACCGAAGCTGATTTTATTGACTGGGGAAATGCAGATAATTATGTAAAAGCAGTTGGAGTAGGAGAATGTGCGGGAGTTGTAATTGACTTGGTAGCTACTTTATTATTTGAAGCGAAAGAAAAATTGACTTTTGCACAAGAAGCTTTTGAAGATGCAAAATGGTCAGATGCTATTTATTTGGCGTACGCCGGATTTGTCAACGGAGCCAAAGCATTATTACTGGCTGAAAATCAAAAAACAAACCACCAAGCGGGAATTATCGACTTGTTTGATACTGTTTTTGTGGCTACAAATACAATTCAATTGCAATCTTCTTTACGAGAACTTGTATATCAAATCAATCAAAATGAACCTTCTGCTGAATTTGCTAAAAAGTACATTCAAGATGCCATTGTGTTTTTTGATGCCATCGAAGCGTATAGAAATAAAGACTTAGCTGATGCTTAAAAAGAAACAACCCATTGTAACACTAGTTGGTGCGGGTCCTGGCGATCCTGATTTACTGACGATTAAAGGAGCCAAAGCATTAGCAGAAGCGGATGTGGTATTGTACGACGCCTTGGCCAACGAGGAGATTTTGACGTATGCTCCCAAAAAATCCATTAAGATTTTTGTAGGCAAACGCAAAGGCTGTCATGAGTATTCACAAGATCAAATCAACCAATTGATTGTTGACAATGCTTTGACTTACGGTCATGTAGTTCGCTTAAAAGGAGGTGATCCATTTATTTTTGGCCGTGGAAGTGAAGAAATTGATTTTATAGAAAGTTTTGGCATACCTACATCTGTGGTGCCTGGAATTTCATCCTCGATTGCTGTTCCGGCTTACCAAGGGATTTCATTGACCAAAAGAGGCGTTTCTGAAAGTTTTTGGGTAATTACGGGTACAACTTCTGACAGGAAATTGTCAAATGATGTGGCTTTGGCTGCACAATCATCAGCAACGGTGGTCATTTTGATGGGAATGAGCAAACTAACGCAGATCATCGATTTGTTCCAAAAAGAATCTAAAGGAGAAACACCGGTTGCCATTATTCAAAACGGAACGACCGTTCAGGAGAAAATTGGGGTTGGAACCATCAACACCATTGAGCAAGTGGTGGTGAAACAGCAATTAAGTTCGCCTGCCATTATTGTCATTGGCGAGGTAGTTAAAGAAAGCAATAAATTAAAAGGCTTTTACGAAGAATTCATAGCCAAAGAATTGAAATAACAGTGGAGCAAAATCAAATATATTCTAATAGTCAAGACTCGGCTCCCTTTCCTTTGGAGAGGGCTGGGGAGAGGAACGAATTATATCCTATTTTTTTAAAATTACACAACCTCAATGTGCTCATTGTGGGTGGCGGAAATGTGGGTTTAGAAAAACTATCGTTTCTGTTGAAATCCAGTCCCAATGCCAATGTTGAGGTAGTGGCACCTTGGTTTTTGCCAGAGTTAGAAACCTTGGCGGCAAGTCACCCAACAGTGAAGTTGACCTATAAAAAATTCAATCGCTGGATGCTCCGTAAACGCCACATGGTGATTGCCTGCACCGATGATTTGAAAGTCAACAAGAGGATTTATGATTTGTCCCGAAAAAGATATTTGATTTGCAACATTGCTGATACACCGCCTTTGTGTGATTATTATTTGGGTGGAATTGTAACCAAAGGGAATGTGAAAATTGCCATTTCAACCAACGGGAAATCACCCACTACAGCCAAACGATTGCGAGAGTTTTTTGAAGAAATAATTCCAGACGATATCAATAAAATGGTCGATAATCTCAATCAATACCGAAAAACGCTGAAAGGTAATTTTGAGGAAAAAGTTCAAAAAATGAATGAAATCACAGAGACGCTCAAAGCTAAGTAAGTACTAAACAGAATCTCAAGCTCATAGCGAAAAGATAAGATGTAATAGTTCTTAATAATCAATTTCTGTTTTTTTAACTAAACAGAATAGTGATATTTGTACTCAATTAAAATTAAAAGGATTGAGCGCCTAGATTCAATACAACAACATAAAAAAAAACACAATTAACAATTTCCATAACAGCCTACAAGTATAACTGGAGGCGCAACAAAGGATACTAAATTAAATCAAAATGATTAAAACAGACATACTCATTATTGGCGCGGGGCCAACAGGTTTATTTGCAGTTTTTGAAGCAGGATTATTAAAATTAAAATGCCATATTTTAGATGCTTTACCACAAGCAGGAGGGCAGTTATCAGAGTTATATCCTAAAAAGCCTATTTATGATATTCCTGGATTTCCGGAAGTATTGGCTGGCGATTTAGTAGATAATTTAATGGAGCAAATCAAGCAGTTCGAACCAGGTTTTACCTTGGGTGAACGTGCCGAAACAATTGAAAAACAAGAAGACGGAACATTTATTGTAACTTCAAACAAAGGCAAAAAATTCCATGCGCCAGTGATTGCTATTGCTGGTGGATTAGGTAGTTTTGAACCAAGAAAACCATTGATTGAGGACATCGAATTTTACGAAGACAAAGGAATTAAATACTTCATTAAAAATCCAGAAAAATTCCGTGACAAGCGCGTAGTTATTGCTGGAGGTGGAGATTCGGCTTTGGATTGGAGTATCTTTTTGTCAAATGTAGCTTCAGAAGTGACTTTGATTCACCGTCGCAACGAGTTTCGTGGTGCTTTAGACTCTGTAGAAAAAGTACAAGAGTTAAAGACTTCTGGTAAAATTAAAATGATTACTCCAGGTGAAGTAGTAGGTTTAAAAGGAGCTGAGCATCTTGAGGCAGTTGTAGTCGAGGAAAATGGTGCACAACGCACTATCGAAACGGATTACTTTATTCCGCTTTTTGGTCTTACTCCAAAGTTAGGTCCTATCGGCGACTGGGGATTAGAAATCGAGAAAAACGCCATCAAAGTAAACAACGCTTTAGATTACCAAACTAATATTCCTGGAATTTTCGCCATTGGTGACGTAAATACCTATCCAGGAAAATTAAAATTGATTTTGTGCGGATTCCACGAAGCCACTTTAATGTGTCAAGCGGCCTACCAAATCATTAATCCAGGCAAGCGTTATGTGTTAAAATACACTACCGTTTCTGGTGTAGATGGTTTTGACGGAACTCGTAAAGAAGCTCCAAAAGCGGTTGTAAAAGCCATCGTGTAAATAAAGTTGCAGAGTTACAAAGGTTCTGAGTTGCTAAGATTGGTTAAAATCTTAGTAATTCAGAACCTTTTTTATTTTAAAGTTTTGCAACAAACTACCTAAGAATCTTTAAAAAAAATACTTGCAATTGTTAGCGCTATGTCGTTCCTTTGCACTGTTCATATATTTATTGAAAGTTATCACGAAAGGCGGAGGGAAAGACCCAATGAAACCTTAGCAACCCTTTATTTTTTTAAAGAAGGTGCTACATTCTACTTTATACAACCAGTATCAAAGATAGATAACACAAGAATACTTCTACAGTATTTCTCAAACCTTTTCTTGACAACTTATCGAATTTTTTAGAGCAGATTAATGGCGATTTTCAGTCATAATCGTTCCCGCTTTCCGTTACAAACGAAGTTCACTGAACTCCGTTTAAAATGAAAGTTTAGTGAAGTAATCTTTTATTTTTTAAAGAAAAAAATAAAAGGATTTTCACTGCAATCGGGGCTAAAGAGTTAAAATAGTGAACTTTTGTAATTATTATTCAAAAGTATAGATTTAGAATATTTTCTAGATTTCAATTATCATAAGTTATGTCAAATATTATGAAAGCATCAGCAGTAACTCCCCCTTCGGGGGTTAGGGGGGCTCTTTTAGAAAGAATACTCATCCTTGATGGAGCTATGGGAACCATGTTGCAACGTTACAATTTCTCCGAAGAAGATTTTAGAGGAGAACGTTTCAAGGATTTTCCGCATTCGCTAAAAGGAAACAACGATTTATTGTCGCTCACGCAGCCACAAGCCATAAAAGACGTGCACGCCGCTTATTTTGAAGCTGGAGCTGATATTGTTGAAACCAATACCTTCTCAGGAACCACCATTGGTATGGCCGATTACTATCTTGAAGAATATGTGTATGAATTGAACTATGAGTCGGCAAAAATAGCCCGCGAAGTAGCCGATGAATTTACCGCTAAAAATCCAGACAAACCTCGTTTTGTTGCGGGTTCCATTGGACCTACGAATAGAACAGCAAGCATGTCGCCAGATGTAAACGATCCCGGTTACAGAGCTGTAACTTTTGATGATTTGCGCATTGCGTACAAGCAACAAGTAGAAGCGCTTATGGATGGTGGTTGCGATTTACTTTTGGTAGAAACTATTTTTGATACTTTAAATGCCAAAGCAGCGCTTTTTGCCATTGAAGAAGTAAAAGACGAACGCAATCTTGATATTCCTATTATGGTCTCTGGAACGATAACTGATGCTTCCGGAAGAACACTTTCGGGACAAACCGTTGAGGCTTTCTTAGTTTCGGTGTCGCATATACCGTTGTTGAGCGTAGGATTCAATTGCGCCCTAGGTGCCGATTTACTCAAGCCGTATTTACAAACCTTGTCGCAAAACACATCGTTCAACGTGTCAGCGCATCCTAATGCAGGTTTACCTAATGCCTTTGGAGAATACGATGAAACACCAGAACAAATGCAAGCTTTTATCAAAGAATATCTCGATGATAATTTGGTCAATATCATAGGTGGTTGTTGCGGAACAACCCCAAATCATATTAAATTGATTGCGGATATCGCTAAGGATTATAAACCGAGGGTTTCGACTGCGGTGATGTAGTTTTTGGTTGGGTACTGCTGTTTTTAATGGAAAGGAAAAAAATGCAATTTAGTGGTTAGTTTGTCATTCTGAGGAACGAACACCCAAGCTATAGCGAACTGGCGAAGAAATCTTTGTTATGTGAGCGACTTGTTTAGATTCCACAGCGAGCGTCCCGCTCGTGTACATTATAAATGCAGGAACAAGATTTTTAACAAAAAGAATAAGCACAAGCAGGACGCTCGCGATAGCAGCATAAAAGTTCCATAAGAACGACCCATTTTGTAGCAACGGATTTTAATCCGTTGGGATGTAAGAGGAAAATTCATTCCGTTATCAATTAAAAAACGGTGTCGTTTCATTGAAATAAAAATGGTGTTGTATTGCACAAAACCCCCGTGAGGGATAGCAGTGGAGCTCCTTTTTCTTGAATTGCCTCGGGTTTAAACCCGAGGCAATTCAAGAAAAAGAGCGGGAACGAATAGCCCGACCCGACTTTTTTTGGAGGGACACGCCCAAAAAAGAATTAAAATAAAATGGTAAGGTTTCGAAAACTTTGCAATAAATAAAAAAATAAAAACTCAGTCTAGTTTTGGTAGTAATTGAGTAACTCAAAATAAAGAAATGGCAGAAAAAAGAAGAAACCTAGTATTATCAGGATTAGAACCCTTAATCATAACACCCGAAAGTGTATTTGTGAATGTAGGGGAACGAACCAATGTGACGGGTTCGAGAAAATTTCTTCGATTGATTAAGGAAGAAAAATACGACGAAGCGCTTGATATTGCGCGCCAGCAAGTAGAAGGCGGTGCACAGATTATCGATATTAACATGGATGAGGGAATGCTCGATGGCGCATATGCGATGACAAAATTCCTGAATTTGATTGCGGCTGAACCGGATATTTCGCGAGTGCCGATTATGATTGACAGCTCAAAATGGGAAATCATTGAGGCGGGTTTGAAAGTCGTACAAGGGAAATGTGTTGTGAATTCGATTTCGTTGAAAGAAGGCGAAGAAGCTTTTATTCACCATGCTAAATTGATAAAGCGTTATGGTGCGGCGGTAATTGTGATGGCTTTTGACGAAGTGGGTCAGGCGGATAATTACGAAAGGCGTGTTGAAATTTGTCAGCGTTCGTATGATATTTTGGTGGGAATTGGATTTCCGCCGCAAGATATCATCTTCGATTTGAATATTTTCCCAGTAGCAACAGGTATGGAAGAGCACCGCTTGAATGCATTGGATTTCTTTAGAGGAACCAAGTGGGTTCGCGAAAATTTACCGCACGCACACATCAGCGGTGGGGTGAGTAACGTTTCGTTTTCATTTAGAGGGAACGATACGGTTCGTGAGGCGATGCACTCGGTTTTCTTGTACCACGCCATTCAAAACGGAATGACAATGGGGATTGTAAACCCAGAAATGTTGTCGATATATGATGAGATTCCGAAAGATTTATTGGAGCATGTTGAAGATGTGATTCTGGACAGACGCGACGATGCGACAGAACGTTTGCTTGATTTTGCGGAGAATGTAAAAGGCGACGGATCCAAAACAAATGAAAAGGCAGTTTTAGAATGGCGTTCTGGAACGGTTCAAGAAAGAATCACGCACTCATTAGTAAAAGGAGTGGATGCGTTTATTGAAGAAGATGTTGAAGAAGCGCGGCAAGCTGCTACAAAACCCATTGAAGTAATAGAAATCAACTTGATGACCGGAATGAATGTCGTGGGTGATTTGTTTGGTTCGGGTAAAATGTTTTTGCCACAAGTGGTGAAATCGGCACGAGTAATGAAAAAAGCAGTGGCTTATCTTTTACCTTTTATTGAAGCGGCAAAGCAAGTTGGAGACAAATCTGGGAACGGAAAAATCCTGATGGCAACCGTAAAAGGTGATGTTCATGATATTGGAAAAAATATAGTTTCGGTGGTATTGGCCTGTAACAATTATGAGATTGTCGATCTAGGTGTAATGGTGCCTCCAGAAAAAATTATTGCAGCAGCTATTGAACATGAAGTAGATATTATCGGATTGAGCGGATTGATTACGCCATCGCTTGATGAAATGGTGTATCTCGCTAAGGAATTGGATAAAAGAGGACTGAAAATTCCAGTAATGATTGGTGGTGCAACAACTTCGCGTGCGCATACGGCCGTGAAAATTGCGCCGCAATACAGTGAAACGGTAATTCACGTCAACGATGCCTCGAGAGCGGTAACGGTTGCTGGAAATTTATTGGATCACAACCGAAAAATATATGCCAGTGATATTCGTGCAGAATACGATGCGTTTAGAGAAACGTTTTTGAATCGTTCCCGCGACAAGAACTTCTTGACTATTGAGCAAGCCCGTAAAAATAAATTACAATTGGATTGGGATAATTTCACTCCGGTGAAACCTAAAGTAATTGGTAAGCAAATCGTAGAGGTAGATTTAGAAACTTTGGTGCCTTATATCGATTGGACGCCGTTTTTTAGAACTTGGGAATTGTTTGGGAAATATCCAGCTATTTTGACCGATGAGGTAGTGGGCGAACAAGCGACTTCGGTTTTTGCAGATGCACAAGCCATGCTAAAAGTTATTTTACAAGAGAAGAAATTAACTGCCAAAGGTATTTACGGCATTTTTCCGGCGAATCAAATCAATGATGATGATATTGAACTATATGAAGCCCCCCCCGCCCCCGAAGGGGGAGCTACTCTCGAAACAGCAAAACAAACTTGGGAAACAGCAAATCCTATTATGTATGATGTTTTAAAAGAACGCGCTAAAGAGATGAGAAACAAACCAACAGAAGCTGAGAAAATGCTATGGAATGTTTTATCTAATAGAGGAGTAGAAGGGTATAAATTTAGAAGGCAACATGTAATAGGGGAATATATAGTTGATTTTGTGTGTTTGGAAAAAAAGCTAGTTATTGAAGTAGATGGATCTATTCATAATCATCCCGAACAAATTGACCTTGACAGAGAGAGAACTATTTGGCTAGAATCTAAGGGTTTTAAAGTGGTTAGATACACTAATAAAGAGGTATTGAATAATTTACATGAAACAATTGAAAAAATCAGCAAGGAGTTGTCTACAAAGCAGATAGTTCCCCCTTTGGGGGTTAGGGGGCTCTTTTTGACTTTACGCCAACAATCTCAAAAAACCAAAGGAGCGCCTAACATCGCTTTGTCTGATTTTATTGCTCCAAAAGAAAGTGGGAAAGTCGATTATATGGGAGCTTTTTGTGTGACTACTGGTTTTGGTGTGGACGAATGGGCGGCTGAATTCGAAAAGGATTTAGATGATTATAATTCGATTATGGTGAAAGCATTGGCTGATCGTTTTGCAGAAGCTTTTGCTGAATATTTACACGAGAAAGTACGTAAAGAAATTTGGGGTTATGCCGCTGATGAGAATTTATCTACCGAAGATATGATTGATGAGGTTTATAAAGGGATTCGACCAGCGCCTGGATATCCAGCTTGTCCGGATCATTTAGAGAAACCCACAATTTGGAAATTATTAAACGTTGAAGAAGAAATCGGTGTGACTTTGACAGAAAGTATGGCGATGTGGCCGGCTTCATCAGTATCGGGTTATTACTTTGGGAATCCAGAAAGCAAGTATTTTGGACTCGGAAAAATTAAAGAAGATCAAGTAATTGACTACGCCAAAAGAAGAAATGTTTCCACTGATGTAGCCATGAAATGGTTGAATCCGAATATAGCCGATTAGGAATTTTGTTTCAAGTTTAAGGTTATAAGTTACTCGAGAGAACTTTAAATTTTAAACTTGGAACTTGAAACAAAAAACAAAATGAAAGTAACACAACATATAGAAAAAGCCAAAGGAGAAACTTTGTTTTCATTTGAAATTATTCCGCCTCAAAAAGGCAAGAGTATTCAAGAATTGTATGACAACATTGATCCTTTGATGGAGTTCAAACCGCCATTTATTGATGTGACTACCTCACGAGAGGAGTTTATTTATGTTGATAAAGGCAATGGTTTACTGGATAAAAAACTAACTAGAATGCGACCAGGAACCCTTGGAATATGCGCTTCGATAACCCATAAATACAACGTAGATACGGTGCCTCATGTATTGTGCGGTGGTTTTACCAAAGAAGAAACAGAGTATTTACTAGTAGATTGTCATTATCTGGGCATCAATAATGTGATGGCGTTGCGAGGCGATGCTATGAAGGACGAACAATCCTTTGTTCCGAAAGTGGGTGGAAATAACTTTGCTATTGATCTAGTGCAGCAAATCAAATTGTTGAACGAAGGCAAATATTTGCATGAAGTGATGCATGTTGACAATAAGGCTGACTTTTGTATTGGTGTGGCTGGATATCCTGAAAAACATTTGGAATCTCCATCGTTACTTTCCGATTTGAAAAGGTTAAAAGAAAAAGTAGACGCAGGCGCTGATTATGTGGTGACACAAATGTTTTTTGACAATGCTAAATATTTTGAATTTGTTGCCAAAGCCAGAGAAATGGGAATTACGGTACCTATTATTCCTGGCATCAAGCCATTGGCGGTACAAAGACATTTGCAAATTTTACCGCAAATTTTCAGGATTGATTTACCCGAAGATTTAATTGATGCAGTAGACAAATGCAAAACAAATGCAGATGTAAAACAAGTGGGTATCGAATGGGCTATACAACAATCACTCGAATTAAAGGCTGCTGGAGTCCCCGTTTTGCATTATTATTCGATGGGTAAATCAGAAAATATCCGTCAAATTGCGAGCCAACTTTTTTAGCAATTTATTCTTTATATCCAAAGCTTCTAGCCTTCCAAAGGCTGGAAGCTTTTTTTATAATTTGTATTTTATTCGAGAATATAGCTGACGACTACCAACTATTTCGTAATCTCTCTAAACACCGCTTCTAAGTTTTTATTCTTTTGATTGAGTTGTAAGGTTTTCAAACCATTGTTTTGAGCAAAATCAAAGACTACAGAACGCATGTCTTTATCTGATTTAAAAGTCAGTTCCCACATCATATCGTGAATGTTGACATACGAAACAAGATTTTCAATTTTAGAAATCATTTGTTCTTCAACTTGAAAATCAAATTCCACTTCAATTACTTGTTCTTTATCTTCAGAAATTAAGTTATCCAGTTTTTTATCGGTAACAATTTTACCATTGTTGATGATGATCACACGATCACAAATGGCTTCCACCTCTTGCATAATGTGTGTTGAAAGAAAAACAGTCTTGTCTTTTCCCACGTTTTTAATTACGTTTCTAATCTCCATCAACTGGTTTGGATCTAAACCAGTGGTAGGCTCATCCAAAATTAAAACATCAGGATTGTGCAGTAGTGCATTGGCCAATCCTACACGCTGGCGGTACCCTTTAGAGAGTTGGCCTATTTTTTTGTGGCTTTCGGTACTTAAACCTGTGAGTTGAATTACCTCTTCGATACGAGATTTGGCAACTTTGTACACATCAGCGTTAAAGGCTAAATATTCACGAACATACAAATCCAAATACAACGGATTGTGCTCCGGCAAGTACCCAATAGAAAGTTGCACCGCTTTTGGATTGGCGTTTACATCCTGCCCGTTTACCGTGGCAGTTCCTTCATCAGCGTTAATGTAGGTAGTTAAAATTTTCATCAAAGTCGATTTTCCAGCTCCATTTGGACCTAAAAAACCAACAATTTCTCCTTTGTTAATTGAAAATGAAATGTTATCTAATGCTTTTTGAGCACCGTAGCTTTTGGAAATGTTATTTACTGCTATTGACATGATGAATTATTTGTTGCAAAAGTAAACAGAAAATGAATGGATTTGTTGTTCGATTGCCTACTAATTCACGAATAATTTTTTCAGGAATAGCGGCTCGTACTTCTATTACTATTTTAAAAAAGTAGCATCGTGATTGCACCGCTATCATTTAGATTTCTATATTTACTAAAAATAGCTCAAAAGACACATGAAAGACATAGGATCAGGAGGTTTCGTGAAAAATTACAAAAGCATTATGCTACTTCTTGGTGGTATCCTTGCAGGAAGTGTATTAGGATTGGTTTTTGGTAAAGAGGTGGAGGTTTTGAAACCTTTGGGAGACATTTTTCTAAATTTGTTGTTTACGGCTATAATTCCATTAGTGTTTTTTACCATATCGGCATCAATTGCTACTTTAGAAAAAACCGAAAAACTAGGAAAGTTATTCTTAATCGTAATTGGAGTCTTTTTATTTACGGTCTTGGTTTCTGCAATCCTTATGGTGGTAGGAGTTTTGATTTTTCCAATTCATCAAGATATTATCATTTCTCAAGTTCCGCTAGAAATTGTAGCCGAAAGCAGCACCGGTTCTCAGATATCCCAATTGCTTACCGCGGGTGATTTTTATGAATTGTTGTCGCGAAAAAACATGCTGGCACTCATTCTTTTTTCCTTTTTAGTGGGTTTTGCCAGCTTGCAATCTGGTGAAAAAGGCAATGATTTCAGTAGGTTTTTACAATCTGGTAACGAAGTAATGAAACAATTGCTACACATTATTATGCAAACAGCACCTGTAGGTTTGGGTGCCTATTTTGCTTATCAGGTGGGTATTTTTGGTCCGCAATTGTTTGGTGCTTATGCCAAGCCGCTAGGGCTTTACTATGCTGTTTGTGCTTTTTACTTCATTGTATTCTTTAGTTTATATGCCTACATGGCGGGCGGCAAATTAGGGTTTAAAGTGTTTTGGAAAAATAATATAACACCTTCGTTAACAGCTATTGGTACCTGCAGTAGTATTGCAACCATTCCTGCAAATCTTGAGGGTGCCGAAAAAATTAATATTCCTGCTCACATTAGGAATGTCGTTATTCCCTTGGGTGCACCTTTGCATAAAGATGGTTCAAGTATGTCATCCATTATCAAGATAGCCGTTATTTTCGCCATGTTTGGTAAGGATTTTACGGATCCAGTTACAATTCTTACCGCTTTAGGAATTACAGTTGTGGTTTCTGTTGTTGAAGGTGGTATTCCTAATGGTGGTTACATAGGCGAAATCCTGGCGATAACCGTTTATGGTTTTCCCATGGAACAAGCCTTGCCAGCAGCAATGATTATTGGAACTTTGGTTGATCCAATGGCAACTTTACTTAACGCAAATGGAGATTTGATTTCGGCAATGCTAGTGGCAAGAATTGCAGAAGGAAAAAAATGGCTTTCTGAAAAAGTACTTATATAAATCCCTTTCAATATTATGTGTTGTAGCAAAGCTAATTCTTGTTTGTACTTTACAATACAAGAATTGCTGTTGTATGAATGTTTTTTTTAAAGCCTTTTTTTAAACATTACATAATTAATAACCAACTTTTTAGCGAATCTCTTTTTTGTGTCATAAAATCAACTTTTTTTTGGGTGCAGTTAAAAATTATGTATACATTCGCAAAGTAATCAATACAAAAAATACAACAACATGTTGAGTAACCGATTTTATTTTAGCAACTCTTATTATTTCTTCTGGAAGGTAGAAAGGGATTGTTGCATGGTTATTTAATTCAAAAATTAAATTGATACTATAAATATACAATCCCGATGCAAATCGGGATTTTTTTTTGCTTAAAAGTGTGTAAAATGAATACAATTATAGGAATACAAGGCATTACGGGCTCGTTTCATCATCAAGTAGCACAAGAATATTTCAATCATGAATTTATTCTTGACGAGTGTTTGTCTTTTGAGGAATTGGTAGACAGTCTGTTATCGGGTAAGTCTGACCAAGCTGTGATGGCCATTGAGAATTCTATTGCAGGTCCAATTATTCCGAATTACGCGCTAATTGACAAGAATAATTTACACATAATTGGTGAGCATTATTTGAATATTCATCAAAATTTAATGGCGTTGAAAGGTCAGAAAATAGAAGATATTCAGGAAGTACATTCGCATCCGATGGCATTGTTGCAGTGCATGGATTTCTTAAAAAAATATCCCAATATCAAATTGGTTGAAGACAAAGACACTGCTGAAACAGCGCGAAGAATTCAGGAAAATCAACTGAAAGGAATAGCGGCAATTGCAAGTAAAACAGCTTCGGAAATGTATGATTTGGAAATTATTGCGCCAGAAATCCAAACGATTAAGAACAACATGACGCGCTTTGTGATTATCAAAAAAGAAAATTCATTTGTTCCTGAAAGTGAAATCAACAGAGCATCGATAAAATTTGAACTGGATCACAAACGCGGGAGTTTAGCAGCAGTTTTAAACGTAATGAGCGATTGTAAATTGAATTTAACTAAGATTCAATCTTTGCCCAAAATTGAAACGCCATGGAAATATTCCTTTTTTGTGGATGTCACTTTTGAGAAATACGAAGATTATGCTAAAGCAAAATCATTATTGAATATTATGGCCGAATACTTTAAAGTCTTGGGCGAATACAAGAATACTAAAATATAAACAGCCTCGAGTTACCAAGTTACACAGATATAAAAATTTACACATGATTACCACAGCAAAGCGTCTCCATATCATTGAAGAATACTATTTCTCCTCCAAATTGAGAGAAGTAAGGCAACTGGCAGCCGAAGGAAAACCCATCATTAATATGGGAATTGGGAGTCCTGATTTACAACCGGCGCCTGCTATTGTAGCTGCAATTGTAGCTGCGATGCAAGATGAAAATGCACATCAATACCAAAGTTATCAAGGTTTACCAGAGTTGCGCGAAGGTATGGCTGCTTTTTATTCCAAAAATTATGGTGTAACACTCAACCCTGTAACAGAAATTTTGCCTTTGATGGGTTCCAAGGAAGGAATTATGCACATTTCGCTGGCTTTTTTAAATGAAGGCGATCACGTTTTGATTCCGAATCCGGGCTATCCTACGTACACATCAGTGACCAATTTAGTTGGAGCGGTTCCAGTATATTATGATTTGAAAGAAGGAAACCAATGGGAGCCGGATTTTGAAGCTTTGGAGCAATTGGATTTATCCAAGGTAAAGATCATGTGGATTGGGTATCCGCATATGCCTACGGGAGCTAGAGGCAGTTTGGAATTGTTTGAAAAATTAGTGGCTTTTGCTGCAAAACATGAAATTTTATTGGTCAACGACAATCCATATAGTTTCGTTTTGAGTGATAATCCGATGAGTTTGTTGCAGGTAGAAGGAGCAAAGGATGTGGCTTTAGAACTGAATTCTTTGAGTAAAACTTTTAACATGGCAGGCTGGCGAGTAGGAATGGTGTTAGGAAACGCCAATGCTATTGATGCGGTTTTGAAAGTAAAAAGCAATATGGATAGCGGTATGTTTTACGGCATTCAAAAAGGTGCTGTTGCAGCGCTGAAAAGTGATAAAGCTTGGTTTGATGCTATGAATGAAATCTATAAAAAAAGACGAATTGTAACAGAGGAACTTGCTGAAAAACTGGGTTGTAAAGTGTATAAAGAAGGTGTTGGTTTGTTTGTTTGGGCAAAATTACCCGATGGAGTTACATCAGCAGAAGCGTTTATTGATATAATCTTGCATGAGAAATCAATTTTTATTACACCGGGAACTATTTTTGGGAGTAACGGCGAAGGGTACATTCGGTTTGCTTTGTGTGTTGAAGAAGAAAGAATTAGAGAGGCAATCAGTCGATTTTAGCCCCCTGACCCGCAAAGGGGGAATGAAATAGCAGAGAGATTTATTGTGATAAGTTATTATTCTTTATAAAATGAATTGGTTTAATGAAAAAATAAATTTCTGTATAACGAGGTTTTCTAGCCCTGATAGCAGTGGAAATCCTTTGCTGCCGGCGTTCGGCAGGAAAGATTGCAACGGATAGCAGGATAAGCTTCGGATAAAAATAAAAAAATGAAAGTATTTGTAATAGGCATAGGCTTGATAGGTGGTTCGATGGTGTTGGATATTAAAGATTTGTATCCGCACGCCACAATTTATGGGATTGATACGAACGAGAAGCATTTGGATCAGGCAATTGAATTGGGTGTTATTGATGAAATGGCAACATTTACAGACTTAATGCATGCTGATTTTGTTATTGTTTCGGTTCCTGTAGATGTAGCGCTCACGGTTGTGCCCCAAGTTTTGGAGGCAATAGGTGACCAAACGATTGTTTTTGAGGTGGGTTCTACAAAATTACCTATTTGTGAAGGTATTGCCAACCACGCCAAAAGGAGAAATTTTATAGCCACGCATCCTATTGCTGGAACGGAATTTTCGGGACCATCGGCCGCGATAAAAGGGTTGTTTCAAGGCAAAACAAACATTATTTGTGAGGTGGAGAAAACGACTTTCAAATTGCAAGAGCGCGCGTTGGCGTTGTTTCAAGAAATGGGAATGCGCATTCGGTATATGGATCCGAAATCACACGATAAGCACATTGCGTACGTTTCGCATTTGTCCCATATCAGTGCTTTTATGTTAGGAAAAACAGTCATTGACAAGGAGAAACACGAACAGGATATTTTTGATATGGCAGGTTCTGGTTTTGAGAGTACTGTGCGTCTTGCTAAAAGTTCGCCTGCGATGTGGACACCAATTTTTAAACAAAATAGAAAGCAAGTCGTGAAAACTTTGAATGAATATATCTTGAATTTATCTAAATTTAAGGAGCTGTTAGAAAATGAGGATTACGAGGCGATTTACAATGAAATGGAAAGTGTGAATAAGATAAAAGAAATATTGAACGGGATGAATGTTAAGAAGTGAGCAGTTAACAGTTTGCAGTATTCACGAAAAAAGATAAAAAAACGAAACTTAGAAAATAAAATTTAGAAAAGATGGAAAATAAGAAAGAAATGAGAAACTGGTTGGAGGCATTTAATTTGACCCACCCATTAGTAATAGCAGGGCCATGTAGCGCTGAAACCGAAGACCAAGTGTTGAAAATTGCACATGAGTTGAAGAATTCTGATGTAAGTATTTTTAGAGCGGGAATCTGGAAACCAAGAACACGTCCAGGAGGATTTGAAGGCGTGGGCGAAATAGGTTTGAAGTGGTTGAAGAAAGCTAAAGAAGAAACAGGTTTGCTAATGGGAACTGAGGTGGCCAATGCTGCTCACGTAAAATTAGCTTTAGAATATGACATTGATGTGTTGTGGATAGGTGCTAGAACAACGGTAAACCCATTTGCAGTTCAGGAAATTGCTGATGCATTAGCAGGAACAAAGAAAATTGTTTTGGTGAAAAACCCTGTAAACCCAGATTTATCTTTGTGGTTGGGTGGTGTAGAGCGTTTGTATAATGCAGGAATCGAAAAATTAGGAGTGATTCACAGAGGATTTTCTACGTATGAGAAAACCAAATACCGAAATATTCCAGAGTGGCAAATCGCTATTGAATTGCAAAATAAATTCCCTGACTTGCCATTAATTATAGATCCTTCTCACATTACAGGTGATCGCAAAATGATTTTGGAGGTTACGCAAGAAGCCTTAGATTTGAATTACGACGGAATGATTATTGAAACGCACATTGATCCAGATAATGCTTGGAGTGATGCCGCTCAGCAAGTAACACCAGATGCGTTGAAACAAATTTTTATTGATTTGAAAGTTCGTAAAATTGATGATGTATCTGATGATTTTACTCAGAAAATGAAAAAACTACGTGCTAACATTGACGTTTTAGATGCCACTTTGCTAGAGCTTTTAGGCAAACGTATGAAAGTAGCTGATGAAATTGGTGTGGTGAAAAAAGCAGCTAACGTAGCAGTTTTGCAAAACAACCGTTGGAATGAAATTTTAGGTAAAATGATTTTGGATGGAGAAACCAAAGGACTTTCAGAAGAATTTGTTTTAAAATTGTTTAAAGCCATTCACCAAGAAAGTATCAGTCATCAAGATAAGGTATTGAATGCTTAAGAAAAGACAATATTTAATTGATAAGCAATAATGTAATAAAATCCCAAGACTATTCGTTTTGGGATTTTTCTTTTAGGATAGTACAAAAAAACTCCAAATTTTATCTCGAAGTGTCGGGATAAACTTGAAACAAAATTTTACCTTTGCCCTATGACAGGAATCGTTTATAAATCTACAGGAAGTTGGTACACCGTAAAATCTGAACAAGGAGATTTTATAGAATGCCGTATGAAAGGGAAATTTCGGATTAAGGGAATAAAAAGTACCAATCCCATTGCAGTAGGTGATGTGGTAGATTATGAGCTTGAGGAAACATCAGATGCGGTTACGGGTACCATTTTTAATATTCATGACAGAAAAAATTACATCGTACGCAAGTCGGTTAATTTATCGCATCAAATGCATATTATCGCGTCAAATATTGATCGTGTTTTTTTATTGATCACTGTAAACAATCCGCCAACAACTTTTAATTTTATTGATCGATTTCTTGTAACTGCAGAGGCGTACGGAATAGAAACGGTTTTGGTGTTTAATAAAATTGACACTTTTGACGAGGCTACTTTAGACGAACAATTGTACATACAGCATGTGTATCAGCAAATAGGATATACTTGTTTGCGCGTGTCCTCAACTGAAATGAAAGGAATTGAGGAATTAAAAGCCTTGATGATTGGTAAAGTTAGCATGTTCTCTGGACACTCCGGTGTGGGAAAATCTACATTGGTAAACGCTATGGAGCCTGCTTTGCATTTGAAAACAAAAACCATTTCAGATGCCAGCAAACAAGGGCAACATACCACAACTTTTGCTGAAATGTATGACTTATCTTTTGGCGCCAGTATTATAGACACACCCGGAATTAAAGGATTTGGGATGGTAGATATGGAGCCGGCTGAAATTAGTGGATATTTCCCCGAGTTTTTTAAATTGAAAGAGCAATGCAAGTTCAATAATTGTTTGCATAAAGAAGAGCCTAAGTGTGCCATAAAAGAAGCCTTAGATCGAGATGAAATTGCTTGGTCACGCTACAACAGTTACCTTAAAATTTTAGAGGGTGACGATGAACATTACCGCACCGATATTCATAACGAAGATCGAATTATAAGCGATAAAACGAGGGAGTAATATTTCAATTATGAGTTATGAATTATGAGTTATGTCAGGTAATACCATAAAAATAAAATCATTTGATTTTGCGTTACGAATCGTGAAATTGTATCAATTCTTATGTACTGAAAAGAAGGAATTTGTTTTAAGTAAACAGCTACTCCGCAGCGGTACCTCAGTTGGGGCGTTAGTCAGAGAATCAGAACATGCGGAAAGTAAATTAGATTTTATTCATAAACTTGCAATTGCACAAAAAGAAGCCAATGAAAGCGACTATTGGTTGGAATTATTGTTTCGATCTGAATATTTGAACGAATCGCAATATGACTCTTTGAATCGTGATATTGTTGAACTGAAAAAAATCATAGCTTCAATTATCATTTCAACTAAAAACAATTTAAAAAAATAGCTATTATTTTTATAGTTCAGCTTTCACAACTCTTAATTCACCATTCATAATTCATAACTATTTTGAAAGTAGTAATCCAAAGAGTTTCTCAAGCTTCAGTCACAATTGACAATCAAATTGTAGCTAATATTCAAAAAGGATTGTTGGTTTTGGTTGGTATTGAAGATGCGGATACGCATGAAGATAGCAGCTGGCTGAGTTCCAAAATTGTCAATCTCCGTATTTTTGGAGATGAAAATGATGTTATGAATCTGTCTGTAAAAGATATCGATGGCGATATTATTGTGGTGTCTCAATTTACCCTTCATGCCTTAACCAAAAAAGGCAATCGCCCATCTTATATTAAAGCATCAAAGCCAGAAATAGCAGTTCCTCTGTATGAACAATTTGTTGCCCAAATAGAACAAGATCTTAGCAAAAAAGTACAAACCGGAGTTTTTGGTGCCGATATGAAAGTACAATTACTAAACGATGGACCTGTAACCATTATCATAGATAGTAAAAATAAAGAGTAATATGAACATAAAAAACGCACAACTAGATGTAGACACCTGGATCAAAGAACATGGTGTTCGTTACTTTAACGAATTAACTAATATGGCACAACTTACTGAAGAAGTAGGCGAAGTAGCTCGTATTATTGCCCGCCGTTACGGTGAACAGTCGGAAAAAGAAAGTGATAAAAACAAAGATCTTGGCGAGGAGCTTGCTGATGTCGTTTTTGTAGTATTGTGTTTAGCCAATCAAACGGGGATTGATTTACAAGCTGCTTTCGATAAAAAGATGGATTTAAAATCCGTTAGAGATAAAGACCGTCACAAAAACAACGATAAACTAAAATAATTTATGTTGCTTTAATTATGAATTATAAATGTGGAGTGGTAAATTGCGAACTTGAATTATACCACTCATAATTCCTAATTCACAACTCATAATTACAAAAATGAATTTAAAAGTAACTACAAATTCACCTTTCACGATTGACGATGCACAATTAAACATAACAGGTTCCAAAAGCGAAACCAACCGTCTACTATTGTTGCAGGCTTTGTTTCCTACTATTACGCTCAACAACACCTCTAATTCTGATGACAGCGAGGTCATGCAAAAAGCCTTGAAAGGCAATGCAGAAATAGTTGATATTCATCATGCAGGAACGGCCATGCGCTTCTTGACGGCTTATTATGCAGTGCATGAAGGTCGAGAGGTAATACTGACCGGTTCTCAACGGATGACGGAACGCCCAATACAAGTTTTGGTCGAAGCGCTACAACAGTTAGGAGCCGCAATAACATACGAGAAAGAAGTAGGTTATCCGCCCATCAAAATCAGTGGGCAAAAAATAACGGCCTCAAAAGTGTCTATTCTAGCTAATGTAAGCAGTCAGTATATTTCGGCTTTGTTATTGGTGGCACCAAAACTAGAGAACGGAATCGAAATTACATTGGTAGGTGAAATCACCTCCGTTCCTTATATCAAAATGACATTAGCGTTATTAAATGATTTAGAGGTTAATACAAAGTTTGAAGGCAATGTAATTACGGTTTATCCTAAGAAAGAAGTAGCTGCAAAGTCTATGACAGTCGAATCTGATTGGAGTTCGGCATCGTATTTCTTCAGTTTAGTAGCACTTTCTAGTAAGGCTTCAATAACCTTAAAAAGTTACAAACAAGATAGTCTTCAAGGCGATTCCGCTTTGGTCGAAATTTACAAAGAACTTGGAGTTGTTACCCATTTTAACGGGGACCAGATGACCTTGAGCAAGCAACAAGATTTTAGTCTGCCAGAACAAATCCATTTCGAATTAAACAATACGCCTGATATTGCACAAACCATTGTTGTTACCTGTCTGGGCCTAGGAATTGGCTGTCACCTTACGGGGCTTCATACCTTAAAAATTAAAGAAACAGATAGATTAGAAGCACTGCGAATTGAATTAACAAAATTAGGAGCAACTATTTCAGTGACAAACGACAGTTTAACGCTAATAGCCACAAAGGATTGTATCCCAAATGTATCTGTAGCCACTTATAATGACCACCGTATGGCAATGGCATTTGCACCGCTTGCCATAAAAGTTCCCATAATTATTGAAAATGCCGAGGTAGTTTCAAAATCATATCCTGATTTTTGGGATGATTTAAGAACTATTGGGTTGCAGTGTCAAGATGAAATAGTCCTCTAAGTGCCCTCTAAACAACGACTTTTAAAAATAAACCCTAAAACACTTGACAACGCCTCTCTCACAATCGTATATTTGCACACGATTTATAAACAGCATCTCACAAAGAGAAACGCTATAAATCATAACATATAACTTTTTCAAATGAAATTATCACATTTTCAATTCGATTTACCAAAAGAACTTCTTGCAGAATATCCTGCCGAAAACAGAGACGAAGCACGTTTAATGGTTATTGACCGTAAAAAACAAACCATAGAACACAAAATGTTCAAAGATGTTATTGATTATTTTGACGAAGGCGATGTCTTAATTTTAAATAATACTAAAGTTTTCCCAGCACGTTTATACGGAAATAAAGAAAAAACTGGAGCAAGAATCGAAGTGTTTTTATTGAGAGAATTAAACTCTGAGCAAAGACTTTGGGATGTTCTTGTTGATCCAGCGCGTAAAATTAGAATTGGAAACAAACTATATTTTGGTGACGATGACTCTCTAGTTGCTGAGGTTATTGACAATACTACTTCTCGTGGTAGAACCCTACGTTTTTTATATGACGGTTCATACGAGGAATTCCGTAATAAATTAACAGAACTTGGTGAAACTCCAATCCCTAAATACATTTCTAGAGATGTAACTCCAGAGGATGCAGAGCGTTATCAAACTATTTATGCAAAAGAAGAAGGTTCTGTTGCAGCACCTACAGCTGGTTTGCATTTCTCTAAACATTTATTGAAAAAACTAGAAATAAAAGGAATTAATTTTGCTGAGGTTACGCTTCACGTAGGCTTAGGAACTTTTAATCCTGTTGAGGTTGAAGATTTATCGAAACACAAAATGGATTCTGAAGAATTAAAAATTACTCAAGGAGCCTGTGATATCGTAAACGCAGCCAAAGCTAAAAGGAAACGTATATGTTGCGTAGGGACAACTTCTATGCGCGCTGTAGAAAGTTCTGTTTCATCACAAAACACACTTAATCCGTTTGACGGATGGACAAATAAATTTGTTTTTCCACCGCACGATTTTGCTATCCCAACCTGTATGATTACTAATTTTCATACTCCAAAATCAACTTTATTAATGATGATCTCCGCTTTTTGTGGTCACGATTTAATGAAGAGAGCATATGCCGAAGCAATCGAGGAGAAATATAAATTTTACTCTTACGGTGATGCTATGTTGATTCTATAATACAACAAAATCATATCATAAGTATTAAATCTCGTCATTCGTGGCGAGATTTTTTTTTGGTGTGACCCTCCCAGAAAAAGGTCGGGTCGGGTTTTACGCTATATCTTTATTTTCTTAAAGAAAGAAAATAAAGGATGCCGCTACAACCCCTCACACAAACCCGTCCGCAAAACTCGATCCTCTTCTATCAGGATTTTTAAGGATAAAGCTCGGTTCTTTATCTCATTTTTTGGGATTTCAAGAAGTTCCTAATTCGTTTAAACACTTGCTACTATCGATGCATTTTTTGTACATTTACCAAACAAAACTGAACGTATGAAATTTCAAAATACCCTTGAATTTGCAAGGCAACTAGATATTCAAGATCCTTTAAATAAATACCAAGAGGAATTTATATTTCCGCAAGTAAACGGAAAAAAAGTAATTTATTTTACTGGAAATTCACTTGGACTACAACCCAAACGCACCAAAGCTTTTGTAGATGAAGTCATGAATGATTGGGCAAACCTAGCTGTAGAAGGACATTTTTATAGTGATAAACCTTGGTGGGATTACCACGAACGTTTTGCTAGTCCGTTGAGTAAAATCGTTGGCGCACTTCCTTCAGAGGTAACCGTAATGAATACCTTAACGGTAAACCTTCATTTATTGATGGTTTCTTTTTACCAACCTACAAAAACTAGATTCAAAATTATTTGTGAGGAGAAAGCATTTCCTTCGGATCAATATATGTTTCAAAGCCAAGTTGATTTTCATTCAAGATCTGTAGGCTTTGATCCTAATGTAGCGTTAGTAGAAATAAAAAGACGCGAAGGGGAACACAACATCCGTCTTGAAGATGTGTTAGCAAAAATAGAAGAAGTAGGCGATGAGTTGGCTTTGGTTCTCATTGGTGGAGTCAATTATTACACAGGTCAAGTTTTTGACATGAAAACGATAACTGCTGCAGGGCACAAAGCAGGTGCTTATGTAGGATGGGATCTGGCACATGCTGCAGGAAATGTAAAGCTAGAATTGCACAATTGGAATGTAGACTTTGCTTCATGGTGCAGTTATAAGTACATGAATTCAGGACCAGGGAATGCATCTGGTTGTTTTATTCATGAAAAGCATCATAACAATAGTGAGCTTCCAAGATTTGCAGGATGGTGGGGACACAACAAAGAACGTCGTTTTAAGATGGAACAAACTTTTGATCCCGTTCATGGTGCCGATGGTTGGCAAATAAGTAATTTACCCATATTGTCATTAGCTCCTTATTTGGCATCAGTAACTATGTTTGACGAAGTAGGAATGGATGCTCTAATTCAAAAAAGAGATAGTATCACATCGTATTTAGAGTTTATTTTACATGAAATCGATAAAGAAGTTGAGAGTACTTTTGAAATCATAACTCCTCAAAATCCTTTAGAAAGAGCTTCTCAACTTTCTGTCTTACTGCATGGAGAAGGCCGAAGTTTGTTTGATTATTTAATGAAAAATGGAGTAATTACAGATTGGCGTGAACCTAATGTGATTCGTTTAGCACCAGTGCCTTTGTATACCTCTTACGTTGACATGTATGAGTTTGGCCAAATTTTAAAAAAAGGAATTTTAGAAAAAGCGAGTCGATGAATTATGTAAATTAAACCGTAAATTAGATAAGTGAACTAGTTTTTTTATGTTGTTACTTTGTTGTTTAACAATACAATAAAACAAATTATGAAAATAGTATACTTTATAATACTTGCTATGGCGGTAGTTTCTTGTCAAAATCAAGGTAAAATGGATGTTGCAAAAGCAAAAGCAGCAACAGTTGATTCTATGAAAGTAGAAATGGAAAAGCAAAGAGTGATTGACTCCATGCAGCAAGTGATGGTGAAAATGGAAGAGGAAAAATTAGAAACCAAGAAGGAAGTTATTGTAGTTAATCAGCAAGCTCCTCAATCAACAACGACTACAACTACCACAACTAAAAAGAAAGGTTGGAGTAGTACTGCAAAAGGAGCAGTCATTGGTGCAGGAGTAGGAGCAGCAACTGGAGCAATTATCAGTAAGAAGAAAGTTCAAGGTGCTATTATTGGGGGTGTTGCAGGTGCCGGAGTGGGTGCTGGAACAGGGGCAATTATTGACGGTAGTAAGAAAAACTAAATTCGTTTTTATAAATAAAAAAAAGCGTTTCAATTCTGTGAGGAGTTGAAACGCTTTTCTAGTTTAATACGAATCCATATTGTTTATAATCTCATTTGCTTTGAGCTTAATCTTGTATAAATCTTCAGGATCAATTTTTTTAAGAAGGTTGAGCATCATTCCCATACGCTGGTTTCCTTTAAAATAGTCTTTCTTTTCGTCCAGAAAATTCCAGTAGAGCGTATTAAATGGGCAGCCTTTTTCTCCAAATTTTTCCTTCACATTATAATGGCATTTTGCACAATTGTTACTCATTTTATTGATATAACTCCCTGAGGAAACGTAAGGTTTTGTTGCAATAATTCCCCCATCTGCGTATTGTGACATACCTCTTGTATTGGGCATTTCTACCCATTCGATGGCATCAATATACACACCTAGATACCAATTGTCTACTTCGTTAGGATGAATTTGCGTTAATAAAGTAAAGTTTCCTATTACCATCAAACGCTGAATATGATGTGCATAGGCATCCTTCAAACTTTGATTAATAGCATGACTCATGCAATTCATTTTAGTTTGACCGGTCCAGAAAAAATCCGGCAGTCTATTGGTGTTGTTTAAAGCATTCATTTTAGAATAGTTGGGCATTTCTTTCCAATAAATTCCTCTTATGTATTCACGCCAACCTAAAATTTGCCGAACAAAACCTTCAACCTGTGAAATGGAAATGCTAGATTCATGTTCATGATAGTATGCAACTACAGTTTCAACAACTTCTTTTGGCGAAAGCATTTTGCTGTTCATAGCAAACGATAAACGCGAATGAAACAGGTATTTTTCATCTGTATGCATGGCGTCTTCGTAGTCACCAAAGTGGTGTAACAAATGATTACAAAAATAATCAAGTTGCTCTAATGCTTGCACTCGGCTGGTAGGCCAGTCAAAGTTTTTCGGGTCAATTGAGCCAAATGTATTGACTCCAGCTTTTTCAATTTGGGAGAGAAGTGCTTCAATATCGGTCCCAAATTTTTTTGCTGCAGGAACTGGAACTTCTCCTTTGTATTTTTTTCGATTATCTGCATCAAAATTCCATTGATTACCAACTGGTGTTGAGCCATCCATCAAAACATGGTGCTTTTTACGCATGTGTCGGTAAAAATTTTCCATTAGCAGTAACTTCTTGCCTTCAAAAAAATCGGTCAACTCCTCTCGTTTGGTATAAAAATGTTCCGTATCGAATGCTTGGGTCTCAGTGGTAAGTTTTGAGCAAATCAATTTTAATTGCTGATCCAGACGGTATTCGTCAGGTAATTGATATTCAAATTTGGCAATGCCATATTTTTCAATACAAGAGGCAATCAATTGATCTAAATTTTGAGGATTATCTAAGGCTGTAATTTCGAAATAGAGTACTTGATGACCTTTATCTTTAAGGTCTGTGTAAAAATGCCTCATTGCTTGAAAGAATGCCACAACCTTCTGTATGTGGTGCTTCACATAATCTGTTTCCTGACGCATTTCGGCAAGCATATAAATGGTATTTCCGTCTTTTTCTTGAAACCAGGAGTGCGTCGCATTCAATTGATCACCAAGGATTAACCGTAGTTTTTTCATTTTTATTTTTTGAAAAAGGAAGTTGTTGGAATTTCTTTTCGTGCGTACTGGAAACGGTCCAGTAATTTGGGTAAACAATATCCGTCTAAACCATTTATAGCCACAACATTTCCACGATCCATTTGCAACCAGCCATCTTTATGTTCTAATTCTTCGTGATAAAAGATATGTTCAATAGAAGCAATAACATGTATGGTGTCATTTTCTACAATATGATATTCATTAACATACTTACACAATAATTGTACTGGACTTCCCTTAACAAAAGGTGTAGGGATGCCTTCTTTGAATTCTTCTTCAAGTGTTGTTTTGTCAAACTCAGAAACTCCTAATTCATAATTAGCCGAGGTATGATGCGCAGCTTCAATCATATCTGCTGTGATGTGATTTACTGTAAAGTAACCAGTGTCTTTAATATTTTTGTACGTATCTCTTGGAACCGTAGTGGGGCGCATAATAAATCCAATCATTGCGGGGTTACTCCCTAAGTGGGTTACGCTACTAAAAATAGCAACATTTGATTTTCCGTCAATAGATTTTGTCCCCAATAAATTTGCTGATTTATATCCCGTACACGAATTGATCAAGTTTAATCTTTCAATTTTTTCCATTTGAGAGATGGTATCTCTTGAAATATGTTTCATAAGTCGTATTATTTTAAACAAAGATACTTTTTGTTTAATTAATCAAGAAATAAATTAAACAAAATATAGAGATTTTAAATCAATCCTGTCCTAAATAAAATTACATCATATAAAATCCGCCCATTTCATTGAGTTTACACCTTAGAAATGGTCATTTTTTAAAACAGAACCCCCTGTATGTTTTCTGGAGGAGGCTCTATGTGTTCTTCAAATGGCTTATCTAACCATTTTTGCAAGTCAATTTTAACGAAAAGATTCAATCGTATGAAAGCTACTAAATTGGATAAATACCAATCAAATTTTGATTGTGCTTTTAATGCTTTTAGAATGAGAATGGTAATTAAAGCCGTCCAAATTTGAATCATAACAGCATTTTCGGATGTTCCTATAAACGATTTTATATGAAGTAGCTGCTTTATATCTCTGAAAAAGATTTCTACCTGCCATCTGCTTTTATATAATTCCCCAATAGTGTTGGGAGACCAATAAAACTGGTTTGTAATAAGTTCAATAACTTGTCCATTTTCTTCATCCCACACCGCTACCCGTCTTAATTTCTTTGGATATTTATTTTTTGAAGGCTCATTTTTCAATTCAATCAATTCGTCTTTCATGATGTGCTCGTGACGATTTTCAGGTAATTCATTTTCTTTCACTGTAGTAAATTGTAAATTCTCTTTATGTCTAATTACAAAAAACACCTCGTTGCTGTCCCAAATATTCAAAAGGGAAAAGTCATTATAAAATCGGTCTGCAACAATCACACTGCCCTTTAAAAGGGGAATTTCGTAAGCTCCCTTATTATCAGCTGTTTTACCGTTGGTGATATTGATATATGCAGGCAAATTACCATCAAAA
>NZ_VHLM01000018.1 GCF_009764685.1 Flavobacterium sp. I-STPP5a | reverse complement strand
AAAAAAAACTTGCAAAAAAGTAAAAGAAATTGTATTTTTAACTATGCAAGGAAGAAAAGAACTCACGCCAAAAATGCTCTATCAAGTTCATTTACAGGACCTGATTCCTGAGCATAATTTTTATCGATTGCTTGATACAGCTATCGATTTTCATTTTTTATATAAAGCTACTGCAAAGTATTATGGAGACGAAGGACAGGAGAGCATTGATCCCGTTGTGTTTTTCAAAATCTGTTTGGTAGGCTATTTAAACAACATAAATTCGGATAGGAAACTCATCGAATATTGCTCAAATTGTTTAGATGTTCGCCTTTTTATTCGGTATGACATTGACGAAGCATTGCCTTGGCACAGCACCATTAGTCGCACGCGTCAGTTATATGGTGAAGAAGTGTTTTTAAGTTTGTTTAAAGCCGTTTTAAAACTATGTGTTTCCAAAGGTATGATTCGCGGCAAGCGTCAAGCCGTGGACAGTGTTTTTATCAAAGCCAATGCCTCTATGGATAGTTTGGTAGAGAAAGAAGTATTGGAAGATGCCAGTGCCTTTGTAGATGAATTAGAAGAAAACAGCGAATTTAAAACTACCAGCACTAGAAAGAAACTAGTAGAACAACACCATAATTGGAAAAAAGAAGCTTACAAGAGCCAACCCAATCCTAACTTCAACATTGATAAAGTAGATGAACACGGCAATTCAATACGTCCGAGATTTGTATCGAATCACACCCATTATTCTCCCACCGATTCTGATGCTAGGGTAAGTGTAAAACCAGGAAAAGCAAGACAGTTAAACTATTTTGGACAAATAGCTGTAGACGATGCTCATCATGTAATAACAGGCGCCTGTTCTGATTTTGCAGACAAACGCGATAGTCAGTGCGTGCAAAAAATAGTAGAATTAACAGAGGAAAATCTAAATGAAAATGGCATTGAATTAGAAGAACTTTTAGCCGATGGAGGTTATAGTAGTGGAGAAGCGTTAAAATATTTGCACCAAAAAAACATCGATGCCTATATTCCAAACTTCGGACAGTACAAACCCGAGCGAGAAGGTTTTATTTTCAACAAAGAACTCAACCAATATGAATGCATCAAAGAAGGTTCCAACAAAGCCATTTTACTCTTTAAAGGCGAAAAGAACGATAGCAAAAGCTACACCAAAAACAGCTATCGAAGTAGTGAGCGCGATTGCAAAAACTGTCCACTACGAGAACAATGCTGCGGAAAAAGCACTAAGTATAAAAAGATAGATCACAGCATCCACAAGGAACACTACGATCGAATGCACCAAAAACTGACTCAAAACGCACGCTATGCCAAGCAAATGGTGCGAGTGAGAAGTAAAACCGTAGAACCAGTAATAGGAACGTTGGTCAATTTTACCAATATGAAGCGCGTAAACACAAGAGGAATCAAGCAAGCCAACAAACACGTTTTAATGGCAGCGTTGACCTATAATCTTAAGAAATACTTGAAGTTTATCACCAAAAAAACAAAAACAAAAGCCGGAGTTGTAAGTGAAATACAAGCAAAAGTACCAACTTCTCTAAAAACAGCTTTCATTGACTTGAAAACTGACTTTTTAAGGCATTTTATTTTTACAAACTACAACCTAAAACCAAAAATAAACCTCGCTTAAAAATCCTTAAACGAGGTTGTTTTTTACGCTTATCTTGAAATTTTACTTTTTTAAGAGAGTTGCGCAACAGCTACGTGTGTTAGGCGAAGCTTTTTTCTAAATCTACTTTGGCTAATTTTAGACTAGGTTTATTTATTTTTAATATTGATGCTTTAATTTTACTTCTATCTTTTTGAGGTATAATTGTGGGAATTAGATTTTCAAGTTTAATGTGAAATAAACGATGAATAATTATTAAATCTCTATTGTTAAAAGGGCTAATTCCATTCATTAGTTCTGACATATAAGATTTACTATGGCCTAAAATTATACCTAAATCTTGTTGATTTATGCCATGTTCGGAAATCTTATCTTTAATTACATTTTTTCTGTTTTCTAAAAATCTTCTTTCTTGTTCCGCTATAAACTCTGCAAAATCACTTTCTTGTATTTTTTCATCAGAAATGATTGAATCTTTACTCCAATGTTTATTTTCATATTCTTTGATAATTGCTCGAAGTTGTTTTCTTTCGTTTGCTAATTCAGGGTTATCTTTAACAAGTAATCGAAGTTTTCTATCTAGAATCATTGCTCTTTCAAGACCAATTTCATCAGAAATATGCCCTTTTTTTAATATCTGTTTTAAATCTATTTGTGTTTTCATTTTTTTAAATTGTTGCTAAAGTTGTCTATAAAAGAGTTTATTAAATATGTCCTTTATTTTTTAACCATTTCTTAATAGTATTTTTATTGTTTTTAAATGTAGTTTCATATTCATCATGATTTCCACACCATACTATCGTTGCTTCATCGTCTTCAAATTCTATTAATATAAAAACTCTATGAATATTAATGTCAAAAAAATAAAAATCATCATAAACACAATCTGCATCGGGTCTTTCATTAATAAGATCTAATTTATTGTCCCAATTGCTATCTTTTAAATCATCAAATAATTTATCTATTGCATTGTGTAATAAAATGTTTCCCTTATTCTTACTTTTCAGTTTTTCTAAATGCTTTTTTCCAATTATTTCCATATCGAGTACAAATATACATATAAAAGTTCTAATTATTTCCGAACTTTTAAATTTTGTGTTTATATATTTACGAGTTGTTTTTTAGAGGTGCTGTAAAGTTTCGCCTAACGTGTCGCGGCTTGCAGAAGTGGCGAACTTCGTGACCGATTATTTTCGGCTAAGATAAAAGTTCTTGCGAAAGATAAAAGTGATTTTACCACATAACTCGCCATTTATGCAAACGGCTGTTAGTGGAATTAATTTAACTACACACTTTTATTCTTCTAATTACCTATATTCATTGACTTTGTAAAAATAACACGGATATTTTAGCGCATAAAAAAGCACTAAAATGTTTGTTTTGTTGTACCCAATGTTGTACCTTCGTATCACGATGCACCCAAATGAACTCCTTGATTTTAAAGGTTTTCGCTTTATTACATCGGTTTACAAATATAGTATAATTCAAATTCAATTAGTATGGCATCTATCAAATTAATTTTAAGAACAAACAAAATTGACCAATCAGGACACTCTCCGCTTTATATTAGGCTGATTAAAGACAGAAAAACAAAGTTTGTTGCCGTAGGTGTAAAACTAAAAGAAAGTGAATGGGACGATGATAAACAACGTGTAAAGAAAAACCATCCAAACAGTGCTAGAATGAACGCTTCAATTGCTCAAAAGGTTGCGGATGCAGAAGCACAGGTTGCAGACTTGGAACGTAAAGTTAAAAGCGTTTCGGCTAATAAATTGAAAGAAGCAATCAAAGGAAAAGATATTCCTAACTTTTTTGAGTATTCAACCAAAAGATGTGAAAACATAAAAGGCAGTGTTTCAATAAGCACTTATCGAAATTATGTTTTGTATTTAAAGAAATTTGAAGATTGGGTTGGTACAAGGAATTTACATTTTGATGAAATTACAGTATCGTTACTAAAAGATTATCTAGGTCATATGGGTAATAAATTAAATAATGGAAACACAACACAACGTTATTCAATTATGATCTTGGCTATAATGTTCAAAGAAGCGATTAAAGACGACATTATTCCAGAGTATATGTATCCGTTTAGTAAATTGAGTTTAAAGAAAGACCCAACCAAAAGAATGTTTTTAAGTAAAGACCAACTTGAAGCACTGGCAAAATTGGAATTAAAAGATAAAGCTGAACTTGCAAGAGATTTATTTACTTTTGCAATATATGCAGGTGGTTTAAGATTTAGTGATGTTGTTGAATTACAATACAAACATTTTAACCCGGAAGAGAACAGGATTAAAAAGACAATACGAAAAACAAAAAAAGAACATCAGTTTAAAATAGGAAATACTGCTTTAGGAATATTAAACAAGTATTTAATCCCAAAAGCCAATAAAGAAGATTTTATTTTTCCTTTAGTAATTGATAAAAAGAAATTTATTGAAGATGAAGAATTTAGACAAAATTTCATTGATAGCTCTAATCATTCAATAAATTTCCAACTAAATAAATTAGGTGATAAATTAGAATTACCATTTAGTTTGTCTTTCCATTTAAGTCGTCATTCATTTGCAACGACAGCTTTAAATAATGGGATGAGAATTGAACACGTAAGTAAGTTAATGGGACACAGTGACATTAGAACCACACAGATTTACGCAAAAATATTAAATGAAGAATTAGACAAAGCAGTTGACCAATACATTGATTGATAATTATATGATAACGACTAAAAGAGAAGAGATACGCTTTAAATCAGGGCGTTTAAAGGCATTGTTATTTCCTTACACTTTATTAGTTACGGAAAGTAAATATGATTATTGCTATGTAAAGAAAATTGAAGCAGACAATCCAGATGCGAATTTTGAGAAGTTTAAAACCGAAATGGAAATTGAAAACTTTAATGGTATTCAGTTAAAAATGCTTTTTGATATTTTCGATATTGCCTATGAAAGATATGTATTAGCAGACTGGACTGAATTTAGTTCACTATTAAAAAGAGCTTACAATAAAAATTTCGGCAGTCTTCCTGATGATTTACAATTTCTAAACGATGAAAACTACATCGATTTGATGAAAGAAAAAATTGAAGTAAAACGGAAAAAAGCAATAGAAAACTACAAATTATTAAAAGAAATTTATTTAACCCAAACTGAAAATACTAAACTCGAAAATTCAATCATAGTAGAAGAATTTGAAGAAGATACTATCAATGATTTATTTGATGATATTAGAAATAGTGATTACGGAAAACTCAAATTACATAATATACTCAAGGAAAAAACTAATTTTGAACTAGATCCATTAAAATATTTTTTAAACGATTTAGAGCTTTATTTGTTTGTTGAGAAAGATGAATTTGAAAGTAGTATTTCAGCAGAAGAAATTCAAAAGCGAGTAGATGAATACAATGAAAAAGGGTTGCCAATTCCTTTTTACAAAAGAACACCAATTGAAGATTTGACCGAAAAACAAATTGAAAATCGCAAAAAAATAAATATTAGTTTAGAGCCATCAATTGACACAGAAGCGTTAATGTATCCTTTCGAATTTTATAGTTTATATGAGTTCAAAAATATTATATTAAACGAAATAAAAAAACACGACAAAGTAGAGGAAAATAATACAGTTACTTCAACCAATCCAAAACTAAAAACCAATTTATCAGTTCCAGAATTGGCATTATTATTTAAGCTGCTAAAAGATTTAAAACCTAATATTTTTGATATTAAATCAGAAGCCGAATTACACCGATTTATTTCAACAAATTTTGAAACAAAGAGAACAGGCGATAAAGATATTAGCACCCAAAAATTAAGAAGTCAGTTCAATCAACCCGAAAGTAAAGCAGCTGAGTTTTGGGAAGAAAAACTACGTTTAATGTTAGCTGATGTAAAAAAAATAAAATAATTTATTCCTTCACAATCCTAATAAAATCAATACTTAACGCAAGGGTTATATAACCCATTGTAACTGTTTTTGTTTTATCATTTCGCTTAATGTTGCACCATAATTTATTCATTAACACTAAAAAGAATATAAAATGGAAGCAATTATTTTATCTAAAGAGCAGTATGATGATATGGTGATGCGTATCGAGGAAATCAAAAAAACAATCACACAAAATTCCAAAGAACCAAAAGAGATTTTTGTTGATAATCAAGAGTTTTTAAAACTAATGAATATAAGCAAACGTACCGGGCAAACTTGGCGTGATGAAGGTATTATATCATTTTCGCAAATTGGTTCAAAAATCTATTACAAAATGGATGACATAACCAAGATGTTGAACAAAAACTACAAGCCAGCATATAAAAAGTAATTGAATCTATAAATCTCGAATATGCTAGATTTATTAAAATTCAAAATTATTGATGAAGTCCAAATCAATAAGGTTTGGAACAATGAATTGTTGGAATATGTTGGGAAGTCAGAGAGATTGTATATTGATGAAATTAAAGAAAAGCAAACCAAGAGATACAAAAACCTATATTTTATTAAACATCAAAATCGTTTAGAAGTTAGCGGTAGCATACATTATTTTTATAATGATGGTTTGCACAATGCAGATGATTTTTATATTGAATATTGTATAAATGCTATTAATCAAATAAAGGATTTATTCAGTATTGATTTGAACAAGTGCCAAATTATAAATTTAGAATACGGTGTAAACATTAATCCTATTATCAATGTGACCGATTTAATTCATAATTTAGTCTATCACGAAAAGCGACAATTCACACGACCAACAACACATTTTAGTTTCAAATTAGCAGGAAATGAAGCTTACAAACAAATAAAAGCTTATGATAAAAGTGTGCAATTTCCACACGAATGCGAAAACACATTTAGGTTTGAAGTTAGGTCAAGACAATCTAAATTCATTCATAGTTTAGGTTTGTTTACATTAAACGATTTAACCTTACTTGAGAATTATAATATCTTGATAGCATCATTATTAAAAGAATGGGATAACGTTTTATTATTCGATACATCGAAAAATATTGATGCAAAATTTTTTAATTCTGTTTTTTGGGAGGATATTTTAAAAAACGGTAACCGCAATAAATTCAATAATCAAAAGAAACTTTATTATAAAAAATTGGGTTCAAACAATCTTCATTCAACTATTAGAAATATCATAGAACGAAAGTCCAAATATTTAAAATGTGTGCATATTCCAACTATTACAAAGGTGGAAACTGCACAGGTTAAAATAGTTTTTAATACCATCATATAAATAGTAAATAGCTGTAATTAGTAAATCAATATTTTATAGTTACTTTTTTTTTGTAAGTTTACGCTTTTATCAATTTTTTGCAAAATGACTGACAAACTCGATATGACTTCACCAGACTTGGTAAGCCAAAACATAGAAAAAATAGCTGCTCTTTTCCCTAATTGCGTTACAGAATCTTCCAATGGTTTAGCCATTGATTTTGACCAATTAAAGCAAGAGTTATCCAAAGATATTGTTGAAGGCAACAAAGAACGTTACCGACTAGAATGGCCAGGAAAACGTGAAGCGATTGTAATGGCTAATTTACCCATAAACAAAACCTTGCGTCCAGTTCGTGAAGAGAGTGTAGATTTTGATAACACTCAAAACCTGTACATTGAAGGCGATAACCTAGAAGTTTTAAAGCTATTGCAAGAAAGTTATTTGGGTAAAATAAAAATGATATATATCGATCCTCCTTACAACACAGGAAAAGACTTTGTGTATAAAGACAATTTTACACAAGATACAGACGAATATCAAGAAGAAGCCGGACTAAAAGACGAATACAATAACCGATTAGTAGCCAACCCAGATACTTCAGGGCGTTACCACTCTGATTGGTTAACCATGATGTACCCACGATTAAAATTAGCCAGAAATCTTTTAACAGATGATGGTGTGATTTTTATATCGATTGATGATAATGAGGTTGATAATTTAGAAAAAATATTAAAGGAAATTTTTGGCGAGACAAACTTTGTAGCAAAATTAGTTTGGAAGAAAAGAGTTTCTCCAGCAAATGATTCGCAATGGTTCAGTAGTGATCACGAATATTTACTTGTCATTTCCAAAGACAAAGAAAAATGGTTTCCAAATAGACTTGAGCGAAATGAAAAGCAGAATTCTTACTATACAAACCCAGACAATGATCCAAAAGGACCTTGGAACTCAGCAGCATATACTTGTAATAAAAACAAAGATGAGAGGCCAAATTTGTATTATCCAATAACAAACCCATTTACGCTTGAGGAAGTTTGGCCAAAAGAAACTGCTGTTTGGGCATATTCTAAAGAGACACATGAACAGCATCTAAAAGATAATATTCTTTATTGGGGTATTGATGGTAAAAGTAAATCTCCACGAAAAAAGCAATATATTACTGAAGCAAAAAAAGTTGTTCAAAGATCTGTTCTTGATTATACAGAAGTAGGAAGTACACAATCAGCTACATTAGACTTCTTAAAATTGTTTGAACACAATTATTTTAATTACACAAAACCTATTGATTTAATAGATAGAATAATAACTCTTTCAACAAATAATAAAGCAAACAATATTGTATTAGATTTTTTTTCAGGTTCAGCAACAACTGCTCATTCTTTAATTAGAAATAATTTATTAAATAATGGTAATAGTAAATTTATTTTAGTTCAAATTCAAGAGAAAGTTGATGAAAAAGAACAAGCATTTAAAGATGGTTATGATACTATTTGTGAAATTGGTAAAGAACGAATCCGTAGAGCGGGAAATGCAATTGTCGAAAAACAAAAAAAATTAATCAAACAAAAGCAAGAAACACTAAAAACAGTTGAAGAAAAATATGATTTAATAAAAGACGAAGAAAAAATAGAATTATTACAAGCCGAAATTAATGCTTTACAATTTTCTATTGATAATTTAGACAAAGGTTTCAGGGTATATAAACTCGACAGTAGTAATATGCAAGACGTATATTATACACCAACTCAATACGAACAAGGGCAACTAGATTTATTAGAAGATAACATCAAACCCGATAGAAATTCAGATGATTTAGTAGCACAAATTATGTTAGATTGGGGTTTACCATTATCACTAAAAATAGAACAAACCAAAATTTCCAACAAAGAAGTATTTAAAGTGGCTGATGATGCTTTGTTGTGTTGTTTTGACGAAGGCATTGATGAAGCTTTTGCTAAAGAAATTGCAACGCTAAAACCATTACGAATAGTTTTTAGAGATAAATCATTCAAAGACGACACAGCTAAAGAAAACGTAAAACAATTACTGAAACAGTTAAGTGCTGATTCTGAAATGAAAGTGATATAATTAAAATTATTGTTAAAAAGTTTGGATATGATTACAACATACAATACATTTGTTCCCAATAATACCCACCATGCCTCTCTACGATGCACACTTTGGTGGGTTTTCGATTTTTATAAAGTTTCATTTAATACTTCAAATGATGCTCTATAAAAAAGAACCTATTACAGTTAGTGAACAAATAGAAAAATTGCAATCTAGAGGCTTGCAAATTAACGACACTACCAAAGCAGCCCATTATTTATCTAACATTAGTTATTATAGACTGCGAGCTTATACCTATCCGTTTCAAAACAATAAAGAAGAAAACCAACCTTTTATAAAAGAAATAAAGTTTGAAGAAATTATAAATTTGTATGTTTTTGATAGGCAATTGCGTCTTTTAATTTTTAATGCTATTGAAAAAATAGAGGTGTCTTTTCGTACTCAAATTATTTATCAATACGCATTAGCACACGGTAGTCATTGGCATTTAAAACCCGAATTATATAATAATTCTGTTTATTTTGCAGAGCATATAGCGAGTCTTCAAAAAGAAATAGACCGAAGTAACGAAACGTTTATCAAACATTACAAACATAAATATACCAAACCCACAAGTCCACCAAGTTGGATGAGTCTTGAAGTTAGTAGTATGGGGTTATTATCCAAATTATTTAAAAATCTAAAAAAAGATGATTTAAAAAATAGTGTAGCACAGTATTACGGTCTTAAAGATGTTGACTTGTTTAGCAATTGGATGTTTTGTCTAAGTATTCTACGCAATACTTGTGCGCATCATGGCAGAGTATGGAATAGACGATTGCCAGAAATTGCAATACCTCGAAAAACGCTTTATCCGTATGTAGAAAACAAATACTACTATACTAATAAAACTTATGCTGTTCTTTGCAATGTTGTGTATTTGTTAAACATTATAAGCCCAGAGCATAGTTTCAAAGCCAATCTAGTAGCATTGATGAACAATTGTCCTTTGGCACAAGAAAAAGAAATGGGTTTTCCAGTTAATTGGAAAGAAGATAATTTTTGGAAATAGATAAAGAAATAAATGAAATCGCCACAAAAAAGTTTGCGTAGCAAAATCCGCTAAAAAAGCGATACCATTTATGACCAATAAAAAAATAAATTTCACATAAATGAAATTACAATTCAAAGAACAACAATTTCAAATTGATGCCGTAAAAGCAGTTGTTGATTGTTTTGCAGGACAACCTATAAAAACCAATCGCTTTACTTTAGAACGCTCAAAAGATATTATTAAGAAAGCCAAGCAATTAGCTCAAGGTGTTGTGGCTAATACTTTAGAATTAGAAGTAATGGAAAGCATTGGATATAGAAATACACCAATTCAAATTACCGATAATCAAATTTTAGAAAACCTTAAAAGGGTTCAGTTTGCAAATGATATTCCAGAAAGCACGCAATTAGAAAGACCAAAAGGTTTAAATCTTGGATACAATCTAACTATTGAAATGGAAACAGGTACAGGAAAAACCTATACTTACATTCGTAGTATGTTTGAATTGAATAAAGAATACGGTTGGAGTAAGTTCATTATTATTGTGCCAAGTATTGCTATTCGTGAAGGAGTTTACAAATCGTTTGAAGTAACCCAAGACCATTTTCAAGAAATATATCAGCATAAAATAACACCATTTATTTACAATTCTTCTCGTCCGCAAGACATTGAGAATTTTGCTTCCGATAGTCGTATTAGTGTAATGATTATTAATACACAAGCATTTAATGCTACAGGAAAAGATGCAAGACGTATCAAAATGGAATTAGACCAATTTGGTTCAAGAAAACCAATTGAAATTTTAGCACAAACCAATCCAATACTTATCATTGATGAACCACAATCTGTTGATGGCGAAAGAACATTGGAAAGTATGCAAGATTTCAATCCGTTGTTTACATTACGTTATTCAGCAACTCACAAAGTAGAATACAATAAAGTATTCCGTTTAGATGCTTTGGATGCTTATAACAGAAAACTAGTAAAAAAAATACAAGTAAAGGGAATCAACTTAAAGGGTACAACAGGAACAAATGGATATTTGTATTTAGAAAATATAGTAGTTAGCAAAGACAAAGCACCAGTTGCAGCAGTTGAATATGAAGTAAGAAATGCAAGTGGAGCAACAAAACGTATTCGACAAAAACTATCTAAAGGAGCAAATTTATTTGACCTTTCAGGTAATATGCCACAATACAAAAATCAGGTCATTCAAGAAATTGACGGCTATCATAATAAAATTGTAATTAATGGTTTAGAATTGTTTGCAGGTGAAGTGATTGGCGATTTCTACGAACAAGATTTTAGAAGAATCCAAATACGAGAAACCATTTATTCACATCTTAAAAAAGAAAAACAATTATTCGATAAAGGAATAAAAGTGTTATCGTTATTCTTTATTGATTCCGTTGAAAAATATAAACAATACAACGAATTAGGAGAAGAAGTTCCAGGTGAATATGCCAAAATATTTGAAGAAGAATATAATAAATTACGAAGTGAATTTTTAGATTTATTTCATCAAGAATACAATGAATATCTAAAAGAAAGTGATCCAAGCAATGTTCATAAAGGATATATGCCAAGCAATTATTTTAGCTATGTTGAAAGAGATTCAGCCGACAAAATACACAATGGATATTTCTCTATCGATAAAAAAAACAAAATGATTGACCCAACGGTAAAACGTGGCAAAGAAGATTCAGAGGATATTTCGGCTTATGATTTAATTATGAAAGACAAAGAACGTTTGTTGAGTTTTGATGAACCAACACGTTTTATATTCTCTCACTCAGCTTTAAAAGAAGGTTGGGATAATCCAAATGTATTTCAAATTTGCGCTTTAAAACATTCTGATGCTACCATTAGAAGAAGACAAGAAGTTGGTCGTGGTATGCGTTTATGTGTCAATGAACACGGAAACCGTTTAGACTTTGAAACAGTTGGTGAGCAAGTTCACGAAATAAATAGATTAACTGTTATTGCTTCTGAAAGTTATGAAGAATTTGCAAGAGGTTTGCAGTCTGAAATTGCAGCAACCTTAAAGGATAGACCACAAAAAGCCGAAGTAGATTTCTTTATTGGAAAATTAGTTACCGATGCTTTTGGTCAAAGTATTCGATTGACAGAAGAGGTTTCCAAAAAGCTAAACAAGTTTTTATACAAAAATGATATACTTGATGATGAAGATAAAATAACAACTGATGGAAAAGCAAAAATTGAAAGTAATCAAGTTCCATTGCCAGAAAATCTTGAACCATTTAGAGAAGATATTACGAAGCTTTTAAAATCAATCTATACAGGCGATGGCATCAATATAGAGAATGACAGAAACAATGTTGAGGTTGCAGTAAATAGTAATTTCCATAAAAAAGAGTTTCAAGACCTTTGGAATAGAATTAATATTAAATCTATTTATGAAGTAAAATTTGATACCGATAAACTTATAGAAGATAGTAAAAACAGAATCAATAAAGATTTACATATTGCAGACAGAAGTTATGAAGTTAAAGAAGGAGTTTTAGAACAAACAACCAAACAAAAAATTGACAATAACGAAGCCATACAAGTTACAAGTCGTGCTACTAAAAAGTTAGATACAGATGTTTATACTAATACTGTTTATGACATCATAGGCGAAATGGTGAATGCAACTAATTTAAAAAGAACAACTGTAGTAACTATTCTTAAAAAGATAAATCCAAATCAATTTTATTTGATTAGAAAAAATCCCGAAGAGTTCATTGCTAAATGCAGTAAGTTGATAAATGAAACAAAAGCAAGTTTAATTATCAATAACATTGTATATCACAAAACAGAGGATAGATACGATGCTAAAACGGTTTTTACCAATTCTAAAGAATCATTGCGCCAAACAGAAATACTAAAAAAACACATTTACGATTATCTTGTTTCCGATTCTAAAGTAGAAAAAGAATTTGCAAATGCATTAGAAGCTAGCGAAGAAGTGACGGTTTATGCCAAACTTCCAAGTGGTTTTAAAATAACAATACCGAATGGCACTTATAATCCAGATTGGGCAATTGTATTTGATAAAGATAAAGTAAGACAAATCTATTTCATTGCTGAGACAAAAGGAACCAATGATACAAATGATTTAAAAAGTATAGAAAACTTAAAAATCCATTGTGCAGAAGAACATTTTGCTGCAATTAGTAATTGCGAAGTAAAATTTAAGCGTGTAATTTCATATGAAAATATGATGGAAATTGTGCAGTTAAAATAATTAGGATGAAGATAATTGATAACATAACTTCAAGACTTGGAGAGGATTTAAAAGCCGAGATTACAAAGGGAAGCAAATTAAGTATTGCAGCTTCCTCATTTTCTATTTATGCTTTTGAAGCACTTAAAAAAGAATTAAAAGGTATTGACGAATTAGAATTTATTTTTACTTCACCAACCTTTATTGAAGATAAGTTTCAAAAGATTTCAAGAGAATTTTATATCCCTCATATTGTCAATGAAAGTCAATTATGTGGTGGCGATTTTGAACTACGATTAAAAAACGAATTAAATCAAAAAGCCATTGCAAAAGAATGTTCAACTTGGATTAAAGAAAAGGTAACATTCAAATCCAATAAACAAAATAATCTTCCATTAAACGGATTAATAAATATTGAAAAAGGAGAACAATCAGTTAGTTATTCCAATATTACAGGATTTACAAGTTCCGATTTAGGAGTAACACACAAACAAGGATTTCCAACATTAATTCAAAAAGTAGATTTCCCAAATAGTAAAGCTTATGTTGATTGGTTCAAACAAATTTGGGATAACGAAGAATACCTAAAAGAAGTAACAGAACAAGTTCAGGAGTTTTTTGAAAACGCTTTCAAAGAGAATAGTCCAGAATTTATTTACTTCATTACTCTATATAATATTTTCAATGACTTTTTAGAAGATATTAATTCCGATAATTTGCCAAATGATGATGTAGGTTTCAAAGAAACTTTAATTTGGAACAAACTGTTTAACTTTCAAAAAGATGCCGTTATTGGCGCTATAAATAAGCTAGAGCGTTACAATGGTTGCATAGTTGCAGATAGTGTTGGTTTAGGTAAGACATTCACGGCATTAGGAATTATTAAATACTACGAAAAACGCAATAAAGATGTTTTGGTTTTATGTCCTAAAAAGCTAGAAGCCAATTGGAACACGTTCAGACAAAACGATAAAAATAATCTTTTAGCTAAAGATAAATTCAATTACGATGTTTTATTTCACACCGACTTATCACGTGAAAAAGGAATGAGTAATGGCCGTAATTTAGAGTTAGTAAATTGGGGTAATTATGGTTTAGTAGTTATTGATGAATCGCACAATTTTAGAAACAATAGCACTTCGGTAGGTAAAGAAAATAGGTATCAAAAACTATTAAGAAAAATTGTTCAAGAAGGAATTGAAACTAAAGTTTTGATGCTTTCAGCAACGCCTGTAAATAATAGATTTAATGATTTAAAAAATCAATTGGCTATTGCTTATGAAGGAGCTTCTTTTGAAATTAATGATCGTTTAAATACCGAAAGAAATATTGATACAGTTTTTGTTAGAGCGCAAAAGTCTTTTAATACTTGGTCTAAATTATCTAATGACGATAGAACAACTGAAAAGCTTTTAGAAATGCTTGATTTTGATTTCTTTGAGATATTAGACAGTTTAACAATTGCACGTTCTAGAAAACACATTACTAAATATTATGATACTTCAGATATTGGTAAATTTCCAGTAAGGAATAAACCTTTATCTATTCACAGCCCATTAACAGATAAGAAGATAAATTTTGAAAATATTGCGGAAAGATTAACGCTTTTAAACCTTTCTGTTTATTCTCCATTAAATTATATTTTACCAAGTAAAGTTCAGTTGTATGCTGATAAGTATGATAAAAAAGTAAAATCAGGTTCAGGAACTTTTACGCAAGTAGACAGAGAAAAAAGTTTGCAGTTATTAATGCGCATTAATTTATTAAAGCGTATTGAGAGTTCCATTGATTCATTTCGTTTGACTTTAAATGATATTTTATCACAAATAAAAACTAGATTAGAATTACTAAAAAAAGAAAATACAGATTCAGTTTCAAGTGTGCAATGGGATATAGATAATGAAAATGTTGATTGGGATGCAGATTGGGGTGATGAAGAAAACATAATTGGTAAAAAAGTAAAAGTTAGAGTTGAGGATTTAGATAAAACAAGATGGATTGAAGATTTAGAAGTGGATTTAGACAATTTACAAACATTATCAGATGAAGTAAGCAATATTAGCCGTTCAAGCGATATTAAACTAAAAAAGTTGATGGAAGTTGTTGAAGAAAAATTTCAAAATCCAATAAACGAAAACAATAGAAAAGTAATAATTTTTACAGCCTTTGCAGATACAGCTAATTATTTATACAATAGTTTAAAAGATAATTTATTAGAAAATTATAATATCAATACAGCATTAATAACCGGTTCTAAAAGATTATGTACCAGTAAAAATATTAATACTGATTTGAATACATTGTTAACTTGTTTCTCTCCGATTTCAAAAAACAAAAAGGATATATTTCCAAATCTTGAAGATAGTATTGATGTTCTAATTGCAACCGATTGTATTTCAGAAGGACAAAATTTACAGGATTGTGATTTTCTTATTAATTATGATATACATTGGAATCCTGTTAGAATAATTCAACGATTTGGAAGAATAGACAGAATTGGTTCTATTAATTCAAGTATTACAATGGTCAATTTTTGGCCAGATGTATCTTTAGATGCTTATATAAATTTAAAACAACGTGTTGAAGATAGAATGCTTATTAGTAATATGGCTAGTACAGGAGATGATAACATTTTAAAAACCGATGATTAAGATTTAGAATACCGCAAAATTCAATTAAAAAAATTACAAGAAGAAGTTGTTGACCTTGAAGATTTAAGAGAAGGAGTTAGCATAACAGATTTAGGATTGAATGACTTTAGAGTAGATTTATCTAACTTCCTCAAAAAATATGGAAAACTAAAAAATATCCCAGAAGGAATCTATGCAGTTGCAGAAGCAGAAAGTGAAGAAAGCAAAGGAGTAATTTTTGTTTTAAGAAATATCAATAATGAAGTCAATATTGATAAACAAAATCGTTTGCATCCATATTACATAATCTACATAAAAGAAAACGGCGAAATAATCCACAATCATTTTGATGCAAAAAAATCATTAGATGCAATTAGACTTCATTGTAAAGGATATTACGAACCATTACCAGAATTATGCGACAAGTTTTGTGATGAAACAAACGATTTCAAAAATATGGATTTCTATTCCGATTTATTAAAGAAATCAATTGGTTCTATTGTTAAGACCGAAGCAGATAAAGATATTAAAAGTTTATTCCGTTCAGGTGGTACAACAGCATTAACCAATAATGTAAAAGGGTTAGAAGATTTTAGTTTAATTTCATTCGTAGTAATAAAATGACCTATTTTGAACTTCCAAAATCTACTATTGTAAACAGATTTATACCTAAAAACGCTTTTGATGATTTTACCAATTCATCGCAAAAAAAGAAGTTTACAGATACTATTGATAAAATCACTTGGCTAAATAAATTATCAAAGGACACTATCAATCTTGATGGTAATGATGTAAAGGAAATTCAAATATTTGAAATCAAATTAAAAACAAAAGAAAAGATTCAGCCATTACTAAATGTAATAGACAAAGCAATTCCATATCACATTATTTTTATAGTAACATTTGGAGAAGAAACTTATTTAAGCACATCCAAAAAGCACAATCACATAAATAATGAAAATACAGCAGTTATAGATTGGAATTTCATCTCAGATTGGCAATTTATCACAAAGAAGAAAATATCGCTTAATCTAAAAGAAAGCATAGATTTTATTTTTACCGATTTCTGTTCTCAAATATCAGGATTCCGAAGTAGAAATATAAAAGAGATAATCGAAAAAGACAGCTCCAAAACAAAGTTTAAAAAGCAAATCGAAGAACTTGAACAGAAGATAAAAAAAGAAAAACAATTCAATCTAAAAGTCGAAATGAATCAAAAACTAAAAGAACTTAAAAAAGAATATAAATTACTATAAATTATTGAATTATTGTGAAGTAAGTAAATGTTTGATTATTTAAATCAATACATTTTAAACTACGTTTTACAAAGCTTGTTCCGTGTTGTGTAGTCATAAAATCCATTATTTTGTTTAAATGATGAACTGTTTTTTTAAAGTGCTTGCTATAAGTAACACAAGCGGGTTGAATATCTACAGCACTAGTATTATCAAAATTCTCATTTAACAAATATCTAGCTCTTCTAGATAGTTGAAATAATTTAGTATATGACAAATAAGTTTCCTCATCTACTTTAGAAACTGATAAAGGATTGAATGGATTAATAGCGTGTGATACTTGACTATGTGAAAGGTAATTTTTTGTTGTTTTTTGGACTATATGTGCATTTATTAAATGTAAAGCACAATAGAAACTTACTGTCACTTGCCAATCCCATCTGTCATTGATAGATGAATTGATTTTAGACAAATAATCTAAATTATTATTTGATTGATTTATGTGTTCTTGAAAGGTAGCCAATTATGTCTTCTTAATTAATTGGTACATTTTTATAATGACTTGGTACAGGTAGTTTATCGCTATCTTCAACTATTGTTGATGAAATATGAAATCCATATTTCGAGTAGTCAGCATTCATTTTAGCCTCTGTTAAGATTAGTCCATCTTCCATTACCTCGTCATTTTCATTAATTTCAGCCCACACCAATATTTTAGAATCAGATAATTCCAACGCTATTTTTTTTGGTTTGCTATTAGTTTTTACTAATTCTCTAAAATAATCAGTTACTATTCGAGTAATGAAAAAAGCAGAACTTGCTTGTCTACCTAAATGATTTATTAAATCTTGATTTCCAGATATTAAAGTATCGTATATCTTTTTTTTATTTTCTTCTAGAACATCTATTTCTAATAAAGCTTGATCGTATCTCAAATTCGCAACCATTTCGTCAAACCATTGTTCAACATTATTAGTTTGATTTTGGATAATATTGATGTCTTGTGTAGTCATAAAAGATTTTAATTATATCAAATGTAAATAATATTAATAAAATATACTAACAAATATACGTTAAAAAAGTATGCAAAAGTATAATAAAAAACCAATTGTAAACTATTTTTTTTCATTAAAGTCTTTTCTTTTCAATATTTAAACAATCTATTTTGATGATTTAAAGTTATTGCGTAAAAGAAACAACTGCTAGTAACGGTGGTTTTGCGCTATTGGGGCAATAGTGTTTAACAGAATGTTTATCTTGTTTTTGTCCTCTTAAGTGTAACGGAAAATATACTGCTTTTTAATCCCCAACAGACGCAAAGCCAGCCGTTACTAGCAATTGTAAACCTCCGCATCACGTTTACGTTAAATACAACATTTATCTTTCCGCATAACTTCTTCCGAAACCGAACTGACGCAGACAATCGAACCGCATAAAAAGAAATAGGAAGTATTTTCATATTGACATTGTAAGTATAAAAATTGCTTTTAGTGTTTATTGTTTTTTTGGTTAAAGCAATTTTCTATACCTACAATCCCAATAATGCCAGTAAGAGTATTCTTTTTTATTTGCCACAAAACCTCAAGTCATTGGCTTTCCGTCAGCTTGATACCTAGCGTTTTCAGTACAATAATTGTAGTAACATTCAAGTTTTATCTTTCTATTTACGTGCAGGCATCAAGCAGCCAAGAAAACCAATCAGAACATCCCAATAAGCAAATAAAAAAGAATACCCTTACTTCGAGCTTCTGCCATCGGACACTACGAATGTGTTTTCATTGTTTTTTGAAGATGCCATTACGTTTACGAATAACATTTAGATAAAATAGAAAAACCTCCTTTCGCCAGAACAATCAGGCATCCTCAAAAATCAAATAGAGAAGAAAGAGTATCAAATTTCAGTTCATTTCAAAAAGCTTTTATATTGTTTTTTGGTTTTTTAAAATGCCCTAAAATTTGATACCCTTTCAAGACGTTTGGTACTTTAATCAACATTTTTTAAATCTGACTTCAAAAGACAATTATTTTAAATCGGAAACAAAACCAAAAAAATAAAAAAAAGGAAGCAAAGATAAGTTGCAGGTATTCAAAAAAGCAAGTTCAAGCCCTACGGGTTTCAGAAAAAATCTCCACCTATACCGTTTCGCAAGACGCTTTATTTTGATTTTGACGAATACATTTCCGATGATATATCAGGTAGTATTTTTTCTGAAAAACTTGCTTTTTTGAAACCTTCCACTTGGACGAATGGCTTTCTTTTTTTTTTTTTTTTTTTCTTTTGAAAAGTTTTAATGGGCGGAGCGTAGCGAGGCACACCTGCATTTCAGAGGAAACCAAAAGGAAAAAGGAAGCTAACCTTTTAAATCCGATGTAATGAACTTTATTATTAAAACCCACAGGAAAGACACCAAGTACAATAAACCTTGCTTATATCTATTAAATAAAGGCTTAAATAGTGGAAAACCACAAAAAGAACCTTTTACAAATAGCTTTGTTGTTATTTTTGACAATCAAGAAGACCTTGAAAATATCTATTTTGTTGCTTACAGCTTATGGAAAGCTAAATTTTGGCATCAATTTCTTATTGGTTCCGTAATTCCGTTTTTAAGATTGTTTGATTTTAAAAAGGAATTTAATTCAAGAGTTAGAACAATGCTTCAAGAATTTGAGAACCATCAAAAAAACATTGCAGCACTAAAACTACTTGAAGAACAGGAGATACATTTTGTTAATAATTTGAAGTTAGTCAATGATATTCGAAATGTAATTATCAACAGATATTGCAAAGTTTTAGAGTAATGGATATTTGATAGTTATTTCATAGATATTTAATACATAAGTTATCATTATATAGAAAATCTATAATTTGAGAATAAAAAAAAGCCCAATCGAAAGAAAGGGCTTAATTTTGAATTTGAAATATACTAGAATAAATCTTGTATTTTCATTGCGTTTCCTGCATTAAACAAATAATAGTTTGAGCCAACTTGTTGGTAAAACTCAATTCCAATGCTACCAATTGCAGTTACATTTGTATTCATTGTTGGAGCATTTGGTAAAGTTGCAGTCACTGTTAATGGAGTAGTAGCTACATCGACAGGAGTGTAAGCTGAATAAGCAATGTTTGAAAGTTCATTTAAATCAGTATCAGCAGCTTCATAAGCTCCAGTAGTTGGATTAAATACGAAATCTGCAATAACTGAAATTGCATTGATAATTCTAAAATGTGTTGCACCGGATGGAACACTAATAAAATTAGCAGGATTAAATGAAGGAATAGTTAAAACACTTTCATTTCTATCTACATTAGGAGTTAATGTGTAAGGAGCTGAAAAAACACCATTAAATGAAATGTTACGGTTAAAATCTAATCCTTTCAAATATTGAGGTTGTTGCGAAACTAAAACGGCTCTCTGTCCACGAGCTTCAGAACCATCTTCAATATTGATCTTTTTCATAATTGCAGTTAATCGACCTGTCAATTGATTATCTGCCATTTGTTTCATTAATGAAGATAAACCAACTCTTACTGATTTACCTGCATTGGCACAAGCGCCGAATTCACTCATATTTTCACGAGTACGAATAAAGCCAGGTGCAGTTTTTACTTGCTCGGCGGTCGGACCTCCTTTTAGTCCAGCAAAATAACCGTCATTTCCTTTGATTTTGAAGTGTCTAACTTCTCCTAACGTTCCGACATATTTTATATGTCCTTTCTGTTTAGCCATTTTTTTTACTTGATTTTGAATCAATCCTGTCCTAAATAAAATTACATCATATAAAATCCGCCCATTTCATTGAGTTTACACCTTAGAAATGGTCATTTTTTAAAACAGAACCCCCTGTATGTTTTCTGGAGGAGGCTCTATGTGTTCTTCAAATGGCTTATCTAACCATTTTTGCAAGTCAATTTTAACGAAAAGATTCAATCGTATGAAAGCTACTAAATTGGATAAATACCAATCAAATTTTGATTGTGCTTTTAATGCTTTTAGAATGAGAATGGTAATTAAAGCCGTCCAAATTTGAATCATAACAGCATTTTCGGATGTTCCTATAAACGATTTTATATGAAGTAGCTGCTTTATATCTCTGAAAAAGATTTCTACCTGCCATCTGCTTTTATATAATTCCCCAATAGTGTTGGGAGACCAATAAAACTGGTTTGTAATAAGTTCAATAACTTGTCCATTTTCTTCATCCCACACCGCTACCCGTCTTAATTTCTTTGGATATTTATTTTTTGAAGGCTCATTTTTCAATTCAATCAATTCGTCTTTCATGATGTGCTCGTGACGATTTTCAGGTAATTCATTTTCTTTCACTGTAGTAAATTGTAAATTCTCTTTATGTCTAATTACAAAAAACACCTCGTTGCTGTCCCAAATATTCAAAAGGGAAAAGTCATTATAAAATCGGTCTGCAACAATCACACTGCCCTTTAAAAGGGGAATTTCGTAAGCTCCCTTATTATCAGCTGTTTTACCGTTGGTGATATTGATATATGCAGGCAAATTACCATCAAAA
>NZ_VHLM01000085.1 GCF_009764685.1 Flavobacterium sp. I-STPP5a | reverse complement strand
TACCAATATGCAAATGCAAGGTGCAATAGCAATTTTTACAGTCAACTTAAAAAGAATACTCAAATTAATGTAGAAAATGTAATCTACACATGCATTTTGCCAAATGAACCTGTATAAGTCAAAAACCAACTCATATAACCTACAATAAAAAACAGTTGCAAAAAAAAAACGCTTATAACGGATGTTTAAAATCCTGTTACAAGCGTTTTTTATTATCTAAAAAAGGATGCTAATCAAAATAAGCGATGTTTTTCAGTGCCCTCCTCTGATGCGAGACTTTTTTTTTTGAATATGGATCAACAATAGAATAGCGCACTACAAGCATATCCTTGTAAAAAAAAACACCTAAAACAAAAGCTTAACATTGAGCAATAAATAAATTCACTACATTTACTAACGTAAAAATAACAATTTATTAATATTGTGATTTATGATAACGTCAAACAACTATAAACTACTTATTTTATGACATCACACGAAGAGGAAACAAACCTCACACCAGAATCAACGCCTGAGAATACTAAACCCGAAAGAGTAAGACGCGCTCCAGTATCAAAAAAAGCAGCTATTTCTGTAGAGACTGAAGACACAACAGAAAATCCATCACTTACAGCTGAAACTACTGATATTGAAACACCAGCATCAGAAGAAGAAGTTACAACTTCTTTAGTTGAGGATATAGTAAATAAAAAGGAAAAGAAAGACAAAAAAGAAAAAAATAAAAACAAAGTAAAAATGAAAGACAAAGAAAAGAAAAAAGTAGCAAAGGCGAATGCCAAAGAAAAAGCTAAAGCCAAAGCTAAAAAAGCAAAGAAAACTAAAAAAGACAAAGCAAAAAAAGCTAAAGTAAAAGCAAAACTGAAAGCGAAAAAAGCTAAAGCTAAATCAAAAAAAGCTAAAAAGAACAAGAAGAATAAAAAATAAAAATATTTTTTTAAATTCAAAAAGTCCCAAATTACAATGTAATTTGGGACTTTTTTACTAAGTACCGTTTGATATCTTATTTTTTAACTAGAGCTGCACTCATTTCCATTGAAATGGCAGAGCGCTCCATTTTTAACTTACCAGACATAGTCTCTATTACCACCGTAGTTTCTGCTAGTTCAGCTACTTTTCCGTGCAATCCACTTTTGGTAATGATTTTATCTCCCACTTTTAAGCTGCTTTCAAATGCCTTCTCATTTTTAGCTCTTTTTTGTTGTGGTCTAATCATAAAGAAATAGATAACGACAAACATTAAAATGAAAGGTGCAAACTGCTGTAATTGTTCCATGCTTTTTTTTATTTTTTTGTTACATCAAACCGCGACCGGCTTTGATAATTCTTTTATTTGTATTTAATTCTTTCACAAGGTTATCTAGAATACCATTGATAAATATACTACTTTTTGGGGTAGAATATTCTTTGGCAATTTCTAGATATTCATTCAATGTCACTTTTACAGGAATAGACGGAAATTTAAGAAACTCACAAATTGCCATTTTTAAAATAATGGTGTCAATTTCTGCTATTCTTTCACTGTCCCAATTAGGTGTTTTATCCAAATACTCTTTGGCTAATTCTTTTTCGTTTAAAACTGTTTTACGAAATAACTCTTTTACATAATCTCTATCCTCATTATCCTTATACAATTTTGGAACTCTAAAATTGTCATCTTCACCAGCCTTGATTGCTTTTAATTGCTTAATGATATGCGTATTAACTAGCGGAATATCATCAACCCAAGTTAATTTATCATCTTCAAGGTAATCATACAGTTTTTCATTTGGAACAATCACTTTCATGAATAAATCAACAATAAATTGTCGATCTTCTTCAAATGTGTTCATCCCGCTTTGCATGTAGTCATGATATATCGTACTAGATTTAATTTCTTTAAGCAGCAAGACAATATAATCATCATTTAATGACCAATTGTTAATTTTACGATTTTCCAGCGCTATACTTAATGAATTATTATCTGAAAGGATTTGAAAAATTTTATTTTTGATAAATTTTTCATTTGGGTTACGTTCTGCAGGGGTAGCTAAATGTTTAAGACTTGATTTATGCAAATAAACAGTCTCAGTCTTACAAATTTCAATCAGTGAAGAGAGCATTATAAGGTACAAATCTTGGATACTATCAATACTAAAATGGAGGAATTTCTCCTCTTTTTCCAAACTATCTGAACCGCTTTGATGCATTGCATAAATGGATTGCATGACCTTTACGCGTATGTGTCTTCTATTTACCACCTTGTAAGAACTTTAAATTTATTAGGGTGCAAAAATAAGGATTTCATTTTTTAAAATAAAATATATAATCGCTTATTTTGAAGTATTCAGCAATCAGTATTTAGTGATGGCAATTTAGGCATCACTAAATACTGGCAGCTGAGTATAAAAACTACTTTTTACTGTTCTCTAATTTTCTTTGATCAATTCTATTTTGCGCAATTGTAAGCGCCGCCTTATGTGTGGTGCACCCATTTGCAATAGCATAATCAAATATTTCCAGCGTCGTGTTGTAAATATTTTCGGTTTTACGCATTATTTCAGCCTTGTCATAATGTGCTAACTCTGCATAAACGTTGATAATTCCACCTGCATTAATCAAGAAATCTGGTGCATACAAAATTCCTTTTTGTTGCAATAAAGCACCATGAATATTCTCATCTGCAAGTTGATTATTTGCTGCACCAGCAACAACTTTTGCTTTTAATTTTGAAATGGTACTATCATTTAAAGTCGCACCCATCGCACATGGCGCGTAAATATCTACATCAGCAGTGTAAAGATCTTCACCTCTATATATTTCGGCGTTATACTTTGCTCCTACTTCTACTAGTTTTTCTTCATTTATATCAGCAATAGTAACAATGGCTCCTTCTTTGGTTAAATAGTCAACCAATGTTTCTCCTACGTGTCCTATTCCTTGAACTAATACTTTTTTACCACTCAATACATCGGTACCAAACTGCTGTTTGGCAGCCGCTTTCATTCCCAAATACACCCCGTAAGCTGTAACTGGAGATGGATTTCCAGCACCACCTCTAGATTCAGAAATTCCCGTAACATAAGGAGTCACATCTCTTACAATATCCATATCTGCCGTTTCCATTCCTACATCTTCTGCAGTAATGTATCGTCCACTTAATGAATGTACAAACTCTCCAAATTTTCGCATTAATGCAGGATTCTTTTGAGTTTTAGCATCACCAATAATAACCGCTTTACCACCACCTATATTTAGGCCTGTTATAGCTGCTTTAAAGGTCATACCGCGTGAAAGACGCAAAACATCATTAAGTGCTTCCCACTCATTAACGTAATTAAACATCCTTGTACCACCTAATGCGGGTCCCATTACCGAATTATGAATACCAATAATTGCTTTTAAACCCGTATCTTTGTCATTACAAAATACAATTTGCTCGTGATCATCAAATGATAATTGACCAAAAACGGGATCCATTTTTTGAAGTTCTTTTCCAGTAGTGAAATCTGCTTTCATTGTGTAAGTTTTAATAGTGAGACATTTATGAATTTGTCAAAAAGACTAGCCAAATCTACATAAAATTTAAATATGCAATAACATTTCTGAAAAAAATCATCAATTTATCAATAATTTTCAACTGATATTCTGCAATATAATCTTGTAAAAAGCTAGCTAATCGTTACAATAAAAGTTAAAAAATTAGAATACCTTACTAAAAATGAAAGAATTACGTTATTTAAATAAATATTTCGTCAAATATAAATACAGCTTTTTACTCGGAATCGTATTTACAGTCATAGCTCAGATATTCATGCTTTTTACCCCAAAGTTGATCAGTCAATCTTTTATGGTAATTGAGGCTTTCGCCAAAGAAAAATCAGTAGCTAAATCCGTAATTCAAGACGAATTGATATCCAATATAGTACTGATTATTACAACTACAATCATAGCCGGTTTTTTGACCTTCTTGATGAGGCAAACGCTTATTGTAATGTCCAGACACATTGAATTTGATTTAAAAAATGAAGTATTCAGGCAATATGAAAACTTAACTCAAAACTTTTACAAACAAAACCGTACGGGAGATTTAATGAACCGCATTAGCGAGGACGTTTCTAAAGTGCGCATGTACGTAGGACCCGCGGTCATGTACACAATAAATACAATAATTAGGTTTGCAATAGTAATTGTATATATGTACAACGTGTCTCCTATTTTGACTCTGTACACCTTATTACCACTTCCTATTTTATCTTATGCCATCTTTAAATTGAGCTCTGAAATAAATTCTAGAAGCACTATTTTTCAACAGTATTTATCAAAGATTTCTAGTTTCTCTCAAGAGATTTTCTCTGGAATTAGAGTTATAAAAGCCTACTCACTAGAACAGCAACACCAACAAAACATGGTAAATCTGGCCGATGAAAGTAAAAGCAAAAGCTTAAATCTAGCCAAGGTGCAATCGCTATTTGGTCCGTTAATGCTTGCCTTAATTGGGATTAGTAACTTAGTTGTAATTTATTTTGGCGGTCTCATGTACATCAACGGCTCTATAAAACATATTGGAACCATTGCTGAATTCATCTTGTATGTCAACATGCTTACATGGCCAGTTGCCTCACTGGGTTGGGTTTCATCAATGGTTCAAGAAGCAGAAGCATCTCAAAAGAGACTTAATGAATTTCTTAAAATAGAACCTGAGATTAAGAACAACAATCAAAACAAATCTATTATTGAAGGCAGCATTGCATTCCAGAACGTGAGTTACACGTATGACGACACCAATATTCAAGCCTTAAAAGATATTTCATTTACCGTTAAAAAAGGAGAAACATTGGCCATTTTAGGGAAAACGGGATCTGGTAAGTCAACTATTTTATCGTTAATTTCTCGTATGTACGATGTATCGAGTGGTCAGGTCACAATAGATTCAGCTGAAATTAGTACTCTAAATTTATTTGATTTACGTAACAGTATTGGTATTGTCCCACAAGATGCTTTTTTATTTTCAGATAGTATTAATAACAACATCAAGTTTGGTAAAGAAAATGCAACGGATCAAGAAGTGCAGGCTGCCGCCAAAAGTGCCGTTGTTCATGACAATATTATGGGGTTTAACAAAAAATATGAAACCGTACTAGGAGAACGCGGTATTACACTTTCTGGGGGGCAAAAACAGCGCGTATCTATTGCAAGAGCCATCATAAAAAATTCGCCTATACTATTATTTGACGATTGCCTCTCGGCAGTTGATACAGAGACTGAGGAAGCTATTTTAAGCAACCTAAACGCTATTTGCAAAGACAAAACTACTATTATTGTGAGTCATCGTATTTCATCAGCAAAAAATGCTGATAATATAATTATCATAGACAATGGGCAAATTATTCAACAAGGTTCTCATAATCAATTGATAAATCAAAACGGGTATTATGCCGACTTGCATTTGAAACAACTTTCAGAAAAAGAAATGCTTTAATTGTTGTATAATACATATTTTTTGTAGATTTTTGAATGCTAGTTAACAACCATAAATTGACTGAAAGGAATATGAGAGAACATGACATGTTAGAAAAAGAAGAAATATTTTCTAAAGTTTTAAGAGCTGGAAGAAGAACTTATTTCTTTGATGTGCGCTCTACAAAAGCTGATGATTACTATATTACCATCACAGAGAGTAAAAAATTTACAGAAGAAGACGGATCGTTTCATTTTAAAAAACATAAGATCTACTTGTATAAAGAAGACTTTACTGCTTTTGCAGAAATTCTTGGCGAAATGACCTCTTATGTATTAAATCACAAAGGTGAAGAAGTAATATCTGAAAGACACCAGAAAGATTTTAAAAAAGAATATACTTTAGAGAAACAAGACAATGATAGCTTACCACAAACATCAACATTTACAGATATAGATTTTGATGATATTTAATTTTTTACTTACTTACTTAAACCAAGAAAGTCCAAAAACGTATAGTTTTTGGACTTTTTTATTTTAAAACCTAGATTTTTAATTTATTTGTCAAAATGCAAAAAATGACCTCAACAATAGTATCGGTAGAATGGCTATATAAAAACCAAGATTTACCCAATCTAATAATATTAGACGCTAGTCTTAAAGAAAATCAGGCTAAAGCCATAACTGATTTTGATAATCTGAGAATCCCTAAAGCTCGATTCTTTGATTTAAAAACAGCATTTAGCGATCAAAATAATCCGTTACCCAATTCCCTACCAAGTCCAAGTCAATTTGAACAAGAGGCCAGTAAACTTGGTATCTCTAAAAATAGTATTCTAGTAGTGTATGACAACTTAGGGATTTACTCCAGTCCAAGAGTTTGGTGGTTGTTTAAAGTTATGGGATTTATCAATATTGCAGTACTTGATGGCGGATTGCCACAATGGATAAAAAACAATTACACTGTAGAACACATTCCCGAAAAAGAAGTGTATACACTCGGTGATTTTGAAGTTGATTTTCAACCAGAACTAGTTAAAACTAACAATCAAGTTGGAAGAAACATTCTTGATCAAAAATATCTTGTAGTTGACGCCCGTATTGAAAATCGTTTTAAGGGTATAATAAAAGAAACTAGAGCCGGACTTCAAAGCGGACATATCCCAATGGCGCTCAATATTCCTTTCTCAAGTGTACTTTGCGAAACTACTTTTTTGCACCCAGAAAAACTTACAACGATTTTAATCCCTGATGATAAACCGCTTATTATTTACTGTGGATCAGGAGTTACTGCTTGTATCGTGATGCTTGCTTACGCTTTGATTGGCAAACACAATTGCGCAATTTATGATGGCTCGTGGGCCGAATGGGGACAAGAAAAATAAGAATACTATTTTAAACGAAGTGCCTTAAAAAAGTATAAACAGTAGTTAATTTACTGAAAATCAATATTTTTAAAGCCGTAATTCCGTACTTTTAATGTATAATTGATATCCATGAAACAATCCTACCTTATTTTTCAGTTTTTATATCGCTTGCTGTTATCTGAAGAAACTAAAAAAAGAGCCGAAAAATTTTTTGTGTCTCTCGCTATCATTTTCTTCTTGATACATCTTAGTATCATTGTAATCATTGATCTAGGCTGGATAGATATCCCAAAATACTCTAAATTATTGAGCAATCCTATTGCTGCAATTTATACGCCCTTCTCATTTATCTTGATTTATGAGGTATATCTTTTAATTTACTATTTACCAAAATCAACCACCATATACATTGGAAAACAGTATGAAATCATAACCCTTATAATCATAAGACGTATCTTTAAAGATTTGACTAAACTCGACTTTAAAGACAACTGGTTTGACTCTGCTGCCAATGTAAATTTTACACTAGACATACTGGCTACAATACTACTTTTTCTGTTGCTCTTTTTCTTTTATAAACTAAGTAAAGAAAATGAAGTAAACCAGTCTAAAATCCAAAAAACTACTGCAATTGCATCATTCATCAACCTCAAAAATATTTTTGCAATGATTCTTATTCCAGTTTTTCTGAGTTTATCAGTTTATAGCTTAGGACATTGGATTTATGAAAATTTCTTTTCGATAACTCAAATTGTTACAAAAATGAAAGACATCAATAAAATTTTCTTTGATGATTTTTTCACCATCTTGATTTTGATTGAAGTGTTATTGTTGTTGTTTTCATTTTTCTTATCGGATAAATTTAGCAAAGTAATTCGCAATTCTGGATTTATCATTTCAACGATATTGATAAAACTCTCCTTTGGAACTGAGGGTTTTTTAAACACGATTTTAATTGTCTCTGCGGTATTGTTTGGCGTGATTATATTAGCAATCCATAATAAGTACGAGACACTTGATGCTAAAATCCAAACCTCATTTGAAGAGTAAATTAACCTATTCGCAACCCGTTTTCAACCTTAAAATCGGGAGACAATAACACGATACCTCCCTCCGTTCCAACCGATCCTAACACTAAACATTCACTAAAAAACTTTCCTATTTGTTTTTTTGGAAAATTGACAACTGCAACAATTTGTCGGTGTAATAGATCTTCTTTTTGGTATCGCTTAGTGATTTGTGCAGATGATTTTTTAATTCCTATTTCAGTCCCAAAATCTATTATTAATTGATAGGCCGGTTTTCTAGCTTCGGGAAAATCATGAACTTCTAAAATGGTACCCACACGCATTTCTACTCTTTCAAATTCTTCCCATGACAAGGGTGTATCGTGTTCTGTATTCATTGCAGATGTTTTTTTTTATAAAATCAATAATACAAAAAAAACTCCCAAAAAATACATTTTGGGAGTCTGTTAACTTAGTATAAGAGTGGATTATTTTACATCCATTAATTCTACATCAAAAATAAGAGTAGCATTTGGCGGAATCACTCCTCCAGCTCCTCTTGGACCATATCCTAAATCAGATGGAATTACAAAACGAGCTTTGTCACCTACTTTTAAAAGTGCAATACCTTCGTCCCATCCTTCGATTACTTGACCTTGACCCAATCTAAATTCGATTGGTTTTTTTCTTGGGTATGATGAATCAAAAACTTTTCCGTTTTCTAACGAACCTTCATAGTGTACCGAAACAGTTTTACCGCTTTCTGCTTTTTTACCTTCACCTCTTTGAATGAATTGGTAACGCAATCCGCTTTCAGTTTTTTCAAATCCAGCTGCTAATTTTTCCATAGCTGCTTCAGCCTCTGCTTTTAAGGCAGCGTCACGCTTGTTTCTAGCACCTTTGAAAGTGATAAAAGACTCAATTGCGTTCCAGTTTTTAGCCTCTTCACCTTCTCTTATGATTTCTAAAGATTCTAACACATCCCCTTGAGCCACAGCATCAACAGTATCTTGTCCTTCAACAACGTGTCCAAAAACAGTGTGCTTGTTGTCCAACCAATCTGTAGGAACGTGTGTAATGTAAAACTGAGAACCATTTGTTCCTGGTCCTGAATTAGCCATTGCCAAAACTCCCGGACGGTTGTGCTTTAAACTTGGGTGAAATTCATCATCAAATTTGTACCCTGGATCTCCTGTTCCTGTTCCTTGTGGACAACCACCTTGAATCATAAAATCAGGAATTACTCTATGAAATTTCAAACCATCATAAAACTTAACTCCTTGTGGTTTTACTTTGTTTTCAAGGTTTCCTTCGGCTAAAGCTACAAAGTTACCTACTGTTCCTGGTGTTAAATCGTGTGTGAGTTTTACTAAAATAGCACCTTTTGTAGTGTTGAATTTAGCATATATTCCGTTTTCCATTGTTGTTTAATTTTTATTGAATCGCAAATTTACGAAAATAATTTTAAAAAGGGAATTTGGAGATTCGTTGATTTAGAAATGGTCTATAATGAAATAATGGATTGATATAGTAAACGAATTTAAACGTAAAAAAACTTTGAATTAGAAATAGCATAACTACGAAAGTTGACCTCTAATATCAAAGTCACACCTTCACTCCCACTCTAATGTATTTGTCACTTAATCAATTGTTCCTTAAATTATTTCGTTTTATTAAAACTCTTCATTGTTTTACCATCATAGCGAAAAACGCCATCAAAGGTAGCTAACCAAATATTCCCATCTCTTGACGCAGTGACTCCAAAAATCATTGGTAAATTAGGAATTGTGACTCCTTTAAAATATTCATTACGGACATCATTTGAACGCAATTCAGAAAGATCCCACTTGGGTGTCACTCCATTTTTTGCGGTGCCTAACCATATAGCTCCGCTAGCATCTTCAGCTATGCTAGACACGAAAGTTTTAGAAAAATTACTAAAAGCATGGTTCTTGTAACGCCATAAACCGTGGTTACCACCCAGCCATATGGATCCGTTTGTATCTTTCATAAGAAGACGAGCGTTATAAAAAGGTGTCTGCTCATGAGTCATTACAGTTGCTTTCTCTTGATGGTATTGGTATGTTTTGTCTCCTGTGGCAATCCATAAAACACCTTTATCATCTTTCAAAATAGAATTGACGGTATGCTTAAAAGATTGCCTTTTTGCAAATATTTTTCCAGTTTTGTCTTCATGAATTCCGTTTTCGTCTATGATAAAATTTTGAAAAGAGCTTCCATCAAAAAAACTAAACCCACCCGAAACGCCAAACCAGAACGTACCGTTTGTATCCTCATAAATACTACTCACTTCATTGTTAAGAAGTCCTTGTGCAGTTGTAAAATTTTCGAAAGATTTTCCGTTATACCGATATACTCCAGACGCATCAGCGCCAACGGTGCCAAACCACAAATTGCCTTTTGTATCTTCTAAAATAGAATAAAAGCGTGATGACGTTAAGGATTTTGTCATGTTAGTAAAAAACGTTCCGTCATATTTATAAACACCACGAAACGATGCCATCCAAATCATCCCTTTTTTATCCTGAATGATATTTCTAGTAATACCTTCAGGTCCATATGTAGTGGTAGCTTTAAGATCACTGGGATTGACTTTTGTTATTTTCCCTTCTAATTGATGTTGTGTACACGAAACATGACAAACAAAAAGAAGGAAGAGAACGATTACTTTTATGGACTTTATCATGTTGTTGTTTTATTGATGGATTAGTAAAAACATCCTTTCAAAGTCTAATCTACAGTTAAATAACAAAGTAATCCAACTCAAATAAAAAATTTAACTTTTAATTAGGCCGATTTGTCCAAAACAGTTGCTTCTGTTACCTGACTTTTTTTATTTAAGGTTTAACTTGTCTATTTTATTTCCGATTGTAAAAGCTTTCATTTCACTCCCCAAACTACTAAACTCTTCTTTAAGCACTCTCTTTATTATTTGTCCATTTTTTAATAAAAATATTTCATCAAAAGTATCGTAAGTGTGGAAAAAATATGAGAAGAAATTAGAATTGATTTTCCAATTTATGAATTATTTCAGTAATGTTGATATTACTATGAATATCAACATTAAGTTAGACAGTCTTTTAAAAAATTAGAGGATGAAAACTTTAATTTACAATCAATTTAGTTTGAAAAGTTTCGTTTTCTTTTGTGGTAACTTTAAGGAAATAAACTCCTTTGCTTGTGTTTTCTAATGTTATTTCAATTTCGTTACTTGAGGCAATAGCATTATGGTCTTTATTAACAATTATTCTTCCGTTCAAATCAATGATTTTTACATTGGCATACTCAATTGCTTTAGGTAAAACTATTGTTGTAGCCGTGGTGCAAGGGTTTGGATAATTATATATTTTTGCATTGATTTCATTTGTAAAATCACTAACGCTTAAAGTACCTGAGGTTTTAAAGGCTACTTTAGAAACATTAACCGCAAATGATTGAAAAGCTTGATAATCCCCTTGAAATGAAAAAACTAATCCTTTAATTTTTTCATTATTATATTTTTGACCCACGGAGTTTGTAAAATTCTCTAAAAGAAGATCTACCTCTGTAGCGCTTGTGTTTGCAGGAATTTTAAAACGCAATCTGTTGTTCCAATCTTTTGTGTTTTCCGTTACTAAAACGACTTCCACAGGAACCGAGCTGCTAATTGCAAAACCTACTGTTGAATAAGAGCTAGCATCAAAAGCCAATTCGCCTGGAAGAATATTTCTAAACACATTCAAAGTGCCATAAATAGTTCCTGCAACCGTTACATTTCTTTCTATTGCATATTGATCTGTTGATAAATTACTATTTGAAACATTGTCTATATTAAAGGTCGAAACTGTAGTTTCTGTTTTTGAATAATCTAGTCCCCAAGGACCATCTGCTAAATACAATGCATCTATTTGTTTAGATTTGTTACCAAAAATAGAAAGTCCAACATCAAATAATCCACCCAAGTCAAGTTGAATATTCTGCTCATAAGAACCTGTTAGTGTGATGCTTTTAGCAACAAAATCAATATTGGATAATTCTGTCACTTTTTTATTAGCTTGAAGATCTATATTCGAAGAACCCAATTTATTTATTAAAGTAAGCGCTAATTTACCATTTTTGTAGGATCCTTTTTTCACAAAAACAGATGGAATTCGATTATCAACCTTAATATTAGTCAAAGTTCCTTGTTCTTTAAATTTAACAATCATAGCATTGGTTATACTACAAATTTGTCCCATTGATGAACCCCAAACCTGAAAATTAAGGTAATCTCCAGCTGGATATTGATCAATATTCCAATAACTGTGCAATTTTTTATCCGTTCCTGTATCTTGAATAGAAAAATTCAATGCATATTCTATTAATCCATTGGCTCTTTTTATTTTGGACATTATAATTTCGTAACCATTTAACTCAATCGTTCTGATGTCTTCAAGAGATGAATTATTCAAACGGTCACAAATTGCTTTCGAATGACTATAAATACTTCCTGTAGTTGTTGTTGCAAGAAGTGCTGCAAGACGATTTTCGCCTTGATAATAATCAACTGCATATACTTGTTTTGCATTTGTGATACCAATTAAGTCGCTGGGACTGGAAACAGAAGTAGTTTCGGTACCAAACATTCCTGTATTTGGGATAATAGTTGAAAAATCAACACTAGAACCTGATATTTTAGCATTACTAGAGGATTTAACAAACTTTTTTTGTGTTGCTTTTTTGTCATCATAACCATTTGTTTTTATTCTGTTAAAATTTCTTTTAGCGATCAAGGTCGCTAAATCACCATTACTTTCTAACCCTCCGTTGTTTCCTGAACTTACATCTGTTGCCATACTTACATCGGCGATGTTATTTATTAAAACAGCATCATAAGGATTGGCTGAAATATAAAATATAGCATCGTTAAAATCATTATCACAGCTGCCATAATCTCTTCTAATATCTTCAAAACCAAGAATAATTCTTTCATTGGTAGGGTCGTTCAAGAGCACATTGTGTTGTCTTAATGCTGGATTGGCTTCTGGATTAAAATTAGGATTAGAAAACAATTTCCACAAACCAGATGTTACTGCTGTACCATTCCATCCATTGGCCAACAAAACCCAACCGATTCCGGTTCCGGCTGGAAAAGTACCAATTTTTACTTTATTACCCGCCACCAAACTTCCGCCGCTACCCGCCGCCGATACATTAGGAAATACAATAGTAATTTGATTAGCCGCTGGTGCTGTACTTGGTGGATTATTGATATCATAGGTGTAAAAACCCAAAACATTTCTATATCCTGCTCCTTCACTAACAAAAGTCACCCATACATCAGCATATTTATCGATTACTAAATCAGTATCATAACCCGATGAAATGTATTGTGGATTATAAATTGGAACTGGATATCTTTCTGGAAGTGAATTATTTATCAAATCTAAGGTTTGAGTTGTAATCACATCACTGGTCACAAAGTATTGCGGTGTACCATCGGATGTGTAGGGGCCCAAAAAATTATAATTTTGACCAAAAGAGGCCGAAAAAATAAAGAAAACTATTAAAAGTAAATATTTTTTCATAATCAAGGATATTAATTTTATAGCAAATTTATGATCTTGATAGAATCTAATCTAAACTTTTAGTTATGCTGTATTTTACTGTAGACGAAAAACAATTTGCTAAAGACAACCTGATAGCAATTTAATCCACTGTGCAACCATTGCCATTGATGGCAACAAAAACCGAGCGAACAACAGTAAAAAAGCCAATTGCCATTAAATAAAATAGCCTCAATCAAGTTGAGGCTATAAAAAATAAATATCCATTGAAAAACCACCAGAGATTACCTATTTGCTACTATAAATTTAGAAAACAAATTTAAATAAACTTGTTTTTCAGGATACTACTTGTTTGCGAATGGTTTTGTTTTTACTACTAAATTGTATCTTATAAAATTTGGATTTCTTCTTTCGGCTCTTTAATTCGTATGTTAATTTTTTTAAACTCCCATTCATTCCCATTTTTTTTAGCAGAAATATCCATTTTTCCTTTTCCTTTATTTCCCTTAACTCTCACAGACAATTCAACTGAATTATGATTGTTTGAATAAATCGCATTTCCTTCTAAAATTGCTAATTTATCAATCGGTTCTATTTCTCCCATTACTTCAAGAACTCTTTTATTCGTTTTCGCTTTTTCAATTGCTTTTTCAATTGCTTTTTCATAAAGTGAATTGTCAGCATACGCTTGAGCAATATCTGTAACATTTCCGTCAACGCTTGAACTCAAAAGTAATCCAAATCCAAGCAAAAGCATTATTATGAACGTTGGTAAAAACCATTTCCAATTTCTTTTCCACCAAGATTGTTCCCTAATTAATTCATTATCCATATTGTGTATTTTGATTTGTTTTTCAATTATTTTTTCGCGGAATTTTGGCTCAAACACGCTGCTAACGATTTGACCCTCAATTCGGATTCGTCACCCGAGCGATACCGAATAGACGAAGTTAATATTCTCAAATACAAAATCGACTTTTAATTATGTCCAATACATAAATCCGTTGTAATAACCTTTATCTACTGGCTCTACAATTTCATTGTTATAAAGTATTCAGCTATTCTCAATATGACAAAACAAATAAAAGCAATTCCTAATTTGAGTATAAATTTAAATCTCGGTTGCTGAGATGTATTGAAATGGATTAAACTCTTGATGCTTTGAATAACTTTATCTTTATTCAACCATAAAATTATTAGAATTACTAATTGGTATAGGATTGCTACTTTTAGAGCCCCAAAATGCACTTGGAAAAATATATTTTGTAAAATCACATTTACAAGTATAGTAGATGTGAACAAACAACCAATAATTCTGGTTCTTTTTATCAAAATCAATGTTCCTCCAATTATTTCAAAAAGTCCTAAAGTTATTGCATATGCTTTTGAGTAACCATAAAAAGCCCACATCAATTCCATTCCAGTCATTTCTGAAACAGTTTTGTCAATTTCAGCAGCTCCATCAAATTGAACTATTTTAGCTCCACCATAAACAAACATTGCAAATACTACAATCCAACTAATTGCATTTTCAAAAATTTCTATTTTATCATTTCTGTCGAATTTCATTCTTTTGTTTTTCTTTTAGGTTGTTACCACCGTGAGGATGCTTTGAGATGTGCGGATTTAAGGAAGTCTAGACTTTCAGATAAACATTGACTTTACAAATACAAAACCATTTCCCCATGAAGTCAAATTCCTAAACTGCTAGTAGCTTATTTGCTCCTATTGTTTTAAATTTTATTTTCCATCAAGTCCTTAGCCAAACTTGCAATTTTAAGTTTTCGGTTTCTAATTACATAGTTTAAATCAGATGTGTTGTCTATCATTAATTGTCTATTATAATAATTGATGTGTTCCAGAATGCCAAAAACGTTTGCTATGATTGCCCACAACATCAAATTCTCTGTTTTTACCTCCCAATCAGAAAAATAGAGCTGGATAATAAATACTAAGGGGATTAAACCTATCATAAAAAGGTTTCTTCTTTTTGATTTTCTAAAAAACATTAGATTCTTGTTTTGGTCAAATGCCTTTCCGGTAAGCCTATCAAGTTTTAGTTTCCAGTAAAGTTGCCCTTGAAACAATATGCAAATACACAGCACTAAGCCATATAAAATAAATAGTATATCAACAAATGAATAAGTAAAGAGCAAATAGATCCCAATTAACGGGAAAGTAATAAATGCATGCGACCGTTCCAATGGCTGATACCACTTTAACCGTTTTATTAAATCTTTTTTTGTCATTTTTCTGTTTTTATTTATTGTCAGTTTGAACACGTTCAGCTAGTGTTTTGAAGCTTGCAGAAGTGGCAGATTAAGGGAGTCTGAACTTTCGGTTAACAAGTAATTTGCAGGCACAAAACCAACTTCAACTTAAGTCCAAAACCCGCTATATTGCAAAACTTAAATTAGCTGAAGTATTATTCATTTTCGGTATTACACTCTGGGCAGAAATATGATTTTCTGTCAAAGTCACGATAATAAAATGTTTTGCATGAAGGAGTTTTACAACGTCTCACCTTAATATTTATAAATTGTTCAAGACTCAAAGTTGGTGTCGCCATAAAAGCAAGTCTAATATCTTGGTAAGCATACTCATTCACAGATTTTGCATTTTTCCTTTCAACAAGGCCAATCTTTTTTAGATACCCTGCAGTTGTCCAAGGATTTATAATATTCCTTATTGCTGGCGAGTCAGCTGCAACTTTTGCTGTAACAAGTTCCTCAATAGTATATGAAACTCGATTTGTTTTTGTTAAGTGTTTTAGATTAGTAGAATTAACTATTAATTCTTGAGCTTTTTCTTTACAAAATTGTTCAATTGATCTATCTACAACTGTCTCACTAAAGGTTAATGAATGTGGATTTTCTTTAAATTGTTCGGACAAAACTCTATTACAGATTCTTATACAGTCTCTTGGTGATAATTCTGAAAACAAAATTATTCTTCCAAGAGATTTGCGATTATCAAATAACGATTCAAAATTTTTAATTTTTCCATCACTATATGCTTCTGTTCTTTTAGATAACATCTCAATGATTTGCGTCCATGTCCAACGCAAATCATATGAAAATACTCTATCTGGACGAGCAGCTTCAACGGTGTACGGTTTTAATGCGTCCCACAAAAAAAACTTAAAACTTAAATTTGGGGTTTCCAACAACTCTAAGTCTTTAATTAGGTCAGAAATTAATAAGAAACTTGCGGAAGGATTATTTCCAGTTAAATTTTGCTCATCAACTTTATCGATCAATATGTAAACGCAATTGTAGCCTGCTTTTTTTAATAAACTTATAATATTAAAAGTGTTGTCTTTATGACTTAGTTCTAATTTTTTATCTACCTCAATATTTGAAAGGTCAACTTCGAGTCCTTTACTTTTTGAAATTTGTCTGATTACATTTGTTATCGGTTCTTTAAATCCTTTCCATAAATCAACTGCATAATCCTCCAAAGTCTTTAGTGATTGAATGGCGTGATTGGGAAAAGAAACAGGTGTATCGAATAAATAAATTCGAGCTAATTTATAAATATATTGTCGCTCAGTAAATGTAAAAGTAAAGTCGAAATCAAAATTTTCATCATTTATTCTGTCGAAAAACGAAATTAAAAGTAGTCTATTTAAATATGTAAGATGATATTTTAAATTGACTTCTTCTATTTTTTTAAATTCTGACAAGTCATGATTTGTATAAGTAATAGCAAGAATGTCCTTTGACTCTTTAGCCCTTTTCTCAATCATTATTCTTTGGGCTGTTTTCCCTCCTCCTCTCGGAGCATAAACAATATTTGAGACAGGATTATAAGGATTACCCCAGACGTCTTCAAAATAATCAGGTTTGATAAAATAAGCATTTAAGTATTCGACTTCTTTGTCTGCATTTGAATATTGAAACGGATTTGTTTCAAAACCAAGATTATTTATAAATTGTTCTGTTGTCATGATTTATGATGTCGTTTTAATATTACTGCTAAAATTCAGATAATTATTGGGTTTGGCACTAAATTAAGCTCGATTTTTCAGATTTGATAAATCTATCAAATACAAAATCAATTACCCAAATCAATTTTACCTGTTAGGCAACATATTTTCTATTTACTAATTAATTTAATTATAAGAATTGCGGGTGCAACCATTAATAAGATATAAACTAGTTTTGTCATTAAAAAATATTCCAAGGGAACTGTAATAGTTTCATACCATTTAACCTTATAATAGTCTGGATACAATCCTGTCCTAAATAAAATTACATCATATAAAATCCGCCCATTTCATTGAGTTTACACCTTAGAAATGGTCATTTTTTAAAACAGAACCCCCTGTATGTTTTCTGGAGGAGGCTCTATGTGTTCTTCAAATGGCTTATCTAACCATTTTTGCAAGTCAATTTTAACGAAAAGATTCAATCGTATGAAAGCTACTAAATTGGATAAATACCAATCAAATTTTGATTGTGCTTTTAATGCTTTTAGAATGAGAATGGTAATTAAAGCCGTCCAAATTTGAATCATAACAGCATTTTCGGATGTTCCTATAAACGATTTTATATGAAGTAGCTGCTTTATATCTCTGAAAAAGATTTCTACCTGCCATCTGCTTTTATATAATTCCCCAATAGTGTTGGGAGACCAATAAAACTGGTTTGTAATAAGTTCAATAACTTGTCCATTTTCTTCATCCCACACCGCTACCCGTCTTAATTTCTTTGGATATTTATTTTTTGAAGGCTCATTTTTCAATTCAATCAATTCGTCTTTCATGATGTGCTCGTGACGATTTTCAGGTAATTCATTTTCTTTCACTGTAGTAAATTGTAAATTCTCTTTATGTCTAATTACAAAAAACACCTCGTTGCTGTCCCAAATATTCAAAAGGGAAAAGTCATTATAAAATCGGTCTGCAACAATCACACTGCCCTTTAAAAGGGGAATTTCGTAAGCTCCCTTATTATCAGCTGTTTTACCGTTGGTGATATTGATATATGCAGGCAAATTACCATCAAAA
>NZ_VHLM01000016.1 GCF_009764685.1 Flavobacterium sp. I-STPP5a | reverse complement strand
GAAGCCAATCCAGCAACAGGATTAAACGTTACACCAGCAAATTGCGATACCGCAACTGCCACAGTAGTAGTCGCTAATGCAATTGATGCGGTAGCCGATCCATCAGTAACCATTGCATCAAATAATACCGTTGTAACAGCCTTGAATGCCTTAGCAAACGACACTAGAAATGGTGTCGCAGTAACAACTACCAATACCAATGTAACACCATTAACCACAGGACCATTGAGCATCAATGCAGACGGAATAGTAACCGTAGCAGCCAATACCCCAAGTGGCACCTATAGCATTACTTATCAATTATGTGAAGCCAATCCTTCAACAGGATTGAATGTAAGCCCAGCAAATTGTGATACTGCTATAGCAACAGTTGTAGTAAACAATCCAATTGATGCGGTAGCCGATCCATCAGTAACCGTTGCATCAAACAATACCGTTGTAACAGCTTTAAATGCTTTAGCAAATGATACGTTAAGTAACATAGGGGCTACAACTACGAATACCAATGTAACGCCATTAACCACAGGTCCATTGAGCATTGATGCAGATGGAATAGTAACCGTAGCAGCTAATACCCCAAGTGGTACGTATAGCATCACCTACCAATTGTGTGAAGCCAATCCAGCAACAGGATTGAATGTGAGCCCAGCAAATTGTGATACTGCTATAGCAACAGTTGTAGTAAACAATCCAATTGATGCGGTAGCCAATCCATCAGTAACCGTTGCATCAAACAATACCGTTGTAACAGCTTTAAATGCATTAGGAAATGATACGCTAAGTGGCATAGCAGCAACTACCACCAATACCAATGTAACACCATTAACCACAGGTCCATTGAGCATTGATGCAGATGGAATAGTAACCGTAGCAGCTAATACCCCAAGTGGTACGTATAGCATCACGTATCAATTATGCGAAGCCGATCCATCAACAGGATTGAATGTAACGCCAGCAAATTGTGATATTGCAACGGCTACTGTAGTAGTTTTTAATCCAATAGACGCGGTAAATGACGGTCCAACAACAATTGCGTCAGCTACTACGCCTGTTACCGTTCAAAATGTAACATCAAATGATAGGTTGAATGGTGTATTCGTTACAGCAACTAATAGTGATGTGACACCAATAACAACAGGGCCTTTAAGTGTAGATGTTGACGGTAATTTAATAGTAGCAGCAAACACAGCTTCTGGAACTTATACAATAACATACCAATTGTGTGAATCTGGGGCAAGTCCAGCTAATTGTGATACAGCTACAGCGACAGTTGTAGTTCAGAATCCATTACTTGCAGTAAATGATGGGCCAATTACAGTAGCGACTGCTAATGTTCCTAAAGTTGTTTTAAATGTTACTTCAAATGATACGTTACATGGAGATTTAGTTACAGATGCAAATACTAATGTTACGCCACAAATAGCAGGTCCATTAAGTATAGCAAATAATGGAGATATTACTTTGGCAGCAAATACACCTTCAGGTACATATACAATTACATACGAAATATGTGAAGTAGGAGCAAATCCTGTAAATTGCACAACAGCAACAGCAACGATAGTAGTTTTAAATGCTATTGTAGCAAATCCAGATACAACAGGAGGACTTCCAGGAGCTATAACTGGTTCTGTTTTAGGGAATGACACCTTAAGTGGAATCCCACCTATTAATCCAGCTGATGTAATTTTGACAACTACAGTTCCAAATCTTGTTTTAACTTTAAATCCAAATGGTACCATTACTATTGCACCAGGTACTCCTGCAGGACCTCAAACATTAGAATATCAAATATGCGAAATAGGTTCAAATCCAGCTAATTGCAGTACTGCCATCGTTACTGTAAATGTTTTACAAGCAGCAGTAGATGCTATTGTTGATGATTTTACAGCTGTGCCATATACAGGCGGAAATGGAGGAACCACTACATCAGTATTGAATAATGATACCCTTAATGGAGTTGTTTTAAATCCAGCAGATGTCAATTTAACATTAAGCGGAACTGCGCCTACAGGATTTGTACTGAATAGTAATGGTACAATTACGGTTCCTGCTGGACAGGTTTCAGGTACCTATATGGTTTTTTACCAAATATGTGAAGTCATAAATTCAGGTAACTGCGATATAGCCAATGCAAAAATCCTTATTAGTAATAGTATTGCTGCATTTGATGATACTTTCCCAACACAAGTTCCAAGTACGATAGTAGGTACAACGGTTGGAAGTGTGCTAGCTAATAACGGTAATGGAGCAGATAGTTTAAATGGAATAGCAGTTACATCAGCAAATACAGATGTTACACCAATCACTACGGGACCATTAAGTATTAATGCAGATGGGAATTTGATTTTAGCACCTAATACAGTTTCTGGCACCTATAGCATTACGTATCAGCTGTGTGAAACGGGAGCAGATCCTGTTAATTGTACAAATGCCGTAGCAACAGTGGTTGTTTTAAATCCAATTGATGCTGTTGATGATAATCCAGTTGCAGTAAACACAGGAGTAAATCCAAAAGTAGTGTTTAATGTAACAGATAATGATACTTTGAATACTGTTTTAGTAAGTCCGACCAATACGAATGTTACACCAGTTTCTTCAGGTCCATTGAGTATAGATTCAAATGGTGTAGTAATATTAGCAGGAAATACACCAAGTGGAAGTTATAGTATTACCTATGAATTGTGTGAAGTTAATCCATCAACAGGATTGGCTGTAACACCATCGAATTGTAATACTGCAGCTGCAACCATTATAGTTTTAAATCCAATCATAGCAGGAAACGATACTTTAGGCACACCAGCAGCACCATTAGCTTCAGGTACTACACCAGTAGCCGCAGGAAGTGTATTAGGAAACGACACCTTAAATGGAGTTGCCGTAACCACGACAAACACGAATGTTACGCCAATCACTACAGGAGCAATTTTAGTAGATGCAAACGGAAATGTAACCATTGCAGCGAATACCCCAACGGGAGCTTACACGG
>NZ_VHLM01000022.1 GCF_009764685.1 Flavobacterium sp. I-STPP5a | reverse complement strand
ATCGATTTAATAACCGCGTCTTGACTTACATATCCTTTAGATTTATTAAAAGTAAATTCACTAGGTTTAATACCTTTTTTATTTGAGCTTGGTCTTCGGTAATAACTACTTTGAACCATTCCTACTATAGTAATAATTTTGGTTTTACTAATCTTATGTTTACTATAAATACTATCTACTAAATCTTTCTTGGATCGGATGTCCCAAACTTTTTTTTTAAAAGTTCACGCCCAATTTCTAATTCGATTTCCTTGTTAGCTAATAATTTGCGTAGAATTCTGTTTTCTTCCTCAGCTTGCTTTAGCTCTTTACTACTAGTGTCATAAGTTACTTTTAAACCAGCTTCTCCCTGCTTCTCGTGTTTCTTCTTCCAGCTATACAAAGTGCCAGTGCTAACGCTGTATTTACGGCACGTTTCAACAACTCCTAATTCTTCTGAAAAGGATAGGATTTCTAGCTTTTCTTCTAAACTCCATTTCTTGTATTTCATATATCAAATGTACTATTTGAAATTTAAAATATCACTCCGAACTATTAAGGGGCTAAAATACCTGGTATCGCAAGAAATCTATCATTTCCGTCTAAAATATTTTGGGCAATTTCTGAAAGGAAAATTGAATGTTCTTTAAAATTAGTATCTCTGTCTTTAATCATTTTTATAGATTGAAAATATTGGTAGAATAGTTTTTATGAAGTTGATTTTTTCGTATTTGCTGAGAGCTTGCTGCTAACTTACAAATTGGTGACACAAACCTTCCAAACCCCACCAATCTAGCGGAATTAAAAAAAAGTTCATCTCACCATATTCACTTCTCAAATATATTAAAATAATCTTACAAATTGTGTTTAAAAAAAACGACTTTATAAATATTATCCGTCTCAAATAGCCCCGATAGCAGCGGAAATCCTTTGCGGTGGCGGTAGCCAAAAGCAAAGATTGTAGCGTATAGCGGGAGTACACGCCTGCTGAAAACGGTTGATCTGCTCCAAAAAAAAAGCCGCCCCAATTGGGACAGCTTTAATTATGTAAGATTCCGAAGCAAGTTCGGAATAAGCGATTCACGGCATTTTATTTCATAAAATGAGTTCTCTGCTTATTTAATCAGCTCGAAACTTCTTTTTACAAATGCGGTTAAGGCTTCGCCTTTTAGCAAGTTTTGAGATAGTTTGGCTAAGTCTAGCGCTTGTTTTACTAGGCTTTCTTGAGCGTCTTTGTCTTTGTTGTTTAGGATGCTGCTGGCTAATTCAGAGTTAGTGTTTACTACTAAATTGTACATCTCTGGCATGTTGCCCATTCCGAACATTCCACCGCCACCGCTTTGGCTCATTTCTTTCATACGGCGCATGAATTCTGGCTGCGTGATTATAAATGGTGCTGAGTTGCTGTCTAGCGCTTCTAGTTGTACGCTGTACGTTTGTTTTGGTACGATGGTTTCTAGAACGGTTTTTAGGCTGGTTTGTTCTTCATCTGAAAGTTTAGAAATGGTAGTTTCGTCTTTCTTGATTAAGTTGTCAATATGATCCGAGTCTACACGTACAAAAGTCAGGTTGCTGTTGTCGCCTTCAATTTTCTGGATTAAGTGCGAGATAATTGGAGAGTCTAGCAACAATACTTCGTATCCTTTGTCTTTGGCTGTTGCAATATAAGAGTGTTGCGCATCTTTGTTTCCTGCGTATAAGATTACCAGTTTACCATCCTTATCGGTTTGTGTGGCAGCTAGTTTTTCTTTTAATTCCTCAAGCGTGTGGAATTTACCATCCACGGTTGGGTAAAGTACAAAGGCACCTGCTTTTTCATAAAACTTGTCTTCGGATAACATTCCGTATTCCAAAACAATTTTAATGTCGTTCCATTTTTGTTCAAAATCTTCACGGTTTTCTGTGAACAATGATTTTAATTTATCGGCAACTTTACGCGTGATGTAATTAGAGATTTTTTTAACGGCAGCATCAGCTTGCAATCCTGAACGAGACACGTTCAACGGAATGTCTGGCGAGTCTACCACACCTTTTAACATCATTAAAAATTCAGGTACAATTCCTTCTACGTTATCGGTAACATACACTTGGTTTTGGTACAACTGAATTTTGTCTTTCTGGATTTGCAAATCAGATCCTAGTTTTGGGAAATACAAAATACCAGTTAAGTTGAACGGGTAATCTACATTTAAATGAATGTGGAATAACGGTTCGTCAAACTGCATTGGGTACAACTCGTGGTAGAAGGTTTTGTAATCCTCAGCAGCCAATTCTGTTGGTTGTTTGGTCCAAGCTGGATTTGGGTTGTTGATGATGTTGTCTACAGTGATGGTTTCGGCAACGGCATCTTCTGGAGCATCTTCTGGCTTAGGAAGTGTTTGTGTTTTAGTTCCAAATTTAATTGGAATAGGCATGAATTTGTTGTACTTGTTCAACAAATCTTTGATTTTGGCATCTTCTAAAAATTCTAAAGAATCCTCAGCAACGTGCAAAATAATTTCAGTACCACGTGTGGTTTTATCAGCTGGTTCTAAAGTGAATTCTGGGCTACCATCACAAGTCCAGTGTGCAGCAGGCTCGTCTTTGAATGATTTAGTGATGATTTCTACTTTCTCTGCTACCATAAAAGCAGAGTAAAAACCAAGACCAAAATGTCCGATAATTCCAGAATCTTTAGCGGAGTCTTTGTACTTGTCTAAGAACTCTTCGGCTCCTGAAAAAGCAACTTGATTGATGTATTTTTCAACCTCATCAGCAGTCATTCCTAAACCTTGATCGATGATGTGGATTTTCTTTCCTTCTTTGTCAATTTTTACCTCGATCATTGGGTTGCCATATTCTACTTTGGCTTCGCCAATGCTGATCAGATGCTTTAATTTTAAGGTGGCATCGGTACCGTTCGAAATTAATTCTCTCAAGAAAATTTCGTGGTCGCTGTATAAAAATTTCTTGATTAAGGGAAAGATGTTTTCTACTGAAACATTAATTTTACCTGTTGTCATATTTTTTAAATTTTAAAATTAAATTGTTACCAATCAAGCTTTCAAATAGAATACCAATTGTAGAAGAGGTGACAAAATGGCGTAGGCGTTAATTATGATATAAAATATTGAAATTTTGAAACAAATTTGGTATAATTCGTAATACCTTTGTGTAAGTATTAATTCATTAAAACTTTGAAAATGAAAAAAATTATTTTAGTGTGCGCCTTAGCCGTTTTGATGTTTGCTTGCAAGTCAACATCAGCTACTAGTACAAAGACTGATAGAAAATCGCAAGTTGCCATCAAAGGAGACTGGGTTATTAGTGCAGTAACGTATCCAGGATCTCAATATGTAAAAGTAAATAGCTTTCAATTAGCTGACTCAGAATGTTTTGTAGGGAGTACTTGGAAATTTATTTCGAACAATAACAAAGGAAGTATGGCTTTGACGAAAGCGAATTGTGTAGCCTTTAGTTCACCAATTACTTGGTTTGTAAACGATCAAGGTCAGTTTGTTTTAAAAGTTTTAGACGCTGGCGAAAAAGCAAGAAAAGTAAGAAATGGATATATTTTAACAGTTGCAAATCAATCTGAGACATCTTTTCAATTGATTGATAAAATTGATGTAGCAGGAAAAATGACCGATGTAGTATATCAGTTTCAAAAAACTAACTAAAAAATAAGATAATATGAAAAAGATTTCAGTAGTTGCAATAGCAACAATAATGGTTTTAGGTTCTATTTTTACAAGCTGTGAAGCAGTAAAAAATACAAATAGTACACAGCGAGGAGCAGGAATAGGTGCTGTTGCAGGTGCTGTACTCGGAGGTGTTCTTGGGAATAATCTTGGTAAAGGCGGTAAAGGCGCTATGGGTGCTGTACTAGGAGGTGTTATTGGTGGTGTTGCAGGTGGTGCTATCGGTAACAAGATGGACAAACAAGCACGTCAAATTGATGCTGCACTTCCAGGAGCTGAGGTAGTACGTGTAGGAGAAGGAATCAAATTAGTATTAAATGAAAATGCAGTTCGTTTTGATACAAACAAATCTACTTTGACTGCTGCTGCAAAAACTAATCTAAATAAATTAGTTCCTGTTTTTGGAGAATATCCAGACACTAACATTACTATTTATGGCTACACAGATAGTACAGGTCCAGCGGATTATAACTTGAAACTTTCAGGGGATAGAGCGGCATCTGTGCGTAATTACTTGTCAAGCAAAGGAGTTTCGCCATCACGTTTTCAAGTAACAGGTTTGGGTATTGCTGATCCTATAGCTTCTAATGAAACTAATGAAGGTAGAAGCCAAAACCGTCGTGTAGAGTTTGCTATTACGGCTAACGAAAAAATGATCAAAGATGCTGAAGCTGAAGTGAAAAAATAAGCTTAAAGTACTTTAAAAATAAGAGCTGTTTCTTTCTAGAAGCAGCTTTTTTTGTGCTTAAAATTGATTTAAAGATTGTAAATTTGCACTTTAATTTTTGATGATGCTAGAAATAAAAAATATACACTTTTCTTATAGTGATAAACCTGTAATAACAGATATTAACTTTACTATTGAGAAAGGGCAAAACATTGCTATTATTGGGGAAAGTGGTTGCGGAAAAAGCACCTTACTCAAACTCATTTATGGCTTACTGGATCTCAATACTGGATCAATTAGTTACAACGAAAAACCAATATTAGGACCTAAATACAACTTGATTGCTGGTGTTGATTATATTAAATACTTAGCTCAAGATTTTGATCTAATGCCATACACTACCGTAGAGGAAAATGTGGGTAAGTTTTTGTCTAGCGCTTTTTTGCCTCTAAAAAAACTCCGAATTCAAGAGCTACTCGAAATGGTAGAAATGACGGAATTTGCCAAAGTAAAAGCCAAAGATTTAAGTGGTGGACAGCAACAAAGGGTAGCCTTAGCCAAAGCTTTGGCCCTCGAGCCAGAAATTTTATTACTAGACGAGCCCTTCAGTCATATTGATAACTTTAGAAAAAATGCTTTAAGACGCAATTTGTTTGCCTATTTAAAGAAGAAAGGAATCACCTGCATCATAGCCACACATGATAGTGTGGATTCCTTATCATTTGCTGATGAAACTATTGTGTTGCAGCAAGGACAAGTAGTCATCAAAGGCCCATCAAGAGCCTTGTATGAACTTCCGGCAAATAAATATGTAGCGTCTCTTTTTGGTGAAGTCAATGAGTTTATGCTGTCACAAATTATAGATGTTGACCCGGCTGATGACGAATATTTATTGTTATATCCGCATCAATTAATAGTAGTAGACAATGCAAAAATGACAGCGGTTGTCAAGCAATGTTATTTTAGAGGGAGTCATTTTTTAGTTAAAGCCGCTTTTGATCGAAGAGCCATTTTCTTTGAGCATGACACGGAGTTAGACTTTAATCAAGAGGTCAACTTGATGTTAGCGTAAAGCTAGATTTTTTTTCCTTTTGATATAAAAAACAATCCCCGAAACCAGATTTGATTTCGGGGATTTTTGTGTTTAAAAACTGGGCTTGATCAAGCTGCGTTTAGTTTTTCAAATATTTTTCTAAAAACTGATCTTGTTCCCATAACAGGTGCAAAATATTTTCTTTGGCTGCATAACCATGACTTTCTTTTGGTAAAATCACCATTCGTGCTGGAGCTCCAAGTCCCTTCAGTGCTTGAAAGTAGCGTTCGGTTTGCAAGGTAAACGTTCCCGGATTGTTATCGGCTTCACCGTGCACCAATAACATAGGTGTTTTCATTTTTCCAGCATTCATAAAAGGAGACATGGCTGTGTACACTTCTGGACTTTCCCAGTAGTTGCGTTGCTCACTTTGAAAACCAAACGGAGTTAAAGTTCTATTATAAGCACCACTGCGTGCAATTCCACACGCAAAAAGATTAGAATGTGTTAGTAAATTAGCTGTCATAAAGGCTCCGTACGAGTGTCCACCCACAGCTACTTTTTTACGGTTAATGTATCCTAGAGCATCAACTGCATTAATAGCAGCCTCAGCATTATCAACAAGTTGTGTAATAAAATTGTCATTTGGTTCTGTAGTTCCTTCACCAATGATTGGGAAAGCAGCATCATCCAGGACCACATAACCTTTGGTTACCCAGTACACAAACGAACCGTAATTTGGAAATGTGAATTCATTTGGGTTTTGCGTGCTTTGACCTGCTGAATTTTTGTCTTTGTACTCTGCTGGATACGCCCAAATTAACAATGGCATTTTTTCTTTTTTAACTTTGTCATATCCTACAGGTAAATATAAGGTTCCAGATAATTGAACTCCATCTTTACGAGTGTATTTAATCACTTCTTTACTCACGTTTTTAATACTTTCAAAAGGATTTTGGAAAGTGGTGATAGGTGTTAATTTGTTTTTTTGTTTGATGTTTCTCAAGTAATAGTTTGGATATTCGTTTTTAGACTGAATTTGGACCAAAACCGTACCTTCTTTTAAGTTTTCAATTTCAAGAATATCTTCTTTTTTGTCCGTGTACGATGAGGTGTATAGTCTCTTAGTTTGCAATGTTTTTAAATCCATTTCACTAATAAAAGGGAATTGTCCATTTTTTGTAAAACCAGCACCTATTAAAAAAGTTTTGTTGTTTTCTATAGCCAGTACATATCTGTTGAATTCATTTTTACGTGTTTCAAAATTTCCAGGATCTGCATAGACATCTTGCGAATTTCGGTCAAAAATTACTTTAGGTGCTTGTTCAGGAGCTGCAGGATTGATGAGGTATGTTTTAGTATTACGAGTGTCGTACCATTCATCCATAAGTACCGCAACATTTTCAGTACCCCACATGATGCCACTAAAACGTTGTGGTGTTTTTACAAGCGTTGTCGCAGGAGTGGTAAAAGGTGCGTTCCACAGCAGGACTTCATCTCTAAAATCAACTTTATTGGCTGGGTCACCACCATCAAGTGCTTCTACATAAACTAGCGTGGCAGGTTTATCTGCTCTCCAGCTCATGTTGCGTTTTCCTTTTCTCACAGCCATAAAACCTTTCGGGATAATTTCAGTCAACGGAACTTCGTTTACTGTTTTTACCTCGTTTCCGTCCTTGTCATACACCACTGATTTTGATGGAAAACGACTTAATGGAACAATGTAAGAAAACGGTTTTTGAATGGTTGTTAGCATCAAGTAATTCCCATCAGGCGAGAAACTCTCACCCGCGTACATAGCTGCTTTTTTAAATAGAGTAGCTGTGCCATCAAGAGTTATTTTGTATAATTCTGATGTCATTATATTTTCAAAATTGATCTCATCATTGGCGTTTTTCAACATGTCAGGATAGGTTCTGTTTTGAGATTTAGATCCGTCAGCGTTAGAGATAATTGGTCCTGTAGGCAAATCTTTTTTAGAATCTAGTAAGGCTGCTCTATTTTTAGGGAGCATTTTTACAAGAAGTGTATTGTTATCTTTCATCCATATAAACGGACTTCCAATATTAGCGTTTAAGTTTGCCTCGGTTACTTTTTTGGCTGTAGCCAATGCCACGTCAATAGTCCATAACTCAACACCGGTTGTGGCAGTATGCGTAAATGCAATTTTTGAATCATTAGGTGACCAAGAAATATTACTGATACGTGGGTTTTGAGGAAGACCAGCAACTTGCACTTCATTTTGATCCTTAACTTTTCTAATTTTTAAGTTGTTCACATAGGTAACCGTACTTGAAATGTTTGTAGTAGGATTGATGCGTAAACCTCCTAGTCTAAGTTCGTCTTGATTCAAATCGTCAAGGGATTTATAGGTATTTCGATACGATAATAAAAGGTATTCTTTTTTAGTATCCATTGACACAGATGGAGCTCTTTCATAATCAGCAAGAGTCAAGATAGAAGGAGACGGTTTTTGGTACTTTACGTTTTCCTGTGCAAAAGTTTGTAAACTCATGCCAAGGAAAAGGAGTAAGGACATTTTTAATTTCATAATTTTAATGATTTTAAATTAGCTACAATAGTATCTATTTTTAGTCTGCTTAACTGTTTTGTTGTTACATTTGTTGTGTTAAACTTTATAAAAAACTTCTTTTTTTTCATAGCTACTGTCATTTTTTATTTCATTTATGACAATTGAGTTATCGGTTTACAAGGCCTCAAAATCCTTAAAACTTGTAATTTGCTAAAAAAGTGGTATTTTAGCACCCTGAATTTTAGAGTTAGTTCTAAATTTGCAATCTGATTTTAATAAAACAACAATAATATGTATCATTCAAAAATAGCAGGATTGGGTTATTATGTACCTGAAAACGTGGTTACAAATGACGATTTATCCAAAATCATGGATACCAACGATGAATGGATTCAAGAGCGTACCGGTATTGAGGAGAGACGCCACATTATAAAAGGTGAGGACACAACCACATCAATGGGGGTTAAAGCAGCTGAAATAGCAATTGAACGTGCTGGTGTTGCTAAGGAAGATATTGACTTTGTAGTTTTTGCAACATTAAGTCCTGATTATTATTTTCCTGGCCCAGGTGTTCTTGTACAGCGTGATTTAGGATTAAAAACAGTTGGTGCTCTTGATGTTCGTAATCAATGCTCTGGTTTTATATATGCTTTATCTGTTGCAGATCAATATATTAAAACGGGAATGTATAAAAACATTTTGGTAATTGGTTCAGAGGTACATTCAACAGGATTAGACATGACTACGCGTGGTCGTGGCGTTTCGGTAATTTTTGGAGACGGAGCTGGTGCCGCTGTATTAAGTAGAGAAGAGGATGAAACCAAAGGTATTTTGTCTACACACTTACATTCAGAAGGGCAACATGCTGAGGAATTAGTCGTGAAAGCTCCAGGAATGGGTGGTCGTTGGGTGACTGATATTTTGGCAGATAATGATCCAGATGATGAAAGTTATTTCCCTTACATGAACGGACAATTTGTATTTAAAAATGCTGTAGTTCGTTTTAGCGAAGTGATTAATGAAGGATTGCAAGCGAATAACTTGCAAGTTTCTGATATTGATATGTTGATTCCTCATCAAGCAAATTTGAGAATCTCTCAATTCATTCAAAAGAAATTTGACCTGTCTGATGACCAAGTGTATAACAACATTCAAAAATACGGAAATACAACCGCAGCTTCTATTCCAATTGCTTTAACTGAAGCTTGGGAAAAAGGAAAAATAAAATCAGGTGATACCGTTGTTTTAGCGGCTTTTGGTAGTGGTTTTACGTGGGCTAGTGCAATTATCAAATGGTAAACGAAACCCAAGATTAATGTGGGTAATCAAAAATAAGATAAAGAAGTCTGTGCAATTTGTACAGACTTTTTTTTTGGAAAATAAAAGCTATTTTTATGCACCAGTTATTTCAACTACTAAACCTATTTAATTATGGCAAACCGCAGAAATTTTTTAAAAACAACAGCTCTTGCCTCAGCAGCTTTTGCTTTGCAAGCATTCAAAGGCAATGCGAAAACAGAAAATAGTATTGAACCCAAGAAAATCAACAAACCAATTGTACTTTCAACTTGGAATTTCGGTATGCAAGCGAATGTGGCTGCTTGGGAGGTTTTAAAAAATAATGGGAAAGCGCTGGATGCTGTTGAGGCTGGCGTGAAAATTCCCGAAGCTGATCCAAAAGAGCGAAGCGTAGGTTATGGCGGAAGACCAGATCGCGATGGCCGAGTTACTCTGGATGCTTGTATCATGGATGAAAATGCTAATATTGGATCTGTGGCGTGTTTAGAGTTTATAAAGCATCCCATTTCTGTGGCACGTGCAGTAATGGAAAAAACGCCTCACGTAATGCTCGTTGGAGATGGAGCGCTTCAATTTGCTGTTTCGCAAGGGTTTGTCAAAGAAAATTTATTAGTAGCTGACTCAGAACGGGAGTGGAAAGAATGGCTTAAAACCAATGATTACAAACCTATTGCTAATATTGAAAATCATGATACCATTGGCATGATTGCACTAGATGCCAATGGAGATTTATCCGGGGCTTGCACTACAAGTGGCATGGCGTTTAAAATGCATGGCCGTTTAGGAGATTCGCCTATCATAGGCGCAGGTCTATACGTAGATAACGAAATTGGCGCTGCCACTGCTACAGGTCATGGGGAAGAAGTAATACGAATTACAGGTTGTCACTTGGTGGTAGAACTCATGCGACAAGGGAAGTCTCCACAAAAAGCATGTGAAGAGGCAGTCATGCGTATTGTAAATTTGACCCAAAAAAGAAATAAAAATCTAAAAGATATTCAAGTTGGATTTATAGCCTTGAACAAAAAAGGGGAGTATGGATCGTATTGTATTCAAGGTGGTTTTAATTATGCGGTACATGATGCAACAGGAAATCACTTGATTGATGCGTCCTATTTTTTGAAATAATAAACCTTAATGAAAATAAAAAATTCGGAGTGGCATACTCCGAATTTTTTGGGGAACAAACTATTAAAACTAACTTTTTAGTATTTGAAAAGCATTTTTGAATTCAAAAACAAATTAGACAATTGAGTTGATAAAACAAGTAACTGACTCATATTGTTTTTATATACTATCAAAAATTAAAATTTTGTAACATTATTTTTTTTCTAGAACAGACCTCCGCCTTGTTTGGTATTGTCTTCTCTTTGTTTGCGCTGCAGGTTTTTAGTTTTACCTCCGCCAAAAGCATAATTGAAACCTACAAATACGGATTGACTTTCCCATCTAAATTGACCTCTTTGTGGATAAGGATTTTCACCCTCAAAACCTGCTTTCATGGTGTTGAAAATATCATTGAAACGGATGCTTAATGTAGCCTTGTCTTTCAAGAAAGAGTAGCGTCCACCAGCATCAATTTTGTACATTTCTTTGTTGTTAAATTGAACACCATCAACTCCAGATCTATAAAAACCAAATAATAGAAAACGTAGGCTTTTACTAGCTTTAAAATTACTATTAAAACGAGCATTAAATGCTGCTGCGGCAACTTCTTTGGTAACCAAATCGAATGAATTTGTAGCAGTGTTTATTTGAGATACAAGTCCTTTCTGGTTGATGTTTGAATAATCTATTGCAGGTTGAATATCCCACCAACTATTAATTTTATAATTCATAGAAACTTCAAATCCATAGGCGGTGTTGTTGTCAAAGTTGTCAAAACTTAAAATTTGTTGGTCTTGATTTTGAGGATCTGGATAAATGATTCGGTTGATTTCGTTTTGAATACTTCTTACAAACAATCCGGTAGTTAAAGATCCCTTTGAAAGTGTCTTCGTGTAATTAAATTCTATTGAGTTTGTAAATTGTGGGTCCAATTCCGGATTTCCTATAGAGGTTAATCTAGGCGAACTAAATTCTCTCAGGGGTTTTGTTTGATCTATTCCAGGTCTGTCTACACGTCTGCTAAAACTAATTTGGAATTGGTTTTTTTCAGATGGTGAGTACGTCATAGACGCTGATGGATACACTGTGAAGTAATCATCTTTGTAAGCAACGGTGCCGTTTAGCATTGCTTTTACATGATAGCTTTCAAAACGTGCACCCAATTGGTAACCAATTTTCTTGAATTTTTGTCCATAGGTTGCATAAGCCGAATAAATGTCTAAATCATACGTGTATTTTGAATTTGTCAAAGCAGCGTTGTTAGTAGCATAATCGTTATCGGTGCGTAAATTTCTGCTTTCTGCACCAAGCTCTAATTTTGTTTTTTCGTCAAGCGGATTTGTGTAATCAAGATTTACTATGGTGTTAATTCTTTTTTCGCCAAGGGAATCATCATAAGCGCTGCTTGGTATGCTAGGATTGGTATAGGTGTTGCGAAAACGTGCTATTTGATCTTCAGAGAAAATACTGTGATTTACTTCTAAGTCAAGTGTTTCTCCTTCTTTGCTTGTTAGATGTTTGAACGCTACGTTATACGTTCCATCTGTGTTGTCAGTGAGGTATTTTGAATTTAGAAGTATATTTTGAGAAGGGTTAGGATTAACGACATTAATATCAATTATACCATCACTCTTAAAAATATTTTGGTTGGTATAACCAGACACGGTGTTTTTATCATTGATATAATAATCCATTCCAAATTTTACAAGGTGTGACTTATTATCATTTTCGACATCAAAAATTTGATTGGAATTATCATCTAATCGTAATATCATACCTTCATTAAATCGGATGCCAAAATTATTTCCATAAGTCGAGAAAAAATTCACTTTTCCTGTTCTGTAGTTCATGTTCAGAGTGTTGGAAATCTTTGGAGTTTGGGCAAATGTTAATCCAGAATTGATGCTGGCATTCAGACCGTTGTTGGTATTTTTATGTAAAACAATGTTAATAATCCCAGACATTCCCTCAGGATTGTATTTTGCACTTGGGTTTGTAATCAGTTCAATTTTTTTGATAGAGGCTGATGGGATTTGTTTTAATAATTGCGAAGCCTCAATGTTGCTGGGTCTGCCGTCAACTAAAACACGTACATTTTCATTTCCTCTCAAGGAAATTTTACCATCTTGATCTACATTTACAGAGGGGATGTTACTCATAATCTCTGATGCTGTGGCTCCTGCGGTAGTAAGGTCTTTACCCACATTAATCACTTTTCGATCTATTTTTTGTTCAATGGTTGAGCGTTCTGCTATAATTTCTACTCCTTTAAGTTGTATAGCGTCTTCTTCTAGAATTATGGTATTGAGATTGGCCGATTTTTGATCTACAGAAAGTACAACTGGTTTAGAAACAGTTTTATATCCCATAAATTGAATTTCAACGGTATACTTTTTTAGAGGTAAATTTTTAATGCTAAAAAGTCCTTTATCTGAGGTAATTTCGCCGGTTAGCACTTTACCGTCTTCTTTTACAACTACGTTTACATATCCAAGCGGTTCATTAGTTTGCTTGTCGATTATTTTTCCGGTGATTAGTCCAGAGTTTTCAAGTGGCGAGGTTTTACTTGAAGTTTGCGCTTGCACAGTAAACAGCGTTACCATAAAGCAGATAATTGATAGTTTCAATTTCATGATTAATTTGATTTGATTGATTTGATTGTTGAGGCAAATGTATTCTTTTAAACAATACTATGTTAAGCCTAATACTGTTTTATGTATTATTTAACATTTAATTAATAGTTGAGAACACAGTAACCTTAATAATAGACTGTTTTGAAGTATAATTGTTACATTAATTTCAATGTAATTTTGATTTGTTTTGTATTTTTAATGTATCGGTCTGATTGTGAGTTGTAAATTATGTGAGTATCCCATTTTCAATTTCCTTGATTATGACTATATTTGCTTTCTCAAAAAAAATATAAAATGACTTTACCACAAGTTCTTACACCCGCAATAGAAAACGCAATAAAAACCTTGTTTGACGTGACCATTGAAAAGGTGGAGTTTCAAACCACTCGTAAAGAGTTTGAGGGAGATATTACCATGGTTATTTTTCCATTGTTGAAACTAGTAAAGAGTAATCCTGTAGAATTAGGAAATAAAATTGGAAATTATTTAGTCGAAAACGTAGCTGAAGTAAGTCGTTTCAATGTAGTTTCGGGTTTCTTGAATATTGTAATTGCCGATCAATATTACTTAAATCTATTTGCAGGAATAAAAGACAATGGCACTTATGGTTTTGTGACGCCTTCGGCAAATGATAAAGCTGTTATGGTCGAGTATTCCTCTCCAAATACCAACAAACCTTTGCATTTAGGACACGTTCGTAACAATTTGTTAGGATATGCAGTAGCTGAAATCATCAAAGCTTCGGGTAAAAAAGTATATAAAACTCAAATCATTAATGATAGAGGAATTCATATTTGTAAGTCCATGTTGGCTTGGCAAAAATTTGGTGCCAATCAAACTCCGGAGACTTCAGGCTTAAAAGGAGACAAGTTAGTTGGTAACTTTTATGTAGCATTTGATAAGGCCTACAAAGAGGAAATTAATAAACTAATGCAAGAAGGGAAAACAGAGGAAGAAGCTAAAAAACAAGCTCCGATTATTCTTGAAGCCCAAGAAATGCTCCAAAAATGGGAAGCTGGTGATGCTGAAGTGAAAGCTTTGTGGGCCAAAATGAACCAATGGGTATATGATGGTTTTGCTATTACCTACAAGAATTTAGGAGTCGATTTTGATCGTTATTACTATGAGAGTGATACCTATTTACTAGGGAAAGATGTTGTCCAAATTGGGTTAGAAAAAGGAATTTTCGAAAAAGATCCTGACGGCTCTGTTTGGATTGACTTAACTGACGAAGGTCTTGATCGTAAAATTGTGTTGCGTTCAGATGGTACGGCTGTGTATATGACTCAGGATATTGGTACGGCAATTCAACGTGTGAAAGACATGCAAGATGTTGGCGGAATGGTATATACAGTAGGGAATGAGCAAGATTACCATTTTAAAGTGTTGTTTTTGATTCTAAAAAAATTAGGTTTTGATTGGGCAAAAAACTTATACCACTTGTCATACGGAATGGTAGATTTACCATCAGGAAAGATGAAATCTCGTGAAGGTACTGTAGTTGATGCCGATGATTTAATGCAAGAAATGACCGCTACGGCTCAAAAAATAGCAGAGGATTTAGGAAAATTAGAAGCGTATTCCCCCGAAGAAAAAGCGAATTTATATAGCACCATCGGTTTAGGAGCATTGAAATACTATATTTTGAAAGTAGATCCTAAGAAACGAATCCTTTTTAATCCAGAAGAGTCTGTTGATTTTGCTGGAAATACGGGACCGTTTATTCAATATACCTATGCACGTATTCAATCTATAATTCGAAAAGCAAATTTTGATTACTCAAATAATGCACAAATAGATATTTTACATGAAAAAGAGAAAGAATTGGTCAAACAATTGGAGCTTTTTCCTGAAGTAATTCAAAATGCAGCCCAGCATCACAGTCCGGCGCTTTTGGCAAATTTCACTTATGATTTAGTTCGCGAGTACAATTCGTTTTACCAAGCCGTTCCTATTTTAGGGGAAGAGGATTTAGAAAAGAAAAAATTCAGAGTACAACTGTCTAAAAAAGTAGCCGAGGTTATTGCGGCATCATTTAAGTTACTGGGAATTAATGTTCCTGACAGAATGTAAATTTAAAACTTTAGATCAAAAAAATTCCGAATCAGTTAAGATTCGGAATTTTTTTTTGGGCGAAAGCCAATTTTTAAATAGTTTTTGCAAACCTAAATGTATTGTAAACGATGCATTATATTTTTTTTAAGATTTAATTACAAAGGAATCTATGACAGCATCAATTTCTGCTTGACTTGCAGTAGGTTTTAGATCAAATAGAAGAGAAAAAAGAGACTTCTTTTCTACTTTTTTGTGCAAATTGATGTCTTTTTTTGAGGCATAAACGCTATTCCATTTATTTCTAATTTTGAGCCAGATGTCCTCGTTTTTCTTCCACCAGTTTTGGGCCACTTTACAGTTAGCATCAGGAACTTTAGTATAGACATCAAAACCTTTTTCTTGAGCCAATAAAATGTCTTTTTGATTTAAATTCCGAATCAATTTGTCGTTATCTTGTTCATGAACCCAGCCCGTAGCCGTTATTTCATGTATGTTTCTTCTTTTTAATACATTGTAGTCATCTCTTTTTGTATGCTCTCTTCTTGGTAAAGGAGCGTCAGTGGTATTTTTCCAATAGTGACTTCCATCAACATGAACCCAACTGGATGAGCCTTCGTATCTAGGACTGTCGTCTACCTGATATACTTTTTGTGTCCATTGTCCTTTTACATTATTTGCAGGTGTTGCGCTGTATTTCCAAGTTAAATCTTTTTGAAAGTTAAGAAAATCTGTGTTTTCAAATAACCAGTCTTGTCTCCAGTGTTTAACAATGTCATTTTCATTAGAACCTACTATTAACAAATGTTGCATGCTTATTTTATTAGATGAGTCTTCAATAAGCTGAACCCATTCTAAAGCTTTTTCATGTTTTGTTTCAGAAGGTTTATAGGTTAATGAATCTTTCGGATAATTAAAAGTCTCAGCAAAGTTGAATTGAACTTCATAGCAACCACACATAGACTTGATTGCTGCGATGTCATTTTGTCTAGCATCTGTTTGACTGTTGCTTAATAAGCTTGTAGTTAATGCAATGGAGGTAATGAAAACTTTTGATCTCATATAAATACTTTTTAAGGATTAAATAATTTCGACAAAAATACTATATTTATTTAGAATAAATAAAAATAATATCTACATTTGCTGAAAATTATTAAGAATGTTGTTGAACAAAATAATGAAAACTAAAATTACCCTTATTGTTGCACTCTTTTTTTGTTGTATTTCTTTTGCTCAAAAAAAAGACACTATCGTTGCAAACAAACTTTCTGAGGTTGTGGTTACGGGGCAGTTTAGACCTCAATCTATAAAAAAGTCGGTTTTCAATGTAAGGTTAATTTCAAGTCAGGATATTCAGAATTTAGCAGCGAATAATTTATCGGATGTATTGAATCAGTATTTAAATATTACCGTTAAACCAAGCGGAAACGATGGTCGATCTACCGTTTCAATGTTTGGATTAGATGCTCAGTATTTTAAAATATTAGTAGACAATGTGCCTTTGGTAAATGAGGCAGGTTTGGGAAACAATACTGATTTGTCGCAAATTAATTTGAATGATATTGAACAAATCGAAATTATTGAAGGTTCAATGGGAGTTACCCATGGTGCAAACGCAGTAAGTGGTGTCTTGAATATCATTACAAAAACATCTTCAAAATACAAATGGGGGATTTGGGCAACGCTGCAAGAAGAAACTGTTGGCGATGAATATTCGCTTTTTGATAAAGGGCGTCACATCCAAGCTTTGAAGGTTTCTCATAATTTTAATAAAAATTGGTTTGTCTCTATTGGAGTAAATCGTAATGATTTCCAAGGTTATTTAGACAATAGAAAAGGGAAGGATTATAGTGAAAATGACAGTTTTCGAGGCTATACTTGGTTGCCTAAAGAACAATTAAATACAACGGGATTAGTGTCTTATAAAAAAAAAGATTTCAGTTTTTTTTATAAATTCGAACATTTAGACGAAGATGTAGTTTATTATAACCGTGCCGTTCAATCGGGCTATAATACTATTTTGGGATCGTATCGCTATGCAAATGACAAGCTATATTTAACCAATAGATATTTTCATCATTTGAATTCGGCAGGAAAATTATTCTCACAACTCAATTATAATATTTCTGTTTCACATCAAAAGCAAGAGCGTGATGTGGAAGATTTTAGATATTTTTTGAGTACCCAAAATGAAAGTAATAACATCAAAATTAAAGACCAATCGATGGAAGTACTTTATTCTACAGCAACAGTGAGTGATTTTTTTCCTGACAGCAAAGTTGACTTACAATTAGGGTATGAATTTGTGAATAATCTTGGTTTTTCATTGGTTCAAGAAGCCAATACTATTTTTGTTCCTATTACAAAACGCATTGAGAATTATGACTTTTTTATTTCCACAGAGATAAAAGCCACTGAACGATTTTCTATACGAACAGGAATTCGTTTTTCAAATCAATCCATGTTCAATAATCAATACGCTTCTTCTTTGGGGTTGCGTTATCTGTTTGATAAAGGTGTTGAAGTCCGAGGTTCTTTGGGGAAATCTTTTAGAACACCCACTTTTCAAGAGTTGTATTCTAAGTTGATTTTTGATGGACACTTTTTTGTAGGGAATCAAAACCTTATTCCAGAAACCAGTACTTCGTATGAAATGAGTATAAAAAAACAAACTCTTTGTGCTTCTGGGGTGCAATTTTCGAATATGTTAACGGGGAGTTTATTAGATGTAAATGATAGAATAGATATGGCGCTTATTGGTTTTAATAAAGATACCGGAAGTCCGGAATACCAATACATTAATATCAGTAAGTATAAGATGTGGAATGTTTCTTCAGTTAATCAATTCAAGAAAAATAATTTGACTGTCAATTTAGGAGCTTCGATAATAGGCGTTTCACAGAAAATTGAAAATCAGATTTTCACTTCGGATGATAAATTTCTGTATTCTTTTAATTTGAATAGTAGTGTTTCGTATGTTATTCCAAGATGGGAAACCATTTTTTCGGCTTATTACAAATACAACGGAAAATCACAACAATTTATAGAAACCACATCAGCGTATGTTATCTCAGAAGTTGATGCTAGCAATTGGCTAGATGTTTCTGTCAGGAAAAATTTATTCAATGATAAACTCGAAGCCACAATTGGCGCAAGAAACTTATTTGATGTAAAAAATGTCAATCAAACAAGAACTAATGAAGGCGCTGGTCACGCAAGCTCTGCTGAAGTATTGCTGGCTTATGGGCGTTCTTATTTCGTAAAATTAACATATAACCTTAATCTTTAATTTAAAATCAATTACAATGAAAAAAGCATTTTTATTTTTGTCTTTTACGCTTTTTACACTTGCATCATGTTCAAATGATGATAATAATACCCCAGTTGAAATTGCTTCTGTCGGAGCTGTTTTGCAGCCATCGGTTGGTGGAGCAAACCAGCCTAATCAAGTGTATCTTGATTTAAGTTCAGGAAAATCAGAGTCGGTAAACAGAGCTTCTTGGGATTTCGGATTTTCTACTGGTTCAGATTTTAGAGTAGTAATCAATGGGTCTCTAAAAATGGCAGTAAAGAAATTAGGAACTTCGGATATTACTTTGGTTCAAACGAGTGATGCTACTGTTACAGCTGTTGGTGGGGCAAATCTTTCAAGCAATGGATATGTTGACAATCCAACAGGAGTTTTAGCGGGTGCTGGATCAGGAATCGGAACTGCAATTGCCGAGGTTTCGGCTACTGATGCTGACAACAAAGTGTATTTAGTAAATCTAGGATTTGCTGTTTCTACAACTGCGCCAAATGTGGGATCTGCTAGCCTTGATGGAGAGGCTAGAGGTTGGAAAAAAGTTAGATTTTTAAGAAGCGGAACTGGATACAAAATTCAATATGCAGATTTGGCATCTACAACTTTTACAGAAAGAACAATCACTAAAGATACTGAATTCAATTTCTCATTTTTTCGTTTAGCAACAGGGAATACCGTTTCAGTAGAGCCTCAAAAAACAAAATGGGACTTAAATTTCACCGCTTTTACTAATTATATGCCATCTAAGGATGCTCAGGATAAGCCGATTGAAGTAACTTATGGATATGCTGATTTTATTGTTTCGAATATGAAAGGAGGAACACTGGTATATCAAGTTTTGGTTGCAGATGGAGGGTCTTATGCAGACTTCACAAAAGCAAAAGTTGTTGAAGCTAATTTTTCAGTTTCGGCTACGGATCAAAGAGTTATTGGTGCTAGTTGGAGAGCTGGTGGCGGACCTGGTACTTTGCCAAGTGTTAAAACAGATCGTTTTTATGTGGTGAAAGATGCTGCTGGAAATTATTATAAGGTTAAATTCCTTGCCATGACGAATGATGCAGGTGTCAGAGGGAATGTAACATTGGAATATGCTCTATTAAAATAAAACATATTAGTAACCTCGATTTTTGTCGAGGTTACTTTTAGTTATAACATTAAAAAAAATATAAAAATGATAAAAAAAAATATTTCAGGTTTTTTTGCTTATTTCAATACTAATTGCAATTCCAACCTATGGACAAACAGTATCGATTTCAAATTTAAGATATACAAATGGAGCTCTCATACCTAATGGGTCAGCTATTGAGATATATGAAGGAGGATCTAAGTCAGTAACTTTTGATTTAAAAATTGATAACCCTCAAGCACTATCAATTAGAGGCTACTTATACGTTATGAGTAAGAAATCATCGTCAGAAAGTAGTTCACTACAATATTTAGACGTTAATTTCAATAATAATAAATTAAGTACTTGGTATAGTAAGGAATTTACTATTTCGTTAAATGCTTCTAATTTTAATGCTACTGGTGGAAGGTTATATGGTCAGTCTAGTGTTACTTCAAGTAGTGGTGGCGTAATTATGGGGAATATTATTCCCGTAAAAGTTATTCCTGCTCCTGTTATACAAAACAACACAATTACCTTAAATGGATCTACAATTTATGGTATTATTCCTACTGGAGGTATAGGCATTTACACGTATAGATGGTTGATTCACGCAGTGGAAGGTGAAGCACCTGGAATTGCAGTAGAAACTACAAAAGATTATATTGTTCCTGCAAGTTTATATTATTGGACTACAATAAATAACGTATACATTGAAAGGGAAGTTTGGTCAGGTAGCAAGACTTTAATTAGCAACTATATTCTATTATCTCCATTAGTAACGAGGTCTGCTTTAACAACTGAATCTTTAACTAAAACAGATTTTAAAATCTATCCAAATCCAACATCAGAATCAATAAACTTTGAATCTAATTTTCTAGAAAACAAAGGAATAAAAATAATTTTCAATTCCAAAAACTGGGAGATAAAAAAACTATTTCGAGTTACTTACTTAATGACTACGATTTGCTTCCAACCCTGATGCGGATGTGAGACTAATCGTTTGAATATATTATCAAAAATAGAATCTTTGTAAATTGACCTGTTCAGTCGATAAAAATATTCATCTAAATATTTTTGGAGATGTTCCTTTTTGACGTGTGATTGAATCGTTCTTATTGCAGTTTTTACCTGATGAATAATAGTGTGCATTTCTTTGAAGTTTTTCCCAGGAACGCTTTTTTCTTGGACGATGTTATAGCTCTTTGCTATTATTTTGTAAGCTGTCCATTGGTCTGTTTTAATATTCGCATCTTTACTTATATGCTCGTCAAATAATGGTTTTATTGACTTTGCAGAATAATCATCAATAACATTTGCATAACCTCTTTTTATCTTTCCTTCATCTGTCAGCTCAACAGCACAAGCAACTTTTGCCTTTTTGCTATCGTAACTTCTACCTTGTTTTCCTGTTTCTTTTCCGCCAACTACAAATTCATCAACTTGTACATTTCCTGTCATTGGATACTGTTTTGAGGACTTCATCGCAAGTCTTACTTTTTGCATAAACAACCAAGAAGTCTTTTGAGTTATTCCATAGCGTTTTGCCGCTTGAGTTGAGGATATTGATTTGGTTGTACAAGTCATTTCAAAGGCAATACAAAATGCTTTTTGAATTCCAAATTTAACTCTATGAAAAAGAGTTCCTGCCGTTGCACTCTCTTTATATCTACATTTGGTACACTCTCTTTTATTGTGTTTTTCAAAATAAACATACTTCGTATTCTCGCAACGTTTACATCTATAGCCGTCTTTCCACTTCTCATTGGCTATAAATTCACGGCAACTTTGGTCGTCTGGGAATGTCTTTATGAACTCTAAAATATTCTCCCCCTGAAATATACTTTCCATATCCTTGTATTTACTATAAATATAAGTGTTTTTTAAGTAAGTAACTCTA
>NZ_VHLM01000066.1 GCF_009764685.1 Flavobacterium sp. I-STPP5a | reverse complement strand
GAGTTCCAGGAGTCCAGTTGTACGTATATCCAGCAGTTCCTCCAGTAGGCGTATTAACAGAAGCTGCACCGTTAGATCCACCAAAACAAGATACATTGGTTTGTGAAGCTGGGGTAACAGCTAAAGCTGCTGCAGGTCCAGTAACATTGAATGATTGAGTCGCAGTACAACCATTTGCATCGGTTACATTACAAGTCCATGTTCCAGCAGTTAATCCAGTAATGCTAGTTGTTCCATCTCCAGTAGGAGTTCCGGGAGTCCAGTTGTACGTATATCCGGCAGTTCCACCAGTAGGCGTATTAACAGAAGCTGCACCGTTAGATCCGCCAAAGCAAGATACGTTGGTTTGTGAAGCGGCTGTAACAGCTAAAACCGCCGCAGGTCCGGTAACATTGAATGATTGAGTAGTAGTACAACTGTTAGCATCGGTAACAGTACATGTCCAGGTTCCTGCTGTCAAGCCAGTAACAGAAGTAGTTCCGTCACCCGTTGGATTACCCGGCGTCCAGTTATAGGTGTATCCACCAGCTCCTCCAGTAGGAGTGTTGATAGCAGCTGCACCATTTGAGCCTCCAAAACAAGAAACATTAGTTTGCGACGCAGCAGTAAGACTCAAAGCACAAGGTGCTGTAACAGTAAAAATCGGATTAGTACCAGGGAAGTATGCTCCTCCTGGATTGATGTCATTTGATGTCAATTCATCAGAAAGCCAATTATCAGTATTAATATTACTGGTATTTAAGCAAATTGCATAAAGAATAGCTGCTTTTGAACCCGATCTTGTACCGGTATAAACATTATTGTTGCCATGATATCCTCCGCTAGCAGGATCTCTATTAAGTGCAATAGCACTTGATCCAAGAGTAAGGGAGGGAGGTAAATACGAATTGCCATTGTTTGGCTGTAGTCCGGTTCCAGGTACAAGAAATTGTCCTGCAGGTTGATTTACACCATTGAAAGTGACGCCAAATGTATTTACAAAGCCAAATACAAACTGATCTACAGATGTAGTTGAACTTCCCTGAAAAACAAACCAGTTATCTCCTCCAGCAGGGACAGGACAGTTTAGTGTATTTGTATTTGTCCATCCTGTAACACTTACAACGCCTGGTAGGCCAGACACGTTAGGAGTTGCTCCTCCTGTAATTGAAAATTTAGTAACGGTTCCAGCTGGCATAGCCGAAGTTAACGTCCAAGCAATGGAGCCTTCTGCTGTATTCGTTACAGAAGTGTTTCCGAAAGTACCAGTAGCTTCATCATACCCATAATCTGTTATTCTAATAACAGTACCTGCTGAAATAGGAACAAGATTTACGATAGTCATTTCATAAGGGAGAACATCGTAATTAGTACCTATAATAGCGATATCTCCTGCTGATAAAGTGGTTTGGGCGTTTAAGGATGTTAACAAACTTAGAAAACATCCCAAGAAAAGTAGTTTTTTTATCATAATTAGTTTAATGTGTTTATTATCAAATTTATAAAAATAATAGACTGTTGAAAAACAGTCCAACTTTTAATTTATTATGGTCTAGAAGGGAAAATACCCTCATAGCATATTATATATTGCATAGCAACAAATGGCGGTACAGTTGGTAGTGGTGTTTGCCCAGATCCCCACGGTGTAAGTTGCAACCCTGTAGGGTCAAAGTTTAAAGTATTGTTTACTGTTGAACTAATTCCTGATATATTTTGATTCGGTACGGCATTAGTATACAAATTTGGGTCTGGATTGCCACTACCATCTACTGTTTTTCCTAAAACATTATTAGTTGCAGAGGGAGTCGAATTAGTTCCAGCACTTGTACTAGCTTGTAAAACAGTATTTACGGTTACAGTACCTGTAAGATTTGTTCCTGATCCTTTTATTATGGAATGTGTATGAGGTGGCATATTTAAAGCTGTAATAGTAGCAGCTTGATTACCACCAGTTTGTCCAAGTGAATAAGTTCCCCCTGGATGTGCTCCTGAGATGTTTGTGCATTGGGTTGGAAAAGCACCACGCAAATCAGGTAATTTAAATGTATTTATACCATCTCCGCCATAATAGGTTCCAAGTATTGCATACAATGCATTGTATGTTCTAATCTGTAATTCTTGTCCCTCACAAGTAAAATAACCTTTTGGAGCAAAATTACCCGCAAAAAGTTTGATGGTTCCCATTAATTCGTCTTCCATAATTTTTTGATTTAAAATGTTAAAATTAGTTTTTTTAAGTGTTTTTTTGTAATCGTATTTTTATTAATTATCTTTTATTGTGTACTTTGCGCAACAAATCTAATTGAAATAAATGGTCCAAAACCACGTATATTTACCTGTTTTTAACAATAATTTAAATAATTTTTTCATTTTTTTTGTAAATTATTTAATGTTAATATTTGTTTTTAGTTCATAACTTAGTTTGAATTTTTAGTATCAGGATATAATGTGAGAGTTTGTTTTTATATTTTTCGAGTTACTTACTTAATGACTACGATTTGCTTCCAACCCTGATGCGGATGTGAGACTAATCGTTTGAATATATTATCAAAAATAGAATCTTTGTAAATTGACCTGTTCAGTCGATAAAAATATTCATCTAAATATTTTTGGAGATGTTCCTTTTTGACGTGTGATTGAATCGTTCTTATTGCAGTTTTTACCTGATGAATAATAGTGTGCATTTCTTTGAAGTTTTTCCCAGGAACGCTTTTTTCTTGGACGATGTTATAGCTCTTTGCTATTATTTTGTAAGCTGTCCATTGGTCTGTTTTAATATTCGCATCTTTACTTATATGCTCGTCAAATAATGGTTTTATTGACTTTGCAGAATAATCATCAATAACATTTGCATAACCTCTTTTTATCTTTCCTTCATCTGTCAGCTCAACAGCACAAGCAACTTTTGCCTTTTTGCTATCGTAACTTCTACCTTGTTTTCCTGTTTCTTTTCCGCCAACTACAAATTCATCAACTTGTACATTTCCTGTCATTGGATACTGTTTTGAGGACTTCATCGCAAGTCTTACTTTTTGCATAAACAACCAAGAAGTCTTTTGAGTTATTCCATAGCGTTTTGCCGCTTGAGTTGAGGATATTGATTTGGTTGTACAAGTCATTTCAAAGGCAATACAAAATGCTTTTTGAATTCCAAATTTAACTCTATGAAAAAGAGTTCCTGCCGTTGCACTCTCTTTATATCTACATTTGGTACACTCTCTTTTATTGTGTTTTTCAAAATAAACATACTTCGTATTCTCGCAACGTTTACATCTATAGCCGTCTTTCCACTTCTCATTGGCTATAAATTCACGGCAACTTTGGTCGTCTGGGAATGTCTTTATGAACTCTAAAATATTCTCCCCCTGAAATATACTTTCCATATCCTTGTATTTACTATAAATATAAGTGTTTTTTAAGTAAGTAACTCTA
>NZ_VHLM01000015.1 GCF_009764685.1 Flavobacterium sp. I-STPP5a | reverse complement strand
TTTTAGGACGCATTACACCAATAGAGAAATGGAACCAGGACAAGCATCTAATTTTAATGAAAAAATTAACCGCATAAATAATAATCGAAATTTAGAATAATACTCTTGTTTTATAGGGGTCAAAACATAAGTGATGATAAATATTATGGTTTTATTTCCAAATCTGAAGTTCTTGAAGCCTAAAGAACCAAGTTAAAATTCATTACGATAGAATAAATTTCATCTTAGATTTTAAGTTTTAAAACAATATTAAACCAGTATTTTTTTCCGTGAATCAAAATCCAATTTGATGTAAAAAAGCGTTATAAAAACAACTGTTATTTCAATTAAAGCGCTACCCCAGTAAATACTGGCAATACCAAAATACATTGGTAATACAATCATCAAAGGAATATACAGTACTACTTGGCGTATTAATGCCAAAGAACTTGCTTTTTTACTACTATTAATTGCTGGAAAATAGGACAATGCCAGAACAGTTATAGGCAATAAAGGTAAAGTAGATATATAAACCCTAAAATGATACAATTGCTCCGATTTCAAAACGGTATTTGGTAGCATTGTTGAAATAACTTCTTCAGGAAAAAGTAAAGATCCCACATAAAAAGGACTCAGAACAACAATACCGGTAATTGTATAAATAACCAATGATTTCCAAGCTCTTTGATGTTGTCCTGCGCCATAATTCATTCCTACAACAGGTTGCAATCCTCTCATCAATCCGAATAAAGGAGTCAGCAAAAAAAGAAAAAACCGATTAACAACAGTGTAAAAAGAAATATCACTTGCTGTCCCATATTCCGATAAGGCATTGAATATAAACATACTCTGCAATACACTCATCACAGAAAAAATCATTTCTGGCAATCCCAATTTTATTACCCGAGTTCCTATCGATTTATTGTAAGATAAGGACTTCCAGTTGGTTTGGAATGAATTTTTGCTTTTCGCAAAATAATACAGTCCAGAAAATGAATAAATGATCATCCCAACGTTTGTCGCCCAAGCTGCTCCCACCACGCCCCAACCAAAAGTAGATATAAAAATAGGTTTCAATATAATATCAATCACAAGACCAATGGCAATCATTCCTGCTGCTGTTTTCATTTTTCCTTCTCCACGAATTAGCATATTGATCGCCAATCCGTGAATCCAGAACAAAGATCCTAGCAAAGTTGCTCTAAAATATTGGGTAGCCAAAACACTAATTGCTCCTTTGGCTCCCATTAAATGTAAAAGCTCTTCAGCAAATAAATAAGCAGGAATGGCGAACAGTAACGAAAAGAAAAGGCAAAGTATATTAAAACTTCCTAGCAAATGATACAACTTCTCATTTTCGTTTGATCCCAACCAAATACTCAAAGCTGCACTGGAGCCCACTCCGATTAATCTTCCAAAACCTAAAGTAATCTGCGAAAGCGGATAAGCCATTCCTACTGCTGCCAATGCATCACTACTGATAAGATGCCCCACAAAAATGGCATCCAAAAAATTGTTAACTCCATACAAAACAATGGCCACCACGGCAGGCCAAGATGTTTGCCACATGACATGCCAGAGGTTACCTTGTAATATAAACTTTATTTGATCTTTCATTTTATAAACTAAAACCTTTTGGCTACAAGTCAAATTGCTGGAAAGCAATACGACTTTCCACTTTATAAACTTCTTTTTTAGCAATGGTATTAATGATAATGGCATTTCTATAAGCCCCCATACCCAAATCTGGAGTTACAAAACCATGTGTGTGCAACTCTCCATTTTGAATAAAAATTTCTTCCCCATTTTTGTCAATGCTGTAATTTCGGGTAACATCATAAAGGCCAGCATCGGTTTTACTTATGCGATCCTTAATTCCTTCGATAAAAGCAGGCGTTTTATATTTGTATCCAGTGGCCAAGATTACAAATTCTGACTCGTGCGTAAATGACTGTTCTTTTTGTACTTGGGTAAAAATCAAAGTGAAATTTGAATCCTCATCTTGTTTTTGAATATTATCAAGCTGACAATTGGGTCTTAACTGCATATTCAAAGGAGTATCATCAACACTCATTTCATACATAGTATCAAAAATACCGTTAATCAAATCGAAGTTGATTCCTTTGTATAGAGGCGGTTGTTTTCCTAAAGTTGCATTGCGCTTTTCAGGAGACATTTGATAAAAATAGTCCACATATTCCGGAGATGTCAACTCTAAGGTTAGTTTTGAATACTCCATTGGGAAAAATCGATCTGGGCGTGTAAACCAACTCATGGACAACCCATTTTGAGATTCTGGCATTAAATCCTGAAAAATTTCAGCAGCACTTTGTCCAGAACCAATGATGGAAACAGACTTACAATTTAAAATTGTTGCTTTATGTTTTAAATAATCCGAAGTGTGAATTACATTCGGATACTTTTTGTTCTTCATAAAATCAGGAAAATGGGGTTGTGTTCCGGTTCCCAAAACCATTTTTCTTGTCCAATGAATTTCTTCTTTTTGGGTATTTTTGTCCACTACTTTAACCTGATAAATAGCATTGACCTCATCAAATGTAATAGTCTCTACATATTTATTAAACAAGCAATTTGGCAATTGATTTACTACCCATTTACAATAGACATTGTACTCTTTCCTCAGAATAAAAAAATCTTCTCTGATAAAAAATTTGTACAGCCTGTTGGTATCTTTCAAAAAATTCAGAAAGCTAAAGCGGCTTTTTGGATCAGCCATAGTAACCAAATCAGCTAGGAAAGGCACTTGTAAAGTAGCATTATCTAGCATTAATCCTGGATGCCAATCAAACCCCTCCGACTGGTCTAAAAAAAGCGCAGAAATTTCTTGAACTGGTTCCAGCAATGCTGCCAACCCAAGATTAAAGGGACCGATACCGATCCCAATTACATCATATATTTTTTTATTTTTCAATGTATTCTATTTAATTATTTAGAATAATACCTTCAATTTCAGCATCATTGCTTTCAGGAAATTTCTCCCAATAACTTTCTCTGGTGCAAAATGTAAGATGAGCTGTTTTGTGAGGCATCTCAATGATTTCTTGCTTTTTAAAACCAAATCTTCCAATTAATCTATCCATTGCAATGGCTTCTACTGATGCTTCTCCAATGCATTTTCCAACAACAGCGTGCGTAAAAATCCAATTCAAACTTACTTGAAAAGATTGCATAGTGAATTTTTTCTCTTTCTCTGCTGGAGCAATAAAAAGATGAGAACCATAATCAGTAGCCAAAGCATCGTAATACGCTCCCACTAAATCTCTCATTGGCCAATAAGGCTCTACACTAAAATTAGGAACACCATTCACCTCTCCTATAAAACTGTGTGTCTCATCACTAGGTAATATCGTTCTGTACCATAATTCTAAATCCTTAATAGGTCCATCCATTTTCCAAATAGGCTTAGCATGTTCACGATTGAACCAGTCGTGAACCATTTCCAGATCCCTGTCAATATCAAACGAGCGAATACTTATCGTTATCTCTTCTGTTGGAAAATAACACGAATACAATACATTTTTGGTTTGTGGTTTGATTAAATTTTCGCAGAAAAAGTATTTATTCAACGGATTTGGACTTTCCTGAAATACCGCAGGATATTCCATAGATTCATCTGCTTCATTAATATTTTGTAAACTTGTGATCAAATTAGATTTGGCGTACCAACTTCTGCTGTTAATAATGTAATCTACCAAACCTGTTTCATCAGTAGCTTCAACACTTTTGAATTCTTTATAAACCAAATCAATTAGTTTTTTCTCGTCGGCCAAACCATTACAACCAAAAGCATTGACAACTCCCATAATATTATTGGTTACCAAATAATAAGTGTATTTTGGAGGTATCAAAGATTCATTAGCAATAGAATGACTTATTTCCGATATTCCTGGAACCGCCTCTAAAATCATATCTTTTCGTCCTTCGCGAAAGAAAAACCCTTGATTATCTCTAAAATATAATTTAGCGGGAAAACCGTTTTTGTCTAATTCTACCATTACGTTTTGCTGATGGAACTCGCAAGCCAACCCGTATTTGTTAAAAATCCCAACAATTGGTCGGACACAAATGTGCAAGTATTGCTTAAACCAGTCTTCTGCTACTTCTTTTTTGGTTTTATTTAATTTCTGGGCTGTTTCATTGATAATATTGAGTAATCGAGACGGTTTACCCAATATTCCATCCTGACACAAAGCCGCCAATAAAGTCACGTTTTTGTTTTTATTTTCGCCTTTAAAAGGGTTTCTTCGAATACTGATATTAAAACCATTGATGATTTTTTCATTATATGTAACCGCAATAAAAGCCGGATCAACGATGAAATCTATTTCAGGAAAATCTTTCTGAAGGTTTTTGCCCCAATCTGTTTTCAATAAACGACTAATATCATACCCACGATGTAATTCTGGATATAGATTGATACGTTCCGAATTAGTGATTTTTACATGCAATGAAAATTTGAACATCCAATTACAATCTTCATTATACACGGTTCTTACCGATGATGTTGGTGTAAATAATTCCCCAAATTCACCCAGGCTAAACAGTTTTCCTTCCTGTATCATTTGCTTCACATCGGGTTGTTGCAACAAATAAGTGGCTTCCCAAGGATGCATTGGCACAACCGAAAAACTAGGGTATTGCCTTATAAGATCAACAACATGCAAATCCACGGAAGTAATATCATTTAGAAGATTTTCTCTTAATTCTTGAGTTATTGGAGCGCCATCTGCATTTTTTTCGATGGTATTTTCTGAATCAATAAGGAAATAATGCAATTGAAACTTTCCTTCTGTTTCTGGAGAGTATTTTAATAAATCGTTATCGTTGAAACCTTGTTTTGATTTAGGCATCGGATGCAAGGCATGTCCCAAAATCAAAGATTGCTCTGCTTCAATAAACGACATTACAGGATTGTTGACTGATGTGTCATTTTCTACGTGATATTGAAGGTACTTTTCTAGATTTTCAATACTGTTTGCTAACCGTTTTAAAGCGGTAGTGGCATCAATATTGGCGTGAAGCGTTTGAGCATATTCAATGGTAAGATTCATAAAATCATACGGGTCAATCTCAATTATTTCATCTGTGGCAACAACTCGTTTCACTACAGGAAAATGAAATAAGTGTCTACCACTTTCCGAGAAGTATTTCAGGGGAACAAAAACTTCGCATCCAATCATTGAAAAATCTATTCGAACATGCAAATCATGTCCTGTTTTTTTAAAATGATCAGCCAAAGCTTCATCATATTTTGGCACACCCATATAACGGCTCCAGTTGGTGAATTCTCGGCAATAGCAATTGAGTAATGCTGTATAATTAGTTGCCACTGCAAATTGTGTAGTGGTGTTAGTTAAAGTTGATGTAGTCATTTCCATATTGTTTAATAAGGGTTAAAATATCTAGAATATCAGTAAGCTGGGTCATGGGGTTCAAAATCGTAAACTTGAGATAAAATTCTCCGTTTACTTTGGTTCCGGCCACAAGTGCATGTCCATTCTTATACAATTGTGCCTTAATATGTTGGTTAACATTATTTAAATCAAAGGATTTGAAAGGGCAAGCCGAATAGCGAAACACCACAGCCGACAAATCAGAATGATTGAGCAACTCAAAATGATTGTCATGTTCTAGAGCTTTTACCGCTTCTTTTGCAGTTTCTATAATTTTGTCAATGTATTTTCCCAACTCTTGTTTACCCATCAAGCGGAGCGTAAACCATAATTTTAAAGCATCAAACCGGCGGGTAGTTTGTATGGATTTATTGACCTGATTGGGAATGCCATCATCGTCATGATCCTTCGGATTGAGGTAATCGGCATAATGGGTTATCAAACCAAAGTAGCGTTTGTCATTCACAATAAAAGCGCTGCTGCTCACCGGTTGGAAAAATGCTTTGTGGTAATCAACGGTAACAGAATGTGCTTTTTCGATGCCACGAATGAGATGTCGGTACTTTTCCGTTAGTAGTAAACCACAGCCATAAGCAGCATCTACATGAAACCAAAGTTTGTATTTAGAAGCTAAATTTCCAATGGTAACCAGCGGGTCAATAGTTCCAAAATCAGTAGTTCCAGCAGTGGCTACAATTGCAATTGGGATATTTCCATTGCTTATTTCCCTCTTGATGGCATCTTCCAACAGGATAGCATTCATCCGGAAAGAACGATCTGTTTTTACTTTTATAACAGCTTGTTCTCCTAATCCCAACAGCGATGCATTTTTTTGAATACTAAAATGCCCCACATCCGACACAAATATTCTAAAACGAGAGGCTTCTTTGGGCAATCCGTCTTTTTTGATATTGTGTTTCAGATTTTCGATAGAAAAATGGTCACGAGCCAGTAACAATGCCATCAAGTTACTTTGAGAACCTCCACTGGTAAAGATTCCATCAGCATTGGTTTCAAAACCAATTTCATCACAAGTCCATTGAATTAGCTTGTGTTCTATTAATGTTCCTCCCGCACTTTGATCCCAAGTATCCAAAGAAGAGTTGATAGCACTAATGAGCACTTCGGCAGCAACGGCAGGTATTACCACTGGACAATTGAGGTGCGCCACATATTTGGGGAGATGAAAAGCTATGGCATGTTGAGTATATAAATTTTCCACTTCAGAAATTACCTCTTCATAAGTAGAGAGTGGTTCCTTTAGATCAATAGTTTCAAAATCCTTCTTAAGTTCCCGTGGCGTAATACCACTAAAAGGTTTCTTGTTGTTTTTTAAAAAACCAACAACACTTTTACTTGCCAAATCAATAGCGTAATTGTATACATCTGAAGCGTTTTCAGTGAATAAATATTTACTATCAAAATCGAGTGTTGCTACTTTTACTTTTTGAGCTTTTAATTGTGAATTCATATAGTAGATTTTAAAAGATGAATATAAAATTTGGGGCTTTCTATTGCTATAGAAAATTTAATTTCAGAATTTAACTGTATATCCTAAAGAGAGTGTTCTTCCTCTTCCTAAATATCCATAGGCTTTTTGAGGCGCTCCGTAGAAAAAGACAGAACGTTGTCCCCAAATGGTTGTATAGTCTCTGTTGAGTAGGTTTTGGATACCAAAGTTTAAAACACCCTTTGGTAATTTTACATCACCTACCAAATCGAATAGGGTAAATCCATTGATTTTATTCTGAGCCAAATCAGTATAATTCATAGAGTGCTGGCTTTGTAATCTGGCTGAGAATCGTTCTTTATTCAAACCCACAAAAGCTGTAAACTTAGATGGATTATTGTAGTAAACTGTTTGGTTTTGCCATCCGTCCTTTTTTGTTTCCGTTTCCGATGCCATTAAAAGCACATTCCCTCCTACTTCAAAACCATTTTGCATACGATATCCCAACGCCCCTTCAAAACCAATGTTTCTTAATTTTTGTTCTAATAGCGAAATGGTAAAAGCAGTTCTATCGATTGCTAAAGTTTTATTAGACATCGCATAAAATACCGATCCTTGTGCATAGAATCCATCAGTAGAATAATGTCTAAATCCCAATTCAAATTGATCGGTTTTCACACCGCTTAATGGAGATTCGCTTACATTAACGCTATTTACCAAGCTCCAATTATTGCCATTCAATTGGTATTTTCCAAAACCATAAGATTTCGCAGCATCTGGAACAGCAAATCCTTGTGAGAAATTAAACCAAACTTGTTGTTTTTTATTAAACTTGTACAATGCGCTTGCATTAAATAAGGTTACATCATAATTGTTTTGTCCACCTTTGATCAAATCGATCGAATTACCGTATCCAAAATGCTTGTACATTTGTTCTTTGAATCCTGCAAAATCACCCAGTTTTACATTGGTGCGTTGCTGACGGATGCCTCCAGAAAGCTGTAGTTTATCTAGCGCATTCCAATCAGCTTGCACAAAACCAGAAATGTTGGTAATTTTTGTTTCTGGGAATCTGTCCACAAAAGCATCAATTTTATTGATCAAACCACCGCTTTCACTGCTTATTTTCGGATTATAAACAGACTGATCATTGCTCAATTTGTCTTGATCGGCATCGACTCCGTAGGTTACCGAAAGTGCGTTCCATTTCTTGTACAAAACCGCTTTCAATCCGTAAACATCTGTGTTTATTCTTAGAGAAGACAGAAAACGTGGAATAACAATCGTTGGCGTTGAAGCAACTCCTTCGGCAAATGAAGCCCCAAAATCAACTTTTTCGGTTCGTCCGAAAGCTTGAACCATCAAGTTTTGTCTGCCAAAAATGTTTTTAAGATTGTATTGTAAATTCACCATGCTTCTTGTTGTACTTGGTACAATATCCGAATGTGCTCCACCTTTTACGGCAATTAAATCCGGGTTTTTAAGTCCCGCATAATTAGCACCATAAGAAAGCCATTTGTCATTTCTAACTTTCGATACATAATGTTGCACATCCATATTGATCTCTTGATTGTCCGCTAATTTAAAATCGAAACTTCCCAAAACATCTATAGTTTGCCCGTATTGAAAATCAGATTGTTTCACATCGGTCATTACCTGATTTCCGTTGGCATCAAAAGCACCCGCATTTTGCGAATAAGCTACTCCAATTCTTCCTTTAACAAAATCGTTCCCACCTTGAATAGATTGAGCTATGGTCACATCGTGGTCATTCTTGTTTCTTAAACCGCTTTTGGCACCCAAATTGGTTTCAAAAGCAACCTTTTTTGATGTGCCTTTTTTAGTAATAATATTGATAATTCCTCCCGTTGCATCACCTCCATAAACGGCACTTGCTCCAGATAAAACCTCTATTCTTTCAATATTAAACGGATCGATCGCATCAAATTGTCGGCTGGTTGCTCTTGCGCTGTTCAGCGAAACACCATTCAACATTACCAAAACATTACGTCCACGCATATTTTGTCCATAATTTGTTCTAGCTTGATTACCGATATCTAAACTCGGAATCAATATCCCCAATGCTTCTTTGAGCGTTGCACCGCCTTTTATTTGTTTTTGCAACTTAGCATCATCAATTACCCAAACTGTCCCTGGAATATCGGTAATACTTTTTGGTGTTCGTGAAGACACAATTACAACCTCCTCTAATGATTCTCCTTTCACCGTGTCTTTCACCGATTGTGCTTTTGCTGTGGTTCCAACAATAAATAATAAGGCGATTTGCACTGCCAATTTTGATTTACTCATGAGTTTTTTTTTTAAAATTCTTTTTTTATTATTTGTATTTAGTCTTAATAAGTTTAATTTTGTGCGAAAGTAGCTAGAAATGAAAAAATATAAACGACGCGAAACGGAATAAAAATAACGCCAGACGGAATAATAAAATGCTGATAAAAATTGACCAAGAAAAAGAGGTACTAGAGGTAAGAGAACACATTCCACGTAAAAATGGAAAGGGATATTCAGAACATATAATTTCTGCAGGGAAAGGCATTTATAAAGAGTATCTTTTCAAAGGAATTCATATTGGCTACGCAAATCTGTTATTTAAAAATAAAACAAAAATCAGTTTTACAAGTAAAGCAGAAACCATTAAGATGCATTTTATTTTAAGGGGAAATACACTGATGCGATCAGAAATTCAAACACATTCCTTTGAACGTTATCATCATAACCTGATTTATTCGCCAAAATCAAAAACAAGTTGGGAATGGCAAGCCAACAACGAAATAGAACTGTTTGAAGTCACCATGAAAACAGACTTTTTTTTAAAATACGCATCTAAAAGTGAACCTTATATTTCCTTATTTCTTGAAGCAATAGAGAATCAAATTCCCTGCCGCTTAATCCACGAAAACTTCACTGCAACCGCTGAGATGATGATTATTATCAAAGAAATAACGAACTGTGAACGGGAGGGGATTTATAAAAAAATGTTTCTTGAAGCTAAGATTATCCAATTACTATTACTGCAATTAGAACAACTATGCTGCAATAAATGTCCAATCAAATGCCAACTCAAAAATTCTGATACTATTAAAATGCATCAAGTAAGGGAAATCATTTTATCTAATATAAAGCATCCGTTTTCACTTAAAGAACTCGCGTATTTAGTAGGTACCAACGAGTTTACTTTAAAAAAAGGCTTTAAAACTATTTTCGGGACAACTGTTTTTGGTTTTCTACAGGATAAAAAAATGGAAAAAGCGCAAAATTTACTAGCCGAACAAGAACTAACAATAACCCAAGTAGCTGAATTAGTGGGATATAAAAACGCAACTCATTTTACTACAGCGTTCAAAAAGAAATATGGCACTTTGCCTAGTGCCTTTAAAAAATAGAAAAAATATGCAATTACATTTATATTAATTTTACTTCTACTCACATCAAAAGAACAATTCAAAATGGTAACTTTGCTTTTTTGCAAAAAATTATGCTAGACAAAGACAATACCATTGAAGTTCAAGGCGCTCGCGTGCACAACTTAAAAAATATAGATGTTTCCATTCCAAGAGAAAAACTGGTTGTAATTACCGGCCTTTCGGGCTCTGGAAAATCCTCCTTAGCTTTTGATACCATTTATGCCGAAGGGCAACGCCGTTATGTAGAAACGTTTTCTGCTTATGCGCGTCAGTTTTTGGGTGGACTAGAACGTCCAGATGTTGATAAAATTGATGGCCTTTCGCCTGTGATTGCTATTGAACAAAAAACAACCAGTAAAAGTCCGCGTTCTACGGTAGGAACTATTACTGAAATTTATGATTTCTTGCGTTTGCTTTATGCTCGTGGTGCTGATGCTTACAGTTACAACACCGGAGAAAAAATGGTTTCTTACTCTGATGAACAAATTAAAGATTTGATTATTCAGGATTTTACTGGAAAACGAATCAATATTTTGGCACCAGTTATTCGAGCTAGAAAAGGACATTACGCAGAGCTTTTTCAACAAATTGCTAAACAAGGGTTCTTGAAAGTTCGTGTCAATGGCGACGTGCTTGATATTACTCTAGGGATGAAACTCGACCGTTACAAAACCCACGACATCGAAATTGTGGTGGATCGTATGGTAATTGAAGATACACCAGATAATGCCAAACGTTTGATGGAAAGCATTAATACCGCCATGAATCAAGGTGAAAATGTATTGATGGTGCTCGACCAAGATTCGAATGAAGTTAGGTATTTTAGTAGGAACCTGATGTGTCCTAGCACGGGGATTTCCTATCAAAATCCAGAGCCCAATTTATTTTCTTTCAATTCTCCAAAAGGAGCTTGCGATCATTGCAACGGACTCGGAACTGTAAATGAAGTTAATAGTAAAAAAATAGTTCCAAACCCTAAATTATCTATCAAAGCGGGTGGTTTTGCCCCTTTGGGCGAATACAAAAGCTCTTGGATTTTTAAGCAATTGGAAACCATTGGTGAAAAATACGGTTTTAAATTGACTGATGCCATTGAAACTATTCCAGCTGAGGCGATGGAAATGATTTTGAATGGTGGCAAAGAAAAATTTAATATCGAATCTAAAACAGCTGGAGTTACTAAAGAATATAAAATTGATTTTGAAGGAATTTCGCATTTCATAAAAAACCAATACGATGAAAGTGGATCGGCGACAATCAAGCGATGGGCAAAAGAATTCATGGACGAAATAAAATGTCCGGTTTGTGAAGGTTCCCGATTAAAAAAAGAAGCCCAATTCTTTAAAATCAACACTAAAAATATCACCGAATTGTGCGATATGGACATTTCGGATTTGACTGCTTGGTTCAAAGATTTAGACAATCATCTATCTGATAAACAAAAGCGTATCGCTACCGAAGTAATCAAAGAGATTAAGGACCGTTTACACTTCTTGATGAATGTAGGTTTGGATTATTTGGCTTTAAGCCGAAGCTCGAAATCACTTTCGGGAGGTGAAGCACAGCGTATTCGTTTGGCTACTCAAATTGGTTCACAATTAGTTGGTGTCTTGTATATTTTAGATGAACCGAGTATTGGTTTGCACCAGCGTGACAATGAAAAACTAATACAATCGCTAGAGCAATTGCGAGACATAGGGAATTCAGTAGTTGTAGTGGAACATGACAAAGACATGATAGAACGCGCTGATTATGTGATTGACATTGGACCCAAAGCCGGGAAATATGGTGGTGAAATCATTAGTAAAGGAACACCTGCCGAAATCTTGAAACACCATACTATTACAGCGATGTACATGAATGGCGAGATGAAAATTGAAGTGCCTAAAAAACGAAGAGAAGGAAACGGAAAATTCCTAAAACTAACGGGAGCCACTGGAAATAATCTAAAAAACGTTTCGATTGAGTTGCCTTTGGGTAAAATGATTTGTGTAACTGGAGTTTCAGGAAGTGGAAAATCGACTTTGATCAACGAGACGCTCTACCCTATTTTGAATGCGTATTATTTTAATGGTGTTAAAAAACCACAACCGTACAAAAAAATTGAAGGTTTAGAGCATATCGACAAAGTAATTGATATTGACCAAAGCCCAATTGGTAGAACACCTCGAAGTAATCCAGCAACTTACACCGAAGTTTTTACAGAAATCAGAAATCTATTTACAATGACTTCTGAAAGTATGATTCGGGGATACAAAGCAGGTCGTTTTAGTTTTAATGTAAAAGGCGGACGTTGTGAAACCTGCGAAGGATCAGGTGTTCGAACGATAGAAATGAACTTTTTACCTGATGTATATGTGGAATGTGAGACTTGTCAAGGAAAACGTTTTAATAGAGAAACGCTAGAAATAAGATACAAAGGAAAATCCATTTCGGATGTATTGAACATGACTATTGACGAGGCTGTTCCATTCTTTGAAATGATTCCGAAGATATACAGAAAAGTTAAAACCTTACAAGATGTTGGTTTAGGATATATTACACTTGGCCAACAAAGTACCACACTTTCGGGTGGTGAAGCACAACGCATTAAGTTAGCGGGAGAATTGTCTAAAAAAGACACTGGAAATACGTTTTACATCTTAGACGAACCTACAACAGGGCTTCACTTTGAGGATATTAGAGTTTTAATGGAAGTGATTAACAAACTGGTTGATAAAGGAAATACCATCTTGATTATTGAACACAATATGGACGTAATTAAACTGGCTGATTACATTATTGATATTGGTCCTGAAGGCGGAAAAGGTGGCGGCCAGTTGATTGCCAAGGGAACGCCCGAAGAAGTTGCAAAAAGTAAAAAAAGCTATACCGCACAGTTTTTAAAGAAAGAGTTGGTTTAATTAACCTCCAAAATAGGAATTACAAACTGGAAATTTATATCGAAAGTAAATTCATATAAAATGACAAAAACTGGAAGAGCAGTATGTGGCAGTTTTAAAAAAAGAATTACTTTAGCAGACTCGATTTTTAGCCCTGATGGAAGTGGCATCCTTTTTATTTTTTTTCTTTAAAAAATAAAAAGATAGAACGGACAGCAGGATAAAGCTCCTGAAAAATAATAGAAAAGATAATTAAAAGACAGAATATGAGATTAGAAGATTTTGATAATGACGAGGATAAGGTTATCCAAGACCGATTGAAGCAGAAAGATTGGAATGAAATACGTACTAATGACAGCTGGGCGATTTTTAAAATCATGTCGGAGTTTGTAAATGGGTACGAAAGCATGGGGCGAATAGGTCCTTGTGTGTCTATTTTTGGATCGGCGAGAACCAAACCAGAGGATCCGAATTATTTATTAGCAGAAAAAATTGCTTACAAGATTAGTAAAGCGGGTTACGGGGTAATTACTGGCGGTGGTCCTGGAATTATGGAAGCTGGAAATAAAGGTGCGCATTTAGGCGGTGGAACCTCAGTAGGATTGAATATTGAGCTGCCATTTGAGCAGCATTTTAACCCGTATATTGACACGGATAAAAACTTAAACTTTGATTATTTCTTTGTTCGTAAGGTGATGTTTGTGAAATATTCGCAAGGATTTGTGGTTATGCCAGGAGGTTTTGGAACGTTAGACGAGCTTTTTGAGGCGATCACTCTGATTCAAACTAAGAAAATTGGAAAATTCCCAATTATTTTGGTAGGTAGCAGTTTTTGGTCAGGATTGTTAGACTGGGTTAAAACGGTACTCGTAGAAAAAGAAAAAACAGTGAGTCCTGGGGATTTAGACTTAATTAAAATTGTAGATACCGAAGATGAAGTGGTAGCAGTAATTGATGCCTTTTATAAGAAATACGATTTATCTCCAAATTTCTAAATTGAAAAGAAGCTGCTCACAACAGCTTCTTTTTTTTGTCAAAATTTAAAAAAAATAAGAATTTCGTGTTGAATAATACTTATATTTAACCCTTTGAGTGCATTCGGTTTATTTTCAAAAGAAATGATTTTGATACAGAATCTTAAATATTTAAACCCTTGTTTTGAAACAAGCACTTGATTTTTATTGGCATTAATTTTAAACAAAGGAGTACAAATTTGAAAACTTATATAAGAGTTACGTTAACTATTTTTTTGCTTTTTGCAGTACAAAAAAATTACAGTCAGCATTATACTAAAATGCGAGCGGTTGTTCATCCTGAAAGCAAAACTATCACCGTGGAACAGGAATTTGTGTATCACAATGAGTCGAATGATACGCTTAGATCTTTAGTTTTTAACGATTGGAACAATGCATATTCCACTAAATTTACTCCTCTAGCCAAACGTTTTTCGGACGAATTTTACAGAGGTTTTCACCTAGCCAAAGAGGATGATCGTGGAAGTACTCAAAATTTAAAAATCATAGAAACAACACAAGAACTAAAATGGAACCGACCTGAAAAAAACCCGGATTTAGTTGTAGTTACGCTTTCTAGTTCTTTATTACCAGCTCAAAAAGTTAAACTTAGTTTTACCTACACCTTAAAAATACCAAATTCTAAATTCACAAATTATGGTGTTGATAATGACGGAAACTACAACTTAAAAAACTGTTTCTTAGTTCCTGCTCGCTACGGTAATAACAACTTTGCGCTTTATAGCAACAACAATCTTGACGATAGTGCAAACGGCATTACTAGCATGGAAATTTTACTTACTATTCCAAGTACAAAAATCCTTACTACTGACTTAAACTCACAGGAACTTACTGTAAATGGAGGTGTGACAACACATCTTTTAAAAGGGAATAATAGAACAAATGTAAGCTTAATACTTACCTCAAAGCCTCAATTTATAAGTTACAAGAATAATATTGTAGATGTTGTTACTGATCTCAAAAATACTAAATTAGACGATATTCAAAAAGCAATGATTATTGATAAAGTAGTCAATTATACGCATACACTTATTGGGAAATATCCTCATGAAAAAATCATTGTTTCACAAAATGATTATGATAAAAATCCGTTTTATGGTTTGAACCAACTACCCTCTTTTTTTAGCCCATTTCCTGAAGAATTTCTTTATGAAATTAAGTTTTTAAAAACATACTTGAATTCTTTTCTTAAAACAAGCATGCACCTTGACCCTAGAAAAGAAAATTGGATTTATGATGGGATTCAGGTTTATGCTATGATGCGATATATTGACCAAAATTATCCTAACACAAAAATGATTGGCAACCTAGCCAGATTTAAACTATTGCGCAATTTTAATATTGCAAATATTGATTTTAATGACCAGTACAGCTATTTTTATATGTTAATGGCACGTAAAAATCTAGATCAACCCTTAGGAGAATCTAAAAACAATTTAATTAAGTTTAACGAACAAATTGCCAATAAATATAAGGCTGGATTAAGCATTAGGTTTCTGGATGATTATCTTAAACAAGATATTGTGACCCAAAGTATTCAAGATTTGTATGCAAAGAACCAAAATAAATTAGCCACAAGAAATGATTTTGAAACCCTTTTAAAATCCAAAACAAAAAAAGATATAAGTTGGTTTTTTACCACCATGATTAATTCTCGGGATATTATTGATTACAAATTTACTAAGTTGAGCAAAACTAAAGACAGTATTACATTCTCTATAAGAAATAGGACAGGCACAACAATTCCTATTCCTGTTTATGGGACTAAGAAAGGTGCTACTGTTTTCAAACAATGGCTTGATATTGAAGCCTGCGATAGCACCATGACCATTCCAAGAAAAAACATTGACAGATTAATATTAAACTTAAAAAATGAAGTTCCAGAATTTAACTTGCGGAATAACTGGAAAAAATTAAATGGTTTTTTGCCTAATAACAGACCTATTAAATTTGTTTTTATGAAAGATCTTGAAGATCCGTATTACAATCAAATTTTGTACGTCCCTTCTATTTACTATAATTTATATGATGGCCTTACCCCGGGCATTCGGTTGCATAATAAAACAATTCTAGACAAACCTTTCAGTTTTGATGTCAATCCATCTTACTCTACGAGATCACAAAACATCTCAGGATCAGCAGCATTTGTGGTGAACCAAAATATTAGGACAAGTACTCTGTATAACATTCGCTATGGGATAAGTGCCAATTATTTTAATTACGCACAAGACGCAGCGTATTTTAGACTCAATCCGTCTATTCAATTGCGCATTCGTGAGCCAAACTTTAGAGATAATAGAAAACAATTAATTCTATTTCGACAAGTCATTGTTAATAAAGATGAAAGTGCATTTCTTACTGATAATACTGCTACTAATTACTCTGTTTTTAATGCTCGTTACATCAATACAAAAACAGAAGTAACAAATCATGTAAACTTTGCTATTGATTTACAAGCTTCAGGAAAATTTAGTAAACTTACAGCAGAAATTGAATATCGAAAACTTTTTGAAAACAACCGTCAACTCAATTTGCGCTTATATGCCGGAAGTTTTTTGCATAATAAAACACAATCAAACTTTTTTAGTTTTGCGCTAGATCGTCCTACCGATTATTTATTTGACTATAATTACATAGGAAGATCAGAGAATAGTGGACTTTTTAGTCAGCAATACATCATTGCTGAGGGTGGTTTTAAATCAAAAATAGACACTCCGTTTGCTAACAGATGGCTGACAAGTTTGAACGCTAGTTACAGCATTTGGAACTGGATAGAACTATATGGAGATGTAGGATTAATGAAAAATAGTGGCTCAAAAGAGCGTTTTGTATACGATAGCGGCATACGCTTAAATCTAGTTACAGACTATTTTGAATTGTACTTTCCGATGTATTCTAATAACGGATGGGAAATTTCTCAGAACAAATACAACGAAAAAATACGCTTTATAGTAACTTTTTCACCTAAAACATTACTCAATCTTTTTAATCGAAAATGGTTCTAAACGAAAGTGAACTTGTCAAAATATTGAATTATTACTAAATATTGACTAATAAAATTACATATAACAAAAAAATAAACTTCATTTACTTAGAATAAATTGTGAAAATTAAATTCTATTTTTTTCAATGTACTATGATAATAGGTTGTTTTTAAGTAAATTTGCATTATAAAGTTATACTTTTCTATTATGATAAAAGAAAAAACCAATTCTGCATTGACATTTGAAGATTTCAAAATCGAAGTTTTGAAAGACTATACCACAGCAATAATAAGCCGTGAGTGCAGTTTATTAGGACGAAAAGAAGTATTAACAGGAAAGGCCAAGTTTGGAATTTTTGGTGATGGTAAAGAAGTTCCTCAATTGGCTATGGCCAAAGCTTTCAAAAACGGCGATTTTAGATCTGGGTATTACCGCGATCAAACCTTTATGATGGCAATAGGTGAACTTACAATTCAACAGTTTTTTGCTGGACTGTACGGTCATACCGATATCAAACATGATCCAATGTCAGCCGGAAGACAAATGGGCGGGCACTTTGCTACGCACAGTCTCAATGAAGATGGATCATGGAAAGACTTAACAAAACAAAAAAATTCAAGTTCAGATATATCTCCTACTGCGGGCCAAATGCCACGTTTGTTAGGACTTGCTCAAGCCTCTAAGATTTACAGGCAGGTATCAGGTATTCCAAATGCGGCAAATTTTTCAAATCAAGGAAATGAAATTGCTTGGGGAACCATCGGTAATGCAAGTACATCTGAAGGATTATTTTTTGAAACAATCAACGCAGCAGGTGTTTTACAAGTGCCAATGGTGATGAGTGTTTGGGATGATGAGTACGGAATTTCGGTTCATGCAAGACATCAAACTACAAAAGAGAATATTTCTGAAATATTAAAAGGATATCAAAAAGAAGCAGATACTAATGGGTATCAAATCTTTAGAGTAAAAGGATGGGATTATGCTGATTTGATTACTACTTATGAAAAAGCAGCCACAGTTGCTCGTGAAAATCATGTACCCGTTTTAATTCATGTAAATGAGCTAACACAACCTCAAGGACACTCGAGTTCGGGTTCACATGAGCGTTATAAAAATGCAGATCGATTAGCTTGGGAAAGAGAATTTGACTGTATCAGACAAATGAAGTTATGGATGATAGCCATAAACATTGCCTCTCCCGAAGAAATTGATGCTATTGATGCACAAGCAAAAAAAGAAGTTTTAGAAGGTAAAAAGGCAGCTTGGACAGCTTTTCTTGAGCCTATAATTGAAGATCAAAAAGACTTAATAGCACTATTGCAAAAAATTGCAAGTACTAGTGCTCACCAAGAGCGCATCATGCAGTATGTAGGTGAACTAAGTGGAATAAAATCTCCTCTTAAAAAAGAAATCCTGGTTGCAGCTAGAAAAGTACTGCGATTGATTTTGAACGAATCTGGAAAAAACGAGCTTTCACAATGGATTACAAACTATACTAAGAAAGAACAGATAAACTTTAGCAGCAATTTATTTTCTGAAACAAAGGAAAATATATTTTCATCAAAAATAGCATTACCTACGTATGCAGATGATGCAAAAGAAGATACTGATGGAAGAATGATTTTGCGTGATAACTTTGATGCTATTTTTACTAAATATCCTGAAACGTTAATATTTGGAGAAGATGCTGGAGCAATTGGCGATGTGAACCAAGGTCTTGAAGGAATGCAAGAGAAATATGGAGAACTTCGAGTAGCTGACGTAGGAATTAGAGAAGCTACCATTTTAGGTCAAGGAATAGGTCTTGCATTGAGAGGCTTACGTCCTATTGCTGAAATTCAGTATTTAGATTATTTATTGTACGCTATTCAAATCATGAGTGATGATTTAGCAACTTTACAATATAGAACAGTAGGTAAACAAAAAGCGCCGCTAATTATCCGAACTAGAGGACACCGTTTAGAAGGGATTTGGCATTCTGGCTCACCAATGGGAATGATCATCAATGCAGTTCGTGGTATTCATGTTCTGGTACCTAGAAACATGACACAAGCCGCTGGTTTTTATAATAGCTTATTAGAATGTGACGAACCAGCTCTAGTGATTGAATGCTTGAACGGATACCGATTGAAAGAAAAAATGCCTTTGAACTATGGCGAATTCAAAACTCCAATAGGTGTTATAGAAACTTTAAAACATGGAAACGACATTACACTAGTTTCTTATGGATCAACATTGAGACTCGTACAACAAGCTGCAATAGAATTACAAGAAGTTGGCATTGATTGCGAAGTTATTGATTTACAATCACTTTTGCCATTCGACATCAATAAAGACATTATAAAAAGTATTGCAAAAACAAATCGTTTGCTAGTAATTGATGAGGATGTTCCAGGTGGTGCTTCGGCATATATCATGCAACAAATTCTTGAGGAACAAAATGCTTATGAACACCTTGACAGTAAACCACAAACGTTAACTGCAAAAGCCCACAGACCTGCTTATGGTACTGATGGAGATTATTTCTCTAAACCATCGGCTGAGGATATTTATGAAAAAGTTTATGATATGATGCACGAAGTAAATCCATTAAAATTTCCTTCATTGTATTAATTTTTTAAAATAAGTTAAAAACCAATCTAAATCTAGATTGGTTTTTTTTTATTACTTAATTTTCTAAAAAACAATCTTCAACAAAAGTTAAACTATACTACACAACTTCCCATTTAATTATCTTTACTAAAACTAATATAATTATGGAAAAATACGCATTATTAGCTCGACTAGAAGCTAAAGAAGGGAAAGAAGATGAAGTGGCAGCATTTTTAAAAAGTGCCCTACCATTAGTATTAGATGAACCCGAAACAGTAAATTGGTACGGATGGCAAATAGGAACTTCAACATTTGGAATTTTTGATACTTTTGAAACGGAAGAAGGAAGAAAAGCACATTTGGCAGGTAAAATAGCCGAAGCTTTAATGGCGAATGCAGGAACACTTTTATCAAAAGATCCTGTAATTGAATTTGTAGACTTACTTGCAGTAAAATAAGTATCTCAAAAAAATATTTGATTTAAGAAAACGTCTTAATTAATTGTTATAATGCCAATACAGCCTCTGTATATTGGCATTTTTTTATATTTTTAATAAAAAAAAAAAAAACATGCAACCGTTAGAAAACATATTAAAAGACATTCATGATTGTAAAGTAATTGAAAATACAATTCCATATAGTGATTATATTCCACTGGATTTATCAGTACACAATACTCATTTTCAATACCTACAATTGAAAAATGCTCCCGAATTTGAGCGTTACATAGACAACTATTTATTAGAAAAAAATGCTAAAGTAGCTTATGGCGGTTACAATGAAACCAGGGATTTGTACAAGCGTTCTGGTATTTTTAATGATACTAATACCGAAGAACGAAACATTCATTTAGGTCTAGACTTGTGGATAAAAGCAGGCACATCAGTATTAGCAGCTCTTGATGGCACGGTTCATAGTTTTAATTACAATACTGGTCTAGGAGATTATGGACCCACAATAATTCTAGAACATGCTATAGACGAACATTTATTCTATACTCTTTATGGACATTTAAGTCTAGATAGTTTAAAAAATATTGTAGTTGGTGATTTCTTTGCAAAAGGTCAGTTACTTGCTACACTAGGAGAAGCTGCCGTAAATGGAGATTATGCCCCTCACCTGCACTTTCAAATTATAAAAAATATACAAGGAATGCACGGAGATTACCCAGGAGTTTGTAGTAAAAAAGATTTAGATTTTTATCTAGACAACTGTCCTGATCCGAATATATTACTTAAAATATAAAAAAGTGAAAAAATTAATTTTTCTTACAATTATCTTATTACTTGTGATTGGCTGTAAAACCAATAAAAGCACTACTGCGAAGTCTAAAATAGCTTCTAATACAATAAAACTAGTTGTAAGTGATATTAATGAAACTCAAAAAAACAAAGCCTATGAACTAGGGAGACGTGTTTTAATGACATGTAACACCTCTAAATTTAAACCTTTTACGGCTGATGAAGCAACACCATCAGTGATTCAAAATACCACACAAGAAAGACTTACTAAAACATGTCAACGGTTTAGACAATATTACGGCACATTTGAGGATTTAAAACTCATTGAAGTTTATGCAATTAAAAATGAAAATTCACTTGTTTTCAGGTACAGAGCACTTTATTCTAAAAATGTTGCCAATAAAGAATTGAGGGTCATAATGACATCCAGCAATAAAGTTTCATCTATAAAATCATTAGACTGGAAAGATACGTTTGATGTAAATTAACACTCCAATTTGCATATTAAGATTTTTTTTACTCTTCAACTCTTGTATTTTACTCTAAATCAAGAGTTATCATTTATTTTATTTAAGAAAAAACACTCAGATTATTTTACAAATTTTCACTTTAATTATATAACAAATATAATGCTGGCTTTGTATAATTTTACTATTACAAAATATCGAAAATTAATATTTGATTGTATTATTTCGATAGTTGTTACATATCATATTTAAACATCTCAAAAAAAGAATTTTATAAATAATTAGTATTTATGATATTTAAATTTATTTAAAGGCTGTTTAAAACTATTTAACGTAACTTACATATAACAAACACGTTACAAACACATCTTTAAATAAAAATATTTGAAACTATACATTAAATACATGGTGAGCAATCGTTGTAAAATTGCTGTCAAAGAAGAGTTGAAAAAGCTGAAACTTCATTTTGTGGTTGTTGATTTAGGAGAAGTCGAAATCATGGAAAACATTTCTATGGAGCAAAGACAAATTTTAAAAGAAGCACTTCTTGATTCAGGACTTGAATTGATGGATGATAAAAAATCTATGTTGATTGAAAAAATTAAAAATGTTTCGAGTTACTTACTTAATGACTACGATTTGCTTCCAACCCTGATGCGGATGTGAGACTAATCGTTTGAATATATTATCAAAAATAGAATCTTTGTAAATTGACCTGTTCAGTCGATAAAAATATTCATCTAAATATTTTTGGAGATGTTCCTTTTTGACGTGTGATTGAATCGTTCTTATTGCAGTTTTTACCTGATGAATAATAGTGTGCATTTCTTTGAAGTTTTTCCCAGGAACGCTTTTTTCTTGGACGATGTTATAGCTCTTTGCTATTATTTTGTAAGCTGTCCATTGGTCTGTTTTAATATTCGCATCTTTACTTATATGCTCGTCAAATAATGGTTTTATTGACTTTGCAGAATAATCATCAATAACATTTGCATAACCTCTTTTTATCTTTCCTTCATCTGTCAGCTCAACAGCACAAGCAACTTTTGCCTTTTTGCTATCGTAACTTCTACCTTGTTTTCCTGTTTCTTTTCCGCCAACTACAAATTCATCAACTTGTACATTTCCTGTCATTGGATACTGTTTTGAGGACTTCATCGCAAGTCTTACTTTTTGCATAAACAACCAAGAAGTCTTTTGAGTTATTCCATAGCGTTTTGCCGCTTGAGTTGAGGATATTGATTTGGTTGTACAAGTCATTTCAAAGGCAATACAAAATGCTTTTTGAATTCCAAATTTAACTCTATGAAAAAGAGTTCCTGCCGTTGCACTCTCTTTATATCTACATTTGGTACACTCTCTTTTATTGTGTTTTTCAAAATAAACATACTTCGTATTCTCGCAACGTTTACATCTATAGCCGTCTTTCCACTTCTCATTGGCTATAAATTCACGGCAACTTTGGTCGTCTGGGAATGTCTTTATGAACTCTAAAATATTCTCCCCCTGAAATATACTTTCCATATCCTTGTATTTACTATAAATATAAGTGTTTTTTAAGTAAGTAACTCTA
>NZ_VHLM01000071.1 GCF_009764685.1 Flavobacterium sp. I-STPP5a | reverse complement strand
AGGGAGAAACTTTCTAATACATTTTTATATTCTTTATCTCAGTATGTTAAGATATTTGTCCGCCGCGGCGGATGTTTAAAGTTTGAGGTTTAATGTTACAGGTTGAAGAACTTGAAACTATAAAAACTTGAAACTCCTTAAACAATAATCTTAAGGTGGTTATTGCGGCGGGGCTCACCTCTTCCCATCCCGAACAGAGTAGTTAAGCCCGCCTGCGCAGATGGTACTGCAGTTATGTGGGAGAGTATGTCGTCGCCTTTCTTTGAAAGCCCATTCTAATCGGATGGGCTTTTTTTATATCATTTACTTTTTACAAGTAAGGTACCTTAGCTCAGATGGTAGAGCAATGGACTGAAAATCCATGTGTCCCTGGTTCGATCCCTGGAGGTACCACAACCAGCTCGGATGGTGAAATTGGTAGACACGCTGGACTTAAAATCCAGTGAACAGCAATGTTCGTGCGGGTTCAAGTCCCGCTCTGAGTACGTAGAGAAACCCTTCAGCACTGTCGTGTTGGAGGGTTTTGTCTTTAATACAAGTCTTTATTGGGATCAATCCCAAAACCTGTGGGGAATGAAAAAAGGATCAATCCCAAAACCTGTGGGGAATGAAAAATTAAGCATAAATAGTTGTTAGCCTAAAAAGGAAGAATGCAACATTTTTAACGCCTCTAAATTGTGTTCTAAAAGCTTTTATTTTAGCGTTGAACGACTCTGCAGATGCTTTTGTGCTTCTGTTATCAAAATAGTTTAGTATGGTTTGGTAATGATTTATTATAGATCTTGAGATTGTATTGAAAGACTTAAATCCAGATTGACTTACTTTTTCATGCCATTTAGCTAATCTTGAGAGTCCAATGATTTTATCTGTTGTCGTCTCGAAGGTATTTCTCAACTCTGTAGCTAATTATATGCTTTTTCGATATCGGGATATAATTCAAATAATAGCGTGGCACGTTCTATTTGGTTTTCGGACCATTTAGATTTGTTTTTATAGAGTAAATAGCGGCTGCGAGCTAGTAGCTGTTTAAGTGTGTCTCCATTAGATAGTACTTTAGGTTCAAACTTTTTGGTGCCTTTTTTAGCTTTTTCTATAGCTTCATTTTCTTGATCTATTGCTTGCCAACGGTATTTGATTCTGATTTCTTGTAAAGCATCCAATGCTAATTTTTGAACATGAATTTAGCGTAGCGGTATCACGAATACCAAAATTAAAATGAAAGATATGAGTAAAGCGGTCTGTAACTCGCGTAGCATTTGGAAAACATTTCCTAGCAACGAGTCCCATATTTGCTGCCATATCTAGGGTAATTTCTGTGACTTGATTACGTGCCTTGAGAGGGATTTTTTCAAGAATAGCAATTATAGTATCGGCTTTAGTTCCTGCAAGCATAGCTACGATAGTTCCTTTTCTTCCTTTACCTGCTTTGTTGGTTAAGATCGTATAGAGTTCCCCATTGAAGAATGAAGTTTCGTCAATCGATAAATGTTTACCTACGTTTTGTGGAAAAATTGGCCATTGCTTGGCGTGAGGCAGTTGATCCCAGGTTTTAAAATCACTGAGAAAATCTTTGTATTGATGTTGCAGATTTTTGCCGCTAACTCCATAGAAAGAAGCAATTGCATTACAATCGTTTGGTCTGGATTTTATTGATTTCTTTTAAAAAAGACGCAAACTCCTGTGTTGCCCGAGTCTCATCTGTTGCTAAGTTCCAATCTCTATAAACTACTTGTCCAGTATCTTCGTTGAGCCATCTTCTGAGTGTGATATGCAGATATACTTGATGACCTCGAATGGGAAAGTCTTGAACTGTTAATTCATCAATGAGCCTTTTAGGGCTTAATTTATTCTGTATATACCCTTTAGGAATAGAATTGATTTCTTTTAAGTATAGATGAAGTATTTCTTCTTGTTGAGCCTAAACACTGAAAGAAAACAGTTCTATAAAGTATTATTTGTATTGCTAAATCAAAAATGCTAAGTTCTGTGCTTTTTTGTTGATTTTTTAGTATTGGATAGTTATGTAAGACTTTAAAATAATTTTGTACTTTTTCATCTAGTTTATGAGAATGTGACTAGATGTAAAATAATATCTTTAACAATTTTCATTATATATAGCTCAAGTTTATATTAAATCTAAAGTTCGTTCCAATGCCATTCCTCGAGATCCTTTAATCAAAATGGACGTGTTTTTTAAGTTTATCTGTGAAAATGCTTTTGAAAAATTTTCAAATGTATCAAAAAACGAGAAATTGCTCGTATTGATCTTAGTGTTGTAAAAGGATTTGCCTATGAAATAGCAGTTTATATTGTCTGAAATGGATAACATTTTAACAATGTTTTCATGCTCGTTTTGACTATCTGTGCCTAATTCAAACATATCTCCCAAAACTAAAATTTTAGTCGGGTTTTCTAGTTGTAAGAAGTTTCCGATGGCTACTTTCATGCTGCTGGGATTAGCATTGTAGGCATCTAAAATAATTGAATTCGTGTTTTTTGTAATTAACTGGGATCTATTGTTTTCAGGAATGTAATTTTCAAGTGCTTTTTTAATATCTGCATCAGGCACTTTAAAAAAATTACCTGCTGTAATTGCAGCGTTCAAATTGTTTGCGTTATATAAACCTATCAAATGGGAGTTGATATTGATTTCGTGATAGCTTACTGTAACTAGTGGATTTGCAGTTACGGAATGAATAAATATATTTGCTCGTGGGCTTTGTGTTCCAAATGAAAAAGTTTTAATAGCACTAGATCGTTTAACTTGAATAGGATCATCAAGATTTACGAACACAACTTTGTTATTTCTTTGCAAGTAATCATACATTTCACTTTTCCCTTTTATAACTCCTTCGATACCGCCAAACCCCTCAAGATGGGCTTTCCCGAAATTTGTAATATAACCATAATCAGGTTTAGCTATCTCGCAAAGAAAAGCAATTTCTTTTTGATGGTTAGCTCCCATTTCTACAATACCTATTTCGGTTTTATTTGTAAAAGAAAGTAAGGTTAATGGAACGCCAATGTGATTGTTTAGATTGCCAACTGTTGATTTTACATTATATTTCATAGCAAGAACTTTTGAAATAAGTTCTTTTGTAGTTGTTTTACCATTGCTTCCAGTAAGAGCAATAATGGGTAAGCCTAAAAAAATTCTGTGGTATTGTGATAGTTCTTGAAGTGCTTTTAAGCTATCTAGGACGAGAATCGTTCTGTCGTCGATAAAGTATTCGGAATTGTCAATTATTACGTATGCGGCCCCATTTTGCAATGCTTCTTTTGCAAATGTATTAGCATCAAAACGTTCTCCTTTCAAGGCTATAAACATGCAGTTTTTTTCAATTTTTCGGGTATCAATTGAAATTGAGCTGCATTTTAAAAACAAACTATGAATTTGCTGTATATTCATATGAATTAATTTAAAAAATAATAGCCCTAAAAAGGGCTATTACTGTACATATTATAAAGGGTGATTATTTATTTCTAACGGATCTTTTCTTATCAGCTTTTGGACCAACTCTTGACATTGCACATCTAAAACCAATATAGTCTGTTGCCATATCTTGAGGAAAATAACGTCTTTGAGCTGGATCTAGCCAATAGGCTCTATCTCTCCATGATCCTCCTTTGTAAACTCTAGATTGATCGTTTATTAAAGTAGTTCTTTTGCTTGATCTATCAAATTTACGAACCATTTTTCCTAAGCTATCTGTTGTTACATTGTGTTTAGGAGAGTTGTACATAGTTCTTTCTGATTTTGCTTTATCATCTTCCGACTCACCAAAATCATAATATCTGGTAGATTGTTTATCTCCATCTCTGTAGTTGATGTTATTGCTTTTGTCAAAGTTTTGTCTTAAATAAGTTTCTTGTTCATCAACTGGAACTTGTGTAATTTGACCTGGTAAATTTCTAGCTACTATTTTACCATTGCTTAAGGTGTCGTATTTAATGTTTTCTTTAGTTACAATAACAATTTTACCATCGGCGCCAATCATGTTCTTGGTATATAAATTACCTCTAAAGTAGTTGAAATCATTTGCTTCATTATCTACTATAGGTCTGTAAACATCTTGAACCCATTCGGCAACATTACCTGCCATGTCGTATAATCCGAAATCATTAGCAGGATATTTTTTAACTTCGTTAGTGATATCAGCACCATCATCAGACCATCCTGCAATTCCGCCGTAATCTCCATTACCTTGTTTGAAATTTGCAAGTTGATCACCTTTAGACTGTCTTTTGCCCGAACGAGTATAACCACCTGACCATGGGTATTTTTTCTGTCCTTTATAAATGTTGTATTCTCTTTGTCCAGCATCTGCGGCAGCAGCATATTCCCATTCTGCCTCTGTTGGTAGTCTGTATTCTGGTAATAAAATTCCAGATGATCTTTGAGCGTATACATTTTTAGGTTCAATGACAGCACCATTTTTACCACTCTTGGTTTGCTTTTTAGCATTTCTCCCTTTCAGAACAATCGTCTCATCTCCACCGTATGCAGATGTTGGCGAGTTTAAATAAGCTTCAGTGTCAAAATTACTATCCGCTGATACGTCATTTGTCTTGGCATTTTTCTTCAAATAGCCATTTTTCTCTAACAATGCTTCGTTAACACGTTGTGTTCTCCAATTGCTAAACTCAACGGCTTGAATCCAGTTTACACCTACAACTGGATATTCAGCATAAGATGGATGTCTCAAGTAATTGTTAGTCATTGTTTCATTATAACCTAATCTATTTCTCCATACTAATGTGTCAGGGGAAGCACCTTCGTATATGTTTTTGTAATTTTCTTCAGTTGGAGGATATACACTTTTTAACCATTCTAAGTAGTCAAGATACATCGAATTCGTAACTTCTGTTTCATCCATGTAAAAAGACTGCACGTGCTGTTGTGTTGGTGAGTTGTTCCAGTCGTGCATTACGTCATCCTCAACTTTACCCATGGTAAATGTACCTCCTTCAACAAAAACCAATCCTGGTCCAGCTTCTTGTTTCTTTTTGCTAGCTCCTTTCTTGCTATCCATGTTCCAACCGGTTGCTCTTGATGTGTTTTTAGAGCTGGATTTTTTACTACAACTTGAGAAACCAACAATCAATATGATTGATAGTAACACTTGTAGGCCCATAATTTTGTTTGCTTTCATATTATTTAGTAGGTAATAATTTAGTGCTGTTCTATACTATTTAATGTCAAATATCGAAATTACATAGTAATGTAAAACTCAGTTTTAACATTAATTTATATATCACAACGCAAATTTATAATAATTATTATTTAAAACGATATGTTTTGATTTATTTTTACCAATAAATACTAGGATTTAAAATAATACGTTAAAAAAAGAATGAGAAAAATACTTTTGTTTCTTGTAGTCTTTATTCCAGGATTTAGTTTTTCGCAAATAAATAGTGAAGTAAAGTTGAATTGGTTTGAGAAAAAAGAGATGTATTATGGTGCAAATTACGTAGTCATCCCTTATTTTTCAGGAGATGAGTTTTATTATGATGATGCTAATCAGTCTCTTAAAGCTCATTGCAAAGTCTCTAGTAATTTAAGTTTTCAAGAAGGTAAATTACAAGTTAGTTCTGTAGTTTATGAATCTATAGATAAAGAACTTTTAGGGGATTTAAATCTAAAAAATATACCTTCAAAAATTGATTTTGAGTTAGTTATTTCTTCAGCACGAGATCTAGTGACTGCTCAGATTATTTTTTCACCCATAGTGAAGGACGAATTTGGTTTTAAAAAAATTATTTCTTTTAGTTATTCTATTAGTAGCAACGCACCTTTAGCTAATCGTAGTTTTAAAACTGCGTCCGGTATTACTAATTCTTTATTGTCTAATGGTAATTGGTACAAGTTTTATATAGAAAAATCGGGAGTTTATAAACTGTCTAAAAAGTTTTTAGAGCAACTAGGTATTGATTTTAAAAATGTAGACGCAAGGAAAATTAAAATATTCGGAAATGGTGGCAGGATGTTGCCTTTAAGCAATAGCATAGTATACCCAGATGATTTAATGGAAAATACCATTCAAGTTATTGGAGAAAATGACGGCACGTTTGATGACTCGGACTATGTACTTTTTTATGGTGAAGGAACAGATACATGGAACGAAGAAAGTCGGACCAATATTAATTTATATGATTCTAAATCCTATTATTACGTTAGTATTCAAGGTGAAAATGGTAAGAGAATTAGTCCCTTGGTACAACCCACAGGAGCTCCTACGTTAAAGTTAAATACATTTGATGATTATCAATACTATGAAAAGGATATAACAAATATTGGTAAATTGGGCAGGCAATGGTTTGGGGAGTCATTTGAAATTAAAAACGAGCAAGAATTCGAATTTAATTTCCCAAATGTTGACACCTCAGTTCCTATAAAAGTCATGTTGACTGCCGCTTCGGCTGCATTTACATCGACGTCTTTTAATGTAACTGCAAACGGTAGTGTTCTTGCTACACTCTCTTTTCCAGCACTTAGTAATACATCAAGCACGGAGTTTTTTGTAGCTAATTTGCCTAGTAACACCACAATAAATGGTGCTGAAAGTGTTAAAATAAAACTCAATTATAATAACAATGGTGTTCCGGGTTCTAAAGGATTTTTAGATCAAATTCGACTTGTAGCAAAAAGGAAACTTCAAGGATATGGAAAGCAATTTCAGTTTCAATACGATGCTGGTAACGCTACCAGTGGAGTTGTGAATTATACGGTTTCAAACGCTGCTGGGATTTCGCAAATTTGGGACGTAACGGATATTTATAACGTTAAAACGGTTGTGAATTCCAATCAAAATACGATTGATTTTAAAGCCAATTTAGGTGAAATTAAAAAATATGTTGCGCTTGTAGATGCAGAGTTTTTTACGCCTTTGAAAGATGTGCAAACACGAGTTTCTAATCAAAATTTAAAAGGAACACTATTTTTGAACAGGTCAGGGAATTTTCAAGATATAGATTATGTAATTATTTCGCCAGCTGTACTCGTGCCGCAAGCAGAGACATTGGCTAATTTTCATCGCTCAAATTCGGGCTTAAATGTAAAAGTAATTCCGCTGGAGTTAATTTACAACGAGTTTTCGTCGGGAAAGCAAGATATTGCAGCAATCAGAAATTGCATTAAATACATTTATCAGAACGCTTCAAGCACTGACAAAAGGCTTAAATATATTAATCTTTTTGGAGATTCTTCGTATGACTACAAAAATAGAATTCCAAACAATACTAATGTTGTACCTATATATCATGCTTTAAATAGCAGCAGTTCTGGGGAATCTTCTTATGCGTCGGATGATTTTTACGGCTTGATGGATGCTAACGAAGGTAATATTACTTCTTCTTTTGGTGGTATTGATATTGCTGTAGGAAGAATGCTTGTTAATAATGCTAAACAAGCAAATGAAATGATTAATAAAGTTTTGGAATATCACAACTCAGAATCGTACGGTAGCTGGCGAAATAATTTCGTGCTGATTTCAGATGATTCAGATGTGTTATCCGATGCCAATTTGCAAAACAAACAAAATAATCTAGCGAATACGATAGCTGCTGAAAAACCATTTTTTAATGTCAATAAAATTCTTCTAGATTCATACATACAGGAGGCAGCTGCAGGTGGTGCTCGATATCCAAAAGCTAGAACAGATTTTTTTAACGCTTTTGAAAAAGGAGCATTGGTTTTTAATTACCTAGGGCATGGTGGTGAAGACGGACTGTCGGTTGAGCGTATTTGGGAAAAATCGGATGGTCAAAATTTAAGCAATCAATTCAGATATCCTTTATTTATAACCATCACTTGTGAGTTTTCAAGATTCGACAACCCTTCCCGGCCTACTGCAGGAGAGTTTACGTATTGGAACCCAAAAGGCGGTGCCATAGCTATGATTACCACTATAAGATCTATTGGTCAGTTTAGCGCTGAAACTTTTAATGATACGTTTACAAAAAACTTGCTTTCTTACGGTTCTAATCAATACACATCTATAGCTGAAGCTCTTAGGATTTCGAAAAATAGTAATCCTAACTCGGCAACAAATGTTGTTTTTTACATCGGTGACCCTGCTTTAATGCTTGCTATTCCTCGACCCAAAATTAGATTGACAAAAGTTAATGATGTTCCTGTAAGTCAGACGATAGAAGATTTTAAGTCTTTGTCAAAAATAAAAATTACTGGTGAAGTTAGTGATGAAAACAATAATATTATTTCAAATTATAATGGTGAAGTTACCTCGGTGATTTTTGATAAAATGCGCAACAGAACCACGCTTAATAATGACGGCAATAGTCCACCCATCAACTTTAATGTACTGGGCGAAACTATTTTTCGCGGAAGCGCTAGTGTCGTAAATGGACAATTTGAATACAGTTTTATTGTACCAAGAGACATAAGGATGCCTGTTGCAAACGGAAGAATTAGTTTTTATGCCAAAAAGAAAGACGCTTTACAAAATGAAAATGGTTTTGATAGCAATATTAAAATAGGTGGGATCAATGAAAATGCCCCACTTGATACAGCAAGTCCTACAGTACACTTGTATATGAACGATGAAAATTTTGTATCTGGCGGAAATACGAATGAATCTCCTTTTTTACTTGCAAAATTAAGTGATGAAAGCGGAATCAACACGGCAAGCGGAATAGGTCATGATATTGTTGCTGTTTTAGATGGTGATGTGAATAATCCTTTTATATTGAACGATTATTACCAAGCGGATTTGGATGATTTTACTAATGGAACACTACGTTTTCCTCTTCGAAACCTTAAGCCTGGTATACATACGATCAGTTTCAAAGCTTGGGATGTTTATAATAACCCTATAATTGCCGAAATACAGTTTGTGGTTGTGGGTAATGATACGCTAACCTTGAGTAATGTGCTTAATTATCCCAACCCATTTGTAAACTATACTGAGTTTTGGTTTACTCACAACAAACCATTTGAACCGCTAGAAGTTCAAGTTCAAGTGATGACGGTGACTGGAAAAATTGTTTGGACTAAAAATCAAATTGTGAATACTGACGGTTTCTTATCAAAAGAACTCACTTGGAATGGAAGAGATGATTTTGGCGATAAGTTAGGAAAAGGAGTTTATGTGTACAAACTAACCGTAAAATCGAATGTGACTAATAAAAAAGCAGAAAAATTCGAAAAACTTGTAATACTTTAATAATGTACTATATTTGTTTAATAAATAGGAGCCTAGTAATGAAAAACATAATTCCGATTCTTGCAATGCTTTTTTGCATGAATATCACATCCGCACAAGACAGAACAATAAATCCAGGTGTACCATTTTTATTGGTCGCTGCCGATGCTAGAGCAGCAGGTATGGCTGATATGGGAGTAGCAACATCAGCAGATGCTTTCTCGCAACAATGGAATCCTGCAAAATATGCATTTTCTAAAGATGCTCAGGGATTTTCGGTAAGTTACACGCCTTATTTGACTGATTTGGTAAATGATATTTCATTAGGTCAGCTTACCTACTATAACAAGTTGAATGAAAAAAGTGCTTTTGCTGGAAGTATTCGCTATTTTGGTCTTGGCGAAATCGAATTACGTAACGACGCAATTGACGAACCTAGAATTGTCTCGCCAAATGAATTTGCGGTTGACTTATCGTACTCCTTAAAATTGAGTGAGAAATTTTCGATGGCTGTAGGAGGACGATTTGTCAATTCTAACTTAAAGGTAGCTTCGGATGCTAATGATGCAACTGCTGCTAATACTTTTGCAGTAGACGTAGCAGGTTTTTTTCAATCAGAAGAAATTGCCTATTCTGACTTTAACGGACGTTGGAGAGCTGGATTTAATTTTCAAAATTTAGGACCAAAAATTAGTTATGACAATGATGATGTTAATAATAATTTTATCCCCGCTAATTTAAAGTTAGGTACTGGATTTGATTTTATATTAGACGATTTTAATAAAGTAGCTCTTAATGTAGAATTCAATAAATTGCTAGTTCCTACTTTTCAAAAAAACGACTTAAATGGTGATGGACTGACTACACCTGAGGAAGCAAATCAAAATTTAGAAAACTACAGGTCTATAGGGTGGACTTCGGGCATTTTTAAATCATTTGGTGATGCACCAGACGGAATGAGCGAAGAATTGAAAGAAGTAACCTATGCCGTAGGTGCAGAGTATCTTTATCAAGATTCATTTGCCATGAGATTGGGTTATTTTCATGAAAGTCCTCAAAAAGGTGCACGACAATTTTTTTCATTAGGAGCAGGATTTAAGTACAGTACTATCAAGGTAGATGTATCTTATTTATTTTCAGCATCTAAAGTGAGAAACCCACTAGAAAATACATTACGATTCTCCTTGACATTTAATTTTGGAGATCAATACGATGAATATTAAAAATTTAGAATAATTACTTACTGATAATCCAAATTGCACCTTTTTTTAAAAGTGTAATTTGGATTTTTTTTCCCTTACAAATATGAAAGAAATAATAATTTCAACACAATTTACAGCATTCGAGACTACACAAGACATGCCAATAGAAGTTCAAGGTTTAATGCAGCAGGCCGTTGAAGTGCGTAAAAATGCTTATGCACCGTATTCAAAATTTAGAGTGGGAGTCGCAATTTTATTAGATAATGGGGAGGTAATTGTAGGTTCAAATCAAGAAAATGCTGCTTATCCATCAGGATTGTGTGCAGAGCGTGTAGCTATTTTTTATGCTGGTGCAAAGTATCCCGATGCGAAAGTTTTAAAAATGGCTATAACAGCTGCGTCAGATACCAATCAAACCACTGCGCCAATTCCACCTTGTGGATCGTGCAGGCAATCAATTGCAGAATATGAAATCAAACAAGAAATGCCTATAGAAATTTATTTTATGGGTGAAATAGGTTTGGTTTACAAATCAGACTCCTTGAAAAATTTATTGCCATTTATGTTCGATAAAAAATTCCTTTAAAATTCCCAAAAACTAGCCATTATATTTTAGTTCTTACGCGGAATGTCTTATTTTTGCGTTTCGCAAATTTGTGGGAGGAAACTATTTTGCGTTATAGGTTCAAATTGATTCAACAATAACACTTAAGCAAAAGAAAAATTCAGATGAAAGAAGTTACAAAAGAAGTATATGTAAAATGGTATGAAGACATGCTATTTTGGAGAAAGTTTGAGGATAAACTAGCGGCATTATACATTCAACAAAAAGTTAGAGGTTTTTTACATTTATACAATGGTCAAGAAGCAGTATTAGCAGGAGCGCTTCACGCTATGGATTTGACTAAAGACAAAATGATTACCGCTTATAGAAATCACGTACAGCCAATAGGTATGGGTGTGGATCCTAAGCGTGTAATGGCAGAGTTACTTGGTAAAGTTACAGGTACTTCAAAGGGAATGGGTGGTTCTATGCACATTTTCTCAAAAGAGCACCGTTTTTATGGAGGTCACGGTATTGTAGGAGGTCAAATTCCAGTAGGTGCTGGTTTAGCATTTGCAGATAAATATTTTAATACTGGCGGTGTGACTATGACCTATTTTGGGGATGGAGCTGCACGTCAAGGTTCTTTACACGAAGCTTTTAATATGGCTATGCTATGGAAATTACCTGTAGTTTTTATTGTTGAAAACAATGGATACGCTATGGGAACCTCTGTAGAAAGAACAGCAAATCATACGGATATCTGGAAACTAGGTTTGGGTTACGAAATGCCATGCGGACCCGTAGATGGAATGAATCCCGTAAAAGTTGCTGAAGCAATGACAGAAGCAATTGATAGAGCACGTCGTGGTGATGGACCAACATTCTTAGAAATGAAAACATACCGTTACAGAGGTCACTCTATGTCGGATGCGCAATTATACCGTTCTAAAGAAGAAGTTGAAGAATACAAAAAAATAGATCCAATTACACAAGTTTTAGATGTGATTAAAGGTCATAACTACGCGACAAGCGAAGAAATAGAAGCTATTGATCAAAGAGTGAAAGATTTGGTTGAAGAGTGTGCTAGATTTGCCGAAGAGTCTGATTACCCACCAATTCAACAATTGTACGACGTAGTCTACGAACAAGAAAACTATCCTTTTATACCTCATAAACTATAAATCAATTATGGCAACAATTATTACAATGCCTCGTTTGAGCGATACGATGACGGAAGGAACGGTAGCGACTTGGCTAAAAAAAGTAGGTGATAAAGTAAGCGAAGGAGATATTCTTGCCGAAATTGAAACCGATAAAGCAACAATGGAATTTGAGTCTTTCAACGAAGGTACTCTTTTACATATAGGTATACCTGCTGGTGAAACAGCAGCAGTAGATTCATTATTAGCCATCATAGGAAAAGAAGGCGAAGATATTTCAGCATTACTTGCAGGAAAACCAGCAGAGGCAACTCCAGCTGCAGACGAAGTAAAACCTGATTCAGAAGCGGTGGCTGTTCCAGAAACTGCAAAAGAATCATCTGTAGTAGCGACTTCTTTACCAAAAGGAGTAGTGGTAATAACGATGCCTCGTTTAAGTGATACAATGACCGAAGGAACTGTTGCAACCTGGTTGAAAAAAGTAGGAGATGCAGTTGCCGAAGGTGATATTCTTGCTGAAATTGAAACAGATAAAGCAACAATGGAGTTTGAGTCTTTCAATGCAGGTACATTATTATATGTAGGTATTGAAGAAGGAAATACAGCTCCTGTTGATAGTCTTTTGGCAATTATAGGTCCCGCAGGAACCGATGTTGCTGGAATTGCTACAAATTATAAAGCAGGCGGAGCAACGACAGCTGCTCCTGCTGCAGAAGTTAAAGAAGAAGTTGTAACAACAACGGCAGCGACTGAGCCAGTTGCTCAAGAAGCTGCAGCTGATGGGCAACGTATTTTGGCTTCGCCATTAGCAAAGAAAATTGCAAGTGATAAGGGAATTCAGTTGAATCAAGTTAAGGGTTCGGGTGAAAATGGTAGAATCGTAAAAAGCGATATCGAAAACTTTACATCAGCTGTTGCTAAACCAACTGCTGATGCGCCGTCTGCAAAAGCAGAAACTGTTGTTGCACCTGCTGCACCAAAAGTGTTTGTTCCTACTGGAGAAATATTTACAGAGGAAATCAAGAATTCTCAAATGCGCAAGATTATTGCAAAACGATTGGCCGAATCCTTATTTACTGCTCCGCATTACAACTTAGTAATCGAAGTAGCTATGGATGATGCAATGGCTTCAAGAGCAGTGATTAACACAGTGCCTGATACAAAAGTGTCTTTTAACGATATGGTAATCAAAGCTTGTGCAATGGCTTTGAAAAAGCATCCAAAAATAAATTCACAATGGAAAGAGGATGCCATTACAATCAATCACCATGTGAATATTGGAGTTGCTGTAGCGGTTGAGGATGGTCTAGTAGTTCCTGTATTGAAATTTACAGATGCTATGAGTTTGTCTCAAATAGGGGGTAGTGTACGAGATCTTGCCGGAAGAGCAAAAAACAAAAAGCTATTACCTGCAGAAATGGAAGGAAGTACTTTTACTGTTTCTAATTTAGGAATGTTTGGTATTGTTGAATTCAATTCAATTATCAATCAGCCTAATTCTGCAATCCTATCTGTAGGTGCAATTGTTGAGAAACCGGTTGTTAAAAATGGACAAATTGTAGTAGGAAACACTATGATGTTATCTCTTGCTTGTGACCACCGTACCATCGATGGAGCAACTGGAGCACAGTTCTTGCAAACTTTAAAACAATACATTGAAAATCCAGTGACCATGCTAGCATAAACACGGATTCAGTTTAATAACAAAACCCATCACTTTTTTTTAAAGCTGATGGGTTTTGTGTTTTTGGGCATGTCCCTGCTTCCACTAGCGTTACAGCTGCGTCTGGCTATACGCTATATCTTTTATTACGCTACCGCTTCATAAAAGGATGCCGCTCCTATCCTTCATGCGCACGAGATCTTAATAGAGAAAATGGTGTAGTAGTCTACGTATTTTTGAAAACGAAAGACAAACAAAGTAGTTTTCATGTTGCGGTATCACTTGTTTAAAAAATGTTTTTTTAAAGGACTTTCAATAGATAAACTATTAATTTTGTACCGACTTAATATGCTCCAAAATGATTCAAAAAGAATACATTGATCCCAGTGAAGGTTTTTCGCAAACAGTACTGGTAAAAACGGGTGATTTCAAAACTCTTTATATTTCAGGGCAAATTGGCATTGGGGATACCCTAGAAGCCCAATTAATTGCCACTTTTCAAAACTTAGAACAGCAATTGCATAAATGCAATGCTACGTTTAAGGATGTGGTTAAAATGAATACCTATATCGTAAATTTTAATCCAGAAACCGATTTACCGATTTTTAGAAAAATTAGAAACGAATTTTTAGGAAATGAGAATTATCCAGCAAGTACTCTTGTTGGCGTCTCTGTATTGGGTAATAGAGATTGGCTCATTGAAATTGAAGCTATTGCTGTTATGGAATAAATACAGATTGAAATAAATTACTATAGAAGCAAATTTCGTTTTAGTTTTTATTTTTCTCGGCAATCCATTTTGACATGTACATGGTACTTTTCAAGGTATGATGCTGTAGCAATGCACCCATAAAATTGTTCAAACGGTGTTGTTCTAGATTTTTCTGTATGTTTTGCATTTGCTCATTGAAATCAGTTTCAAATAATGTTCTTGCATAACGTTGCTTGATTATTTCAAATCCGTTTTCTTGAGAGGCTAGCCACGTTTTTTTGTTTTGATACAACAACACTGCTTGGTTGGCAAAAAGTTCGGGATTGTCTTGGATAAAACCATTCCATGGCAAATCACCATGCATCGATTCGGCGCCAATTGTAGTAGTTACGCTAGGTGTACCGCATTGCATGGCTTCGAGTAATTTCCCTTTTATTCCTGCGCCAAAACGCAAGGGGGCTAGAACAACTCGGGCCTGTTTTACTACTTCTTGTGCATCCTCTGCGCGACCTAAAATTAAGAATCCTTCTTTTGTGTTGTGCAGTTGCAGCACTTTTTGGGATGGATAGGCACCATAAATTTTGCAAACGGCTTCAGGTACTTGTTTTTTAATCAAGGGCCAAATGGTTTGTTTTAAATACTGAACCGCATTCCAATTGGGTTCGTGTAAAAAATTACCAATAAAAGTAAAATCACTTCTGTTCTCAAAGGATGGTGTTGTAGTTGCATTTAAAATTGCCTCTGACTCAAGTAAAAGAGGCAGGTATAAAAGCAACGCCTGGTCAATTTTGAATGTGGTGGTTAGAATTTCAATTTCATATTGAGAAATCATTAAGGAGATATCGCAGCGCAAAATACTAGCAATTTCTCGTTTGGCAACTTCTTCAACAAGCAAATCTTGGGTTGTGTATATTCGGTTTTCTTTGAAAGCTTTTTGTCTGGCAAGACGTAAACAATGTAAATCCTCGGTATCTAATATTCGGATAGCATCAGGGCAATTTTCGGCAACACGCCAGCCAAATTGTTCTTCAATCATAAAGCGATCAAAGAGTACTACAGCCGGATTTAGTTCTTTGATAAACGCATCAAAAGTAGACGAGTTGAGAAGGATTGTTTTCTTGTCAACGTTTAGGGACTCAAGATCCGTACTAAAAGCGCTGTCTTGTGCAGGAGAGGCAAAGGTGATTTTAAATCCTTGTTTTTGATAAAGCGAAATTAATTGTAGCATTCTTCCACCTGCAGCTGAGGAGTTGGGTTCAGGCCATACAAAACCAATAATTAAGAGTGATTGCACTTTTTTGAGAGATGAAAATTACGGTTGCAAAATACTAATTTAATGTGGTATTGTAGCTTTAGAGACTTGTAAATTCTGATGAATATAAAGGCTTGTATTTCAGGTTAGACGCCACGTGAGGGATAGTAGCGTATAGCCCGCAATGGCGTTGTCGCGTAGCAAAGACGCAATGAGGACTTGAAGCGGATAGCCCGACAGCAAAAAAAATGGCTAAGTAGAATGTTGCTAGGCCATTTTTTTTGGTGGCACGCCCTAATTATTTTTGTTTTATTAAAGGTTCAATCTGATCTTGATGGATGTGTCTATGCAATAAATCACTAATTTTGTAGTACATTAAATGATATTGAAATGTTAGGACTAAAATTAGTTACGGACCCAAGATGGGTGAATATAGTAGAGTCAAATATTGAGGAAATATTGACAGACCACGCTTGGTGTGAACAAAAAGCAGCATCGAACGCAATAAGTTTGATTACTCAAAATTCAGAAAAAGAAGAACTGGTAACTGAATTGATGATTATTGCTAGGGAAGAATTAGAGCATTTGCAAATGGTGCATGACCTGATAAAAAAGAAAGGGCTTTCGTTAGGGCGCGAGCGCAAGGATCATTATGTGAATGAATTGTTTAAGTTCATGAAAAAAGATGGAAGTAGGAATGATGCTTTGTGTGAGCGTTTGTTGTTTTCGGCTATGATTGAAGCTAGAAGTTGTGAGCGTTTCAAAGTGCTTTCGGAAAACATTGCTGATGCAGAGTTGGCTAAATTTTATAGAGATTTAATGATTAGTGAAGCGGGACATTACACGACTTTTTTAGGATTTGCCAAAAAATATGCGGATCATGTAGATGTGGATAAGCGCTGGAAGGAATGGATTGCCTTTGAAACTTCGATAATTGTGAACTATGGAACAAGTGAAACCATTCACGGCTAAACCGAAAGTTAGTGTTCAGTTTAGTGCAAAAAAAAACTTCTCAATTTCTTGAGAAGTTTTGTGGGCGATGAGGGGTTCGAACCCCCGACCCCCTCGGTGTAAACGAGGTGCTCTGAACCAGCTGAGCTAATCGCCCTAGTGCAATTCGCTAATTTTCATTTCCTTATTGCGAGTGCAAATATAAGACTGTTTTTTGGATATGCAACTAAAAAACAAAAAAAATTACAAAATTTCTGCAACTACAAAGGTACTGCCACCAATGTAAATGAAGTCGGTCTCAACTGCATTTCGTAATGCTTTTTGATAAGCTTCTGAAACAGAATTGTATACTTCGCCTTGAAGTGCAAATAAAGCGGCTTTTTGTTGTAAGATTGATGCTTCTAGTCCACGAGGAATATTGGGCTTACAAAAATAATATTTTGCATTTTTTGGAAACAAAGGCAAGATTTCTTCTAGATCTTTATCATTTACTACGCCTAAAACAAAGTGTAATGTGTTAAATTTCTCGTTTTGAATTTGCTTTAATACGATTTCAAGTCCGTTTTTATTATGAGCAGTATCGCAAATTACTTTTGGAGCTGTGTGTATTTGCTGCCACCTGCCTTGAAGTCCTGTGTTTTTTACCACGTGTAACAAACCAGCTTGCGTATTTTGAGGAGTAATTTCAAATTCAGTTTGCTTATTCAAAACCTCTATGGTTTGTAATACCGTCTTTTTATTGTGTATTTGATAATCACCAATCAGGTCTGAAGGATAGTTTTCTGTAATTAAATCAGAGGCAAAATAAATTTCTGAATTGCCTTCTTTGGCTTTGGTCAAGAAAACGGGTTTTGTTTCAGAGGCGTACTCTCCAATAATCACGGGAATATTTGGCTTTATAATTCCCGCTTTCTCAAAAGCAATTGCTTCAAGTGTATTGCCCAAAAATTGGGTGTGATCCAGTCCTATATTGGTCACAACCGAAACCAATGGGGTGATAATATTGGTTGCATCTAGTCTTCCGCCCATTCCTACTTCAATAATAGCAATGTCAACTTTTGAAGTAGCAAAATAATCAAATGCTAATCCTACGGTCATCTCGAAAAAACTCATGTCATTTGCTTCAAAAAAAAGCTGATGCTCCGTTATGAAATCTTCAACAAATTTTTCAGATATTTCGATTCCGTTTATTTTAATACGTTCTCTAAAATCCTTTAAATGTGGCGACGTGTACAAGCCTACTGTATATCCCGCTTCTTGTAAAACAGATGCTAGCATGTGAGAGGTAGATCCTTTGCCGTTTGTTCCAGCAACATGTATGCATTTTAACTGCTTCTCTGGATGGTTTAGGTGTGCAACAAGAATATGAGCATTTGTTAAATCTTTCTTGTAAGCCAGTGCGCCTTGAAGTTGATACATTGGGAGTTGATTAAACATCCAATTTATAGTGTCTTGATAATTCATTTTGATGGTAAAAAGGGATTGTTTAAAATATTTTTCAATTTTTTTAGTTTAATACTACATCGAAAAGTATCTTTATTGCAAAATTGAAATAAATTTTAGAATTAATGATTAAAATACAATAATATTATATGTTTAGTTTTATACAATTACAAGCGGACACCCTTACTAATGCTGCATCAAATGTAGTTATTGAAAAAATTGCTCCTAACACTGAGGTTTCTACTTTAGGATTTTTATTAAAAGGAGGAATATGGCTAATTCCTATTGGGATTTTATTGTTTTATACCTTTTACCTCATTGTAGAACGCTATTTATACATCAGTAAAGCTTCAAAAGTAGATAACTTGTTGCTTCGTGATGTTCGGGATCATTTAAACTCAGGTAATTTAGATTTTGCTAGATCAAGCGCAGAGCGTAACAACTCCGCATCAGGAAATATAATTAAAGAAGGTATTCTTGTTATTGGTAGGCCAATTAGTGAAATCGAATCGAATATGGATCGTGCAGCCGATATTGAAATTGGCGAAATGGAAAAGCACTTGGGCCATTTGGGACTTATTGCGGGTATCGCGCCTACCTTAGGTTTTATTGGGACAATTTCTGGAGTTATTAAAATTTTCTACAGCATATCAGTAACTGAGAATATTAGTATTGGGAACATTTCTGGCGGATTGTACGAAAAAATGATTAGTAGTGGAGCGGGTTTAATAGTAGGGATTGTTGCCTACAGTGGATACCACTTGTTGAACGGGAAAATTGATAATTTTGCATTAAAAATCCAAAAACAAGTGCTTGAGTTTGTAAATATTATTCAAAGATCATAACATGTCTATAAAAAGAAAAAGAAGATTCCATGCTGAGGTCGCGACTTCTTCGTTAAGCGACATCATGTTTTTTTTACTGCTGTTTTTCTTGATTATTTCAACACTTGCTAATCCAAATGTAATCAAGATGACCTTGCCAAAGGCACAATCAAATGAAAAAACAAACAAGCAATACATCAGTTTATCAGTCACTGAGGATAAAAAATTCTATATTGACAAAGAGCCTGTTTCATTCGAAGAACTCGAGACTACACTAATGTCAAAAATGGGTTCGGCAAAAGATCAAACCGTTATTGTAAGAATTCCGTTTAACTTACAAGTACAAGATTTAGTCGATGTCTTGCAAATAGGAGTGAGGAACAATCTAAAATTTGTGATTGCTACCAGTCCTAAATAAATACTAGGGCACGTTTTTAAAAGTTGTTATTTTTGGGCGTGACCACAATAAATAAAAGGGGCTAATCAACATTATAGTGATTGGCCCCTTTTTTTATTCTGGTCGGGCTATTCGCAGTACTTCGGTACTTGCTGCTATCCCTCACGCGGCCTCACGTATATTTGAAGCCTATTTTTATAATGGAATTTTGGTATAAACTAACCTACTAATTCAAATTGAAATTATAAACAATCTTACCTACTTGTTTCTCAGGAGCGTCACTGCTTGCGTCCCACTTAGTGTTCATGGCAGCAATTCTAGCTTGATCTAGCAAGCATTTTGCCGTATTTGTAGTTCCTTTTACACCTGCAATGGCGCTTATTGTTCTGCCGTTGCGGTCAACGGCTACTTCTACTACTACTTTGCCTTGTTCGTTGCACGTATATTTAGGAGCAGGCTTAGCAACCGCTTTTCTGTTTCCTAAAGAATAGCCAACGCCACCACCAGAACCACTTCCAGATCCGCCTCCACTTCCAGATCCATAGCCGCTCCCAGTTCCTATACCAGTTCCAGTTCCGTTTCCTCCGCCTGTTCCACCACCAGAACCACCAGATCCATAATATTCTCCAGAGTTTAAGCTACCGTTTGCTTTTCCTTTGTTTCCGGCTGTTTTGTCATCACCATCGCCACCTTTGTTTGAACCTTTAAGAATACTAGATAATGCATCATTTGTAGTATTCGAAACTTTTGGTTTTGCAACTACGGGTTTTGTTTCTTCTTTGACAACTAGTGTAGGTTTCTTTGTTTTTTCTTTTGTAGGAATAACAACGCTTTCATCTGTACTGTTTTCTTGTGATAATATAGCTTCGTCAGGTGCAGTATTTACTGGAGTTTGCTTAGATTGGTTGGTTACCTCTAGTACTTCACTTTGATAATCAGCACCAGACCCAAGATCACTATCTCCAAAATTGACTGTAACTCCGCCACCGCCACCACCGCCAGCAAGTTCATCTGTATTTGCAGGAGGCCAAAATCGGATAAAAAATAAAATTAACAACATTGCCGCATACAAAAGAGTTGTAATGATTAAAGATTTCTTTTGATTAGATGAAATGGTGGAACTCATTTTTGTTTTGTTTGTAAAAGTGTAAAATTAAAAACGCTGAAAATTACTAAAAATTGTCAAGAGTAAAAAGCGAGTGTGCAAATATAAATTGGAGGTTTTTAAAAGTAAAATGGGAATTAGTAGCTTTTATGACTACTAATTCCCATCTGTATAAGTGTAATTATGATAGCTTGTATTAAGTAAGCTGTTTTAGTGCAATTTCAAATGCAGTTGCGCTAATGTTTGTTTTGCTAGGATTGAGTGCATACGCTTTCTCGATAGCTTTTTTAATGATTTCTGAAGTGTCTTGAAAGATAGCTTCATCAGTCATTTGAACTTTCTTTTCCATGAAATAAGCAAATACACGTGCCATACCGCAATTAGAAATAAAGTCAGGAATTAAGCTCACTTTGTGATCTACATCTTCCATAATTGGACCAAAAAAGATTTCTTTGTCAGCAAAAGGAACATTTGCACCACATGAAATTACTTCAAGACCATGAGAAATTAAACTATCAATTTGAGATTGAGTCACCAATCTTGATGCAGCGCATGGAGTAAATATCTCAGCCCCGATTGTCCAAATCTTTTGGTTGATTTCTTCAAAAGGAATCATGTTTTCGGCAACCAGTTTGTTTCCGTCTTTGGCTAAAAATAAAGCTCTTATTTCTTCAAAAGAAAATCCTTCTTCATTGATTAGTCCGCCATCTCTATCAATAATTCCAATTACTTTGGCGCCCATTTCTGCTAAATAAAAAGCAGCTGCAGAACCTACATTACCAAAACCTTGAACAATAGCTTTCTTTCCTTTTACATCTCCTCCATAAATGGCATAAAAGTTACGTACGGCTTCGGCTACGCCGTAACCAGTAATCATGTCAGCAACAGTATATTTTTTAGAAACGTCTGGAGAGAATTTTGGGTTCTCAATTACTTTTACAACACCTTGACGCAACTGACCTATTCTGTTAATTTTGTCTGCTTCGGTAGGTTTGAAATGACCGTTGAACACACCTTCTTGCGGGTGCCAAACGCCACATTCCTCAGTCATGGGGATTACTTCGTGAATTTCGTCTACGTTCAAATCGCCACCTGTACCGTAATAACTTTTTAATAAAGGCGAAACCGCTTTGTACCAGCGCTGTAATACTCCTTTTTTTCTTGGGTCGTTTGGGTCAAAATTTATTCCAGATTTTGCTCCGCCAATAGCAGGTCCAGAAACCGAAAATTTAACTTCCATTGTTTTGGCAAGTGATAATACCTCATTCATGTCAAGGCCTTTTCTCATTCTTGTTCCGCCACCTGCTGCACCTCCGCGAAGAGAGTTTATCACAGTCCAGCCTTCGGCTTCGGTTTCAGAATCTTTCCAGTTAAAAACAATTTCAGGCTCTTTATTTTCAAATTTCTTTAATAAATCTTTCATTTTTTGCGATATGTTTATTTCTGCAAATATAAAAAAAGCAATTTTGCTACTAGTTTATTATGCAAAAAAAAGAATAAAGATTTTTAGTTATTCTTTTCCTAATAAATCTTCTTTCAATGTTTTGTCAACTGGGTTCTCAGATAACCAAATTCCGTAAAATGCTTTTTTGAATTCAATACCTTTAATTTTACCTTTGTAGATTTTGTTTTTAGTAATCCATAATGATTCATCTTGCGGATTAAAAGTTAGCTCAAAAACATCACCAGCTTTAGTTTCTTCGGTGCTTAATAAAGCTTCAAGTTCTTGCAGCTCTTTGGCAAATTTTAGAACTCCAGATTCTCCAACAGATTTTTCCATCCCTTTTTCAAGCGCTTTAGATAGTTTTTTTGAAGATATTAATCCAGATGTAATGTGCAGCGAAACCGCCATTTCATTTCCACTTTCAAGAATTTGGTGTGCATCTTGACTGAACTTAGTCAAATACAAAGCTTGAATGTATAAATCTGTAAAAAATTTAGAGCGTTGTCCCACTCCGTTAAGTGCTAGGGTTACTCCTTTAAATTCAATTGTTCTAGGAATATCAACTCCATTTACTGTGAAATTTTTTTGTGCGTTAGCAGTGTTGAAATGTAAGGCACTCATTAAGGCGAATACGAATAGTAATTTTTTCATAATGTGGTATTTAAATAAAATTTTGGGTTCAAAAAAGTGTGCAAATATAAGTGAAAAAAATCATTATAATAATATTAAGCCAAAAACTCGCTCTCAAATTATTATTTTTGTTTTAATTTATACTAAAATTAATGAAAAATATTTATTTATTCATAAATACTTCCAGAACTATGATTTTTTTTTGCGCCTGTCACACTTTTTAATACATTGATCTTGTTTTCTAATCGCAAGAGGCCCAGTATTCCAAAGATTAAAGCCTCTTTAAATTCGATAATTTTAGGAGAAGGAATTATAATGCTAGTAAATGGTAATTCTTTTTGTATCGATTCTATAAGAAAATCATGGTATGCTCCACCGCCAGTAATAAATAACGTCCCTGTTTTTTGAGGTAATGTATTTGCTATTTGTGTGGCAATATGTTGTGTAAAGGTGTGTAATTTGTCTTCAATTGATATTTCATATTGGTCTATCAATGGAATAATTATTTCTTTGACAAATTCAAAACCGAGTGATTTGGGATGTTTTTTTTGGTAAAATTCTAATGCGTTTAATTCTTTTAACAAATTGATTTGTAGAGAACCATTCTTTGCAATAGCTCCTTTGTTGTCATAAGGCAATCCTAGTAAATTTGAATAATGGTTGAACACTGTGTTTACAGGGCAAATATCATAGGCTATTCTTTCTCGGTTTGTTTCAAAGGAAAGATTTGAAAATCCACCTAAATTGAGGCAATAATCATATTCGCTAAATAAAATACGGTCTCCAATGGGTACAAGAGGTGCGCCCTGACCTCCAAGTGCAACATCTTGAACTCTAAAATCACAAACCACTTTTTGTTTTACGATAGATGCTATATGGGGTAAATTTCCAATTTGCAAAGTTATGCCCTTGTCTGGCTGATGTAAAATAGTATGCCCGTGGGAACAAACAGCATCAATAGCTTTAAGGTTGTTTTTAACAATGAATTCTAATATTACTTTGCCCAGAAGTTGTGTGTAGTCTTCATTTAAAGGAATTAGTTTTTCAGCTGAGAATGAAACCGCACCTTTTAATTTGTTTAACCAGTCTGGTGAGTATGAAACAGTTTGGGTTTCTAAAATTTCAAATTCCCAAATATTGTTTTTAGTAGTAAAAACGATGTTTGCCAAATCTATGCCATCAAGCGATGTGCCTGACATAACACCTATAATATTGTATTTTTCTTTAAACATTGGCTAAAATTGCGAAATCGTTTGAAATCTGATATTTAATAATTACTTTTGGAGGCAAATTTATGAACAATTAATTTACAATAAAAATATGGATTTTAATCTAACCGAAGAGCATTTAATGATTCAACAAGCTGCTAGAGATTTTGCAGTTGCAGAATTATTACCAGGAGTGATTGAGCGTGATGAACATTCAAAATTTCCTACTGAGCAAGTGAAGATGATGGCCGATTTGGGTTTCATGGGAATGATGGTTGATCCTAAGTACGGTGGGTCAGGTTTAGATAGCATTTCATATGTATTGGCAATGACCGAAATAGCAAAAGTAGATGCGTCTGCAGCTGTAATTATGTCTGTAAACAATTCATTAGTTTGTGCAGGTATGGAGAAATATTGTTCAGAAGAACAAAAAATGAAATACCTTGTGCCTTTAGCCAAAGGAGAAGTAATAGGTGCTTTTTGTTTGTCTGAGCCAGAAGCAGGAAGTGATGCAACTTCTCAAAAAACAACAGCAATAGATAAAGGAGATCATTACTTATTAAATGGTACTAAAAACTGGATTACAAATGGAGGTACTGCTTCTACGTATCTAGTAATTGCACAAACGGATATTGAAAAAGGACACAAAGGGATCAATGCTTTTATTGTAGAAAAAGGTTGGGCTGGTTTTGATATTGGACCGAAAGAAAAGAAAATGGGTATTCGTGGTAGTGATACGCACTCCTTAATGTTTACAGATGTTAAGGTTCCTAAAGAAAATAGAATAGGTGCTGATGGTTTTGGGTTTGCTTTTGCTATGAACGTGTTAAACGGAGGTAGAATAGGTATTGCATCTCAAGCGCTAGGTATCGCTACTGGAGCTTATGAAATAGCATTAAAATATTCAAAAGAAAGAAAAGCCTTTGGTAAAGAAATTTTTAATCATCAAGCGATTGCCTTTAAATTAGCGGATATGTATGTAAAAGTTACTGCTGCTAAATTATTAGTAATGAAAGCTGCTTGTGAAAAAGATGAAGGTAAAGATATTGCGCACTCTGGAGCAATGGCAAAATTATATGCTTCGGAAATTGCTCTTGAAGTTGCTAATGAAGCAGTTCAAATTCACGGAGGAAATGGTTACGTTGCTGAATATCATGTAGAACGTATGATGCGTGATTCTAAGATTACACAAATATATGAAGGAACTTCAGAGATCCAACGAATCGTGATTTCAAGAGGATTAGTTTAATCCTGGAATTAAATATTTTAAAAAAAAAACCTTTTTACAGATGTTAAAAAGGGTTTTTTTATGGTATCAGTTATATTTTTAAGTTTTTTTTAGATTTTTATTGTATCGAAATGATTTTGGGACTCTTTTTAATTTGATACTAATTGCCTTTCTTTGTTGTGTTGTGATTTTAGATTTCTTTTTTAAAACCGATGTAACGCCCAATTAATACAATTTTATGCTAATAACTTCGATACATTATAGTTTAAACGAACTGATAGATTTGCTAGGTCAATTGTCACAAAAAGAATATTCGAATTCTTGTACAGAATTAAGCGATGCTACTATTGGCGAACATACGAGACATATTATTGAAATGTTTCAATGTCTTGAAAATCAATATAATTTAGGAGTTGTAAACTATGATAAAAGAGAGCGTAACACCCTTATTCAAACGGATACTACTTTTGCAATAGAAAATATTAGGGCTGTTCAGAAAAATTTGGAGAAGGAAAATAAAAACATAACCTTATTGCAAATTATTGACGGCGAAGAAATCCGAATCGAAAGCAACTATAATAGAGAATTGTTATATAATTTAGAACACTGTATTCACCACCAGGCACTTATAAAAGTTGCAATATTACAATGTGAAACCGTTACGATTGATCCAAATTTTGGTGTTGCAAGATCAACCATAGAATATAGAAATCAATGTGTACAGTAAGTTTTGTAGCAACGAACGATAGTGTTATCATTACTTCGAACCGGGACGAGAAAACAATAAGACCTAGTGCCATTCCTCCAAAAAGTTATACAGTAAACGGACAAAATCTTATTTTCCCAAAAGACCCGAAAGCAGGAGGAACTTGGTTTGTGACCAAAGCTGATGGAACTATTTTGGTTTTGCTAAATGGTGCTGCAGAAAAACATGAAGTCCAATTACCATATCGAAAAAGCCGTGGCCTGATTGTTTTAGAAGTGATGAGTAGCGCGTCGCCAAAAGATTTTTGGGTTGGAATTGATTTGGAGTCGATAGAGCCATTCACGTTAGTGTTATTTCAAGATCAGGAGCTTTTTCAATTGCGTTGGGATGGACATAATAAGCAAACTTTAGTTTTAGATACCAATAAAAATCACATTTGGTCTTCATCTACTTTGTATCCAGCTTTGGTGAGGGAACAACGGTCGGCTTGGTTTCATACCTTTATGAGTGAAACCGATGTTGTTTCAAAAGAAAAACTATATGATTTTCATAGGCATACGCAGGAAGGAAATGAGGAAAACGGTTTAGTAATCAATCGAAATAACGAGATGAAAACCTTAAGTATTACTCAAGCTGTAGTACATCAAAATAAAGTTAGTATCTTACATTATGATTTGGTAGAGCAACTCGATTTTTCAACCTCATTTATCACCATCTAAATACCACATTTTGAAATTATTTTTTCATAAAATTACCCATTGGGAATATTGGCCTTTCCAGATTGTTTATATTCCTATTTATTTTTTGTGGTCTTACTATTCGATCAAGGTAAAATCTATTTTTTTCTTTAATGCTTCTAATCCAACTATAAAAAACGGTGGGTTTATGATGGAGTCTAAGAAAGAAATTTATGATTTGATACCGCAACAGTATTATCCAAAAACGGAATTAATAAAAGAAGGAACAGGGGTAGAAAATGTTATAAAAACGGTTGAAAGTTCAGCAATTAAGTATCCGTTTATTGCAAAACCAGATATTGGACTGCGAGGATCTGGAGTCAAAAAAATTAACACGGTTCAGGATTTAAAAGAATATGCTGAAAAAGCAAATTTCAATTACTTGGTTCAAGATTTAATACCTTTTTCAAATGAGGTAGGTATTTTTTATGTGCGCTATCCTAATGAAAAATCAGGAAGAATTACTGGAATAGTATCTAAAGAGTTCTTGATTATTACTGCAGATGGTTTTTCAACAGTTCAAGAGTTAATCAAGGAGAATCCGCGATATGAACTCCAATTGAATGTCTTGAAAAAAGAGTATGGTAAAAAATTATTCGAAATCTTACCAAAAGGCGAGAAGTTGAATTTAGTACCCTACGGCAATCATGCTCGAGGTGCAAAATTTTTAGATGGTAGTCATTGGATAACTCCAGAATTGACTAAAACGATTAACGAAATGTGCTTGCAAATCCCAGGTTTTTATTTTGGCAGACTGGATATCATGTACAATTCCATCGAAGAATTAGAACTAGGAATTAATTTTGCTGTGGTGGAATTAAATGGAGCTGGGAGTGAGCCAACTCATATTTATGACCCGAAACATTCACTATTTTTTGCTTGGAAAGAATTAGCGCGTCACATTACGTATATGTATGAAATAAGTGTGGCAAATCATAAAAATGGCGTTCCTTATTTAGAACATAAAGAGGGCATGAAGGAGTATAGAATGCACTTAGAACAAAGTAAAAAAATTATAAATTTCTGATTCCATGAGAGCCATAAAAAATATTTTTGTTGGTTTTTTGGTCAGCTTTATTGGTTCGATTCCATTAGGTTATCTAAATTTGATTGGTTTTGAAATCTATTCGAAACTTGGAATAAGTAGTCTGGTTTTATTTTTGTTTGGCGTTCTAGTGGTAGAAATGTTTGTTATTTATTTTACATTACTTTTTGCAAAACAACTTGTTTCCAATAAGAAATTAATGAAGGTTATTGATTTTTTCGCCATTTTGTTTCTCTTAATTCTGGCCTGTACTTTTTATTTTGGCGGGAATACATCGTTAAATAGCCCTTCAGTTCTAGAAAAATATGCTGCTTTTTCTCCTTTTTTAATTGGTTTCGGGTTGAGTGCCATAAATTTTGTTCAAGTTCCATTTTGGACAGGATGGAATCTCTATTTAATGAATGGGAATTATATTTTGGTTGCAAAAAGATTCAAACTGTATTATATTGCAGGAACTTTGGCTGGGACATTTGCAGGAATGCTTACTTTGATACTGCTTTTAAGTCTTTTGGCGCAACGCACAACAAGTTTTTCAACGTTTGTAGTACCAGTACTTTTTCCGTTGTTTTTTGTTGTTTTAGCTCTTTTTCAAATTGCAAAAGTCTACAAAAAGTATTTCTCAAAAAAAATGCCATCATAAAATTTTTAAATTTCGCTAATAACTAAACAATAATATCTATGAAAAATATTTTCATATCGCTTCCTAAAATTTTTCTTTTATGCTTTTCAACTGCAGCAGTCTTTGCTCAAACTAACGGGACTTTGCCGCATAAAAGTATCGAAGCGGTTTATCAAGTAAATGAAAAAGAAGTAGCTGCTACTTTACAATTTTTATCCTCAGATGAATTAGAGGGGCGAGAAACAGGGCAACCCGGCATAGTGAAAGCTGCAGATTATTTAGAACAATTTTTTAAGGCTAATAATGTTAAGCCTTACTATAAATCGTATAGAGATACCTTATCTACTTTTAAAGAAACTGCATTTAATGTTGTAGGATATCTTGAAGGTAGTGATCCTGTTTTGAAAAATGAATTTATACTTCTTAGTGCGCATTACGACCACATTGGTATTACAAAAAAAGGTGTTAACGGTGATTTTATTAACAACGGTGCCAATGATGATGCTTCAGGTACCACTGCAGTTGCTGAAATGGCGAAATACTTTAGCATAACAAAAAACAACAAGCGTAGTATTCTGTTTGTCTTTTTTGCGGGAGAGGAAAAGGGGTTGTTAGGATCTAAGCATTTGGCTAAAAAACTAAAAGCACAAAATTTCAACTTGTACACTCAATTTAATATCGAAATGATTGGGGTTCCTATGAAAAGAGATTATCTAGCCTACATTACTGGTTTTGATAAGTCTAACATGGCGGCTAAAATAAATGAGTATACTGGAAAACAAACCATTGGTTTTTTACCAAAAGAAGCCGAGTACCAATTGTTTTACAGATCTGATAATTTTTCTTTTTATGATGTTTTTAAAGTTCCATGTCAATCCGTAAGTACATTTGATTTCGAAAATTTTGAATTCTATCACCACGTTTCTGATGATTTCAAAGCAATGGATGTTCCTCACATGACCTCGTTTATTCAAGAATTATTACCTGCTGTGACACAAATGGCAAATACTACTTCTCACGAAATCATCATGCTCAAATAGTTACGTAAGGGCTTGATTCATATCATACGCAAGAATGTAATAGTCATTATTGTTGAATTGAAATTCGCTAATGATTGACCAATTCAGTTTTTGCGTATGTGCTTTTGTAGATGGGATGTTTATTTTGTTTATAAAAGTCAAAGCTAGCGGATATTTTTCAATCATGTGTGTTCTCATGAATTCAAAAAGTGGTGTTATTAATCCACTTCCGCGATATTCTTTATGGATGCAAATGGGGCCGTATTGAAAACTATTTGTTAGTGTAAAAGTATAATCTAAAAAGTGTAATTCCGGAAGTAGTGAACTCATGTATTCGAAAATGGGCCATTGTTTGAAAAAATCCCAACTTCCGGCAAAAATGTACCCAATAATTTCGCCACGGTCTTTAGCAATAAATAGTTCTTGTTTTTCAATAACTTCATTCAATTGTGAAACTGTAAAAGGAGTCGTAACAAATCCATTAGCTTTTTCAGTTTCAGTTAGGTTTGCAACGAGGTATAATTCTTGTAAGGCCAGCACTCCGTCAACATCACTTATTTGGGCTATTTCATAGGATAGATTCTGTGTCATATTTTTAGAATTCAAAGGTTCATGTTTTGATTTAAAACTACACGTAATAATACGAATTTTAATTTTTATTGTGACAATAATCTCGGGGTAAAGCAGTACTTTTTTGCTGTTTTTGTTTATTTTTGTCCTATGAAAAATATCATTATTACTGGAACTAGTAGAGGCATTGGGTTTGAATTGGCATTGCAGTTTGCGAAAGCGGGTCATCACGTATTGGCCATTTCTAGAAACATTCCGCAAATTTTATTAGGTAATGAAAACATTAGCTGTCTTTCGGTAGATTTATCAAATGAATTGGAGTTGAATAAAGTAAATGAGTTTCTTGCCAAGTCTTGGAAACAAGTTGATGCCGTTATCCATAACGCAGGAAGTTTATTATTGAAGCCTTTTATTGAAACTACTCAAGAAGATTTTGAAAATATTTATAAAGTCAATGTTTTTGGAGTTGCTAATTTAACTCGCATTTGTTTGCCCTACTTACAAAAAGGGAGTCATGTTGTAACCATAAGTTCTATGGGAGGCATTCAAGGAAGCTTAAAATTTGCTGGCTTAGCCGCATATAGTTCGAGTAAAGGAGCTGTTATCACTTTGTCTGAATTATTAGCTGAGGAGTATAAAGAGCAAGGAATATCATTTAATGTTCTTGCGCTTGGTTCTGTTCAGACTGAAATGCTGGAAGAAGCTTTTCCAGGATATCAAGCGCCTATTCAAGCAAATGAAATGGCAAATTATATTTTTGATTTCACTTTAAATGGCAATAAGTATTTTAACGGTAAAGTACTGCAAGTTTCTTCTACAAATCCATAATTCAGAATTATTTTGATAGAAACGCTTGCTAAATTTCTGCCTGATCATGCCGTTAAACCTGCATTTGAATTGATTGTGACACATGGTGTTCATTTGAAAATTGTGAATGAACGAGCTACACGTCATGGCGATTACAGGAAAGGGCTAAGTGGTAAACATGAAATAACAGTTAATGGGAGTTTAAATAAATATAGGTTCCTTATGACTCTTATTCACGAAATTGCTCATCTTGTAGCTTTTGAGAAATATGGTCGCAATATTAAACCGCATGGTCAAGAATGGAAACATACTTTTCAGCAATTGATGGTGCCTTATATTCGGCCAGAAATTTATCCCAATCATCTATTACCCTTGCTAGCAAGACATTTTAGAAATCCAAGTGCCACTAGCGATACCGATACTACTTTGGCATTAGCCTTGAAACAGTACGACAATCAAAACGATAAAAATTATGTTTTTGAAATTCCGTATGGAAGTGTTTTCCGAATCAAAAATGGAAAAATTTTCAAGAAAATAGCAGTAAGAACAAAGCGTTTTGAATGTCTCGAAATAAGTTCTGGTAAACTCTATCTTTTTAATCCAAATGCTGAGGTGGAAGTTTTACAATCCTAATTATTTATTCCTTCAAGTAGGCTTCTCTCACTTTTTTGAACAAGTTTGAGGAGTATACAAAAGCAACTACAGCTTCATTATCAGTTCTGAAAATTTCTTCTTTGGTACCTTCCCAAGCTTTTAAACCATCTTTTAAGAACAAAATTTTCTCACCAATTTCCATAACTGAATTCATGTCATGAGTATTTATTACAGTTGTGATGTTGTACTCTTCGGTGATTTCTTTGATTAGGTTGTCAATCAAAATTGCTGTATTTGGGTCTAATCCTGAATTAGGTTCGTCACAAAATAAGTATTTAGGATTGTTTACAATAGCACGAGCTATGGCGACACGTTTTTGCATTCCACCAGATATTTCAGATGGCAGTTTGTTATGAGCTTTAACCAATGCAACTCTGTCTAAAACAAAATCAACACGTTCCTTAATTTTTGCAGTATTGTCTTTGGTAAACATTCTCAAAGGGAATGCTACATTTTCGGCTACGGTCATAGAATCAAAAAGGGCACTTCCTTGAAAAACCATTCCAATTTCGGTACGCAATTCTCTTTTTTCATCAGCTTCAAGTTCAGAGTACACACGACCATCAAAACAAATTTGTCCTGTCTCGGGTGTATGAATTCCTAAAAGACTTTTGAGTAAAACAGTTTTTCCAGATCCACTTTGTCCTATGATAAGGTTGGTCTTTCCTGTTTCAAAAACAGTCGAGATCCCTTTTAGAATTTTATTTCCGTTAAATGATTTTTCTACGTTTTTTACTTCTATCATGACCCTAGTAACAATTGTGTTAATATATAATTGATAAGTATGATACAAACAGATGTCCATACAAATGACACTGTACTTGCTTTTCCTACTTCGAGCGCTCCGCCTTTCATATAATAGCCATGAAAAGAGGGAATTGTAGCAAGTAACATAGCGAAAATTAAAGTTTTTATAAAAGCGTACGTAATGTGAAACGGAATGAATTCCATTTGAGTCCCGTTTATAAATTCGTCACTAGATATAAATCCGCCGTAAACACCAGCCATCCAACCCCCTAAAATACCTAAAAACATAGCAATTCCTATGACAAAAGGGTAGAGTAATAAGGCTATAATTTTTGGAAAAACAAGGTAATTTAAGGAGTTTACACCCATTACCTCTAGCGCATCAATTTGTTCTGTAACACGCATCGTTCCTATACTTGATGTAATAAAGGAACCCATTTTTCCAGCCATAATAACAGATATGAAGGTAGGAGCAAACTCAAGGATCACAGATTGTCTTGTGGCAAAGCCAATAAGGTATTTTGGAATTAGTGGGTTTGTAAGGTTCAATGCAGTTTGAATAGCCACTACACCTCCCACGAAAAAGGAAATAAAAGCAACAATTCCAAGTGAGTCAATGATTAAATCATCAATTTCTTTAAAAATCAATTTTTTCATTACAGACCATTTCGTCTGTTTGTTGAAAATTTCTTTAAGCATCAGGAAGTATCTTCCTATTTGCGTTATATATCGAATGAGCATCATAGTTTATGAATATGGGCTAAATTACAAAATTGTAAGCATTTTGCGTGTCAAGTGAATTAATAGTTTCCTGCTGTAAAAATTAAAACAGTTTTTCTTTCATTTTTTTCAATCGGTAACTGCGTATGAATTTTGCTTGTTCAGCAGTAACTAATAAAGGTGTTTTTGATTTTTTTGCTTTCCAAAAACCCGACATGTAGTCTACAAAAAGAAGTGGTTTTTTTTTCATCATCGCTAGTTTTATCGAAGCAATCGCTGTGATGACAAACCCATAACCAAGTGTATAAAAAGCTTCGCCTTGCTTGTAACGTGCTTTTTGATTGTAGTTAGCTCCAGTTGGTTTTAAATGTTTAACATGTAAACTTGCATTAGTTACAACTTTCCAGTTGTAAAATTTGCATAACAATTCGTCCACTGTATCCCAACCCATGGCTGGTTTTAGTCCGCCAATTTGTTGAAAGGTTTCTTTTCTATAGGCTTTTAATGCGCCACGAATATGATCTTTGTCTGTTAAGTTTTCAAGTATCCATTCACCGTTTTTTTCGATGTAGCAAAATCCACCTGCCATTCCAATTCTTTCATCGGTCTGGAAATGTTTTATAATGGTTTCGAAATAATTAGCAGGAAATATTAGGTCGGCATCGATTTTTACAATTAAATCATAGTTTTCATCTAAAGTATTAAATCCTGTTTGAAAGGCTTGAATCACTTTACTTCCGGGTAAATGAACAGCATCTGAAGTTTTGTTAACCAATGAAATAAAAGGATGTTTACTGATAAATGAATTGACAACAGCAGCTGTATTATCAGTAGAATTATCATTTACCACCACAATTTTAGCTGGTAAAACAGTTTGCTCCACTAAGGATTGAAGTGTCAAAGAAATCAATGCTTCTTCGTTATGTGATGGAATTACGATATAATATCTCATTAGAAAAATCTGTTTTCTTTATTCAATTATTTATTTTCTCTAACAGCGCAAACCATATAATATCTCGGGGTGAAATAGCGTAATAAAGGTCTAAAACCAATTTTTTTTACTGGATGTGTGAATTTTTCTCGAGCGGTGATTTTCCAACCGGTTTTTTCTAATAACCAATCTAATTGCCAATCTTCAAACTCATGGTAATGCCTGTCCCACATATCGGTTTTGCTGCGGTACGCTGGTGAAAACCAAAGACGTAACGGAATAGAAATGATTAATTTGTTGCAGTTTACATTTTCTAGAACAGTATATGGATTTAATAAATGCTCGAATATTTCGAAGGCAGTAAAAACAGAATAAGTTTCGGTTTGCAATGCCGTTTGGTCGTTATCTAAATCTTCTCCTTTGGTGTTTTTTACTTGGTATCCATTTTCTTCCATGATTTTAGAAAACGGATTAGGTACTCCTAAATCAAAGATGGTTTCTGAGGTGGTAACGTGTTGTTTTAAAAATTCTAAGGTATGTTTGAATCTTTTATTAGGAAATGTTTTTTCGTACATGTTTTTTTGATTTTGCCACTGTGGCACGCAGGTACAAATATAGTAATAAATGTGTTTTGGGCACTGTTTTTTAGCCCGGATGGCAACGAAAATCCCGCACGTATAAAATGTAGTTTTTCAAGGGGCAAAAAGCGACTAACAGAAGCTTTATTGCCCCTTAGAAAAACAAGTTTTATAAGGAGGAATTGCAGTGGACAGCCGGATTAGCTTCTTGTTTTTTAGTCCCTAGTTTTTAGTTCCTAGTCCTTAGTCTTTAGTTTTTAGTCCTTAGTTTTTAGTCCTTAGTCCTTAGTCTATAGTCTATAGTCCCTAGTCCTTAGTTTTTTAGTCCCTAGTTTTTAGTACTTGGTCCCTAGTAGATAATCTTTGATAAAAAAAAATATACTAGGGACTTAGGACTGGGGACTAATAAATACTAGTAGCGGTATACGAAAGCGTTGATGTTCATTCCTGCGCCTACAGAGGCAAAGAGAAGGATGTCACCTTTTTGAATGGATTGATTTTCTATTTGACCGCGAATTAGCAAGTCAAAAAGAGTAGGTACGGTTGCTACGCTGCTGTTTCCTAATTCATGGATGCTCATTGGCATGATGTCCTTAGGTACTGTTTTGTCAAATAATTTATAGAAGCGTTGAATAATGGCTTCGTCCATTTTTTCGTTGGCTTGGTGAATCAAGATTTTTTTCACGTCGTCAATGTCTATTCCACTGGTCTCAAGGCAGGTTTTCATAGCTATGGGAACATTGTTTAACGCAAATTCATAGATTTTGCGACCGTACATTTTGATATAGCGTGTATCTGGATCTAAATCAATATTGTATGATTTGCCAAAAAATAAATAGTGTGACTCGTCTATGGAGTAGGTGGCACTTTCATAGGCTAACATTCCAGTTTCATCATCCGAAGCTTCGATAATGGCAGCACCAGCTCCGTCTGAATAGATCATGGAGTCTCTATCATGTACGTCTACAACTCTAGAAAGTGTTTCGGAACCTACTACTAAACATCGTTTTGCCATTCCAGATTTGATGAATGCATTTGCTTGTAAAACGCCTTCAATCCAGCCTGGGCATCCAAAAAGGATGTCGTAAGCAACACATTTTGGATTCTTTATTTGCAGTTTATTTTTAACACGTGTGGCTAAGCTAGGTAGCATATCCGATTGGTTTGTGCCATATTTTACATCACCAAAGTTGTGTGCAAAAATGATATAATCAATAGTTTCTGGATCAATTGATGCGTTTGCTATTGCTTTTTCGCAGGCAAAAAAGGCTAAGTCTGATGAATTGAGATGATCTTCGGCATATCGTCTGTGTTCAATTCCGGTAATACCTTTAAATTTTTTAATAACAACTTGGTTAGGATAGCCAAAAGGAGTTCCATCTTCATTCAAAAATACATGTTCGCCAAAGTCAGTATTGCTTACTTTTTTCTCAGGAATATAGCTTCCTATTCCAGCTATTTTTATTTTCATTGTGTTAATTTTCCAAAATTTGACGCTAATTTAAACAATAATAATTTAGAATAGTCACAAAATTTACTATGCGTGCATATAATTATGAAATAGTAGATAATTGGCAAAAAAAATGATAATTCAATTGGATATCAAGAAAACCGTTGTGATAATTATTTGCTAAATAAGTGTGTTCATGCAACTCTTTTTTGATTGCCTATACTTGTTTTGTTTCAAAGAGTGATTTTGAAAAGTAGTGGTAAAAAAAATGCCTCGAAATAATTCGAGGCATTGCAATATATGATTTTTTAAAAAACTAACTTTCCATATACGCTTCAATTGGAGCGCAAGAGCATACTAGGTTTCTATCTCCGTAAGCTTCATCCGCACGACGTACAGTTGGCCAAAATTTATTATCAGCAATATACTCTAATGGGAATGCAGCTTGCTCACGTGTATAAGGATAAATCCAAGTGTCAGAAGTTACCATTGTCAAGGTGTGCGGTGCATTTTTCAATACGTTGTTTGGATTCTCCAATGTTGCTACTTCAATTTCTTTACGAATAGAAATCATAGCATCACAAAAACGATCCAGTTCCTCTAAGTTTTCACTTTCAGTAGGTTCAATCATAAGTGTTCCTGCAACTGGGAATGAAACGGTAGGAGCATGGAAACCATAATCCATCAAACGTTTTGCAATATCAGTTACTTCAATTCCTTTTTCTTTAAACGGACGACACTCTAAAATCATTTCGTGTGCAGCGCGACCCATTTCTCCAGAATAAAGGGTATCAAAATGACCGTTTAGCTTTTCTTTGATGTAGTTTGCATTTAAAATAGCGTACTCAGTAGATTTTTTCAAACCTTCAGCACCTAGCATGCAAATGTATCCGTAAGAAATCAAACAAACCAAAGCAGAACCCCAAGGTGCAGCAGAAATTGCTGTTATCGCATTTTCGCCACCTGTAGGTATTACCGGATTTGTTGGTAAAAATGGAACCAATTGTGGTGCAACGCAAATAGGGCCTACACCTGGACCACCACCACCGTGAGGTATTGCAAACGTTTTGTGTAAATTTAAGTGACAAACATCAGCACCAATGGTTGCAGGATTTGTCAATCCTACTTGTGCATTCATATTGGCACCATCCATATATACTTGTCCACCATTATCGTGAATCAATTGGGTAATTTCTTTAATAGCACTTTCAAAAACACCATGCGTTGAAGGATAAGTAACCATCAAGCAAGACAGATTATCTTTATGAAGAATTGCTTTTTCACGTAAATCATCAATGTCAATGTTTCCGTTTTCAAGAGTTTTAGTAACCACTACTTTCATTCCCGCCATAGCTGCAGAAGCCGGGTTGGTTCCGTGAGCAGATGATGGGATCAAAGCAATATTACGGTGGTGATCACCACGAGATTGGTGGTAGGCACGAATAACCATTAAACCTGCATATTCGCCTTGAGCACCAGAATTTGGTTGCAATGTAGTTCCTGCAAATCCAGTTACTACATTAAGTTGTTGCTCTAGTTTAGCAAGCATTTCTTGGTATCCTTGCGCCTGATCTAATGGCGCAAACGGGTGAATGTTGTTCCATTGTGCCATACTTAAAGGCAACATTTCAGAGGCTGCATTCAATTTCATGGTGCAAGATCCTAGTGAAATCATGGAATGGTTTAATGCTAAATCTTTTCGCTCTAACATTTTAATATAACGCATCAAAGCCGTTTCAGAATGGTGTTTATTGAAAACATCATGTGTTAAAAACGTAGATGCTCTTTCTAATTGAGACGGAATTTGATTTTCGGTTGCTAATTCTGAAATTGTTGTAGCTGGTTTTCCAGTAGCTTCAGCAAATATAGAAACGATGGTATTCAAATCAGCAATGCTTGTTGTTTCGTTTAAAGAAATTGAAACAGTATTTTCGTCAGCATAAAAGAAATTTACTTCTTTTGATTCTGCTATTTCTCTAATTTTTTGAGAATCAGTTTTGATAACGATAGTGTCAAAAAACGAAGTGTTGGTTTGGTACAAGCCTAACCTTTCTATTTCGTTTGCCAATGTTACTGCCGAAGCATGAACTTTATCAGCTATGTATTGCAATCCTTTTGGACCATGGTAAACAGCATACATTCCAGCCATTACAGACAATAATACTTGAGCAGTACAAATATTTGATGTTGCCTTGTCACGTTTGATATGTTGTTCTCTCGTTTGCAAAGCCATACGTAAAGCACGATTTCCATCAGTATCAACAGTTACCCCGATGATTCTACCTGGCATAGAGCGTTTGTATTCTTCTTTTGTAGCGAAATAAGCGGCATGAGGACCACCATATCCTAATGGAATTCCGAAACGTTGTGTAGTTCCTAGTACAACATCGGCTCCCATTTCTCCTGGAGGAGTCAGTTTTACCAAACTCAATATATCAGCAGCAACTGCAACTTTAATTTCATTGAGTTTTGCCTTGGCAATAAAACCAGCATAATCATTTACTTGACCAAATTTACCTGGATATTGCAAAATAGCACCATAGAAATCTTTTGAGAAATCAAAATCTTCATGGTTTCCTACTACAAGCTCAACACCAATAGGAGTAGAACGAGTTTGCAATACTGAAAGAGTTTGTGGTAAAATTTCTTCAGATACGAAGAATTTATTAACATTGTTTTTCTTTTGGTCACGAGAACGAACATCGAATAAAAGCGCCATTGCCTCGGCTGCAGCTGTACTTTCATCAAGTAAAGATGCGTTTGCAATTTCCATTCCCGTAAGTTCGATTACTGTAGTTTGGAAATTTAAAATAGCTTCTAAACGACCTTGAGCAATCTCTGCTTGGTAAGGTGTGTATGCCGTATACCATCCTGGATTTTCAAAAATGTTTCTTTGAATTACAGCAGGAATAATAGCAGCATTGTATCCTAATCCTATATATGATTTGAATACTTTATTTTTGTTTCCTAAGTTAAAAATGTGGTTTGCAAACTCGTACTCTGTCATGGCAGGTTCTAAGTCCAAATCAGCTTTTAATCGGATGTCACTCGGAATGGTTTCATCAATCAATTGATCTAGTGAGTCGGCACCAATTGTTTTTAACATGTGCGTTAAATCATTCTCTCTAGGTCCAATGTGTCTTAAAGCAAAAGCGTCTGTTTTCATTGTATGTCTAATGGGTTGTGTGTTTCTTAATTTAAGGCTGTAAAATTAAATATTAATATGCTATAAATAACCTTTTTTAAGTTGATTTTCTATGAATTTTTCAACTAAAAGCCTTTCTTATTAACACATTGATTAATTTTGTCTAATGCGATATTTTAAAAACATTTTTGAGTTTTACATCAATAGCAGCATTCACGTGGCATTATCTTGTTTTGCGCTGGTTCATCTCACCTACAGTATGTTCCACATTTCTTATAACACTAGTGTAGCATTCTTTACTTTTTTTGGAACCATAGTGGGCTATAATTTTGTAAGATATGATGCTTTGGTTAGAGATAAAATAGTAAAAGTTAATGCTCAGATCCAATGGATTGCATTCATCAGTTTTCTATCATTGATAGCCACGGGTTATTATTTTTTTCAATTAGAAAGATTCACACAAATTATTGGTCTTGTTTTTCTATTCATCGTTTTGCTCTATACATTGCCTTTCTTTCCGAATAAGAAAAATGCCCGAAACTGGGCTGGAATTAAAATTTATATTGTGGCTTTATGTTGGGTAGGAGTGACGCTTTTTTTACCCATAGTTAACAATAATACAGTAGTTACAAGTTTTGTTTTTTTAGTTACAATACAACGTTACATACTGATTTTTGTTTTGATTTTAATTTTTGAAATAGTTGATTTAAAATGGGATGACCCACATTTAAAAACCGTTCCACAACAAATTGGGGTGCCACATACAAAGAGAGTAGGAGTTGTATTGATGTTTTTATTTGTACTGTTAGAATTTTTATCGAATGATTTTAGAATCGAATTTTTAGCTTTAAAAACAGGATTGGCAATCACGACAGTATTATTTTTAGTATACGCAAATCAGAATCGTTCCAGATATTACGCTTCTTTTTGGGTAGAAAGTATTCCTATATTTTGGTGGTTATTTTTGATGGTTTTCAGCTAGTTTTTTGATAAAAGAATTCCTTTCAGCAATGAACGTGCTTAAATGGTTTTTTAATAATAACAGGTCAAAAAGTTTTCCAAAAATACCATATGGTGTTTCGTATTGAATTTTATCTTCCATGATCACAAATCCGTTTTTTTGAATGAAAGTATGCTGATGTTTAAAAGATTTAAACTTTCCTTCGAGCATTTCATCCACAAAGTAGGTTGGAATTTCCATTGCTGATATTAAACTTTTATGTTTCAGATAAACGCCAAAATGTTTGCCACGCCAGGTTACGGTTTCGTTTAAATTGATTAAACCCGAAGTTATTCCATCAATAGCGGTTTCATTTGATTTTGCAGTGGATTGTTGATGGACATCAATGTTTCTTGATAAATCGAAAATGATTTCAATTGGTGCGTTTATTTTGGTTGTTAGTTGTATGGTTGTCATTTTTCGGTTAAGTTTTTAAATGTTTTTTCTAAAGTTTCATATTCAAATGTAAAACCATTTTCCTGTAAGCTTCTCGGAATTACATTGCGACTTTTTAAAACTAATTCTGTTTCCGTTCTGATGAAAAAAGATCCGATTTCTAGCAATAATTTATTTGTTGGTATGCCAAATGGTATTTCAATTGTTTTTCTAAGAGTTGTCATGAAGTCAGAATTAGTGCTTGGTTTTGGAGAAACAATGTTTACAACTCCTACTAGCTCTTTTTCGACAACAAATTCAATTGCTCTTGCAAAATCTTTTTCATGAATCCAACTAATAAATTGATTTCCTTTTCCTTGTTTTCCACCAAGTCCAAATTGCGCAAGCATTTTTATCGGAACAAAAGCGCCGCCATTTTTTCCTAAAACTATCGAAGTTCGTAAAGCAGTTTTCAAAGTTTTTGGAGTTTCTGTTTCAAAAAATACTTTCTCCCAACTTTTTGCGATGTTCATCGAGAAATCGTCGCCAGTTTCACCAGTAACTTCATCCATTTGTTTATCTAATGAAAATCTATAAATTGTGGATGTTGATGAATTTAGCCAATGTTTTGGTGGATTTTTACAATTTAAAACCGCTTCATTCAATATTTTTGTGCTGTCAATTCTAGAATCGTAAATCTCTTTTTTGTTGGCTGCGGTATATCTGCAATCGACAGATTTTCCTGTAAGATTTATTAAAACGGAAGCGTTTTCTAATTCATTTTCCCAACCAGAAAGCGTTTTGGCATCCCAATTCACATATTTTATGGAATCAATACTTGTAGATTTTCCTCGAGTTAGAATTACAATTTGATCAAATTTATCTTTAAAATGTGTTACTAAAACCTGACCTAAAAAACCTGTTCCTGCTGCAATTATTAACTTTTTCATTAGTTTAAATTTAATATGATTACCAAGGCAATTATTCGATAAATAACCCAAGTTATTGATAAATAAAAAGGCAATTCCAATAATTTGATTCTTCGTGAATGTTCTACAAACATTAGTAAAACTGTTATTCCAAACCAACCTAAAGTTAATGAATCTGAGACATTAAAAATTAAATTCAGAATCAATATAGGAAGTAATAATAAAGAGCCCATTAACGAAACAGTCATTAAGTTTCCAATGTAATTCAAGATTGTTTTCTTGTCAAATTTTATCAAAAATAAACTTTGAAAAACTATTTGACCAAATACAAGAATAAGTTCTCTTGTAATAGTAGAATTCGGTAAAATGCTAATAGAATCTGAAAAATTATACAAGACAAATGTTGTAATTGTCGTTGCAAACAAATTGTACAAAATTCGATACTGATAATTAAAATCAGGAATACATTGCAACTTGATTTCTTTATTACTCTTACTCGGAATGATTATTTTACGATTATAAGAAATGAAGGAATATAATTTTTCAGAAAAAACTTTATTGGTTTTAGATTTCCGATTGTCTCCATCCACGGAAATGAAAATCCGATTACTTTTAGCAAACTGTCAATTCCATAAATTACAGTTTTGTTTTCGTTATTAACTAATGCGATTTCGTTTGAGGCGCGTTGGACATCAATAAAGTTTTGTTCCTCATCTGATAATTGACAGTATGGTTTCTTGCCATTTTCGTCCAACATTCCAGCTTTTATAAATCCAGAAGTATACACGCGACAAAGCGGACAATCTTCGTCATATAATAAGGTTTGGTTAGTTAAGGTTTTCATCGTATCGTTTTTTTACCTTCAATCGTTATTTTTGAACCAATTGCAAGAAATTCAGAGGTAGGTTTTAGGTCTTGTAAAAATTTAAAATCCTTGCCGTAAATACTCTCAAAATCAACGTCAATTTTCGATTCAATTACTTTTAGTTGTTCCCATCTTGGGTGCGAAACAGCATATTCAATTGATTTTTCTTTATTGTAGTTGGTGTACCCAAAATAATGTTCAGTAATAAACTCGGCTTCTGAATTAACTTCAATCGGAATCGGATTTTTTTCTGTTGTCATGGAGATGGAATTCCATTTTGCATCCTTGAACCATTCATATTGAAAAGTTTTTGAAGTTTCGTTTTCAGTTCTTGAATGACGCATTTTCAAGGTTTGGTAATGCTCGTTGTATAAGGTATTGGCAACAATTGTAATAGCGTGCTTTGGAACAATTTCTTTAACGAAAACAACACCGCGTTTCCAAATTCCATTTTCGAATCTTTTTACATAAAAGCGTAAATTGACCTCCTCAAAATTGACATGAAACGGAACTTTAATTCCTAGTACTTTCACGTTTTCAAACATAAAGCCGATTAAACTGATGTAGCATTTGCCGTTCCATAAATCGAGTTCAGTTCCTTTTGGAACATAACTTTCTAAAATTTTCGGATCGATTTCGTAATTGAACATTGCTAAATCATTCCATTCTGCGGTTAAGAAGCTCATAATTTTTAGTTTTATTTTTAAACTTTCAGAAAAAAATGAAAGTTTCAATTAAATTTTTTTTATTTGATTTGTTCTTTGTTATTGTTTTTTAGTGGTCTCATTGAATAGTTTTTGCGATGTTATTTTTACAATGTTTAAAAAACTATTTCATTATTTTAACAACCAATTTTGCTAGCCAATTGTCTTTATACTCGGTCATTTTGTCTAAAACATTATCTGCTTTTAGAACAAAATCATACAATTTAGTAGTTTGATCTACAAAATGTTTTTCGGCGGCAGTATTGTCTGCTGTTATGGAAGAAACTTCTTTTAAAACCTTCAACGCAGGTTTGATTTCGCGTTTGCTTCGTTCTCTCGCAATTTTCACAGCCAGTTCGTCTAAATCTTTTTCAGCTGTAAAAAATTCGCGTCGTTCGCCCGCTTTGTATTCTTTGTAAACAATTCCCCAATCCATCAAGGCACGTAAATTCATTGATGCATTGCCGCGAGAAATTTGCAATTCCTCCATAATGTCTTCCATCGAAACGGCTTCGTGTGAAACCATTAAAAGCGCGTGAATTTGGGCCATGGTTTTGTTAATTCCCCATTGACTGCCTAATGCACCCCAAGTTTGAACGAATTTATTTTTTACTTCTTTGAATTTCATTTGTGGATTTTATTGTTTTTCAAACGGTCAAATGCAAATCGCATAAATGCTCATTGTCATAGTGTAAAGATAATTAATGTTTTTGAACTTTCAATAAAAAATGAAAGTTTATTTTCCTTTTGGGCGTTCCCTTTCAGGTCGGGCTTTTCGTTGCAAGTCCTCGCTGCGTCGTTCCTCCTTGCTGTGGGCTTTTCACTGCAATCCCTAACGCAAAACCAATTAAAAAAAGTCGAGATATTACTACCTCGACTTCCTTTTATAACTTACTATGTGTTTTAACATTGAACTATAGCAACCCAGCACGCTTCAACAACGCATCTGCTTTTGGTTCCTGACCTCTAAAACGTTTGTACAATTCCATCGGTAATTCGGTGCCACCTTTTGAAAGTACGTTGTCTTTGAATTTTGTAGCAACTTCTTTATTGAAAATTCCTTTTTCCTGAAAATAAGCAAAAGCATCAGCATCTAGAACTTCGGCCCATTTGTAACTGTAATATCCTGAGGAATAACCGCCTTGAAAAATATGTGAAAACGAGGTGCTCATGCAATTCTCAGCAACATCAGGATACAAACTAGTGCCTGCCATTGCTTGTTTTTCAAAAGCTTTTACATCTTCAATCGCTTGCGATTTCCCATGATAGGTCATATCTAAAAGCCCAAAACTGATCTGTCTCAAAGTTGCCATGCCTTCTAAGAAACTCGCACTTTCTTTGATTTTTTCTACGTATTCTTGAGGGATAACTTCACCCGTTTCATAATGTTTTGCAAACAAAGCCAATGCTTCCGGTTCGTAACACCAGTTTTCCATCACTTGACTTGGCAATTCTACAAAATCCCAATAAACCGAAGTTCCAGACAAACTCGGATAAGTCGTATTGGCTAACATTCCATGTAACGCATGACCGAATTCGTGGAATAAGGTCGTTACTTCATTGAAAGTTAATAAAGATGGTTTAGTCTCTGTTGGCGGTGTGAAATTACAAACGATAGAAACGTGTGGTCTTTCATTAATTAAATTTTTCACAGCTTGCGATTTATATGATGTCATCCAAGCGCCATTACGTTTTCCTTTTCTTGGAAAAAAATCAGCGTAGAAAACAGCAACTAATTGTCCTTCAAAATCCAACACTTCAAAAGTTTGAACATCTTCGTGGTATTTGTCAATATCAAAAACTTCTTTAAAAGTAATTCCGAATAGTTTTTCAGCAATAGTGAAAGCTCCATTTAAAACATTTTCCAATTTGAAATAAGGTTTTAAAATCTCATCATCAAAGTTGAATAATTTTTGTTTTAATTTTTCTGAATAGTAAGCGCCATCCCATTTTTCTAATTGATCAATTCCGTCTAATTCTTTTGCGAAAGCGGTTAATTGAGCAAATTCTTTTTGGGCTGCTGGTTTTGCTTTTTCTAACAAATCATTTAAAAAAGACAGCACTTTTTCAGGATTTTGAGCCATTCGTTCTTCTAAAACAAAATCAGAATGTGATTTGTATCCCAATAAATTAGCGCGTTTATGACGTAATTCAACAATACGTTTTACGTTCTCTTTATTGTCGAATTCGTTGTCTTGAAATGATTTTTTTCCGGCAGCAATGGCAATTTCTTTTCGTAATTCACGATTGTCAACATAGGTTACAAAAGGCAAGTAACTCGGGAAATCAAGAGTGAAAACCCAACCTTCCAATTCTTTTGATTTTGCCAAACTTGCGGCCATTTCTTTGGCACCATCCGGTAAGCCTTTTAAATCATCTTCGTTAGTAATATGCAATTGATAATTATTGGTTTCAGCCAAAACATTTTCGCCGTACGTTAATTTGATTTTAGCTAATTCGGTATCGATTTCACGTAATTTTAACTTGTCTATTTCATTCAACAAAGCTCCATTTCTAGAAAATCCTTTGAATTTTTTGTCTAATAAAGTGGCTTGCTCCGTGGTTAATGTCAACGAATCTTTTTGATCATAAACGGCTTTAACTCGTTTGAATAAATCTTCGTTTAAAGCAATATCATTACTAAATTCGGTCAACAACGGAGAAACCTCTTGAGCGATTTTTTGCATTTCGTCACAAGTTTCAGCCGAATTCAAATTGAAGAAAATCGAAGATAATCTATCCAATTGTTCACCAGCAAAATCTAAAGTAATAATCGTGTTTTCAAACGTTGGTGTATCAGAATTTGTAATGATGGCATCAATTTCAGCTTTTGCGGCAGCGATGTTTTCAATAAAAGCAGGTTTGTAATCTTCTAGTTTTATTGCCGAAAATGGGGCTGTATTGTGTTTGGTATTGAATGTTGAGGTTAGTGTTTTCATAATTTTATTTGAAGGGACAAGTCGGAACTGTCCTTACGTTTTAAAGTTTAAAATTTTCTAAATCTTGGTACGTATTCCAAAATCGGAGTAATTCGATGGTATTAGTATTTATTTTGTAATAAAGTGTTATTTGTTTCGTAATTACAACTTTGTTTACGTTTTTGTAATTTGTAGAAATAAATTCAATGTTGTTCTGTAATAATAAGGCAATTGTATAGTCTACTTTGTCTATAAAATTTACAACATCTTGAAATGACCATTCAACTTCATGATAATCAATGTTTTGCCAATAGTCTTTTTTAGCTTGTGGCGACCAAATAACAATCACTATTTGAAATATTTCGAATATCGATTTCTTGTTTCCTCCATGACCAAGTCATGAGCAATCCCTTCCTTGTTTTCTAAAGAAAAAATGGCTTCATCGATGGCATTCTTTTGTTTTTCGGTTAAAGTAGATTTAGACTGAATCAAATGAATAATTTCTTCAATCAATTTTGGGTTTTCAATATCCAAAATAACTTTGGCTAACTCAATTTTTGAAGTTTGAATATTCATAGTTGTCTTTTTATTAAAGATAATTATTTTTTTAATTCAGATGCCGCTTTGTCAACAGCTTGTTTTAATCCTTCTTTATAAAAAATGATTTTGTCTAACATACATTGATCGTGACTACCGATGATTTGCGCGGCAAGGATTCCGGCATTTTTGGCTCCGTTAAGCGCAACTGTTGCTACTGGAACGCCACCAGGCATTTGAAGTATTGACAAAACCGAATCCCAACCATCAATAGAATTGCTCGATTTTACAGGAACGCCAATAACAGGAAGCGGTGACATAGAAGCAACCATTCCGGGTAAATGCGCCGCGCCACCAGCACCAGCAATAATTACTGAGATACCACGCTTGTGGGCATTTTTACTGAAATCAAATAATTTTTCAGGTGTTCTGTGTGCCGAAACGATATCAACTTCAGTTTCGATGTCAAATCCTTTTAATATGTCGATGGCTTCTTGCATTACTGGCATATCCGAAATGCTTCCCATTATGATGGCTACTTTCATTATTTTTTATTTAAAGATTTAAAGATTTAAAGATTTAAAGATTTAAAGATTTAAGAATTTAAAGATTTTAGAGTGGAATTTTAAATTTTGTTGCAAACCAATTTTTCAATCTTTCAATTTTTCAATCTTTTAATTTATGAAATCACTCTAATACTATTCTTAACCTCCTCCGCAATTCTCCTCGCTTCAACCATATTTCCATTCACAATCGTAACATGACCCATTTTTCGGAAAGGTCTTGTTTCTCTTTTGCCGTAAATGTGAGGTGTAACGCCATCAATTGCCATTATTTTTTCGATGTTTTCGTAAACTACTTGACCCGAAAAACCTTCTTCGCCAACCAAATTTACCATAATTCCGGCGACTTTGCTATCCGTATTTCCTAAAGGTAAGTCTAAAATGGCGCGTAAATGATTTTCAAATTGAGAGGTGTAACTTGCTTCAATAGAATAATGCCCTGAATTGTGTGGTCTTGGAGCGACTTCATTGACTAAAATTTCATCGTCTTCGGTTTGAAACATTTCTACAGCTAATAATCCAACGTGATCAAACGCTTCAGAAACTTTTAGTGCTATTTCGATTGCTTTTTGGGCAACTTCCGAATCAATTCGTGCGGGACAAATTACATATTCAACTTGATTGGCCTCGGGATGAAATTCCATTTCAACCACTGGATATGTTTTTACTTCGCCCGAAGCAGAGCGAACAACAATAACTGCCAACTCATTTTTGAACGGAATCATTTGTTCAGCGATGCATTCAACATCTGGTAATTTTACTAAGTCTATTGCTGAACGGCACACTTTTACACCGTTTCCATCATAGCCAAATTGAGCACATTTCCATACAAAAGGAAATTCTAATTCGTCTTTCTCTAATGATTTTCTCAAATCATTTAAATCTACAAAACGTTGATGAGGTGAAGTTGGAATGTTGTTTTCGACATAAAAATCTTTTTGACGACCTTTATTCTGAATCATTCGCAATGTTTTTGGCGATGGGAATATTGGTAAACCTTCAGATTCTAGTGCGTCTAAAGCATCTAAGTTTACATTTTCAATTTCAATAGTTAATAGATTTGCCATTTTTCCAAATTGATAAACGGTATCATAATCCATTAAACTTCCTTGGTAAAAAGCATTGCAACTGTATCTTGCAGGTGATTCTTCATTTGGTTCTAAAACCAAGGTTTGTATGTCAAACTTTCGAGTATCGGTCAATAGCATTTTGCCTAATTGTCCACCTCCTAGAATTCCTAATTTAAAATCAGATGAAAAGTAGTTCATTGTGTTGTTGTTTTATTTCTTTACAAATAACGTGTTGCGGTTATTTGTAAGTAGTAGTTGTATGTCCTGCAAAGATACTTGTTAATGGTCAAACCGAAAAATACTAAGCAATTTTCTTCATGATTTCTCTGGAAACGGCTTTGTACGCAGATGAATATTTAGTGTAATCATCAGTTAGTATTCTGGCCAGATTAGCATGTACTTCTGAGTTTTTTTTACCCATTTGGTAAAGTGTTCTTATGGCATAAGCCTTTGTGGCTACTTTTCCATCAGGATCTATGAGCCAGTCATAGCTACTTTCTATCAAGAGTTTTTCTTGCTTTTCGGTAAGGGAAGCATGCAGTGATAGAAACATGCAAATTTTTGATATGGATCTCAAGGCACTGTAGTTTGTATATAAATGTAAGGTCTCACAAAATTGATCTAAATAATTGAAAAGTAGATGCAAGTCTTTTTCTAAAATCATTTCTAAGATCCAACAAGCTTTGTGATGATTTTTGTCTGATGTTGAAAGAACAATTTTAAAAAAATCTGGCATCAAGTCTGGATTGCTCAAGATGTAATGAGAATTTACTTCTTTACTAGCCACATGAGCCGTGCTTTCTTGTATTTTTTGATATAACTCTTGATTTACCATAAATGAATTATTTTAATTTTTAAAGTATACCTATTCTTGTAACAATTATTCTAAGATGTAAAGTGAGAAATTGCTATCTTTGCCCATTATTTTAAATACAAAAATAATGATACAACTTCACGATAAACAATTTGTTCCATTTATTTCGGCAAAAGAAATTGATTTTGCTATAGCTAAAATGGTATCACAAGTTGAGGCAGATTTTGCTGATGAAACGCCTATTTTTGTAGGAGTGCTTAACGGTGCTTTTATGGTAGTAGCTGACTTTGTAAAACAATATAAAAAACCATGTGAGGTTTCGTTTATAAAAATGGCTTCGTATGAGGGTACTTCTTCAACGAATGAGGTAAAGCAATTGATAGGAATTAATCAAGATTTTACCGGTAGATCTGTGGTTATTATTGAGGATATAGTAGATACGGGGAATACTTTGGTTGAATTAAAAGAATTGTTTAAAAAACAAAATGTCAAACATTTTAAAATTGCAACACTTTTTTTTAAGCCTGAAGCATACCAGAAAGACATCAAAATTGATTACATCGGAATTCGAATTCCTAATAAATTTATTGTAGGATACGGTTTAGATTATGACGGACTTGGAAGAAACTTACCTGAAGTATATAAATTAAAAGAATAACTACAAAACAACATGATTAATATCGTTTTATTTGGCAAACCAGGAGCTGGAAAAGGAACTCAAGCAGAGTTTTTAAAAGAAAAATACAAGTTAACTCACATTTCAACAGGTGATGTTTTTAGATTTAATTTAAAAAATGATACCGAGTTAGGCAAACAAGCTCGTGTTTACATGGATGCTGGGGATCTTGTACCTGATGAATTAACTACTAAAATGCTAATTGATGAAGTAAATAAACATCCAGATACAAATGGTGTTTTATTTGACGGGTATCCAAGAACACTTTCTCAAGCAGAAGCATTAGATGTTTTTTTAGAATCTATTGGGTCAAAAGTTGCAGCTACTATTGCGCTTGAGGCTGACGATGAGATTTTAATTCAGCGTTTACTTGAAAGAGGAAAAACAAGCGGTAGAGTTGATGATCAAGACGAAGAAAAAATCAGAAACAGATACCAAGAATACAATGAAAAAACCGCTCCTTTGATGGATTTTTATAAAAATCAAGATAAATTTTTCATCGTAGACGGGATTGGTTCCATTGCTGAAATTACGGAAAGAGTAAGTGCAGTTATTGATAATTTATAATTTATAATTCGAAATACGCAGAACAAGAGATATAAACGAATCCATTAAAAAATTGGAAATACTAATAATATTTTTTCTGATATTACTAAACGGAGTGTTCTCAATGTCAGAAATAGCATTGATTTCAGCTCGAAAAAACCGATTAGAGACAGCAGCAAAAAAAGGCAATAAAAGTGCTAAAATAGCATTGGACCTTGCAAATTCTCCCAATAAATTTTTATCAACGGTACAAATAGGTATTACTCTGATTGGAATTTTAACGGGTATTTACAGTGGTGATAAGATCACTCAAGATGTAGAAATTTTTGTAAGTGGTTTTGAATTTCTAAAACCCTATGCTCATCCAGTTGCAGTAGGTTTAGTTGTGGTAGTATTGACTTTTTTCTCTTTGGTTTTAGGAGAATTGTTACCCAAACGAATAGGACTAAACCATCCAGAAGGTATTGCTAAGGCAGTTGCTTTGCCAATGAAAATGGTATCTATTGTGACAGCTCCTTTTATTTGGCTTCTTACTACATCTACAGATTTTTTATTAGATGTTTTGCAAATTAAACCAACAGCTGATGGAAAAGTAACCGAGGAAGAAATAAAAGCTATCATTAAGGAGGGAACTGAGGGCGGAGAAGTTCAAGAAATTGAACAAGATATTGTGGAGCGTGTTTTTCATATTGGTGACCGAAAAATCAATTCTTTAATGACACATCGCAAGTCGGTTGTTTTTTTACCACTTCATGCAGATAAAGAAAAGGTTAGAGAGTTTATGCTTAAAGAGTTGCATTCTATTTATCCCGTTTTTAATGAAAATTACGATGACATAGTAGGTGTGGTTAACTTAAAAAATATTTTTGCTCATTTTGAAAACGATGAGTTTAATTTAGCATCAATCATGACCGAAGCTCCTTTTATGATGGAGCAAACAACCGCTTATGTCGCGCTAGAAAATTTTAAGAAATCAGGGATTCATTATGCATTTGTATCTGATGAATATGGTGTTTTTCAAGGGGTAATAACATTGAATGATATCCTTGAAGCATTGGTAGGTGATGCTTCTGATTTCTATAAGGATGATTTTCAATTGATAGAAAGAGAAGATGGTTCGTGGTTAGTAGATGGACATTACTCGTTGCATGATTTCTTGACTTATTTTGAATTAGACGAATTAATAAATGATTATGAAGTAACTACGCTAAGTGGTTTAATAATGACTGAATTGTCACACATACCCAAACAAGGTGAGAAATTGATTTGGCAAAAATTTGAATTGGAGGTTATCGATATGGATGGTGTGAAAATTGATAAAGTAATGGTGAAAGCCTTAAAAGATTAAAATAGTTTTAAGTCCTAGTTTTTAATATGAGAAATATTAAACTAGAACTGTAACTGAATACTAAAAAAAATGACTGAGGGAAATTTTGTAGATTACGTTAAAATATATGTTTCATCTGGAAAAGGTGGAAAAGGATCTACGCACTTGCATAGAGAAAAGTTCATACAATATGGTGGGCCAGATGGTGGTGATGGAGGAAGAGGTGGACATGTTTATCTAGTAGGTAATAAAGCATTATGGACGCTGTTTCATCTCAAATTTGCAAGACATATCAAAGCAGGAAATGGTGGAGATGGAAGTGGAGATAGGAGTACTGGAGCTGATGGAGATGATAAATACATTGAGGTGCCACTTGGTACTGTTGTAAAAGATAAGGAAACAGGAGAGATTCTATTTGAAATTACCGAAGAGGGAGAAAAACAGATACTTTCACGCGGTGGAAAAGGTGGATTAGGAAACTGGCATTTTAGAAGCTCAACCAATCAAACACCACGTTATTCTCAACCTGGTTTACCAGGAGTAGAAATGGATGTTATTTTAGAATTGAAGGTACTTGCTGATGTAGGTTTAGTTGGTTTTCCTAATGCAGGTAAATCAACTTTATTATCTGTTTTGACTTCGGCCAAGCCAAAAATTGCTGATTATCCTTTTACAACTTTAAAACCTAATTTAGGAATTGTGGCTTACAGAGATTTTCAATCTTTTGTTATTGCTGATATTCCTGGAATAATTGAAGGAGCTGCTGAAGGTAAAGGTCTTGGACATTATTTTTTAAGACACATTGAGCGTAACTCTACATTGTTATTTTTAGTTCCTGTTGATACACCAGATATCAAAGGAGAATATGATATTCTTGTGAATGAGTTGACCAAGTACAACCCAGAAATGCTAGATAAAGAGCGTTTATTAGTTATTTCTAAATGCGACATGCTGGATGATGAATTAAAAGCAGAATTGAAAACAGAATTGGATGCGTCTTTTCAAGATATTCCGTATATGTTTATATCTTCTGTAGCGCAACAAGGACTTACAGAATTAAAAGACAAATTGTGGAAAATGTTGAACGACTAGTTTCACTTTTTAAAATAGTAAATCCGCTTCAAGAAATTGAAGCGGATTTTTTTGTGGATATAATTTATTTTTTAACTTTTATACGAATCCCTTTAGTATGACTACTGAATTCTGGGGCGTACATACTTTGAATAGTTGTAATTCCATTTGAAAATACTCCCGCATTATTGACGCGAATATCATATTCTAATACATAGGTTCCTTTGTTTATGGAGTCAAAAAAGAAATGCGTGGCAGCATCTTTTGTACTGTTGTAAAATCCTAATCCTCCTTTGTATTGGTATTCAGATAGTACATTTACGGGTTCAAAACAAGAGGCTCTTAGGTCTTTTAAATGAACAAATTCCATGTCTTCCTTTGCCGTAATGATTAATCTTACGGTAACTAAATCTCCAATTTGTAATGGAATTGCTGCATTTATTTTTTGTAAAACATCACCATTAGCTGTGTTTTTTTTGATAAACAATTCTTTTGCAACCGATAAAATACCTCCCGAATTATTTTTTATTTGATCTAATTCTTCAAAATATTGCCAATAAATCCCGCCAAATCCAGGAACGTTCGATTTGTTTTGAATGCTAATAGTTCCCATTTCTTTTTTGATTTCATCTGATTTCCAGTTGAGTTTCACATATCCAGTTTCGGCCTCTTTTACGTTTTCGGAAAGTTTTTTGGTAAGTATTTTTTCGTCACCAATTTTGATCACAGTATTGTCTTTTACACTCAACCAATCAGTTCCTTGCATTAGTAGTGCGTACACTGCCTCGGTAGTTGCTTTTGTGGTAGGCCAATGCTTTACTTGTTTGTTCTTTAGCAACCAAACTTTCATTTCGTCTACTGCTTTCTTGTCGTTTGTCACTTCGGCGAAAGCCTCAATGAGCAAAGCTTGTGTTTCAATAGGTGCTTGATGCCAATACCAGCCTGCTTTGTTAGCAATCCAGTACATGCCCCAATCTTCATTGTTAGAGGCTGTTTCTTTTAAGCTTTCGATTATTTTTTTGGCGGTATCTTTTTCACCAAATCGATTTAATGTTATTGCTGCCAAACCTTTTTCGTACAAGGAATAGGAAAGCCAATCTTTTTTTGCAGTTTCTATATACCATTTTGTGGCTTTCTTTATTGTATCAGAAAGAGGTTGCTGCTCTACATAAAAACTACGCGTATAGAGGTAATGCAATTCAGAGTACGGATTGTGCCAAATTATTTTTTCTGATGGAGTTGATGCTGTTATTCTATTCTTATGTTGCTCTAAAAACTTTTGGTCTAAGTATGGAATACCTGTTTTAGCAATTTGTGCTATTTTTTCAGTACTGTTAGTCGTTGTGCTTAATTTTGTTAAATGCCCTAGACCTGCTAAGATATGTCTTGTAATGTATTCGCTTTCAGTTCCGCCGTCAAACCAGCCAAAGCCTCCGGAAGGTTTTTGTTTCTGTTTTAATTTGGAAAAAGCAATTTCTTGTGCATTTTTCATTTTTTCTAAATCAAAAAGTAAAGCTAAGTTTTTCTTTTTTTCAGCATCACTTTTTGCGTCATTGATCCATGGCGTTTCGGCTAGGATTATCGACTTTAATTCTTCATTCTTCTCCAGTTTGGAGTTAATTTTTTTATTTTCTGACCAAGTTTTAAAAAGACTTTCAATTTTTGGGTTGCTTGAAATAATTTCTGACGCTAAAGCATTCGAATAGAAACGTGCAAAAGTTTGCTCAGCACATTCGTGTTCGTATTCCATTAAGTACGGCAAGGATTGTATGGCGAGCCAAGTAGGATTTGAGGTGTACTCAAAGGTAAATTGATGGTTTTTTAACGTGGTTGAGGTATTGTTTTTTAAATTTTCAAGTGAATACTCTTTCTTTGAATTGTCTCTAACCCAAACCGGAATGCTCTCTGCGACAAGCATGTTGTTCGTTAAAACGGGTACAATGTTTTCCTCGCCATCTGAAAAGTCTCCTGCTTTTGCTACTATTTTATATTGAACTCCTTGTAAACCTTCAGGAATATAGATTTTCCAATTTACAGATGTGTTTCCAAATGCTGCAATAGTGAAGTTTTTGACGGTGTTATTATTTGCCATTTTAACATCAACTGCTTGCATGGTAGTGGCATCAAAAAGTTGTAAAACAGCCAATCCTTTTTTAGTTTCATTGGTGATGTTTGCAATTTTGGCTGTAATCACGATTGAATCTCTTTCTCGAAAAAAACGAGGAAAATTAGGGGTAATCATCAGTTCTTTTTGAGTAACGATCATTTTTTCTAAATACCCTGAAACAGCGGCTTTGTTATGAGCTAACAAACGTAGTTTCCAACTGGTTAAAGCCTCTGGTGCGCTAAAACTGAAGCTCAGTTTCCCTTTGTCATCGGTTTTTAGATGTGGGTAAAAGAAAGCAGTTTCAGAAAGATTTTTTCTTGCTTTTACTTGTGTTAAGGCTTCAAGTACTTTTTTGGTAGTGATGATGATAACACCATTTTTGCCTTTTTCGCCATATAATGCGATGGCTTTGTCGGCTTTTAAAACTTCGATGTCAATAATGTCATTTGGTGCAATTGCTTTTATTTGCTCCATGGTCATGGTTACTCCGTCAACGATACAAAGTGCGTCAATGGATGCAGATGTACTGTTCGCACCTCTAATAATTATTTTATTTGCTGCTCCTGATACTTGTAAACCTTTTACGGTTCCGGCTAGCTGTTTGTCTATTCCTGCGGTAGCGTAAATGGCGTTGTCTGGTGCTTCTTCAACAACTGCGGCCACACCAGTTGACGCTTTACGTTTTTGACTGCCATATCCCGTGATCACTACTTCCTGTAAACTTGAGCTTGACTCTTCAAGTTGAACATCAATTACCTTTGTGGTTACGGTAATTTTTTTTACCTCAAAACCAATATAGGAGAAGTTTAATTCTTCGCCTTGTGCAGCTTCAATCTGATAATATCCATCAAAATCTGATTGTGTACCTCGATTTGTTCCGTCAATTTGGATTACAACTCCAGGAAGAGGTTCGTCTTTATCAAAAACATAACCCGAAATCATTTTGGCATTCAGTGGTTTTTTACTTTTATTGTTGATTTGCTTGCGGTATTCGTCAATATTTTTTGAAGTAAAGGAGTCATTAAAGTCAAAACCAAACCACATTAAATTCGTGTTTTCAATATCAAAAGTAATGCGATTTAAAAAGGGATTTAAATTTAAAAGTGTAATGTATTCTTTATCAAAACCCAAACTGTTTTTGAAGCGCAATGAATTCGAGTAGTAGTCATTTATTTTTAAGTCACTCCAGTTTTTCTTTGTAAACTGGTCAAGAGAGCTGTCATACATTGAGGCTAAAATTTCAGCTTCTTGAAGGGTATTTGATGATTTTAATTGGAAAGACCAATTTTCATTACTTCCTGGCTGGATTTTATTTCTAAAACTTTCTACGGAGAAATTTAAACTAGGTTCCACCTTTTGTAAGTAAATCTCTAAACGGTCTTGGGAAGTGTTATTTTCAAATACAGATTCAAAACCAATACAGATTTCATTTTCGAATTCATTTTTTAGAGGAATTTTGATAATAGTTTCGTTGTTTTCTAAATGAAACACATCTTCAAAATAGATATCGCCATGGTAGTTTCCTGTTGTGTTGATGTACAGATCAGGTATAGTAGAGGATAGTTTTACTAGTACAAATCCATCTTTTTTTGGATCTTCATTAAGTTGTTTTGCCGTAAATAATTTACTAGAATCAAATTTGTCTTTACTTTGAATGATTTGAAAATTTGAACTCGTTTCTATTGGATTATTAAAGATGTCTATAGCTGAAAAAACTACTCTGTAATTACCAGATTTATAATCAGAAATGAAATCTAAAAGTAGTTTTTTATCTTTTTCGGTATTTACTTTTGTAGAGAAAACTAAGGTTTCGGCAGGCTTTACTGCATTTTGTTTTTCGTTCAATTCATAAGGAAAAAGTCTTTCAAATTCTTCATCAGGAATAGACACAATTTCTGGTTGACTAAAAATTCTAGGTTTAAATTTAGTGGCAAACGGACTTACATAATAGAGTTTAATCTCTCCTTGCGTGGGAATAAATGCGTTGTTAAGATTGGTGCTGTTTAATGTGATTTGATTTTTATCATTAGTTTTTATACTTGGCTGTACTGATGCTGTTAACTTTAAAGTATGGTATCCAACAATCACTTCTGTTTGAGTTGTGTGAGTTTCACCATTAATGTCAGTAACAGTTGCATGGATGAGGTATTTAAAAAGTGGAAGCTCTTCTTTGCTTATGTTGTTTGAGGGATTGGCTATGAAATTGATTTCGAATTTGCCTGAAGCATCGGTTTTAGTTTCGCCAATAAGGATGGAGCTTATTTCATTAGTATAATCATTATAGTACGAATTTCTACTAGAAAAAGTTTGAAGTTTTACTTCGTATTTAACGATAGCATCTGATATTGAACTCCCCGAAAAAGCTTTGGCTTGACCTGTTGCCAAAATATTTTGATTGACTTGATACGTTTTGGTAAACGGTTCAAAAGTTACTTCAAATTTGGGACGTTTGTATTCTTCAACTTTAAATGTATTAACACTGTGGTTGAATTCTACAACATCCCAAAATGGATGTTCGTCTTTTATGGTGTCATAAATTACATCTTTTTCATAATCATCGGGTTCTTCTGCCTCTATTCTAAATTCACCTGTTAAACCTGTTTTTGGAATATTAAATTCTCCAGAAAAAGAACCAAATTCATTTGTAGTGACGTCAAATTCTTTAAAGGTTTCATAGTTTGCATTTTTTAGTCGAATATGAAAACTAGTTTTGGATACAACTTGAGAGTTATTATTGTTTTTTTGGAATGCAATCCCTTTGTAGTATACAGTTTGTCCAGGTCTGTAAATAGCGCGGTCCATAAAGAATTCTACCATTGCCTCTGGGGCATCATCTTTAATTTCGTAATCATAGGTATTGTAAACATATTGTTTTTCTAATGATAAAGTGTCATTCTTTAAGGAGAATTCTATAATTTCATCATTGTCATTTTCTTTTTCTTTTGGTGCAATTGCAATTCCCTTCTTGTTAGTGGTTAGTGTTTCACGTGGTGATTTAACAGAAACATTTTCAAGAGGTTTCCCTGTCTTTCTGTCTAAAACTTGGTACCACTGCATATTATTTTTATGCGTGGCCAATACAGCAATATTAGTAACAGTTAGAGTTTTAAATGCAAAGGCTTTTTCATTTGCATCAAAGGAATCACTTTCTAGATACACTAAATAAGTTCCTGTCTCTAGTTGTGGCAGGAGGATTTCTGTAGTGTATTCATAATAATCTTTTCGAGTTACTTACTTAATGACTACGATTTGCTTCCAACCCTGATGCGGATGTGAGACTAATCGTTTGAATATATTATCAAAAATAGAATCTTTGTAAATTGACCTGTTCAGTCGATAAAAATATTCATCTAAATATTTTTGGAGATGTTCCTTTTTGACGTGTGATTGAATCGTTCTTATTGCAGTTTTTACCTGATGAATAATAGTGTGCATTTCTTTGAAGTTTTTCCCAGGAACGCTTTTTTCTTGGACGATGTTATAGCTCTTTGCTATTATTTTGTAAGCTGTCCATTGGTCTGTTTTAATATTCGCATCTTTACTTATATGCTCGTCAAATAATGGTTTTATTGACTTTGCAGAATAATCATCAATAACATTTGCATAACCTCTTTTTATCTTTCCTTCATCTGTCAGCTCAACAGCACAAGCAACTTTTGCCTTTTTGCTATCGTAACTTCTACCTTGTTTTCCTGTTTCTTTTCCGCCAACTACAAATTCATCAACTTGTACATTTCCTGTCATTGGATACTGTTTTGAGGACTTCATCGCAAGTCTTACTTTTTGCATAAACAACCAAGAAGTCTTTTGAGTTATTCCATAGCGTTTTGCCGCTTGAGTTGAGGATATTGATTTGGTTGTACAAGTCATTTCAAAGGCAATACAAAATGCTTTTTGAATTCCAAATTTAACTCTATGAAAAAGAGTTCCTGCCGTTGCACTCTCTTTATATCTACATTTGGTACACTCTCTTTTATTGTGTTTTTCAAAATAAACATACTTCGTATTCTCGCAACGTTTACATCTATAGCCGTCTTTCCACTTCTCATTGGCTATAAATTCACGGCAACTTTGGTCGTCTGGGAATGTCTTTATGAACTCTAAAATATTCTCCCCCTGAAATATACTTTCCATATCCTTGTATTTACTATAAATATAAGTGTTTTTTAAGTAAGTAACTCTA
>NZ_VHLM01000031.1 GCF_009764685.1 Flavobacterium sp. I-STPP5a | reverse complement strand
ATCGATTTAATAACCGCGTCTTGACTTACATATCCTTTAGATTTATTAAAAGTAAATTCACTAGGTTTAATACCTTTTTTATTTGAGCTTGGTCTTCGGTAATAACTACTTTGAACCATTCCTACTATAGTAATAATTTTGGTTTTACTAATCTTATGTTTACTATAAATACTATCTACTAAATCTTTCTTGGATCGGATGTCCCAAACTTTTTTTTTAAAAGTTCACGCCCAATTTCTAATTCGATTTCCTTGTTAGCTAATAATTTGCGTAGAATTCTGTTTTCTTCCTCAGCTTGCTTTAGCTCTTTACTACTAGTGTCATAAGTTACTTTTAAACCAGCTTCTCCCTGCTTCTCGTGTTTCTTCTTCCAGCTATACAAAGTGCCAGTGCTAACGCTGTATTTACGGCACGTTTCAACAACTCCTAATTCTTCTGAAAAGGATAGGATTTCTAGCTTTTCTTCTAAACTCCATTTCTTGTATTTCATATATCAAATGTACTATTTGAAATTTAAAATATCACTCCGAACTATTAAGGGGCTAAAATAAGTGGCGAGCCTCAGATTAGTACCACTGATCCCGATGCACGAGCACTTTTGGTACAAGGAGTAGTGGTAGATATCAGTTACAATATTCAAGCCGCTGTTGATGATAAACACAACTTGGTTGTAGCCACACACACCATCAACCGCAATGATAAAAATGCGCTATCAGCCATAGCTCTATATTTTAGCCCCTTAATAGTTCGGAGTGATATCTTAACACTTTTGCGTAAACGTATTATAGGACAAAACAATGTAAAGACAAGTTAAATTTAGGAATACAAAACATCAAGTGAGGGAAAGTATAAAAGCGTACTTTGTTCCTTTTGGCAAATCCGAAAATAGGGCCTAATTTAGTCCCAAACCCGCTGTAGTAGCGGGACGTCTGGCTGATGAAAAATCTTTTTTCAAATAATATTATCGAGAATAATAACGTCTTCCAAAGTGGAAATAAACATCTTATAAAGGGAAATTTCTAACATATATTGTATCCTGTAAAATGCAAAAAATCCTGTTTTGGCGCGACTTTTTTGCTATATTTGTTTGGTGAAAAACGAAGGTTTTTTTAACAAACTGACGTTAGCGTATAAGTTATAAAAACAAAAAACGGAACTAATAAAATAATACATAAATATGAAAAAAATTCTATCTTTTTTAATATTTGGAACGAGCTCAATGGCATTTGCACAATTACAAGTAAACAATTTGAATTTAACTACAAATGATTTAGTATATGATTCAGTAACTAATAAAATTTATGCAAGTATTCCAAGTTCTAATGGTTCAAATGGAAACAGTATAGGTGTTATAAATCCAAACACATACTTATTAGAAAAAACAACTTTCATTGGAAGTGAACCAACAATTCTTGCAATTTCAGACAATGGACAATATATATATTCTGGATTTAGTGGATCTTCAACTGTAAGACGATTTGATGTCGCAAGTCAAACAGCAGGACTCCAATTTAGTTTAGGAACTGATTCCTCAAGTGGGTCCTACTATGCCGAAGATATTGAAGTTATGCCAGGTCAACCAACAACTATAGCTATTTCTAGAAAGAATAATGGATTTTCTCCTAGACATGAAGGAGTCGTAATATATGACAATAGTATTATGAGACCGACAACAACACCTGATCATACAGGAAGCAACAGAATAGAATTTACTAGCCAAAATTCATTAATTGGATACAATAATGAAACAACTGAATTTGGAATTAGAAGATTATCAGTAAATAGTAGCGGAGTTAGTAATGTTGGTGTAACTCAAAATGTATTATCAAACTTTTATCTAGATTTTATTTATAAAGATAATTATATCTACTCATTTGATGGTAAGGTTGTTGATGTTACTACAGCGCCGTTTGTTATTGGTCAATTTTCAAATGCAACCGGTCCAGTTGTATATGACAGTCATTATAATCTTGTATGTTTTGCTAGTTATGATTTTTCTGGAAACATCACATTTAAGCGATTTAATCCTAATACTTTTTTGTTGAATAATAGTTTACCAATTTCACAAGCCTTTGGTTCTGTAAAAAACATAATAACTTGCGGAAATGGTTGTTATGCTTTTAACACAACTGACAACAAAGTAATTATTATAAAAGATTCAACATTAGGCTTGCCAGAAATAGAAGAAATAAACAATGTATCAATATATCCAAATCCAACTACTGATTATTTATTTATAAAAAGTAACTTAGACATTAAAGACATACAAATTTCTGATTTAAATGGTAAAATAATAAATAATTTGGAATTTCAAGATAATAAAATAAATTTAACCGGTTTAAAGACTGGTATTTATTTTGCTAAAATTAGTGATATAAATGGAAAAACATCAATTAAGAAAATTATAAAAAACTAACCTTCTTGCAGTTAGGGTTTCGTTGCAGCTGCAAGCCGAACAATGAAACCCGTGTTGAATCATCCACGTCGGCCAGGCTGAACCTGGTCACTGGCGGGAACTATGCACTTATCGTAAAATTTTGAGAGAGAATGTCAAGAGGATGTAATGTCCTCTTTTTTTTGCAGTACTTCCAATGTAGTTTTTTTTAAGTTTTTTTTTTCACTATCAAGCATACATCCAATCATCCCAGCTAATTTGTACATGAAACTCACGCTACCTAGGGACTGGCAAGGGCATTAAACTTGAAGGAAATCACTAATTGTTTATACTGTTGTTCTTCATTTTTTTATGACCCTGATATTATTTTTACTACACAATAGTGGTTATTAAAATAAATCGTGTATTTTTGTATCGTGCACGATATAATCTAGCACGATATAAATTATATGTATATGGAAAATAAAACGACAATTACACAAAAAATTTTTAGAATTCTACTTGCGGTCTTTATGATTTATGCAGGAGTTAGTCACTTAACATTTAATCGTATAGAATTTCAGGCGCAAGTCCCAGATTGGCTTCCTTTAAATAAGGATCTGGTCGTGATCCTATCTGGGATTGTAGAAATTGCTCTAGGTCTTGGTTTGGCTTTATGGACAAAGAAGCGTATTCAATTTGGTTGCGCTCTAGCAGTATTTTTTATATTGATATTTCCAGGGAATATTGCCCAATATCTAGAGGGCAAAGATGCTTTTGGAGTATTAAATTCTGACGGAGCCAGATTTCGACGATTGTTCTTTCAGCCGGTATTGGTAGTTTGGGCATTATGGTCAGCAGGATCATGGAAAGCCTGGAGAGCAAAAAAAAATAACAACTAATGGAAAATACACAACTAAAACTAGGCAACCAAGTTTGTTTTCCGATTTATTCCGTTTCACGACTACTTACCAAAGCATATAGACCCCACCTGGAACAATTAGGCTTAACATATCCTCAATATTTAGTATTACTAGTGTTGTGGGAAAAAGACAAATGTACTGTAAATCATATTACTGAGAAATTATTTCTGAACACGAACACCCTATCCCCTTTGCTAAAACGTATGGAGAAAATGAATCTTCTTGAACGTATTCGTTCTAATGCGGATGAAAGAAATGTCATCATTCAATTAACAGACACGGGAAGCCAATTGAAAACGCTTGCATTATCAATTCCTGAGAACCTCTTAAAAACATTGTTGACCGAAAACATTACAATGAACGATATTACTCAGTTAAGAGACACGCTGAATGAATGGATTACTATATTAAAAAGCGACACGAAAAATTTAGAATAAAAACCAAATAGATAGAAAATGTGATTTTATTATACAAAGTAAATTAGTGCTTAATAGTCAAAAATAATTGGTAAAAATGCAGCAAAACTTGACTAGTAAAAGATGAATCACTTACCAGAAAATTTGGCGGTACGGGACTAGTATCAAACCACATACAAAAAATTATTAGTACTACTAAGCAGTCAATTAAAAGTAGAAATTACCTTCAATTCAGGAAGTACTTTGTCATTTGACCACAAACTAAAAGTAACTGATAACGTCCTTGATAAAAATTACTTAGCAAAAAAAATCTTAAATATTATTGACAAGTCTAATGAAGAATAAATTAAAAATTCAAGAAAAACACGTATTTTGATTGTTGAATATTTTAACGAAACCTCTAACTCTTAAAAACTTTGATTAAAAACGAATCCTACCTAAATTAAAGAAGCTATAAACGGACTAGACGGCGTTGAAAACTTTAAGGATGTGTCAATAGATATTATTTTTATGGATCTTGAAATGCCTATCATGAATAGCTACGAAATTTTACAATGCATTAAAAACGTGCTAAATTACAAGGCAATTCATACAAAAGCCCTAACTTAACTGCTGATGCAGAAAAAGCAGAATAAGAAAAAAATGTAATGCTTCTGGCATGAATGATTTTACTTCAAAACCAATAATAAAAGGCATCATAGGCGCCTCTGTAACAAAATGGATAATGTAAAATTTAAAGTAATGTTGAGAATGTTAAAATATTATGTAATTTTAAACCAAACAACTAAAAATAAAACTTATGAAATGGAGTGGCAGACGTTCAAGTGAAAATTTTGAAGACAGAAGAGGAATGTCTTCTGGTGGAAAAACTATAGTAGGCGGGGGAATAATAGGTATTGTTATCCTTTTACTAAATACTTTTGGTGGAGAAAATGCTCAAATGATAACACCTATTCTTGAGCAAATGAATCAAGGACAAAGTGCACCCACAGAACAGAGAGCCTTAACTGCTGAAGAAATTGAAGAAGGAAAATTTGTTGAAGCCGTATTAGTTGATTCAGAGGATGTATGGGATAAAATTTTTAAGGAAAATAATATGCAGTACAAAAGACCTAAATTAATTTTATTCACACAGGGAGTAGATACAGAATGTGGTAGCGCAACCTCGGCCTCTGGACCATTTTATTGTCCTGCAGATCAAAAAGTCTACATGGATTTAACATTCTTTAATGAGTTGAAAACTAAATTTGGGGCCCAAGGTGGTGATTTTGCAACAGCCTATGTAATTGCACATGAGATTGGACATCATGTACAAACCTTACTAGGAACTTCATCAAAAATGAGACAAATGCAACAAGGTAAAAGTCAGGCAGAGGCAAATGCATTATCTGTAGCTCTAGAATTACAAGCTGATTTTTATGCTGGCGTTTGGACACACTACAATCAAAAAATGAAAAATATACTTGAAGAAGGTGATCTTGAAGAAGCATTAAGTGCCGCTCACGCTGTAGGTGATGATGCTATTCAAGCCAAAATGCAGGGGCATATTGTTCCAGAATCCTTTACTCATGGAACTTCGGTTCAAAGAAAAGCTTGGTTTATGAAAGGATATAAAACTGGCGATATCAAGCAAGGTAATACTTTTGCTGAAATCAATTAACACATTGTGGCATGTAGCATTACAACTGCATGCCACATTTTTTTTATTCAATTTGATCCAAAAAAATAATTTTCAGGTTTGATTCAAAAATGTTCTCTATTGTAAAAATGATCTTTTGTAATTCATGAATAATCAATTGTTGTTTTCATTTTCATGATTTTAGAGTGTTTTTACAAGCAATAATGTGATTAAAAAGCCTACACAAAACCCTCTTTGCATTGTAAAACAGTACTTTACACAAGTGTCTTAAACAAAGAAAACCTCTCAATCAAGAGATATCCAAAATAATGACATACCTTTGCGCCAAATTAAAGGAGCAAAATATATAAATGTGTTTGCTTCGTAAATACAATTTATGTCATTCAATTCATTAGGTTTATCTGATTCTTTACTGAAAGCAATCAGCAAAAAAGGGTACACTACCCCATCTCCAATTCAACAAAAAGCCATACCTCCCATACTTAAAGGCCAAGATGTTTTAGCATCTGCTCAAACTGGAACAGGAAAAACAGCAGGTTTTACGCTCCCAATATTGCAACTGTTATCTCAAACACAACCCGTTCGCAATCGTCCAATTCGATCTTTAATCCTTACACCTACAAGAGAATTAGCAGCTCAGATATTAGCAAATATCAAAGAATACAGCGAATTTTTAGATTTAAAAAGTACGGTTATTTTTGGTGGAGTAAATCAAAATCCACAAGTAACACAATTACGTCAAGGCATTGATATTCTGGTAGCAACACCAGGAAGACTTATAGACTTACACAATCAAGGTTTGATTTCACTTGCAAAAGTTGAAATTTTAGTTCTTGATGAGGCCGATAGAATGCTGGATATGGGATTTTTACGTGATATTGAAAGAGTATTGAAAGTTTTACCTCAAAAAAGACAAAACTTACTTTTCTCAGCAACTTTTTCAAAAGATATTAAAAAACTAGCGATGGGAATTCTTCAAAATCCTATTCAAGTTGAAGCAACTCCTGAAAACACTACTGTTGACGCCATAACCCAACTCATTTATCCTGTTGCCAAAGAGAAAAAAACCGAATTAATCATAAAACTGATTACCGAAGGGAACTGGAAACAAATTTTAGTGTTTACAAGAACCAAACAAGGCGCTAATAAACTAACTGAGTTTATGAACGATGCTGGTATTAAAGCTGCCGCTATTCACGGCAATAAAGGTCAAGGCGCTAGAACAAAAGCTTTAGAAGGTTTTAAAAATGGAAGTTTAACGGCTCTTGTTGCAACAGATATTGCTGCTCGTGGATTAGACATTCCATTATTACCGCATGTTGTAAATTTTGAATTACCTAACATCCCAGAAGATTACGTTCATAGAATAGGTAGAACAGGTCGTGCTGGTGCAAATGGTAAAGCAATTTCATTGTTTAGTCCTGATGAGACTGTTTTTTTAAGAGATATCGAGAAATTAGTTGGGTTAACAATCCCAAAAGAAAGTATCAAAGGTTTTGAGCCGGATCCCAACGCATCAAAAGAGCCTATAAAACAAGGTCAAGGTAGAACACAACGTTTTTCTGCACCCAAACAACCTAAAGTAGATGCTGCCAAAAAAACAAATAATTTTGGAAATAGACGTACTACTAGCTCAACTAATGATAGACGTGTGAATAGGTAATTACTATAGATGTAAACCTATAATTACTAAAAACAATAGAGACCGTAAATCAAAACATGATTTACGGTCTCTATTGTTTTTAGTAAGCTGATAATCTTTAAGAATGAAAAAATAATGATTTTTGATAAAGATTTTTGACACAAAAAATCCGCTATTCAAATTAGCAGATTTTCTGTTTTGATCATTATTTACAAGACAAATAATCTATTACATTAGCTTCAATTCTTGCATCAATGTTAGTGATATCTGCTTTTATAAACTTTTCACCTAATATATTTTCGTATAATTCGATATACCTTTCAGATACAGATTCTATATACTCATCTGTCATTTCAGGTATTTGTTGTCCTTCAAGTCCTTGAAAACCATTTTCTATCAACCACCTTCTTACAAACTCTTTTGACAATTGTTTTTGTTCGGCACCATTATTTTGACGGTCTTGATATCCATCTGCATAAAAATAACGTGAAGAATCGGGAGTATGAATTTCATCAATCAAAACAATTTTACCTTCTTTGGTTTTACCAAATTCATATTTGGTATCCACCAAAATAAGACCTCTACCCGCTGCAATCTCTGTCCCTCTTTGATATAAATCTCTCGTGTACTTTTCTAAAACAAGGTAATCCTCTAGAGATACAATACCTTTATTTAAAATTTCTTCTCTTGAAATATCAGCATCGTGTTCTCCGTTATCTGCTTTAGTTGTAGGTGTAATTATTGGTTCAGGAAATTTATCGTTTTCTTTTAAATCATTAGGCATTGAAACGCCACAAATTTCTCTTTTACCAAGAGCATATTCACGAGCTGCATGTCCTGAAAGATAACCTCTAATAACCATTTCTACCTTAAATGGCTCACATAATTTCCCAACAGCTACATTTGGATCTGGTGTATCAAGCAACCAATTTGGCACAATATCCGAGGTCAGTTCCATAAATCGGGTAGCAATTTGATTTAAAATTTGACCTTTGTACGGAATTCCTTTTGGTAAAACCACATCAAATGCAGAAAGCCTATCAGTAGCAACCATAACCAATAGTTCATCATTTATAGTGTATACTTCTCTTACTTTACCGCGGTAAACTGCTTTTTGGTTGGGGAAATTGAAATTTGTAGTTGTAATTGTGTGGCTCATTTTTTTAGTTGTGTGTGTTTATATTGTAGCTGCAAATTTAAAACTATTTCATAAAGTATAGCAATGAATACCTCATTCAATTGTTTGATATTACAGGAAAACTATTTTTTGAGTAAGGTTTGATTGAATAAATCTAATATCCTGCTGTACTCATCAACCCATGAATACGTTTCTTTGAATCCGTGTGCTTCAACTGGAAAACTAGCTAAACTCCATTTTTTCTTACCCAATTCAATAAAACGCTGAGACAAACGAACAATATCCTTATACTCTACGTTATCATCAACCATTCCGTGTAACATCAATAAATCACCTTGAAGATTATCCGCAAAATATATTGGAGAACTTTTTTTGTACGCATCGGGATCTGTTTCAGGAAAATTTAAAATATTTCCGGTGTAGCCATGGTTGTAGTGTGCCCAATCTGTAACAGATCTAAGTGCTGCACCTGATGCAAACTCTTTTGGTGCTGTTAACATTCCCATTAACGTAATAAAACCACCATAAGAACCTCCGTAGATACCCACTTTTGAAGCATCTATACCATGATTTTCAACCAAGTACTTTTTTCCATCCAAGTGATCTGATAAATCTTTCCCTCCCATGAAACGGTATATCCCGGTTCTAAAATCGCGTCCGTATCCATCACTTCCTCTATAATCAATGTCAAGAACCGTATACCCTTGATCAACTAACATGTTGTGAAACATATACTCTCTATGGTAGCTACTCCAATAATTGTGCGCGTTTTGCAAATAACCTGCTCCATGTACAAATAATACAGCCGCTTTGTTTGCAATTGCTTGCTGAGGCTTGTATAGTCTAGCATGAACGGTTGTACCATCTTGAGCTTTAAACGTAATTACTTCGGGTGCACGCCAAGAATATGACTTAAAACTTTCTGTTAACGATGATGTAATTTGGTCCAAAGAGGTATTGGTCCTATTACTTGCAACATATAATTCCCAAGGTTTATTTTTATAAGAATAGCGAACTAATAACGAACTTTCATCAGGAGATATACTTACTTCATGAGCACCATCACTAGTTAAAATAGGTTGCATTTTTTTTGTCGAAATATCAAGCTTGTAAAAACTTCTATTTCCTGGATGTGTGGTTGTAGTTGTTAGGTAAAATGCTTTTCTATCTTTAGCCAAAGCTACTGATCGTACTTCCCAATTGCCTTGTGTCAATTGAGTTTTAAGTTTTGACTTTAAATTATATGTGTACAAATGAGAATAACCGGTCTCTTCAGATTGGAAATAAACAGTCTCATTATCAGCTAAAAAACCAAGAGTTCCTCTCCCGAAAGAGCTTGACGGAATTCCAGGACCTCCAATCCATGCTTCGTCATGCTGATAATTTATTTCTTCAAAAGTATTTTTTTCAAGATTCAAACGTACTATCCAACGGTCTTTGTTATCTTGACTTCTTATCTCTGAAACGGCATAGCTACCATCATCATTATATATTGGCTCTTGAACAATAATTAATTTGTTCTTTTTCTCCACATTTTTATTTTTCTCATACAATTCAAAATATTTTGGTACATCTTGAATATGGCTCAAAGTAGAAAAATTGATAAAATAAACGGAGTCTTTAGCAACATTATAAACACCAAACTTTGAAGGAATCAAATTATTTACAGAAACTTTTTCTTTAGTGTCAACAATATCATTGTAGCCACTTGCAGTAATAAAAGCCTCCATTTTTTCTCTTTTTCCCTCTACTTCTTCTAGTAATCTAAAAGTGGCATAACTGCCTTTAGGATCCATTTTTAACCCTCCAAAAGTATTTTTTCCATAAAAATAAGGTTTTGGAAAATCTGACTTAGAAAGTTTTGCTTTTTCAGCATTCCATTTTTTTAACGCCTCTTGATCTCTTACAAATTGGAACAACTCTTCTTGCTGGGTCTTTAAAAAAGTTTCTTTTTGAGAAGCAACCTCATCTGCTTTTCCTTTTCGGAAATTTGTGAGCTGAATCAAAGAACCTTCGTTTATGTTGTATTGAAAAATATTGTCATTTTGTCTAAAAAACAACAAACCCGCTGTTGCACTTACTTGCAAATTTGAAATGGGACTGCTGTGCTGAAACAACTTTTTAGAAACTTTATTTTTCAAAGAATACGAATACAAACGGCCTTTATCAAGATAAAAACACACATCTGGATTAGATGATTTTCTTAAATCTAATCTTGAAAAAAGAGCTTCACTGGCAGGTGCAAGTTCTGGTTTTGTCATTCCTTTTTTCCAGAAATACGTACTATTTCCTAGTTCATTATGTGGGTTCCAGTCAAAATATACTTTTTGTCCATCTATTGACCATCTTTCGTTTTCTGGTTGAGAACCAATGAAAGCATTTCCTTTCATGATTTCGTCTAGCTTTAAGGTTTGGCTGTTAATTGTAACCGAAAAAAGCATGCAAAGAAACAGTATTATATTTTTATTCATTTCAATTTCATTTAAGTTTAGTTGTTATTGTTGCAGTTCTAGTTTAGAGTTAATTATTTTGTTGGTGATGTAGTTTGCAACTCCTTCAGTATCATTAGTCGATGTGATTTCAAGTTGCGGTAACAAGTCTTTCAAACTTTGAGGAGCATTCTCCATAAGTACGCCTATTCCTGCCTCGCGGAGCATGTTTTCATCATTATAACCGTCCCCAAAGACAAGTGTTTCTTGAAAACTAAAATTCTCAAGTTCAAGAATTTTAGCAATAGCCACACTTTTATCAACTGATTTATCCATGAATTCTAAGCAAAAAGGCAAACTAAAGGCGTGATTGAATAACCCCTCATGTTTTTCTAAAATCTGATCTCTAACCGCTAGTAGTTTTGAATGATTTTCGTGGGTAAACAATAATTTAATCCCAGCATAGTCTTCTAATTCATTAAAATTTACCAGCTCAGGACGATACCTTATTTCAGGTTGAAAATCATTTAACTTCTTGTTAAATTTATTGGTAAACCAAATGTCCTCTTTGAATAAAACCGTTGTAATATCTGGATCGATGTCAATGCTTAGTACTGACTGAATGTGATCACTTTTTATATCAAACGAATAAAGTAACTTTTTATCAGGGGAATGAATACGAGCACCATTTGACGAGACCAAATAAACGGGAAATCCTAGTGAATCAAGTATTGGCATAGCATCAAGATGATGACGCCCAGTTGCAACAATGATTATATAATTAAGACGGTGGAGTTTTTGAAAAACAGAAATGGTTTTATCTGAAATTGTATGATTTGAGTTGAGTAATGTCCCATCTAAATCACTAATTATAACTTTAATATTCTGTTTTACAATCATTTTTTTTCTAAAAAATTCATACCCTCAAAACTATTCTATTTTTTAGACAATGAAAAGAGAACATACTTTTTTTTAGTGCTGTATTATGTTAAAATAGCATGTAAATATCAATACAAGACACTTAATCAAAATGGCAACTGATGAAATTAAGTGGCTTTACAGAAAATTGCTGTTTAATCCAAATTAAATTTTATATTTTATTATATTTTAAGTACTTTAGTAAAAAATATAAAAATATCTTATGAAATCATTTATTTTAAAGTGGTATCCCGTAATACTAGCATTCATTTGTATGTTATATTCAATTGGACTAGGAATAGCTGGGAGGTATGAAGAAGCTGCATATTCAGCTCACTGGCCTGGAACAATTTTATTATTCGCAATAGCAATCCGTCAAAGAAGAAAACCATGAGTGCAAGTTTTTTTATCATTGGAGGCATAATTTTTTTAATTTATATGTGCCTAACATTTTGGAACATTTTTTATTCGAATAAAAAACAAAGGGAAGAAAACTACCCTACTGTAAACGATAAAAATGTTGATGACAAAAATGAAAATCTTTAACTATTAGTTGCGATAAATACTTAAAAGTTTACTTTCATATGTTTTAGTTCCAATAGTATTCATTTTTAATGTAAGGACAACGTGGAAATACGTTTTTACTAAACAATATATTTACGTACTTTACAGCTATTATAACAAATCTTTTTTTGATAAACATTTACTTTAATTAGTAAACAAATTATCTTCATTAATTCGACTATTAGAGCAAGAATTAATGAAGTAATTTGTACTTGTTCATGAAAATCACAAGCTGTAAATAATTTCTACAAAAAACTATTTATTGATTACAACCAAGCAACTTGTTAAAAAATTTAGCACATCAACTTGTTACATGCTTGTAAGTTTAATCATTATTTTCAATCATTTTGTAAGCATCAATAACTTTCTTAACTAGTCTATGACGCACAATATCTTTATCATCCAGGTAAATAATTCCTATTCCATCAATATCTTTTAAAACTAACAAAGCTTCTTTAAGTCCTGATATGGTCCGCCTTGGTAAATCTACCTGACCCGGATCACCAGTAATCATAAACTTAGCACTTTTACCCATACGGGTTAAGAACATTTTCATTTGGGAATGAGTCGTGTTTTGAGCTTCATCTAAGATTACAAAAGCATTATCAAGTGTTCTACCCCTCATGAAAGCAAGCGGTGCAATTTGAATAATGCCTTTTAAAATATAATCTTCTAATTTTTCATTAGGCAACATGTCACGCAATGCATCATACAAAGGCTGCATGTATGGATCTAGTTTTTCTTTCATATCGCCGGGTAAGAAACCGAGATTTTCTCCAGCTTCAACCGCAGGTCTAGTCAAAATGATTCTTTTTACCTGTTTTTCTTTCAATGCTTTCACAGCCATGGCAACACCAGTATATGTTTTCCCTGTTCCTGCTGGACCTACTGCAAAAACCATATCGTTTTTTTCAAGCGTATCAACAAGCAATTGCTGGTTAGGAGTCATGGCTTTAATTATTTTGCCACCCACACCATGTACTAAAATTTTGTCACTCCCTTGAAATTTACGATCTTCTTGTGCATCTCCCATAATAACTCTTTCAATAACATTATTATCTATGTTGTTGTAACGCGTAAAATGAAGCATCAATCGCTGAAATCGTTTTTCAAATTCGTCTAAAACTTCTTTTTCACCAAAAGCCTTGAGTATAGTTCCTCTTGCAACGATTTTTAATTTTGGATAATATTTCTTTATGGATTCAAGATGAGTGTCTTGAGCGCCCCAAAAGTCTTTTGGAGCGATGTCTATGAGCTCAATTATTCTTTCGTTCAAATGATAATATGTTTAGTTGTTTTAATTTAAAGTTAATCGTAGTCCTATACCATTTGAATTGGTTATCAAATCTACTTTGGTACTTTCAAACTGCTTATAACCGGTAGCATTTTGATTGTTGTATTCCGCAACTACATTTTTAATTTTTCTTGAGAAACCTATTCTTACCGGAATTGCAATTAATAGAGCAGCAAAACCTGTCCCCATAATTATTTTAGGAATGCTTCTATTGAGTTTACCCTCAAATTCTGGATTCATACCCTCATCAAATCCTGAAATCACGTACGCCATCGTTCCCACACCTAATACTATGGGTCCAGCTATTAACAACGTATTTCCAATAGTTAACTTTCTCCGTCCTATATTATATTCGTGCAACAAATCTGGGTTTTTAGTCAATGCAATTCGTACTAAATTAGGTGTTAGTACTGTATTTTTTTGATTGGCAATAACACCACTCCCTTTGTAGACAAGAATTTGACTCCACGATTTCAAACTCATACTAAGTATAAAGAGAAATAAAAAGATTTTTTTCATGCCAACTAAAATATTCAAATTGAAATTTCTATTTAATTTAAAGCTTAAAATACTTTAGCTTTGCGTTTCTCAAATTTAGTGAAAATTAGGTTTACAAAACAGCAATAGTTATAAACAAATTTATGTCAATAATTACCCTTACTACCGATTACGGCTTGAAAGACCACTTTGTAGGTGCGTTGAAGGGAAAAATTTTATCTCAATATACTGAGGCAACAATTATTGATATCTCTCATGAAATTGATCCTTTTAATACCGTAGAGGCCAGTTATTGTGTGAGTGCAGCATACAGCAGTTTCCCTAAAGGTAGCATACACCTCATTGGAGTAGATATGGAGCGGAATAAAGAAAACCAACATATTGCAATGCAATGGAATGATCATTATTTTATTGCTGCTGATAATGGTATTTTGAGTATGCTTTCGCAAAAATTATATCCGCAAGAAATTGTAGCCATAGACATTTCTGATCAATTAGACCAAGATGCTGTTGACCTTGACGCGTTTGTAACCGTAGCATGTCATTTAGCTCAAGGTGGCGCTCTAAAAACTATAGGCACTCCCATTGATACACTAAAAGAAGTAACAGATTTAAATGCGGTTTTAGCTGTTGATGGAAATTCGTTAAAAGGGCATGTGGTTTACATTGACCATTTTGGGAACGTTGTTACTAATATATCCAAAGAATATTTTAATCAAGTAGCACAAGGAAGACCTTATGAAATTGTTTTGAAAACTAAAAATATTAAAAACATATTACCAAATTATTCTGCTATTGCAAAAAATGACAAATATCCCATTAAATCCTATGAAGGCGAAAAACTAGCTATCTTTAATGAAGCAGGCTACTTAGAAATTGCTATTTTTAGAAGTAATCCTTCAAAAGTTGGATCGGCAAGTAGTTTGTTAGGACTTAATTATAGAGATGTTATTATTATAAAATTTATATAAAGTTTAAACCAAAATCTAATGTTTGTACGCATTGTAAAATTAAGTTTTCATGAAGAGCATATTCCGGCATTTTTAGAAAACTTTGAGTTAATGAAAGATAAAATACGAAATGCGCCTGGAAATCGTTTCTTAGAATTGTATCAAGATAAAAACAACAAAAGCATTTTCTTTACTTACAGTTATTGGGAAACCGAAGCCGATTTAGAAAATTACAGAAATTCTGAACTATTTTACGAAGTGTGGACTTTCACCAAAAAATTATTCAACGATAAACCCGAAGCGTGGAGCGTGGATAAATTAGTTACTTTAGAGTAAAAAATAGTTTAAAGTTTAAGGTTTAAAGTTGTTGGATTGGGAACTTTAAATATTAAACATTTGAAACTTTAAACAAAAAAACAAATGAAATCAATAGTTTTACGAGAAATAAAATCCTTTTTCGGTTCGCCAATAGGTTATTTAGTAATTGCCATTTTTTTAATCATTAACGGATTATTTCTTTGGGTTTTTGAAGGAGAATACAACATCCTTAATTCTGGTTTTGCTGATTTGACTCCCTTTTTCACTTTGGCACCTTGGATTTTAATTTTCCTGATTCCAGCAGTAACCATGCGCAGTTTCTCAGATGAGAAAAAACAAGGAACCTTAGAATTATTACTAACAAAACCATTAAGTATTTGGCAAATTGTAAACGGGAAATTTCTTGGATCTTTGCTTTTAATTCTAATAGCCATAATTCCAACCTTTATTTATGTAGCCGTTATTTATGACCTAGGAATAGCTGAGGGTAATATCGATATGGGAAGCACAATAGGTTCCTATTTTGGATTAGTGTTCCTAATTGCAGCCTATTCTTCTATTGGGATATTCACCTCAACACTATCAGACAACCAAATTGTTGCTTTTATTTTGGCCGTTTTTATTTGCTTCTTTTTTTATTTTGGGTTCGAAGGCATAGCAACAGTGGTTCCAAGTTTATCTCAAATTATTGCTTCATTAGGCATGCAGGATCATTTTAAGAGTATGAGTCGCGGAGTACTAGACACGAGAGACATTCTTTATTTTACAAGTATTACCGTTGTCTTTCTTTCATTTACTGTTTATAATCTAAAATCTTTCAAATCGTAATGACTACTTCTAAGAAAAAAAACCTGAAATCAGTATTGATTATTCTTGCCGTTGTATTGATTGTAAATGCAATAGGAAGTTCCTTTTTTCATCGTTTTGATTTAACAAAAGATAAGAGATACACCCTTTCCCCTACCTCATTAAAAATTATTGATCAGGTTCAAAATCCGCTTGTTATAAAAGTATACATGCAAGGCGATTTACCTCCAGAGTTCAGACGCTTACAACAAGAAACAAAGCAACTTTTAGAAGAATTTCAAGCTTATAATTCTAATTTAGTCTTTGAATTTGTAGATCCTTTGGAAAACAAGGACGCAAGTATGGACAACATCAAAGAATTGTATCGAAAAGGCTTAACACCTGTAAACATAACTGTTGATGACAAAGGAAAACAGTCACAAGCTATGGTTTTCCCGTGGGCAATTGCTGTTTATGATAACAAAGAAGTCAACATTCCTTTGCTAAAGAATATCATGGGAGCCTCAACTACTCAAAAAGTGATAGGATCTGTCCAACATTTGGAATATTCTATTGCCGAAGGTTTAAATAAAATTACAAAAGCCAAACAGAAAAAAATAGCGGTCATCAAAGGGAATGGCGAACTACAAGATATTTTAATGGCCAAATTTTTATTGCAAGTACGAGAAAGTTACTTTATTGCTCCTTTCACACTTGATTCAGTAGCAAAAAATCCGTTAAAAAGTTTAGAATCTCTTAAAGAATATGAACTAGCACTCATTGCAAAACCAACCGAAACGTTTACCGATCAAGAAAAACAAGTACTGGATCAATACATCATGCATGGCGGTAAAACGTTGTGGCTTGTAGATCAAGTTGTAGCAGAAATGGATAGTTTATACAATCCTGCGGGAGCAACCCTAGCCTACCCAAGGGATTTGAACTTGAATGATATGTTTTTTAAATATGGCTTTCGTATTAATCCAGATTTAATAAAAGACGAGCAAGGAAGCCCTATAAAACTAGCTACTGGCGAACAAGGAAGCGCAACTCAATTTCAGGAATTCAACTGGAAATTTGCACCACAAGTATATCCTACAAGTGTACACCCTATTGTAAAAAATTTAGGCGGAATCAAGTTTGACTTTGCTAATCCTATTGATACCTTGAAAAACGGCATCAAAAAAACAGTACTGCTACAGTCCTCTCAATATTCAAAAAAGATAGGAACGCCATCAGAAGTAAATTTAGAAAGTGTTACCGAAGAAACTTCGCCTGCTGATTATGCTGCAAAAGGTAAACTGCCATTATCCGTATTACTCGAAGGTAGTTTTGAATCGATGTATAAAAATAGAGTATTGCCTTTTGAACAAAAAACATTTTTAGACCAAGGAAATGCAAATAAAATGATTGTTATAGCCGATGGAGATCTAATCAAAAACCAATTGGATAAAAACTTTCAACCTGTTGAGCTGGGTTATGATCAGCGTTCAGGAAATTTATATGACAACAAAGATTTTTTAATAAACTGTGTCAATTACCTCCTAGATGATAATGGACTTATTAACATTCGAAGCAAGGATCTAGATTTGCCTTTATTAGACAAAGAAAAGGTTTATGAAAACTATAGCAGTACCCCAATACTAACTATCGGGTTACCAATTATTATTTTGGGGATCTTCGGTTTTGTGTTTACTTTCATTCGTAAAAGAAAATACAGTAAATAGATGTTAATAAAAAAGTTTCCAAACTAGAATAGTTTACGATATATTTGTAACATGTAACGTATTTCACGAATAAAGAAATACCTTAAAAAAATAAAATAAAACAGATGAAATTTATAGTATCGAGTTCATACTTATTGAAACAATTACAAGTTTTAGGGAATGTAATCAACAGCAGCAATACATTACCTATTTTAGACAATTTCTTATTTGATCTAGATCATAATGTATTGACCGTATCTGCCTCTGATTTAGAGACTACTATGTCTGCAACCTTATCAATCGATTCAGAAAGTAAAGGTAGCGTTGCCGTTCCTGCAAAATTACTTTTGGAAATTCTTAAAACATTTCCAGAGCAGCCCTTAACTTTTACTATAGAAGATAATAGTACCATAGAAATAAGTTCTAACTCAGGTAAATATGCTCTTGCATATGCTCCTGGTGAGGAGTTTCCAAAATCAGTTAACCTTGAAGATCCATCTGTAACACTTGTTCCTGCTGATGTTTTGGCTACAGCTATAAGTAAAACTATTTTTGCTGCAGGTAATGATGATTTACGTCCTGTAATGTCTGGAGTGTTTTTTCAATTCTCGCCAGAAGGTTTAATTTTTGTGGCAACTGATGCGCACAAATTGGTAAAATATGCTCGAACTGATGTGAAAGCCTCTCAAGTTGCTGATTTTATCATGCCAAAAAAACCATTGAACATCTTAAAAAATATTTTAGGATCTTCAGATGCAGAAGTAAAAATAGAATACAACGATTCGAATGCTACTTTCTCTTTTGACAATTACATTTTAATGTGTCGTTTAATTGATGGAAAATATCCAAATTACGAAGCGGTAATCCCAAAAGAGAATCCAAATAAATTAATGATTGACCGTACTCAATTTTTAAGTTCTGTGCGTCGTGTAGCTATCTTTTCGAACAAAACTACTCACCAAATTAGATTGAAAATTGCTGGTGCTGAGTTAAACGTATCTGCAGAAGATATTGATTATTCAAACAAAGCCGAAGAAAGATTGACTTGTGATTACCAAGGTGACGATATGCAAATAGGCTACAACTCTCGTTTTTTAACTGAGATGTTGACCAACTTACAATCGGATATGATTATGCTTGAAATGTCATTACCTAACAGAGCTGGAATCTTAACTCCAGTTGATGGATTAGAGGAAGGTGAAACTGTTACCATGCTGGTAATGCCTGTAATGCTTAACAGCTAAGATTACCATTTAACATACGCTATTAACCAAACCATTTTTATATTGAAAAAAACCGTCTCTATTTTGGAGACGGTTTTTTTTCTTAATACTATTTCTGTATTAATATTTAGGGAATAAATCTAAAAAATATTTCTTCACTAAAAATTACCACAATCAATCCTTTGTATGTCACTTTATGATATTGACAAAAGTATGGCGTTCTAAATCACTCCCATTTTTTTCATTAAAAAAGTAGCGCTTTTGTTTTTACAAATTCCGTCACGAAGTTTGTAATCAAAATGGAGTTCATCATTAACAATCTCTACTTCAAAACATTTATTTACTAAGGTTTCAGGATATTCATTTGTAGTAAGGCAAACTTCAATATCATGTGTAGCAATGGCGCCAATGGCATTTTTAGCAATCACTTTCTTAACTACTTCTATGGTACCGTTTCGCTTGTCATCAGAATTTGTACCGCGTAAAATTTCATCCAGTAAAATAAAAGCTGGTGTATGATGCAATTCGTCCATGATTTGTTTTAAGCGTTTTATTTCAGCAAAAAAATACGATTCACTATCTGCTAAGGAATCAGACAATCTCATGGATACTAGTACTGGTAAGGGATGAATATTAGCTTGTAATGCACATACAGGAGAACCAATTCCTGCAAGAACCATATTGATGCCTAAACTCCTCAAAAAAGTACTTTTGCCAGACATATTAGATCCCGTCAATATCATAAAAGACTGTGGATAAAAACAAACGTCATTGCCTATTCTAGTTTTTTTATTCAACAAAGGATGACTTAGTCTTTTAAAATCAATTTTATAATTAGTATTTAAACTTGGGTAAACAAAATCTGGATTGTTGTACCCAAAATTTGCTAAACTGTTGAGCATTTCCATTTCACCAATAACATTCAACCATTGCTCTAGCGCAGCGCCATTGTTGTTTTTCCATTTTAATAAAGCCTTAAAAACATGCAAATTAAAAAGAAAAGTTCCGTTAAAAACGGTTGCAGTTACAAAATTTCCAATACTATCCATATTAGAAAACAATTCAGATAATTTTTTTAAATGCGCGCTGGCATTTCCATTTTCAATTTTTAATTGCTGTTGCAACTGAATTAGTTTTTGAGATGTAAACGGCTCCTTTTCAATTTTTTCTAATAGTAAACTGTATTGGTGAATTGTAATATCAATATTTGTTGAGGTGGCTACTTCGGCTAGAATTCGTTTGACAAACCTTCCTAAAACCATCAAATTAAATATAAAAACATAACCCAGAATTGAGGCGAAAATAAGTTTTGAAGTGACAGCATACAATATCAAAAAAGTAATAAAAAGTAGCGGTGATAGGTATGAAATTAAAACAGTCATTCGCGAAAGCGGAGAACTGTTAAATGTAGTCCAACGCACTAAATTTTCGTAACTAGTTGCCGTGTCCTCTCCTACTTTGGCCACAGCCAAAAACTCTTGACGCCACTCTATTTTAGAAGACAACTCCTTTACTGCCTCTTGATTTTGCTCAATCTCAGTATTGGGTGCTATAGATAACAATCGTTTTGCAAACGTTTTTTTTCCTATGTAAGTTGCTGTTCTATTTAAATTTTGAAACAAAGAATGCGCACCAAAAATATCCAAGTCATACGCATACGGATGGTGGAAATCATTGAATTCAATTCCATTTTCAAACGGAATAGCTTTACCCTCTAAATAAGAAATCTCATTAGTATTAATGTCAATTAGGGCCTTATTTATCTTTCTTTTAGTATTTATAGACGTATGCAAACGCATTAAAATAATAAACAAAACCAGAAAAAAAACAGCTGCCAGACTGTATAGTAAAGCATTTGTTTTTAAATAGTAATAAATTGAAACAAAAAAAAGCACCATAGCCAGTAATCTACTTATACTGATGCTATTGTACTTTTTTGTTAAGGTTGATGCTACTTGAGAAAATTGGGCAACTCTTGATTTATAAATTTCCATATTTTGAATTGATGATTTACAAATATAGTAAATTAGTTCCCTATCCATCTCAATTAAAAGCAGTGGCGCGGCTGTACTACAAGACGCACAATATCTATAACTTTAGAGGCTCCATTGCTGCATTATTGAGTTGATTTCAATTGTAATTTATGTAAAGGTTTGTAAAATCAAAAGGCTTTAAAATATGATACTCTCATAAACTGCTTCGTTTTTATAACTTTCATTGGATCAAACAATTCCTGTCAAAACATTTTAAATTCGAAAAACAATACAATCAGCTAATAAAATTATGCCACAAAACCGCTCTTTTCTATTCTATATCAGCAGGAATGGCTAAAATTGGTAAATCAGTATAATTGGCCATTTTTCGGGTTAAACTCGAATTGAAAATACCTGCTAAAAAGCTTCTTTTGTAATGCAACAAAGTGAGTATATCAATGTCTTTTTGCTGAATAAAATCGTAAATAGAACCCTGAACGTCATCGCTAATCATAACGTGGAATTCTACTGGGTCGGCACTAAACTCATCTTCCCACGCTTTAATCGTATCTTTGGTAACATCAGAATTAGCTGTTTTTACATACAAACATTTTACTTTGGCTCCTGTTTTGCGCGCTATAGCTAAAACTTGTTTTAAAGCTTTTTTGTCTTTTTTTCTAAATCGAGTAGTAAAACAAATTTGGTGAATGGGTCTGTATTCAGCATCCCCAGGAACGCATAATACGGGAACAGTTCCGTCAGTTATAATGTTTGCCGTATTGGTACCCGCAAAAAAATCGTCCCAACCTTGCACACCATTTGTTCCCATGACAATAAAATCAATATCTTCGTCTTGAGTAATATCAAAAATACAAGAGGTCAAATCGCCTTCAGTCAATCTATGCGATAATATAATGTGCTGCAAATTGAGCCCTTCTGCAATGGCTCGTAATTTAGGAACCTCATCCTTAAACTGTTCAAATTTACTCAACTCGACTGAGTTGTATAAAATGGTATAATTAGGAGGAAAAAACGAACTGTCAAAACTAGGCGCATCAAAGGTGTGCAACAATACGATTTCAGCTTTTACTGTATTTGCAAACTTTAAGGCATGTACAAAAGCATTTGTGGCAACAGGAGAAAAATCGGTAGGGAAAAGAATTTTTTTCATAACATTTAAAGTTAAGAGATTAGTTGTTGCAACAAAGGTAGGCTCTTACTTGCGCTAGAAGTATGACATTTATCATTATAGCATCACTTTTTCAAAATTATTTTTCAGTAGCGCAGTTGTCTTGCGCTCCCACCAATTTTGGTTACTTTTGTATAAAAATAAATCAACATGATCGCTCAAGATTCCATTGTTGCCCTTGCCACACCATCTGGCGCCGGAGCAATTGCTATAATACGAATTTCTGGTCAAGATGCTATTCCTATTGCTGATAGTGTTTTTAAATCGATAAAAAATAAAAATCTAGTCTCTCAAAAAACACACACCCTACATTTAGGTCACATTGTGGATGGTTCCAAAACGCTCGATGAAGTATTGGTTTCTGTTTTTAAAGGACCAAATTCCTATACCGGCGAAAATACTATAGAGATTTCTTGTCACGGATCAACGTATATTCAGCAGCAAATTATACAATTATTGCTCAGAAAAGGATGCCGAATGGCCGATGCAGGTGAGTTTACCCTACGCGCTTTCTTGAACGGAAAACTGGATTTATCACAAGCCGAGGCTGTTGCTGATTTGATTTCATCAGACAATGAAGCCAGCCATCAAATTGCGATGCAGCAAATGCGTGGTGGTTTTTCTAATGAAATTGCCAAATTGAGAGAAGAACTTTTAAACTTTGCTTCGCTTATTGAACTCGAATTAGACTTTGCCGAAGAAGATGTAGAGTTTGCAGACAGAACCCAGTTTCACGAATTATTGAATAGAATTGAGTTTGTGCTAAAACGCTTGATTGATTCCTTTGCGGTGGGTAACGTAATTAAAAACGGAATTCCTGTTGCCATTGTGGGTGAACCCAACGTAGGAAAATCGACGCTTTTGAATGCTTTACTCAACGAAGAACGCGCCATTGTATCAGACATTGCGGGAACAACGCGTGACACCATCGAAGACGAATTAGTCATTGGCGGCATTGGTTTCCGCTTTATTGATACGGCTGGTATTCGAGAAACCAAAGACTACGTAGAAAGTATAGGTATTCAAAAAACTTTTGAGAAAATAGAACAAGCGCAAGTGGTTTTGTATTTATTTGAAAGTTTCAGGTTTCAAGTTTCAGGTTCAGAGTACATCCTTGAAATTGAAAAAGTAAAAAATAAATATCCTTTAAAACCATTACTCGTTGTAATCAACAAAATAGATTTAATTTCGGTTGAGGAAAGAGATTCTATCAGCCAGCAACTTGACAAGTTAAACGTGCAGCAAGTATTATTAAGTGCAAAACAAAAAATTGGCATTGACGAGCTCAAAAACCAATTGCTTTCCTTTGTTAACACTGGTGCGTTGCGCAACAACGAAACCATTGTGACCAACACCCGTCATTATGATTCCTTATTAAAAGCTCTTGATGAAATTAGCAAAGTGAAATACGCGCTTGAAACCAACCTTTCTAGTGACTTGATGGCACTTGATATCCGCGAAGCATTATACCATTTCGGGATGATTACCGGTCAAGTGACTAATGATGAATTGCTGGGGAATATATTTGCTAATTTCTGTATCGGGAAATAAAAGTGCTTTCTTTAAGTATTATTAACTTTCTATAACTTGACTACCATTGATTTAGCTGTATTTTAGCTTTCTTGTAATAACTTTAATTCATACATTTGTTACACTCAATGTACACCTCATGACAAAAAAGGTGTAAAAATGTACACCTATGAATATTACTTTAAAGAAAAAGAAGTTAAAAAATGGTAAGTTCAGTCTATACCTAGAATACTATAAGGGTTCTACTCTAAACTTAGATGGCAAAAGGATTCATTTAAGAGATTTTGAGTATCTAAAATTATATCCAAATCAAGATCCAAAGACTGCTGCTGAAAAAAAAGAAAATAAAGAAATTGATACTTTAAGTGAACAAATATTATCTATCCGTAAAGCGGAATACTTTCAAGGTAAGTTTGACATCAAAAACACTTCCAAGTCAAAAAGATTGTTTTTAGATTATTTTATAGAGAAAACTGAGGAAAAAATTGACTCTCCTAAAAACTACGGTAACTGGACAGCAACTTCTCTGCATCTAAAAAGATGTATTTCATCAAATCTTACATTTGATGAAATTGACGAGAACTTTGTCAAGCGAGTGCGTTTGTACTTTGATAAAGAAGCTAAAACAAAAAGTGACACTCCCCTTTCACTTAATTCAAAATATTCTTATTTCAACAAGTTCAAAGCTTGTCTAAGGGCTGCGTTTGATGACGGCTATTTATCAATAAACTATGCTTCGAAAACAAAATCATTTGAGCAAGCTGAAAGTCAAAGAGAATATTTAACCTTTCAAGAATTACAACAACTAGCACAAACTGAATGTAAATATAACGTGCTAAAACGTGCCTTTATTTTTTCTTGTTTAGTAGGTTTGAGATGGTCCGACATCAATACCTTAGTTTGGTCAGAAGTAAGAGATGAAGACAATTCAAGTAGAGTTAATTTTAGGCAAGAAAAAACAGACGGTGTTGAATACCTGTATATCTCCGCTCAAGCACGTGAGTTATTGCAAACGCGACAATCTCCAACTGATAGAGTTTTTGTCGGTCTTAAATATAGTGCGGTTTACAATAATGAGATTGTACGTTGGTGCAATCGTGCAGGAATATCAAAACACATAACTTTCCATAGTGCAAGGCACACTAATGCAGTGCTTTTACTTGAAAATGGAGCTGATATTTATACCGTTTCCAAAAGATTAGGACACCGTGAAATACGCACGACGGCAATCTATGCTAAAATTGTTGACCAAAAAATGAAAGAAGCATCAAATCTAATCCCTAACATTAATATTTAAAAAATATGCTACATTATCCATATTTTAAACAATGTAACAAACGTTATTATCAAGCTGTAAATGAAATTCACAAAGATTTAAGTGAAATTAATGTAAAAACATTCAGTTTAATAGGAAAGTTAAACGAATCACAATTCTTTTTATTTCTTTCTAATTACATATATTATTTTCGATTTGAAGATATTGATATTACAACCCTAAAACATTTTTTTTATATACATTATGATCATTCAATAGAAAATAATCAGCCGCTCCCCTTCCAGGATAATCAAAAATTTAAGAATGAGGAGAAATCAAACATAATTACTGAAGCATCAATTGCTTTTAATTGTAAAAAGGAACTTTCTAAATTAATAGCATTTCATTTAGAGATGAGAGAATACCCTAAAGAAACTCATTCTCACCTGCTTTTAGTCTTATCAGACAAAATTTATGAACATATATCTTATCCTTTGTCTATTTTTAAAATTGCTTTAATTAATCACATAGACAATCTAGATATCGAGGTTGATAATTTTGATATTAAAAAAATTTCTTTTTTATTAGATATTAACGGAGAATTAGAAAAATATGAAAATCATCTCGAAAAACTACAGTCTCAAATCCATAAAAAAGTTATGGTTCTAACTACATCTAAGAATGTAAACAACCATGGGAATAAAAACGGAAATTATCAAATCAATATGAGTAACGGCGATTTACGTAATCTATATAAAAACCTGGAGAAAATTATGCTGATAGACCAGAACAAAACTTCATTAAATCAATTTATTGAAGTGTTTGAAAATGATTGGGAAAGTCATAATTCAATTATTTATCTTGAAATGGACAATATTCTATTTAAACATTTTATTGATTTTATAAAAACTTATTTTGATATAAAAATAGAATTATCAACTATTGAATATTCAGCGAAAATTGCGAACAAGAATGGTATAATAAAGGCCAATGCAATATATTCTTCTATGGCACAATATCGAAGGTTTACAAAAGAACGAGATGATATTAAAATCTTGAAATCTATGTTTGAAAAGATTAAAAATCATTAAGGTCTTAATATCTTAATATTTATCTATTACGCTTTAGTGACATTTGCTCCCATAATCTTAAAACAAATCACTTATGGAAAGCAATGCAATTATTCAAAAATTAACCCAATTAGAAAAACTTATAATTGGGACAAACAAACAAATCTTCACTGTTGATGATGTAGTAAACTACACTGGATTCTCAAAAAGTTACGTATATAAACTAGTACACAATAATATCCTTCCCTACTCTAAGCCTAATAATCGAACACTCTTTTTTACTAAATCAGAGATTGATGAATGGTTACTTCAAAACAAATCAAAATCGATTTCTCAAATCGAAAAAGAGGCATCAAATTATGTGAACTCAAAAGGATAGTATTTGAGTTATGATTGATATAAAAAACAATACCCTTCTTACTTCGGAAAGTATAAAGGGTAAAGTCTTTGGTTCGCAAGGCAAAGATACTAGAAATCAAGGAATAATTGACATTATGGACCTTGAAATTGATTTTTTGAAACATAAAGAAACTAAAGGAAATCTATTCCCAATAGAAATTTATCCCAAAGCTATACAAGAGATTATTATTGAGATTAACAATAAGCATTTATTCCCTATAGATTATCTTGGTGCGGGTTTACTTTCGGCTGCCTCCGCTTCAATTGGCAAATCACATAAACTTAAAGTAAAACATGGATGGCAAGAAAAAGTAAATTTATTTATGGTCATAGTAGGACAACCAGGAGATGCAAAGACACAAGCTTTAAAGTTTTGTTTCAATCCTATACAAATCAAAGAGAGTCAACTATTTGTAGACTATGAAAATCAATTAGCTGAATACGAAAAAAACAATTCAGAAAACTCAGAAAATAAAAACAAGGAGAAAAAGCCAATCTTAAAGAGGTATCTATTAAGTGATTTTACTCCCGAAGCATTAATACTTCATCATAGTTATAACAAGAGAGGTATTTGTATTTATGTTGATGAGTTAAACGGTTGGCTTAAGAACTTTCAGAGATATAATAGTTCAGGTGAAGCTGAAACTTATTTAAGCTTATGGAGTGGTACACAAGTAACAACAGATAGAGCTTCAGGAAAGTCCCTGAGACTTGAAGATCCTTGTTTAAGCGTTATTGGTAGCACTCAAATTTCAGTTTTAAAAGATTTTGGTAAGGACGGAAGAGCTACTAATGGCTTTATGGACCGATTGCTGTTTGTTTATCCAAATAATGAAAAAGTATTACGTTGGAATATACAGCAAGTAAATAAAGTAATATTTAATAATTACACTACTCTTATTCATAATTTAATTGATTTGGGTGATGAAGATCCTAATTTGTCTACTGTATTTACGATGGAAACTGAAGCAAAAGAATACTTATTCCAATGGCAAAATAATAGACCCGATAAATTTTTCTTTGATTATGAACGAAGTATAGAAATTAAATTGCAACAATATGTACTACGTTTTGCACTAATTCTCCAATTAATTCATTCGACAGTAGAAAACGAATCAAAAAACAAAGTAGGTATATCATCTATCAAAGGTGCAATTCAATTATTTGATTATTTCTACCATAATGCCATTCAAGTTAGAGGAGAGATTTTAAAAAAAAATTATTTTGAAACGTTGACAGAACTTCAAAAAAATATTTTAAACGAACTACCCAAAACTTTTACAACTGCAGAAGGAATAAAAATCGCTTGTAAATTAATTGAAGGTAAATCTAGAGTTTCTGATAGGCAATTTAAAACTTACTTAAAAGACCCAAAATTATTCAAAAGACTAGCTCACGGAAGTTATGAAAAAATAGTATAGACTTCACTTTCTTCACTTTCTTCACTTTGACAATTAAAACATTGATTTACAATTATTTAAAATCAATTAAAAGTGCAAAATTAGTGAAGAAAGTGCAATTTCATATTTCACTATTGAATTTCAAAGTGAAGTCAAAATGAAGCCAAAGTGAAGCTATGTAGCAATGTTAAACCTTTGCTATTACTGGAAAGTGAAGAAAGTGAAGAAAGTGAAACAACAGTAAATAATGCATAAATATACATTACATAAAAAATCAACAAAACACGCATGTCCAAACTGTAATAAAAAAACAATGGTACTGTATATTGATGTTGAATCAAGCGAATATGTTTCTCTAATAGTTGGCAGATGTGACAGAGAAATAAATTGTGGTTATCACTATACTCCTAAATCTTATTTTACGGATAATAATATAGAATATAAAATTCATGTTCAATACGCAGCCCAATCTGTAAAACAAGAGCAAATTTCATTACATAATGAAAAGGACTTACTGGCAACCATTAAATACCATTCAGAAAATAATTTCATATCCTTCCTATTATCAAAATTTGATATTCAAAAGGTAGAAAAAATAGTTGATCAGTATAAAATAGGAACTGCAAATTACTGGCATTTCGGAACTGTATTTTGGCAAATTGACACTAAAAAATTGATCAGAGGGGGAAAAATAATTATTTACAGTAAATCAGGAAAAAGGACTAAGTATATTAATTGGGTTCATTCCATAAAAATAAAATGGGATGAAATAACAGATTTCAACCTTAGTCAATGCTTTTTTGGAGAACATTTAATTAACGGAAACAACAATGTAATTGCTATAGTTGAATCCGAAAAAACGGCTTGTGTTATGAGTTTATTATTCGAAAAATACATTTGGTTAGCAGCTGGCAGTTTGAATGGTTTAAATGAAACCAAAATGGAAATTTTGAAGAATCGAAAAATTATTCTTTATCCAGACTTAGGTATTAACGGACTAAACGGAAGTCCGTTTAGCATTTGGAAATCAAAATGTGAGTACTATAAAAAAAAAGGTTTTGATATAGCAATTTCCGATTTACTTGAAATAAAAGCTACCCCTAAGGATAGAGAAAAAGGCTATGATATTGCTGACTACTTTTTAGAAAACCTCAATTACAAACCAAAAACAATTATTTCAAACCAACAAAAAACGATCAATAAACTGTACTTAAAAAATGAAAACTTGAAGCTTCTAATTGATCTCTTTGATCTTAGAGATTCCAATGGTAACACAATCACATTGTCTCGAATAGAGTAGCAAGTAGGACAGGGGCGGAAAAACCCCTATCCTACTTGCTCTGCGAGGCCAAAGCCTTGAAAATAAGGCTTTCTTTAAGGACTAAAATTTATAAGATTTTATAATCTAAATACAATAAAAACCTAACTAACTGATTAACAGTTTTAAAAATTATAATTATGACTAAAAAAAGTATCATTATAGATGAAAAAGCACATGCAGAACTTGGAAAATTATCTGAAAGTTTGCGAATGAACTTGGGTTCGCTTGTTAAAGAAATGATTTATTATTTCAAAAAAACAGGTATCAATCCTAAAGATGCTGTAAACAACAACCCCTCCTTAATGGTTGCTGCTTTAGACAAAAGGATAGTCTCTTTTTTAAAAGTTCAAGAACGAGATATTTTAAAACCTTTAAGACAAGATGTTTTTAATTATCAAAATATTCAAAAGGAAGAAATATCAAAACTAATTATTGTGTTAAATAAACTATTGAGTCAGCATTCAGAGCGAACAAATGAAATAAAAAAGACTCACGTTGAGAATCTTGACAAAACAAATAGTAATGATTCGGAAAGAACGAAAATGCTAATCTCTGAATTACAAAAAAATAGACAAGCGATTTTGCTGATTTGTCAACTATTAGATGACAAAAATAAATCAGGTACGATGGATAAACTGAAATCTCTTTTTTCATAATGCCAATATCTAAACCACATAGTTCACTTGGAGCAGACAATAAAGGGAGTTGTTCTAACTTGGCCATTTACTTAGGAAAAGAAAATGAAGAGCTAGACAAAATCATTAAAAAGTCTTTGTCAAGAAATGATGTCTTTCAGCTAGAAAGAAGAAAACAAGGCTTCTTTACTTCTTCAGAAACAAATGTCAGTGCAATAGAAGTTATTAGTTCTATTGATAAAAACAAAAGAAAATTAGGTGCAAATGATGCGAAATATTTTGCCCCTACGATAAGCTTTAGTGATAATGAATTAAATCATATTGCCTTTCTAGCAACTGGTAAAACTGACTTGACAAATGTTTGGGATTTTAATGCAGTCGAATTAGAGCAATTTAATACACTTATAAGAGCGTATGGTCGAAAAGTAATGGATAACTATGCTTTGAACTTCAATCGTCAACAGAAGGGTATTAATGCTGGAAGTGATTTAGTATATTTTGCTAAAATTGAACACTTTAGAAAATTCAAAGGAACCGATAAAGATGTACTTAATGGCAAGAGAATTTCAGGAGAAAATAAAGAAGGTTTACAGTCACATATTCACTTTATTGTCTCTAGAAAAGATAAAAGCCAACGACTAAAATTAAACCCTATTTGCAATGAAAAAAACACCAACAGAACTATTGGGGATAATGAATATCAAGTTGGCTTTGATAGGGTAAACTGGATTAAAATAAATGAAGAAACTTTCGATGAACACTTCAGGTATAATAGAAAGTTACTTGAAAAATTTGAAAATCAAAATATCTTAAAAAATGGTAGCCCGCAAGAAAAGCATGAGCTTAATAAAAAAATAGCGGCTAGCAATACTAAAACAATGCCAATAATAGAAAGCCAAATGAAATCAAACATTACGAGCGTAAGTAGTGCTGGCAATAATTTAATGGCAGGAAATCAATATCAAAATCATTCAATTGGAATATTGAAAGGTATTATTGCAGTAATAGATGTTACAAATTCCAACGACATCTCTATATCTGATGACAAAAAGAAGAAATTAAAAACGAAAAGAAGTATATAATAAATCCAATATGAGTAATAAGTTACTCATATTCGAATTATTATTGTATTTGTAACACAAAAGTTACACCATGGAAGAGATTAAGAATTTAGAAGAATGTATGATTCTGATTGGCCAAAAGCTTGAAAAGCTTCGTCAAAATATGGATATGACACAAACAGATATCACTGATGAAGTTGGGATTAGTAGAAAAACTGTAAGCTCAATTGAGAACGGCAATAATTTTTCGGTTGAAAATTTAGTGAAATTACTAATTACTTATAACCGAATTGATCCATTTTTAAACATGCTCAGTTTACCTTATAATTTTGATATTAAACAATATAAAAAAGAATTAAAAGCGTTTAATAATAAATTTAAAAATGAATGGTGGTTCAATCAAAAAATTGGAGAGAAGTAGTTGGAGATCCATTTACCAAGGAAGTAATCAAACACGACACTTTGAAAGGTAGCGACAACTTCCAAGTAAATGTTTTAGTCTCTAAGCATGAGAAAACCAACCATAACGCACGGGATAAAATTTCACTATCTCCCTTGTCAGCCGCAAGGGACAGAATGCTTTTAGCTGGAAAAAATCAAGTTGGTTTTAATCGCAGTGCTTTTTTCAAAACGGCAGAGCAAACTTTCGATAAAAAATTCGAGTATGCCTGACCCATTCACCAATCGTATGAATATTTTGATGATAAAAAGAAAAATTATAGTATTGAAAAGTCCGAAAAAGAATTAGGAAATAAAATATCCAGGGGTATAAAAAACGAGACTAAAAATTTCATTTTGAAGTACACCGGGTTAAATGAGGTGAAGGAACAATTAAACCCAATTCAAAGTAAAAAAGAGCAAATCCCATTTACTAAGATACCTACTAGTTTCCCAAAATCCATAACGGATTTGTCAATAAAAGTTGTTAGGAAAGTTCTTGATAGTGGAAAGGATTTGGGCTGCTAATCGCTTCGCTAAGTTTACAGAATTAATAACCGTTTAAATTTTAAAACATGCCGAAAATCATATTAATAACACACCAAAAAGGCGGAGTTGGCAAAAGCACACTTACCTTTAATCTCGCTCAGAATATAGCTAAAAGCTCAAAAGTTGCGGTTCTCGATTTCGACTCACAAGGAAGTTTGAGCCAATTGAAAGAGATCATTACTAGTTTCGATATCATTCCATTTGTCGAGGATTTAAATACTATTTTAAACCTAGAGTATGATGTTGTTTTTATCGACACTCCTCCTTACTTATCAAATCAATTGCCTAATTTGATTAGCATAGCTGATTTGATACTTGTTCCAACTAAAGCCGGAATTCTGGATTTGTTGGCTATTAAAAGCACTTTGAAACTTATTGAACACGAACATAAAACGGATTCTACTCTTGTGGTATTCAACATGATTAAGCCTAACACTACATTAACGTTAGATATCTTAATTGGCTTAGAGGAATATAAGGTACCCATTGCGAAAACGCACATCAGTGATTTAGTTGCTTTCACGAGATCTGTTGTTTTACAAGGGGTTGCAAACGATAGAAACGCTCAACGACAATTAGACCAACTCTCAAAAGAAATATTGATGTTATTCCTATAAATGTAGTTTACTACAATTCTATAAATCTATAAACATATAAATCTATAACGATGAAATCAGAAAGCATGAGTGACTTGATAAATAAGGTCAAGTCTAACAATCAACAAAACAAAATTCAAAAAATTGTACCTGTTCCCACTAAGGAAATAGAAGAAGTTCAATTCTCATTCTACATTGAGAAAGAGATCTACAAAAAATTAAAATTAAAGGCTTTTCAAGATGAAATCAGCATGAAAGAAATTGTAAATAATGCATTAAGAAATTCACTTGTTTAAATTCAAAAAAATAGCTTATTTTACATTATTAAATTCAAGGATTTAACTGTAGACTTTTAACAAAAAACAATGCCTATTCTGTATAGATAATTACTTAAAATAAAATAACTCAAAGTGTTTAGCTTTTGAATTAGTACTATAAAATCTCCAAAATTAATAGCACGCTAATATCAAAACTAAGACGCCCATGCCTAGCGTGGGCTGTTCTTGTTTGGTGTGCTGGTGTTTGGAGATACCTATAGTGCTAACAAGAAACAGTTCCACGCTTTTTTTAAAAACATCATGGGAAATAAAAACGAAAAAATCTCCAATATTCGAGTTCAAGTTTCAGAAAAATGTACTGAAAGAGAGAAATCAATCATTGAACTGTACTGGAAGTTTAATGGTTTTGAATTTTTAAATACAGCCAAAAGTATAATGGAAACTTTTGAAATTTCTCAAAGTCAACTAAACAAACTTATTTCTTTACGTGGTTTTCTAATGTTTTCTATTCCTTGTGGGTCTTGTCCTAAATTTAATGATTTTCAAGCATCTAGTAGATTGAATTTTAAATCAATTATAGATCAAGCATTGACAAGTAATCCTAGTTCAACATATAAGTGCAGCTTTTGCGTCAATAGAGAACAGGAAGAAACTAATTTAAAAAATATTCAAGAACAAAAAAAAATAAATGAAAATTTAGAAAAAGCCATTGAAACTGAAAATTGGCTACACCTTTCTAATTTCCAAAAAGGAATGCTATGTAATTGCTTCAAAATGAATTTTGTTGAATTAAAAAAACATTATCATCCCATATTAGGTTCAGATAATTGGATTCTATTTATTGAATCATTGGAAACTATTGAGGCTTATAATCTTTTGAGTTTACAAAGAGACTCAACGACGAAAGAGATCATAGATTATCGTTACTTAGATAAACTAACTAGTTTTAAAAATGAAATTTCAATAAAAGAAATGATTACCAAAAGCTCATTTGATATAGGTATTGAAACAAATGAACTAAAATTTAGATTAACTACTAATAAAGACCAAAATTACCCTGACCGTCCTTCACATACAGGAACTATAATCTTCAATCAGAAAATAGTTATTGAACCGGGAGTAGAATATATTTATGGACTATGGAAAAGAGACAATGACAATCTATATTTGACTATGATTCCAAAAAAGAATTTAGAACTATTACCAACTTATGGAAGTTCGCCTAAAAGGAAATAATTACAAAAAATGATTTTTTTTTTGATAAGTGCAAAAAAAAAATACGTTTCTATAAAACTAGATTTATAGAATTATATAATTCTAGTTTTATAGAATAAAAAAAACACCCCAAAATGTAGAAATCCAAAAGCCTAGCAAAATATTTAAACACATTTAGTTCAATCTTTTCTTTATCCTCGTTCTTTTTAATTACATCATAACTCAGTACCATATTCATTTAAGAAATGTCAGTAGCAGCGTAATGCTTAAAAACTCTTAACGTTTAGTAATCTTTATTAGCTTTTATTAACTTTAATCCTTTCAGATTAAATTGATTTTTTGTATTATTGTAGTTAAATATTTATTTTTTTTCATTTTTCTGAACCTACTTAAATTGCAGTAAATTAGAAAAATTCAAATAAAAATTTAATCCAATAAAAGCAGATTACTCCTAATAGATTGCCAACATAAAAATGAAACTAAAACTAGAAAACCTTAAATATCAGGACATAGCCGTTCAATCAATTGTAAAAGTTTTTGAAGGAACAGAAAAAAACACATTTGACAGTGCTTGTTTTGAAGGTATTCGTTCCAATGTATCTCGATTATCTAAAGAGGAAGTTCAGGAGAATATTAAAAATATTTGCTTTGAAAATGGAGTAAATCAAGACGTGGCAAACCTTTCCGCCGATAATGATATTTGTGTTGAGATGGAAACTGGAACAGGGAAAACATTGGTTTACGTGAAAACTATCTATGAACTTTTTAAACATTACGGCTTTACTAAGTTTATAATTCTTGTTCCGTCAGTAGCTATAAGACAAAACATAATCGGTACTTTTAAATCATTTGATAAACAACTTGAGGATATATACGGCTTCACTCCTAGTGCTTTTGAATACGACAGTAAAAAACTCACGAAGGTTACTCAGTTTATAGAAGACCAGCACCCGCAGGTAATGATCATGACATTGGCTTCTTTTAATTCTGAAGACAAAATTTTGAATCAGGCGCAACGCGAAGACTTGTTCAATAATACCCCGTTCATTGAGGCAATTGGTAAAACAAATCCAATCATTATAATGGATGAACCGCAAGAAGGAATGGATACAGATAATTCCATAAAACAAATTGCAAAACTTAATCCTTTAATAAAACTGCGTTATTCTGCAACGCATAAAGTAATTAAAAACCTTTTGTTTAGATTAACACCTTTTGATAGTTATAAAGAGGGATTGGTTAAGAAAATTGAAGTACTTACAGTTACCGAAAAGAATGATGAAGCTTCTTTGAAAATTGAATTAACCGATATTCAAATTGGTAAAGGAGACCCAAAAGTGAAACTAAAAGCTTGGCATCTTAATAATTCAAACGGGAAGATTGATTTTAAAAATACGGCTTGGTTAAAAGAAGGAGATAATTTAGGAGAGAAAACCAACAATCCAAGTTATTTAAATTATAAAATTTCTCGAATAAATAAAAGCTTAAAAACACAAAAGTGGACTGTAGTTTTTACTAATGGAGCTGAAGTTTTAGAAAAACAAATAGCAGGAAGTTTAGAAAATATTTGGGCTTTACAAATAGAATGGTTGCTCCACCGTCATTTTGCTAAAACACAAAAGCTTTTAGAGAAAAATATAAAATGTTTGTCATTGATTTTTATTGACCGAGTATCTAATTATGTAGGTGAAACACCCATTATTAAAAACTTATTTGTTCAAAAATACAAGGAAATATATCCTGAATATTATGGAGGAAAGATTCCTTCAAGTGAAGAAATTCAATCTGTTCAAGGGTATTATTTTGCTCAAAAAGCATCTGGAGAATATGCCGATAATGAAGGCGGTGTAAAAGAACAAAGTAAAATTTATGATTTAATATTATAGAGTTACTTACTTAAAAAACACTTATATTTATAGTAAATACAAGGATATGGAAAGTATATTTCAGGGGGAGAATATTTTAGAGTTCATAAAGACATTCCCAGACGACCAAAGTTGCCGTGAATTTATAGCCAATGAGAAGTGGAAAGACGGCTATAGATGTAAACGTTGCGAGAATACGAAGTATGTTTATTTTGAAAAACACAATAAAAGAGAGTGTACCAAATGTAGATATAAAGAGAGTGCAACGGCAGGAACTCTTTTTCATAGAGTTAAATTTGGAATTCAAAAAGCATTTTGTATTGCCTTTGAAATGACTTGTACAACCAAATCAATATCCTCAACTCAAGCGGCAAAACGCTATGGAATAACTCAAAAGACTTCTTGGTTGTTTATGCAAAAAGTAAGACTTGCGATGAAGTCCTCAAAACAGTATCCAATGACAGGAAATGTACAAGTTGATGAATTTGTAGTTGGCGGAAAAGAAACAGGAAAACAAGGTAGAAGTTACGATAGCAAAAAGGCAAAAGTTGCTTGTGCTGTTGAGCTGACAGATGAAGGAAAGATAAAAAGAGGTTATGCAAATGTTATTGATGATTATTCTGCAAAGTCAATAAAACCATTATTTGACGAGCATATAAGTAAAGATGCGAATATTAAAACAGACCAATGGACAGCTTACAAAATAATAGCAAAGAGCTATAACATCGTCCAAGAAAAAAGCGTTCCTGGGAAAAACTTCAAAGAAATGCACACTATTATTCATCAGGTAAAAACTGCAATAAGAACGATTCAATCACACGTCAAAAAGGAACATCTCCAAAAATATTTAGATGAATATTTTTATCGACTGAACAGGTCAATTTACAAAGATTCTATTTTTGATAATATATTCAAACGATTAGTCTCACATCCGCATCAGGGTTGGAAGCAAATCGTAGTCATTAAGTAAGTAACTCGA
>NZ_VHLM01000074.1 GCF_009764685.1 Flavobacterium sp. I-STPP5a | reverse complement strand
ATCGATTTAATAACCGCGTCTTGACTTACATATCCTTTAGATTTATTAAAAGTAAATTCACTAGGTTTAATACCTTTTTTATTTGAGCTTGGTCTTCGGTAATAACTACTTTGAACCATTCCTACTATAGTAATAATTTTGGTTTTACTAATCTTATGTTTACTATAAATACTATCTACTAAATCTTTCTTGGATCGGATGTCCCAAACTTTTTTTTTAAAAGTTCACGCCCAATTTCTAATTCGATTTCCTTGTTAGCTAATAATTTGCGTAGAATTCTGTTTTCTTCCTCAGCTTGCTTTAGCTCTTTACTACTAGTGTCATAAGTTACTTTTAAACCAGCTTCTCCCTGCTTCTCGTGTTTCTTCTTCCAGCTATACAAAGTGCCAGTGCTAACGCTGTATTTACGGCACGTTTCAACAACTCCTAATTCTTCTGAAAAGGATAGGATTTCTAGCTTTTCTTCTAAACTCCATTTCTTGTATTTCATATATCAAATGTACTATTTGAAATTTAAAATATCACTCCGAACTATTAAGGGGCTAAAATAAACAGGATGATCCACTAAGATTTTTGACAATTTATAAGTTATTCTTGCAAGATTTAATTCAATAATTCCAATAGTTGTTTGCATTTTTACAGATTTATGAGAAGGGATTTTTAGTCGTCAAATTCAATATATAAATCATTTTGTACCTGCGTAACACCTGGAGCATTCCACGCAATCCTGCTAGCCTCATCTTTTTGATAGCAAGAATCTACGTGTCCAATTAAAGTGACTACATTATCAACTACATACACACGGATGTCTTTGCTCTTAATGGCACCATTGCGCTCTATGGCAATTTCAATATCTTTTTTTTTGATGGTGTCTTTGGATGTTGATATTATCTTGATATTATTTGTTATTCCTGTAATTCCGATGAGGTTAGTAAGTGCATTTTTAGTTGCTTCTTTTTGATAATTCCATTCCAGTTGGCCACTTAAAAATACCCATCCATTTTCAACAAGGACTTTAATTTTTTCGGTTGGAATATCCCAATGCCACATAAAAATATTCTCAATTACATTCTTAATTTCAGCATCAGGTCTACTGTTATTAGTACCACAAACAACTTTGATATCTTCGAGTACAGTTGCTACTCCAGCTACGTTTTTAGCAGCTTGTTCAGCTTCGTTTTTTTTAGCATAAGTATTTACTGATCCGGTTAGAGTAACCACGCCTCTATTAGTCATAACCCCAATTTCTGCGGCTTGCAATAGGGGTTCCCAATTGATTGCATCCACAACATTTTTTTGCAGTTCTTCGTTGCTTTTCATTTTGAAATTATTTAGTTTATAATGTATGTAAAGCTTTAGTTTTCATATAGATCTTAAAATGACCCAGAGCATCAAAAAAAATGATTTTTGTTACTTTAATTGGAGTTGGTCGGTAGTTATGGAATGGCGAAAACTACTTCATTTTCTGTCTTTACCTTATCTTCAAATGAATTGAAATTACTGATTGTTACCCTAGCAATTTCGTCTAAAGCTTCTTTAGTAAAGAAAGATTGGTGAGGCGTAATTAAAACATTATTAAAAGACATTAGTCTTTCGATTTGGTCGTCTTTTATAATTTTATCTGATAAGTCTTTAAAGAAAAGGTTTTCTTCGCCGTCATACACATCGATTCCTAAATATCCAATTTGAGCATTTTTAAGCGCTTTGATTGCATCCTTGGTATTGATAATGGCTCCTCGACTTGTATTAATGATCATAGTTCCTTTTTTTATTTTTGAAAAAGTCACATTATTAAAAAGATGTCTAGTTTTTGGAGTTAAGGGACAATGAATTGAGATAATATCAGATTGTTCTAATAATTTTTCAAAAGAAACATATTTGACTCCTTTTTCAATAAGTGATTTAGATTGTAAAATATCATTTGCGATAACTTTGCAACCAAATCCAAGCATTATTTGACAAAAAGCAGTTCCAATTATTCCGGTTCCAACAACACCAACCGTTTTTTCAAACAGATTAAAACCCATCAAATTTTGAAGTGAAAAATTATTTTCCCGAACTCTATTGTAAGCTTTATGTGTTTTTCTGTCGAGTGTTAAGATTAATGCGGTTGCGTGTTCTGCAATGGCTTGAGGCGAATAAGCGGGTACGCGCATCACTTTTATGTTATGCTTTGCAGCAGCTTCTAAATCTACATTATCATAGCCAGCCGTTCGCAAATCGATTAGTTTTATGTTTGCTTTTGCAAGTTGGTCAATTACATTAGCATCTAGTTTATCAGTCAATTGAATGCTTACTGCATCAAAACCTTTTACAACGGAAACTGTTTCTGCATTTAGCGGCGTTTCAAAATAGGTGAGTTGGTGTTTACCATCAACATTAAATTTATCAAGATATTCACGTTCGTAATATTTTGTACTGAAGATGGCTATTTTCATTTTTTGGGGACTATTTTTAATTTATTTAATTGATTATTAGTTATTTACAATTCAATTTTTAATTTACAAGCTGTAAGTTTCTATTGTCAGTAAAAACTGTTTTAGTCTTATTGTATTCTATTTCCTCTCTGCATTTTTGTATTGTTAGTCGTGCCATTAGATAACTCACCGTAGATTCGGCTCCTTGATTGAGATTGATGTAGTCTTCCTCTAAACCATCATAACAACCACCTGTGCACGGATTGTAAATGATTTTCTGGAGATGATTGTTACCCAGAAACCAACTAAAAGCTGTTTCCATTTTATGAAGATAGTCAGTGATTTTAAAAGTATTATAAAATTTGGCTAGAGCCAAGATGGTATAGGCAACATCAATAGGTTGTTCTCCGCCAATTACTTCTTTTGTAACGGCTTTGTTATAGTGTAACCATCCTTTGTTAGAGATTACTTTAATACTATTTTCCGTTATTGTTTTTGATAATAAAAAATCAAAAGAAGTCTTAGCAATTTCTTTGTAAATCATTTCGCCGGTAGCTAGATAAGCACAAAGTATGGCTTCGGGAAGAATGCTGTTTCCATAGGTCATATAGCTCTCAAACCAATGCCAATTTGCTTTAGATTCATGTCTGTACATTTGAACTAATCGGTTCGCTAATAGTTTTATGAGCGCCTTATTTTCAAAATTCACTTCTTTTTTATTACTGTAATAAATCCCTTTTATAGTAAATGCCATTGCCCTTGTTGAATGCATGCTGGTAGCTGATACCAAGGCAGCTTGCATTGTTTTTTTGGCTTGGGTGATTAATGATTCTGGTAATAAATCATGCATAGCAACTAGAAATCCTAGCGCCCAAATTGCTCTTCCGTTAGAGTCTTCTAGATTTTCACTATTCTGATCTGTAAACTTTTTATTTTCGTTTACATAATTCAAAAAGGAGCCATCTTTTTGTTGACAAAACTGGATAAACTGATAATATTGAGTGATATAGGCCAAATCTTTCTCATCATTTGTCAATTCAAAATGCTGACACATGGCTACTAATGCTCTTGCATTATCATCTAGAGTATAGCCGCTATTTAAATCGGGCTTGTTGATAATGGAGAACTGTATCATTGCAAAAGGCGTGGTCAAACTTTTAAAGTGTTCTAAATTGATTGCGGGAGTTTTGTACTTTAATTTAGATTTTCGATCCATTACACTATTTAACAACAAGGCATGTGCAATTGCAGCGTTTTCCCAAGCTGTTGGCGCCATTTTATGAATGCCTTTATTGGAGATTTCCTTACACAACTGTGGATTGTTTAATAAATTTAAAACTTGTTTTTGCAATTGCTCTGAATTTTCGAAGTCAATGATAATTCCGCCTCCATTTTTTAATAATTCAGAAGCATGGGGAATAGGGGTAGAAATTACGGGACAACCACAACTTATAGCATAAGAAAATGTTCCGCTCACCGCTTGATTTGGATCTTTTGAGGTAAAAAGATAAATATCCGTAAGTTGCAAATAATCCAGTAATTGCTCAAGCGGTAAATAAGAATTGATGAATTTTACATGCTCTTTTAGTCCTAATATTTCGATTTTTTGCTCTAAACTATCGCGGTATATTTCACCTTCTTCTTTGACCACCGAAGGATGCGTTTTCCCAATTATAAGAAAAAGAATATCTGGATTTTCAACAACAATTAAGGGCATGGCATCTAATGTAGTTTCTATTGATTTTCCAGAACTCAATAATCCAAAAGTTGAAATCACTCTTCTTTTTGATAAGTTGTATTTTTCTTTTAAAGCTTCCTTATCCGTATGTTTTACTAAATGAGTTCCGTGTGGAATGACGGTAATCTTGTTTTTTAAAATACCGTAATCGTTTTCCAATAATTTTGCCGAAGCATTTGTCATAACTATAAATGAATCTACAAGCGCATTCATTTCGGCTATGTTTTCTTTTAATATTTCACTTGGATTGGGCAGTACGGTATGAAAAACAATAATTATGGGTTTATTTATCGCTTTTAAAAAAAGGATAAAATCTGCTTCATTCGTTTTGAATAAACCAAACTCATGTTGAATTAATGCAAGAGCTATGTCCTTATTACTATTGATATTTTGTGAAAGAGCATCATAAGAATATGTATTGTCCGTTTCTAAAACATAAGTTACCTCATCATCATAAGCATACTTATTATTTTGTAATTCCAAGGCTGCAATTTTAATATTGAAGGTATTTTGGAATTTGTTGTTTAATGCTAAAATTAAATCCTGCGAATACGTAGCTATACCACATTCACGAGGCGGATAAGTGGAAATGAATAAGATTTCGGGCAGGCTTTCTTTTTCTTGAATTTGAGTTTTATTCAAACGATACGATTTATTATTTTGAGCTGGAAACGTATTGTTGCGATTTAATCTTAATTTATTTATCATCTTGTTTGTTATAAAGTAATAATTCTTTGATCAATCCTGATAGCGAAACAGAAGCAGTAGCAATTCTCTCGTCTGCAGCACCATAATAAATGTATAAAGTGTCTTCAAATACTACTGCACCTGATGGGAAACACACATTATCTACTTCGCCCTTTAATTCCCAATCTAATTCGGGTTTGAATAGGGGGTACGGTAAGCGAGCAATTTCTTCTTTTGGATTTTCTAAATCCAGCAAAGCAGCACAAGCCGAATAAACATATCCGTTGAGTCCATCTTTAACACCGTGGTAAATTAAGAGCCAGCCATGATCTGTTTCTATAGGAGGACAGCCTCCACCTACATAACTAATTTCATGATCATATTTTGAGGTAAGCACTACATAATCATTAAAATGGCTGAAATAATCTTGATAGAAGGCTTCTGTCAAATCTTTTAAATATTCAACTCCTACAACAATTTGAATATCAGGTTTTATGCGGTGCATGAAATAGAATTTTCCGTTTATTTTCCTTGGGAAAAAAATAACATTTTTGTCCCAAACGAGTGATTTTTCCTTGTCAGATTCTAAAGCACCAATGTGTTCATTGTAACGAAAATATTTTTGATTAATAGGACTACTTTCCTCTGCCAGTTGATCAAATGCAGCATAGCTAATTTGTGGAACTATAATTCCTTTTTTTTCAAAATGGATTAAATCTTTTGAAATAGCAAGACATCCTAATGCGTTTATACCATCATAGGCAGTATAAGTTAAATAGTATGTGTCTTCTATTTTTACAATCCTAGGATCCTCCATGCCTTGACTTTCGTAGTCAAATTCAGGTGCTAGCAATGATTTTTTGTGCCTATCAACTACTGATAATGGCCCGTCAAGTTTACAATACCCAATACTAGAATGATTGCCTTGGCTCACTGCACGATAAAAAAGATGTACAAATTGGCCCTCTTTTATAGCCGCGGGATTTAGTACACCTTCATCTTCAAATGGGAATAACGTTTTGGTTAACAGTACCCCTTCTTTTTTGACTTGTATCATTGTTTATAAAATTAAAGTGAAGATTGACAAGAGCCAATCTTCACTAAATTAATTTAATAGTTTGTTTTCAATTCTACTCTACGGTTTTTAGCTCGACCTAGTGCAGTTGCATTCGTTGCTACAGGATTGCTTTCGCCTTTTCCTATTCCTGTTATTCTGGTTGCTTCAATACCTTTCCCAATCAAATAATTTCGTACCGACTCGGTTCGCTTTTGTGATAGTTCAATATTAAATTGATCAGATCCGTTACTGTCAGTATATCCTTCAATAACTAAACTTGCAGCAGCATATTTGTATAATATTTTTGTGAGTTCATCCAGTTGAGATAATGAGGCAACTTTTAATTTATCGCTATTGTTCTCAAAGAATATTTTGCTTCCTAAATAAGTAATACGCACTGCATCTTGTTTTGTAATTTCGGGACAACCTTTGTTAGCCATTGTTCCTTTTATTTCGGGACATCTGTCATCTAAATTAGCGACTCCGTCTCCATCGCTATCTGGACATCCTTTTAAAGCTAACAGACCTGCAACATCAGGGCAACGATCTACATCATCCATGACACCATCATTATCGCTATCCATGATACAACCTACTAAATCTACTTTGCTTCCTGCTTTGGTATTGGGGCATTTATCATCTAAATCGGCCACGCCGTCGTTATCACTATCTGGGCAACCTTTTAATGCTTTGGAGCCAGCTAGTTCTGGACATCTATCCTCTGAATCAGTAACACCATCGTTGTCTTTATCTGGACAACCATTCAATGAAGCAGTTCCTGAAACGTCGGGACAATTGTCCAAGTAATCGGCTACACCATCCATATCACGATCTAACGGGCAACCCTTTTTATCTACAGTAATTCCTGTTGGAGTATCAGGACAGTTGTCATTTTTGTCTGAAACTCCATCCTGATCGGCATCTTTCACACTTCCAAGATTAAAGGTTAGCCCAATCATGTGAGAGAGGTAGCTGTCTTTTTCGCCTGCTGTTACTCCATCTCTTCGATCTTTATTGGAGAAAGAAAAAGTTTCTTGAAGATTCAGCATAATTTCTGGGGATAATCTAAAATTGATACCTGCTCCAGCAGTTGGCAAAACATAATCAATTCGATCTTGATCAAAATTAACCTGATTGTCAAAAAGAATAAAACCAGCTCCGGCCATTACATAAGGTCTGATGACATATTCTGGAGCTGCCAAGTTAAAACGCAAGTTAAATGAAGCCGCATTAAAATCACTCTTAAAGCTTCCGGTATCTCCATTGTACCCAATAGTACCTTTGGTTAACAATAAATTTGCGTCAAAAAGTTTACCCAAATAGCGGGAAACCGACAGACCTCCAAAGCCATAAAAAGCTTTATCTGTCTTGTAAAAACTACGCCCAAGATCTCCATGATATTGAGTTACACCTCCATGAATACCTATGTTCCATTTTTTTTCGGCTGTTTGTGCATTGGCTGTCAATGTACATGCGATGCTTATAGCGAGTAGAACTAATTTTTTCATTTTTGTTTGTTTTAAAGTTTAATTTTGTTTTTCGCTTTCAAGCGTTTCTAGAAGTAATTTTGCCACTGCTACTGATGAGGCTGCGTTTTGTCCGGTAACCAGTAAACCATCTTGCTTTACATAGGATTCAGAATCTTTTCCCTTACTATAAAGTGCACCTATTTTTGTAAGTTCATCTTCCAGTAAAAAAGGCACCATTTTGTTTAGTTGAACTGCTTCTTCTTCGGAATTAGAAAAGCCTGTTAGTTGTTTTCCTTTTACTAAATAATTACCATTTTGAATTTTCACATGCACTAAAGCAGCAGGTGCGTGACATACAAAGGCAATTGGTTTTTTATTAGTGTAAAAGTCTGCGATGAGTTTTATAGAATCGGTATCGTTTGCCAAATCCCATAATGGCCCGTGACCACCAGGATAAAATACAGCATCATAATCGGAGGGATCTATTTCGCTTAATTTTATAGAATGCGCTACTAGGTCAATAGCAGTATTGTCTTTGTAGAATCTTTGAGTATATTGGGTTTGTGCCTCTTCATCCTCACTTTTGGGATCAACAGGTGGCTGACCACCCTTTGGAGAAGCAATTGTGATTATAGCTCCTGCATCTTTAAAAATAAAATATGGAGCTGCAAATTCCGCTATCCAAAACCCCGTTTTTAGGCCACTGCTTCCTAAAGTATCATGTGATGTAAGTACAATAAGTATTTTCATGTTGCTATTATTTGTTTAAAACATTATTCTTTTTCTAATCTTCTTGTGGTTATGTATTTACAGTATATTACTCGTATTATATTTCGAGAAACTTTTAAATTAATTATGAGTTCAAAGTTGAGTCTATTTGGTTGAAGTAGAAATGACCATACGCACACCAAAAAGTGATGCCAAACACTTTTGAACTTTAGTTTTGAAAAGAAAACAGAATTTTTTTAAAGTTTAATTTTCGTTTTTAAAATATTTTATACCAATTAAATTTGATGATGTTTATTTTTTTGTTAGATCTTAAATGATTTAATCTACTCATCTTCAATAAGTAACTCGTTTTTAACACTAACAACACCTCTTGTTTTCCAAGCGATATATCCTGCAATTTCTTTTTGATACCATGATTCCACAGTACCTTTTAAAATTATCCTTGAATTTGATACCTCGATTTCAATATCTTTTGAATCTAGTGCAAGATGGTTTTCAAGTGCATGCCTAAGAGTCTTTTTGTCTATTTTAGTGTCTACTTTAGACTTTATATTAATTTTATTACTAACTCCTTTTACCCCAATTAGACTTGTAATAGCTTCTTTAGCAGCTTCTTTTTGATAGTTCCATTCTAATTCTCCGGATAGTGTTACCCATCCATCTATTACATTAACTTTAATGGTATCATTTAGGGTATTCCAGTTCCACCTGAAAATATTGAGAATTTCGTTTGTGATTGCAATATCATTTTTCTGTTCCCAGCTATTTATTGATACATCAATTTTATTGATTACTGATTGTACGCCTGATATTGTACTTGATAATCTTTCGGCTTGTGTTTTCTTTTGATAGGTATCTACATGACCTTTCAATGTGATTATTCCATTATTTGAAATGACTATTATATTGCAATCAACACTAAAAAGTTCTTGTTTTAATACTTGAATTATATGTTGCTGTAAAATATCATCTGTTATCATTTTTCCGTTTTTTATATCAATTCCAAAGTGTTTTAAAGTACTTTACAAAGTTGGTTTATACAGTTGTGTATTAAAATGAGCATAGTCTGAGTTATAAGTGATTTACATCACTTAATATTCTATGTAGGTTAAAAGAGTAAATTTCAAAAGATATAGATATAATAATATAAGGCGATAACTACTCAGGTAGACTTATCTTTACATTAGTCAATACACTTTGACAAAATAAGTTATGGAAAAATCTGCTTTACTAGATGCCCTTGTGCATAACGCTATTGACGGAATCATAACTATTGATGAATTAGGCACTGTAGAAAGCATAAATCCATCTGCATGTAAACTTTTTGATTATGCTGAACCAGAAGTTTTAGGAGAAAACATTTCAATGCTCATGCCTTTTGGTAATAAAGAAGTTCACGAATCCTATTTAAAAGACTATAAAATGTCTGGTCAATCCCATATAATTGGAATTGGAAGAGAACTAAAAGGTAAAACTAAAAAGGGAAATCAATTTCCATTTAAAATTGGCGTAAGTGAAGTAAATTATGCAGGAAGAAAAATTTATGCCGGATTTATTCATGATCTTACCCAGCAAAAAAAGGATGAAGAACGCCTTAAAAATTATGCTTCCCATCTAGAAGAACTTGTAGAAGAGCGCACAAAAACCTTAAACGATACGATTAAAGCACTTGAAAAAGCCAAAGCAAAAGTGAGTGCCAGTTTAGAGAAGGAAAAACTAATCAGTAAATTAAAAAATAGGTTTTTATCAATGGCTTCGCATGAATTCCGCACTCCTTTAAGCACGGCACATTTATCTGCTTCTCTTATCGAAAAATATGCCGAACCATTAGAAAATGCTAATATCATAAAACATGCTGGTAAAATAATTAATGCGGTTACAAATTTGACCACCATACTAAATGACTTTTTATACATAGAACAATTAGAAGTTGGTAAAGTAAATGCAAAACCCACATGTTTTAATCTAGTGCAATTAGCCGAAGAGATTACTGAGGAGATGCAATTACTAGCAAAAGACAATCAGCAAATACAGTATTCTCATTATGGATTTCAGAAAGCTATAAACTTAGATCAAAATCTAATTAAAAATAGCATTATCAATTTAATTACAAATGCTATAAAATATTCAGACGATGGTTGTACTATCGAATTTACTACCGAAATAAATGATACACATTGTATCATTTGCGTAAAAGATGAAGGAATAGGAATTCCTGATGAAGATCAATTGCATTTATTTGAACCTTTTTTCAGAGCACATAATACGGGTAATATTCCAGGTACTGGACTTGGTTTAAATATCGTGGCACGATATATTGCCTTAATGAAGGGTACTGTTTCGTGTGTAAGTACAATACACGAAGGGACTTTATTTACACTAACATTTTTAACAATATGAGCAAGGTATTAGTAATTGAAGACAATAATGAAATAAGGGAAAATATAGTTGAAATCCTAGAATTGGCAGACTATGAAGTCATTGTTGCTAAAAATGGAAAGGAAGGGGTTGATATGGCTACAATGTATTTACCAGACGTAATTCTGTGCGATATCATGATGCCTGAACTGGACGGTTATGGGGTATTGTATCTCCTAAACAAAAATACCGAAACTACTAACATTCCCTTTATTTTTATTACTTCAAAATCAGAACGACTTGATTTACGTAAGGGAATGGAAATGGGAGCTGATGATTATCTTACAAAGCCATTTGGTAGATTAGAACTTCTCAATGCTATTGAAAGTAGATTAAAGAAGAAAGAATGTCAACATCATTTTTACAGTAAATCTCTAGAGAGTTTGGATCAGATAGTCTCAAAAAATAATGGATTAAACGAGTTAAAAAAAATCATAGCGGAACGAAAAACTAGATTGTTCAAAAAGAATCAAGTCATACACTATGAAGGTGACAATGCTACTGGAATTTACCTTGTAATTTCAGGTAAAATTAAGACTATTAAAATGACCGAAGATGGTCATGAACTGATGACAGGAATATACCAAAAAGAAGATTTTTTAGGAATCAATATCATTCTTTCTACTAAACCCTACGATGATACAGCAACTGCCATGGAAGATAGTTATTTATGCTTTTTTCCTAAAATTCAATTTGATCAAATGTTACTGCAATACCCTGATATGGCAGGAAAATTTATTGAAATCCTTTCCAGCGAAATTAGGAACAAAGACGCATATTTATTGCAACTTGCTTATCAATCAGTAAGAAAACGAATTGCTGAGGCAATTTTGAGATTGTTTAAACACGAAACTAGTATTAGAATTAGTAGGGATGAACTTGCCGCACTAACTGGAACCGCCTCAGAAACCGTAAGCCGGACATTGACAGAATTCAAAAATGAAGGTCTGATTGAAAAAAAAGGAAGTATAGTAACAATCCTTAATTTTGATAAAATTAGTAAGATGAGGAATTAGTTAAGTTTTTAATAGTACATAATTATACTAAACTTCTTAAAATGAAGTTTGGAGTAGCTTCACTAAAAAAACATCTTTTTCTTTATTGATAATTGTAGAGAATAAAAATTCTGTCTGAATTTATATTCTTAATCTTCTTCTAGAAATTTTTTATAATATTTCTATTGCTATTTCATCTTGTATTTTTCTAGCTTCTGGAGTTAACTCTTTAATAGCAAAATCTTTAGGTTTATTAAGAGTAATCATAAACTTTTGATAATTTTGTTAACCCTCTGACAATTTTTTAAAAGTAATTTTACCATTTACATTTGCTTTTAATCTGACTTATTATGAAGTATTTACTTATATTATTTTTTTGAATAATAGGAGCCATGGAAGTATTCCAAAGCTCATCAAAAAAAATTCTACTGGACTCTCTAACAGTCTAAAAAATTGCAGGTTTTGCCTCTTTTTTGTTCTTTGAGCAAAATTGGTTCTTTTAATACAAAAAGCCGATGATTATCGACCTATAGTTACCTCTTTTTTGGCTCTGATTGAAATGGATACATTCAATTTTAAAACGTTTTTTATTTAATTGCACCGACGGGGTTTGAATAAGCCAAAAGTGTAAGGCTGCCCATAAACTATTGGTCTATGGAAACCTTACACTTTTAAACTCTTTTTCAATCTATTACTGAATTAACTTAACCTTTTTACCTGAAATAGAATCTCCTCTTCTAATATCAGCATACACGTGACTTAAAAAATTAGGGTTTAAAGTAGGTTTAGGCGACTTATAATCATGATGACAACTAAAACAAGAACCATGTTGGTTATAAGCCGTACTTTGATCATAGGTTTCCATTGTGCTATTTGCCAGCTGACTTGTACCTATTGCCACACCGCTTGTGGTATTGGTAGCTGAATAACTTTGACCATTAGGTGCTGCGCCACCATCCGTCCAAGTGGATCCTATAAAAAGATAGTTTTTTCGTATGTCATTACCAACCAATTGAGATAGCACCGAATTGTTAATAGATATGATCTGACTATTGGAAGCCGCTGCAGTTGCATTCTCAGGGTTTGGAACTCCTTTATTCGCCACACCCCAAGGCTTGGTTCTGGTAGTATTACTAGGGCTAATGGTATTATTTGCAGGCGGTAGAGGCGTGGTAGTCCACTGTGCAGAAATAGTATCGTTTTTAAACTTCATGTGAGAAATATTAATGTTGGTCGTATCTGCTGGTGCCGAATTCAAAACCCAAAGGCCTTTAGTATCTGCCGCAATCTTCTGTTGCTTCTTTGCAGTATCTAAATAGGTGTAACTTAAATTATGAGCATTGTTTTTATGTTCAAAAGTTGACCACACCATCTCTGGATGTCCAGCCGTACTACCCACAATGTGCACACCCAACAGGGCTAATTTTATTTTTTGTGTTTTATTAGGAACGATGGTCCACTTTTTTGATGTTTTAATATAAGTAGGTACAAGTGCATCTATAGTAATGTAATTACTCAAATCTTTCACAGTACTGGCATCAACCCACGAAGTTTTAAGTTCGATGGCTAAGGCATTGGCATCTGGTAAAACAATATTTTGGCTTTTTGCATAAGCTACAATAGTATTTAGTTCAGCTTGAGTAGTTGGAAATTGCTTGCCTTTCATTTTGCCTGCATTTACAGCCGCTATAAACTGTGCATACACATCATTTACCATTGTAATATAATAGAGTAAGGCACCATCTTTTGACATCAAAGCATCGCCTGTGGCTTGTCCTTCCTCGCTATCAACACCTCTGCTTTTTTCTATATTAGGTAGTGCACTCAACAATATGCCAGGTCTATGCGGAATTAATTTTCTTTCATTTACACCAAATTCTGGTGAAACGGTATAGAAAACAGGTGATTCTAAAACGGTCTTACTTTTTCCATAAATACCTGAGCTTGTCGAAGTAATCCACAAAAACATTTGCTCAGACCATCGGTAAAAATCACAATTGTCTTCATGACCAAAAGTCACACTGTTAGCGGGTTCCACAGCTCCATTCTCAGTAGGATTACCACTCACAAACCAAGTCTTAAACTCAGAAGGATTGACTACACAAGAAGATAAAACATTGCTTGGTAAATAGCTTGAAGCTTCTGTTTTTTCTTGGGTTTTACAAGCTATAAAAATGGTGAGCCCTAATAAGGCTACTACACTTAATCTGGTGATTGTTTTTTTCATGGGGAGTAATGGTTTCGTTACTATTAGTTTTTGTTAGTAATTGTTTAACCAAAAATAAGACAAGCCAAGCAGATAGTTTAACGTATAAATACCTGCTTTTTAATTTTTTGGTTTGTTCCTCCTATGCCTATTACCTGATTTACAACTGTTTTAAATCAATAGTCTTACTAAAACTGTTCATGGATAGACAGTAAATTGCAATTCGTGGAACTTCCTGTGTCATGCTACGAGCTTTCCATTACCATCCTTGACCAAGCAGAAGTAACAAAATTTCAGCATTATAATAAGAGATAATCCTTCAACAAAATAAGTATGTTAATTTCTTTGACTAAAACACAGTAGAAAAAAGTGATTCCATAAATGAATGATGGATTTGACTGACTAATAATAGGCTTTTTATCTGAGTCGCTATTGTCTGTTACAATAAATAGTATTGGTGCCAGCTATTGAAATAAAGAAAACCTTTTCAATTTACATTAAAAATCTATACAGTTATTAAAGTTTTTAGTTGTTTTATAGAGAAATGTATTTAGAAAGCAAAGAGAGTTTTTGTACTTGATAAATTACTACGCTTAACTTAAACTCTAATTTTTATTCATATCTGAATTAAGATCAATTTTCAACCAAACAAATCACAAAAGTAGTTATTCCTTCATCATTTCTATATGCCAAGTAGCCACCGTGAGCCTCAACTATGCTTTTAGATAAAGTTAAACCAATTCCTGCTCCTTCTTTTCTGGTGGTGAAAAAGGGTAAGAATATTTTGTTTTCTATTTCTTTTTCGATGCCTTGCCCTGTATCGGTGATCATGATAAAAATTCGCTTTTCTTTGACTTCTGCCGATATGATAATTTGTTTTTTTTCTGAATTAGATAAGGCATATATGCAATTTGTCAAAAGATTTATGACTACTTGCTCCATCTGTTGTGGGTCAATATGGAGTCTGCGGTCAAAAGCAATAGTATTTATGACTTCTATGTGTTCCTTTTTAAACAATGGATTCATGATTTGACTACTGTTGTCAATCAATTTTGATAGTTCCATTATTTGTTTTTTGGGAGATGGCAGCATGGCCAGTTTTCGATAACTTTCTACAAATTGCTGCAAGTGGTCACTTCGTCTCAACATCGTGGTAACACTACTTTTCATATCGTCTAAATCTTCTGCCGAAATGGTTTCCTGTTGCACCAGGTCTTGTAAATTTTGAGAAAGTGACCGAATGGGAGTTATCGAATTCAAGAGCTCGTGCGAGATGACTTTCATTAAATTGACCCAAGCTTCTTTCTCTTTTTTCTCAATTACATTTTGAATTGAATCCAGTAAAACAATAAAATAATCCCGATTGTAAATTTCGCTTCTAGAAGACTGCATTACAAATGTTTGCGTGTCTTGCTGATTGACACGAATTTCTAAAGATGTTTTAATTTCCTGAAAATCCTGTTTTTCGATAATTTCACACAACGCAGGCAAATGATTTTTTAGATATTTCCATTTTGATACTTTTGGGACATCAAAATGTTTCGAAAAAAAATCATTCATCAAAAAAATGTTCCAGTCACTTCCTTCTTTTTGTAAGATAATAATTCCTGTTTCGATAGTATTTAAAATAGAACGGTAGACAATATCTTTTGAAACCTGCTCGTTTTCTTTGTTTTTTAGTGATTCATACAGTTTGAATAAATTAGAATAATTTTGATACGATTTATGTTTCGAAAAATCGGAGGTGAAATCATTTTGCAAAATTGAAGTGATTGTTCTGTCATACAGCTGAAAGGTGTTTTTAATGTAAAAATACATTTCGACGAAGAGTATGAAAAGTATGAGTGTCCCAAAAAGTGCTGTAAAGACTAATCCTTTTTGAAAAATAAATAGGGAAATTACAGAAAGGCAAAAAATAAAAATTAATCTCAGAAAAAGGAGTTGGTATATTTTTAAGGATGTAAGCATATTAGTTGATGTTATATTTTTCTAAACGTCGGTATAATGCACCTCTAGATAATCCTAGTTCCTCGGCAGTTTTACTAATATTGTTGTTATTTTTCAACAGGATTTTCTCAATAGCCGTTTTTTCTACGGCCGAAAGTTGAATGTCATCTTGATTGTCCTCGTAAGCCGTTATTTGTTCCAAATCCAAATCCGAAACGGTAATGTAATTGTTTTCACAAAGAATCACGGCACGCTCTACTCGGTTTTCCATTTCACGGATATTTCCATTCCAAGCGTGATTTGCTATTTGTTCCAATGCTTTTTCGTCAAAAGTAATTGTGTCTCGTCCGTATTTTGTAATCATTTTTTGCAAAAGATACTGCGCCAAAGGAATTTTATCTTCGATTCGCTCGCGCAAAGGAGGCAACACAATTTCCATAGTATTGATGCGATAATACAAATCTTCACGGAAATTCTTATCTGTAACTTCTTGTTTTAAATTCAGGTTGGTGGCTGTAATAATGCGAACATTCAGCGGTCTTGCTTTTGATTCTCCTAAACGGGTTACCATTTTGGTTTGAATGATCTGCAGGAGTTTAGATTGTAAATGCAATGGGACGTTTCCTATTTCATCCAAAAAAATAGTGCCGTTTTGAGCCATTTCAAAACGTCCTGGCGTATCAACCTTCGCATCTGTAAAAGCTCCTTTAGCATAGCCAAATAATTCGCTTTCGAAAATATTAGAATTTAAAGAACCTAAATCAACGTGAATAAAAGGACTGTTTTTTCGCTCTGATTGCAGATGGATATGATGTGACAACACAAATTTTCCGGTTCCGTTCTCACCAAGTATTAACACATTGGCATCGGTTTTAGCTACTTTATCGGCCAGAGAATAAGCTTTTTTTATAACCTCTGAATTTCCAACAAAAAATTCGTCTACAATCTCGATATTATTAGATTTCTTTTGCTCTTTCCTACTTTTGTCAACTGCCTGTTTTACAACGCTAAGTAATTTTTCATTTTCCCAAGGTTTCAAAATATAATCAAAAGCACCTGCTTTTAAACCTTCTACAGCAGTTTCTACTTTACCAAATGCGGTCATCAAAATAACGACCGTTTTTGGCGAAAGCGTTTTTATTTCTTTTAATAAATACAAACCTTCTCTGCCGTCTTCAAATCCTATTCTGTAATTCATATCGAGCAAAACTACATCAATGTTGTTTTGTGATAATAGTTCTACAACATTTTTAGGGTTATTAAGGGTATAAATATTTTCAAAATGCTTTTTCAGTAGCATTTTTGAAGCAAAAAGAATATCTTCTTGGTCGTCTATGACTAATATGGAGGCGTTGGTTTTTTTCATTCTAATGCAATAGCTATTTTTTTTTATTCAGAAAATGGAATCATTGTTCGGTTTTGGACAAATAGTGTTCAATTATGGACATCGTGTAATTTTTATCAAAATTAAAAACTTGATAATAAGATTGTTACGTTTTTTAATTTTCTGGTACGATTATCCTAATAGACTATACAAACAATAAACAATGGACACCAAAATCGTACGTAAAACTAACAAAAATAAGTATCTTTTAATCGTTTTGCCAATTATCTTACTCTTTGGGTATTTTGTTTTTACATCAGCTACCAAAAAAAGAAGTTTGAACGTAAAAAAAGTTGAAATTACGATTAAGACCGTTGAAAATAATTTTTTCGAAGATTTTATGTCTTTTCAGGCAAAAGTAGTTCCTTTAAATTCAATGTTAGTGAATATCATTGAAGGCGGAGCCATTCAGGAAATATTTGTCGAAAACGGCGACATGGTTATAAAAGGACAACCGTTGGCACGATTGTACAATCCCAATGCAGAACTGTCGTACATGCAACAGGAAACGGCCATTATCGAACAAATCAATAATTTAGATAAAGCCAAACTCGATTTGAGAAATCAGGAATTGAATTTAGAAAAAGACTTGATTGCCATTGAACACGATTATTTGGATGCCAAAAACTCATTTGAATTGAACCAAAAACTTTTTGAACAGGAAATACTTTCTAAAAATGAATGGGAAAAGACCCAAGAAAATTATCGATTTCAAAAAGAACGCATGAACATCATTAAAAAAAGTGTCAAAAAAGAAAAATTAGCAAATCAAGTCCAGATAGGACAATTGAATCAATCCATTGGTTTCATGAATAAAAGTTTGGATATTTTGAGAATGAATAAAAAAAATTTCCTTGTTACAGCACCAATTTCTGGTAGACTTTCTTCCTTTGAACCTATTCTTGGGAAAACCTATGCACAAAATACAAGTATTGGTTCTATTGATGATAGGAAAGGCTATAAATTGATAGCTGACATCGATGAATTTTATTTGGATAAAATTGCAGCGCAACAAAAAGGAGCAGTAGATTTTGAAAATAAATCCATCGAAGTGCAAATAACCAAAGTGATTCCGGAAATTAAAAACGGAAGGTTTCAAGTAGAATTGGATTTTGTTTCTTCTGAAAAATTAGATTTAAAACAAGGATTGAGTTTTGGCGTAAAATTAAACCTATCAGAAAAAACTAAGACAGTAGTACTTTCTAAAGGAAGCTTTAATGAAGAAACGAGCGGGAAATGGATTTTTGTAGTGAATGGCAACAAAGCAGAGAGAAAAGCAATTAAACTGGGAAGAGAAAATCCACTATATTATGAAATACTCGGCGGATTGAAAGCAGGTGAAAAAGTAATTACCTCATCGTATAAAGACTATAAAGAAGTCGAAGTTTTGAATTTGGAATAAGAAAAAGAGTATAGAGGAAAGAGCATAGAAGAAAGAGTAAAGAATAAAGAGTAAAGAATAAAGAGAAATAAATAACATCAATCAAAAAACGAATAGTATGATCACAATTAAAAATCTTTCAAGAGTATTTAGAACCGAAGAAGTGGAGACCATGGCATTAAGCGAAATTTCATTAACCATTAATCAAGGTGATTTTGTTTCGATTATGGGACCATCAGGAAGCGGAAAGTCCACTTTGTTGAATATTGTAGGGTTGCTAGACAGCGCTTCAAGCGGAAGTTATCAGTTGTTAAACCAAGAAATGATTGGGCTGAAAGAGAAAGAAAAATCGAAAGCCAGAAAAGAAAATATTGGCTTTATTTTTCAGAATTTCAACTTGATAGACGAATTATCAGTTTATGACAATATCGAATTGCCGCTGATTTACAATAAAGTTCCATCCTCTGACAGAAAGAAAAAAGTAGAAGCAATCGCTGATAAATTAGGAATTTCCCACCGATTGAAACATTTTCCGCAGCAACTTTCCGGTGGACAACAACAGCGTGTAGCTGTGGCAAGAGCCTTGATTAACGATCCAAAAATTATTCTTGCCGATGAGCCTACTGGAAATCTAGACAGTAAAAACGGAAATGAAGTAATGGAACTTTTAACTGATTTACACGCCAATGGTGCGACAATCCTGATGGTGACCCACTCTGATTATGACGCTTCTTTTTCGCAGAAAACGATTCTTATGAAAGATGGAGTTGTCATTTCTGAAAAAACAAATCAAAGAAATGTGGATGTTTTTAAAGTATAAAAATGATAACCATACTCATATCAATCGCCACAATCATTTTTGAGATGCTTTGCAAAATACTTTTGTAAATATCTTGAACCTCTTACATCAATCAAATCAAAATTAAATCAATCAAAAAGTTATGATACTCAACTGGATAAAAATATTTATTTACCACTTAAGGCAAAACAAACTGTTTTCTTTTCTCAACATTTTGGGTTTGAGCATTGGTATTGCAGGAGTGATATTCGCCATTTTATATTGGAATGACGAACAAAGTTACAACTCTTGGAATCCTGAAAAAGAAAATGTTTATCAAGTATTGAGCGTAGTTGGAAAGGACATGATTTGGCCTAATAATGTTGCTAGTTATGAGCCTTATTTTAAAAAAGATATTAAGGAACTTGACTCTTACTGTTATTTTGAAAATTGGTATTCAAATAGAATCATTACGTACAAAAACAAAAAAGGCGTTTTTAACATAACTAATGCCCAAAAAACTTTTTTTGATTTTTTTCCTTTTGAATTTATAAAAGGTAATCGCAAAACTGCTTTAAATGATGAAAATAGCATTGCACTTTCCGAAGAGGTTGCAGCGAAGCTTTTTGTCTCAGAAAACCCAATTGGAAAAGAAGTTTTATATTCAGGTAAAAAACTGATAGTTCGAGGTGTTTATACTATTCCAGGCAACTCATCCCTTGCTCCTCAAGCTGTAACTTGTCTAATGGATGCAAGATTAAAAGACGACTATGACCAGTGGGGAAATTTTAATTATGGTTTAATGCTCAAAATTAAAAATCCAAATCATAAAACGGTTGTTATACGAAAAATGGAAAAGTTACTTTATGAGAATAGAGTTCTTAAATGGGCCAAAGAAGAAGGTCTTACTCCCGAAGAATGGAATGAAAAAAATGGCTCTGAAAATACAAAAATAATATTAGAACCTTTAAAAGATACTAGATTACATTCTATAGTTGACGGATATGCAGAAGGTCGAGGCAATTTTCAGTTTTTGATGATTATGATGGGTTTATCTATTTTAATATTAATCCTATCTGTTTTTAACTATGTCAATTTAGCGACTGCAAATGCAATAAAAAGAGCCAAAGAAGTAGGTGTCCGAAAAATTGTTGGTGCATCAACGAATAATATTGTATTGCAGTTTATTTTTGAAGTTGTATTGATCACTTTCTTTTCTTTACTCTTATCACTGGTAATTGTAGAATTATCGCTGCCTTATTATAATGAATTTTTAGAAAAAAAATTAGTAATCTACGGCAGCCAGTTCTTTTACGAATTAGTAATCATTTTTATTCTAACAGTGCTTATTGCTGGAATATTCCCTGCAATTTACGTTTCCAATTTTGAAATTCTGAAGGTATTGAAAGGCAACTTTGGGCGCAGTAAAGGTGGTGTTTGGCTGCGCAACGGAATGCTAATTCTTCAATTTGCTATCGCTTCTTTTTTTATCATCGGGTCTTACATTGTTTATGAGCAAGTACATTTTTTAAGCACTAGAAAGTTAGGATTTAAAGGGGAACAAGTACTTCAAATTAAATACAGAAAGCCCGATGATGACTTTAATGATAAAAAATTCTCGGAAAAATTATTTACCAGATACCAATCCCTCAAACAGGAAATTGCCAAGATTAATGGCGTTACACAAGTATCTACAGGAGCTTTCTCATTTGGAACCAGCGATAATTCGTCCTCAAGTTTTATTTATCAAGATATAAGTATTCAAGGTCAAAATATGGCTATTGATTTTGGGATGCTCGAAATGTTAAAGATAAAAATGGCTCAAGGACGTTATTTAGACAGCCGCATTTCATCAGATACTATTGATGCAGTAATGGTCAATGAAGCAACTTTGAAATTGATGAAAGAAAAAAGTCCTATTGGAAAAATCATCAATTGGAGTGGCAACAAACTCAAGGTTATTGGGGTTGTGAAAGATTTCAATTTATGGGGACCAAAAGCTGAAATTCCCCCAATGGTTTTCTTCCATCTCAAAACAATCGATTGGATGAACACAAATGTCAATTACATATTTGTAAAAGTGAATCCAAATGAAATGGAAAATACCATTCCAGCCCTCGAAAAATTCTGGGCAAAAAATATAGATTCTGATTATCCATTTAATTATGATTTTGTTGATAAAGCTTATGCACGGACATACAAGGAATTTGTAAATCAAAAAAACCTGTTTTCATTGTTAAATATTGTTGTTATTCTCATTGCCTTGTTCGGATTATTCGCATTAGCTTCTTATTCCATAGAAAGACGCATGAAAGAAATTGCAGTCAGAAAAACACTCGGCGCCGAAACTAATGTTTTACTAAAAGAATTATCCCAACAATACATTATTTATTGTGTTATAGGATTTTTGATTGCAGTCTTGCCAGCATATTATTTGTTAAATAAATGGTTAGAGAATTTCGCTTATCGAATTGACATTTCAATCTATCCATTTCTAATTGGCTTTATTGCCTTATTGTCACTAACATTATTGGTAGTGCTTTCAAAAGCGTATCAGGCCACAAGAGTAGACGTTTTAAAATATTTAAAATACGAGTAATCATGCTAAAAAACTGGATTAAAATATTTATTAACCACTTAAAGCAAAACAAATTGTTTTCTTTTCTCAACGTTTTGGGTTTGAGTATTGGTATTGCAGGATTGATTTACGCCATTTTATATTGGAATGACGAACAAAGTTATGATAAATGGAATCCTGAAAAGGATAACGTTTACATGGTTATAAACACGTTGAACAATAATAAATGGCCTTATACAGTTGCTCCCATAGGACAATATTTAAAAAATGATCCTAATTTAGAAAGTTACAACTACTGCTATAATTGGTATGATTCAGATTTGTTTATTTACAACGGAAAAAAGCAAAAAATAGTGAAAGGATTTAATACTCAAAACAAGTTTTTCGATTATTTCCCCTTTCCTTTTATTTTCGGGAATGCTAAAAATGCTTTAAAAGATGATTCTTCAATTGCTATTTCTGAGAAAATTTACAGTACTTTTTTTGACAAAGAAAACCCAATAGGTAAGCAAATAAAATTTGGAGAAAACTTTTATACCGTTAGTGGTGTTTATAAAAATGAAATGAAAAGTTCTGTTGCTCCAGATGTTGTGTTGACAGATAACTTTAAAAAAGTTATAACACAGAGTGTAGACCAATGGGAGTCTTTTAATTTTTGTTTGCTTATAAAACTTAAGGATAACTCTAAAAAAGAGTTAGTTGAACGAAAAATTGAGCAACTTTTTATTGACAATGTTATTAAACCCGAAGCTAAAGCAGCCAATATTAGTTTAGATCAGCAAATAAAAGAACATGGGATTGTTGCTATAAATTTAGAACCACTTAAAGATGCTAGGCTTAATTCGGTATTAGTAGGAGGTTGGGGCTATCCCGAAGGAGTGGGGAATTATCAATATTTAATCATAATGGCAGGATTGTCTATTTTAATAATGATTCTTTCCATTATTAATTATATCAATTTAGCTACTGCCAGTGCAATTAAGAGAGCGAAAGAGGTAGGAGTGCGCAAAGTATTGGGTGCAAGCAAAAGGAATATCACATTTCAATTTATCTCAGAAACAGTAGTAATTGTGCTCCTTTCTATTCTTTTCGCATTAGTAATTGTCGAGATTTCATTGCCATATTATAATGAACTTTTAGACAAGGATTTAAAAATTTATGGTAGTCAATTCTATTTACAATTGTTATTTATTTTCGGAATAGTTGTTGTATTAGGCGGATTTTTCCCAGCGCTATATATTTCAAGTTTTGAAGCACAAAAAGTCTTAAAAGGAAATTTTAATAGAAGTAAAACTGGAATTTGGTTGCGCAACAGTATGCTGGTTTTTCAATTTGCTATAGCTGTTTTTTTTATTATCGGTACAACGATTGTTCACCAACAGGTAAATTACTTAACCAACAAAAACCTTGGTTTTAAGGGTGATCAAGTTATTGAAGTTGATTTTCTGAAAAAATTTGACAAACAGTCTGAAGCAAGTTATAAGAACGATTTTTTTAAGAATTATTTGACAGTAAAAGATAGATTGAGCAGAATGAAAGGCGTTAATCAAGTGGCTACTGGAAATTTTTCTTTTGGAAATGGCGCACGTTCTTCAAGCGATTATGTGTTCCAAAACGCTCGCATTCAAGGACTGAACATGGCTGTTGATTTTGGAATGATGGAAATGATGAATATCAAATTATTAGAAGGAAGGTATTTCAATTCTCAATACGCTTCAGACACCATTAATAATGTAATGGTTAATGAAACAGCTGTAAAAATATTAGGAATCAAACAGCCAGTAGGAAAAGAAATTATTTCTCGTAATAGTGAGAAATTCAAAATAATCAGCTTTGTAAAAGACTTCAATTTAAGAGGACCTCAAGAAAAAAACTCACCAATGGTGTTTACGCATCTAAAGGCAATGCCATTGATGTTGCAAGGTATAAATTCAATTTTTGTAAAAGTAAAGGGAGAAAATATTGAAGAGACGATGAGCGATATTGAACAATTTTGGAAAACTAAAGTGGATACCGAATATCCGTTCTCGTATGAGTTTGTAGATAAAAAATACGCACGATCCTTTAAGGAATATGTCAAACAAAAAAATCTGTTCTCAATCCTAAATGTGGTGGTTGTTCTTATTGCCATTTTCGGTTTGTTCGCTTTGGCTTCTTTCTCTATGGAGCGAAGATTACGAGAAATCGCTATTCGAAAAACATTGGGTGCCGAAACCAATGTTTTACTCAAAGAATTATCAAAACAATATGTTGTTTTCTGTTTAATAGGTTTTGTAATCGGCGTAGTTCCTGCCTACTTATTATTAGAAAAATGGCTCGAAAATTTTGCGTACCGAATTACAATTAAAATTTTTCCTTTTGCAATTGCTTTTCTGTCTTTACTGTTCTTAACATTAATAATTGTTTTGGCAAAAGCCTTTCAAGCAACTAAAACGGATGTTTTAAAATATTTAAAATATGAATAAGAATTCAATTTTTACGTTAGTCTTTTTTTTAATTTTTGCTTTAGTAAGTGCTCAGGATAATTCTTGGACGCTTACTAAATGTATGGAAACAGCTTTGCAAAATAATATCGAAATAAAAATCAGACAACTTGAAATAAAAAAAACAGAAAAGGCCCAAAACTCAGTTTTGAATCGAATGTTACCCACGATCAATTTATATGGTGAGCAAGGCTATAATTTTGGTTCTACCATTGATCCGTCGACTAACGGAAGGGTGAGCTCTAACATTCAGAACAATAACTTTTATCTCAATGCCAGAACAAATTTAATTGATTTCAGTGCTTTTGCAAATGCACAAAAAGACAAATTAAATATTGCACTCGCCAAAGCGGATGTAGAAGTCATAGAAAATGAATACAAACTTCAAATTTTAGAAAGCTTTTATCAAGTGCTATACATACAAGAGTCATTGAAAATCCAAAAAGAACAACTCAAGCAGGCTTCTTTCAACTTGGACAGAATAACTAAAGAAGTTGCCATTGGGAGTAAACCCCAAAGTGATTTGTATGACATACAATTGAGCTTTTCGACAGAAGAAATCCGAAATCAGGAAACAGAACAATTGTATGCTATAAAAAAAACAGAATTGTTTCAGTTGATGAATGTTATGGATGTGAAAACTGATGAAGTTGTTTTAGAACCTTATTTTAAGGAAGCAACAAAAGATTTTGACAATGCGCTTTTTAACCCTAAAATTAAGCTTGCCGAACTCAATTATCAAAATAGTTTGAACTCAATTCGATTAGAAAAAGCCAGCAATTATCCCGTATTGTCAGCCTACTACGGGTATTCTACTTTTTACTATAAAAATCTGAAACAAGTAAATGCCAACGCAGATTCTTTTTTCGATCAATTAGAAGATAATAAAAACCAACAAGTTGGGATGCAATTGAGCATACCTATTTTCAATGGCTTTAGAAATGACAAAAAAATCAGTGCATCAAAAATAGCAGGGGATAAGGCAAAACTGGAAATAGAAAAGGAAAAACAACAAGTAGAAAAACAAGTCATCCTAGAAGAAAAAAACAAGAGGAATTATTCACAACTTCAATATAAATTGATCGAGAAGCAAAAGTTTGCTAGAGCTTCTTTTGTCACTACACAATCTAAATTTACAAGTGGCAAAGTGGAAGCAATTGTATATTCCTCAGTCAAAAATCAATCACTTTCGGCTGATTTTGAAGTATTAAAAAATAATCTTCAATTGCAATATATTGATTTAAAAATAAGCCTGTTGAGAAGGAACCAGTTGTAAAAAACAAAAGGTTGTGTTTTTCGAATGGTGTTTGTAATTCAAAGTATAAATGGAGTTCGTAACAATTGATGTTTTAATTTAAAACACTTTTTTACGGATCAAGCCTAAAAATGGTGAGTTGATATTAATATCTCTTATATAATATTTTGTCTAAAAAAGATAGAAATGTAAGATTCATTAGTTGTGATTATTAAGGCTATTAGTATGTATGTCTTAATAAGCATTAAAAAACTACAGTGTTAGTTAAGCTTCATTTTTGTACTTAATTTGATTACTGCATGCTTCAATAGTTGTATAATCTCTAATTCGGCATCTTTTAGTCTTTTCTCTAGTTTGTGTGATTTTCAATTGCTCGGGAGTGAGTTTAAAATTTTCTTTCGCACTAAAAAACTTCTCCTCCAAATTCCTAAAACTCTTTGCGCCATTTTTACACATTTGGCGCTATGACTGCCAACTCTGTTATGAATGCTGTTATATTTGCTCTATCATAACTTAACTGATCGGCTTTATCTTTTATTACTTTTTAAGTCATTTTGAGGACCTGCTTCATGTGGTAAGACAAAGCTCATTTCATAACTTACTATGAGGAATACGTTAGCATGTGCAGTTTGTACTATTTCATTAATAAAGATTAGAAAACAGGAATTTTACATTCTGTCCATGTACCATTTAAGTTCTTTTTCTAATTTTTGATACTTAAAAATAGTAGAAATTATTTTTTCCAATCGTAAAAAAGCAGTTTCACTTTTAACTACATAATCAAAAGCTTTGTGATGCATACATTGAACGGCAACCTCAATCTTATCCTGAGATGATAGCATAATGACAGGTATGTTCGAGTTAATTTCTTTTATTTTATCTAGTGTTTGTAAGCCATTCATAGCACCTTTAATAATTCCATCTAACTGAAAATCAAGTACAACTAAATCTGGTGCATGGTTTAAATTTTCAATGCATTTTTCACCAGTAGGGTAGGTCTCAATTAAAAAATTAGTATTCTGCTTAAATTCAATTTCTAATGATTTTAAAAACAAAGCATCATCATCAACCAGAAAAATTTTAATTTTATTTTCGTTTATCACTTTTTTGTATTTTTTATTATATTTAATTCTTCTTCTAATTCTCCACAAGCTTGTAAACAAATTTGTTCCAATTGTAACACTAAAGCATCAATTTCATTTAATTGTTCTTGTGAATTTGCAAACTCCTGAATTCTTTTAGCGATATCTTCAAAGTCGGTACTAATTCCCATAATGGAAAATGAAGGAATCATTTTATGAGCTGCCGCGGCCAATAATTGCCAGTTTTGTTCTGCAAAACTTTGTTTAATCGTATTTATTAATGTGGGTGTTTGATCAAGATATAAATCAATCATTTCCATCATAAGTTCTGGATTTGACTTTGTTCTTTGATTTAAATACACCAGATCGATACAACGTATCTTTTTTACAGTAGTTTCCATATTTTCGTTCAATTTTGCTGATAATTTTGCTAGTTTCGGCTTTTTAAGAATACCAACAATTTTACTATACAAAAGCCTTTCGTCAACAGGTTTTGCAAGATAGTCATTCATTCCTACCGCTTTACATTTATCTAAATCTACCGTTGTAACATCAGCTGTTAATGCAATTATAGGTATTTGCGACTGCATTTTTTTGCGTATATATTCTGTGGCTTCAAATCCATTCATTTCTGGCATTTGTAAATCCATTAAAACAATATCATAGGCTTTAGTTTTTAGCATTTCAATAGCAATTTTTCCATTTTCGGCAACATCACGTTCAAATCCAAAATCATCTAAAACAGTTTTCATCAACAATTGGTTCAATGCAATGTCTTCAACTACTAGTACTTTTATATTCTTAATTTCCGAATCCAGTTCTAGTAAATCATTTTCTAGTGCAGCATTAGCATTTGTCTTTTGAAAACTTAAAGAAAAACTAAAATTTGATCCCATTTTAATTGTACTTTTTACTCGAATTTTACCTCCTTGTAATTCGACAAGTTGTTTAACAATTGCTAATCCTAAACCTGTACCGCCATAAATTCTTGAGGTACCGCTTGAAGCTTGATTAAAATTTTCAAAGATATGCTGTAGTTTATCCTCAGGTATTCCTATTCCCGTATCCGAGATAGAGAATTCAATAACCACACGATCATCATCCTCAAAAATTAGTTGAGCACCTACGGTTATGATACCTTTTTGAGTAAACTTTACTGCATTATTTACGAGGTTTAAAATAATTTGATGCAAACGCACAGGGTCACCCACTAAAACATTTGGAATATTTGAATCATATTCTTTAACCAGTTTTAAATTTTTTTCTTGAATTTTATTTTCAAATAAATGAAGCATTGATTCTAGCGAGACATTCATTTTGAAGGGTTTTTTTTCAAAAGTCATTTTTCCCGAATCTACTTTGGCAAGATCTAAAATATCATTGATCAAAACAATTAATGCATCACCACTCATTTTTATTGCATTGATGTATTCTAATTGTTTTACAGTCAAATCAGTTTTTAAAACAACTTTTGTGAATCCAATAATGGCATTCATAGGAGTCCGTATTTCATGACTCATATTAGATAAGAACTGTTGTTTTGCTTTTACAGCATTTTTAGCAATGATGGCAGCACTTTCGGCATTTTTTTTAGCTTCTTCTGCAATTTCGGTTGCTAATTCAGCAAATACTCGTGCTTCTATCAAGGCTGACGCTATTCTTTTTTGTTCTGTTACATCTCTTGCTACTATAACTACACCAGCCACTTCTCCTTGAGCATCTTTGTAAACAGAACCGTTAAAAAGAACATCGATTAATTTTCCATTTTTGTGTTTTATGGTAAGTGGCAAATTAGAGACGCTTCCTTTATCAAATACCTCTTTATGAACCTCACGAGCATTCTTTTTTTCGGTAAAATAATCAAAAAAATCAGATCCAGTAAGCTCTTCTCTTGACATTCCAGTACTGTTTACCAAGGCTTGATTCATATCCGTAATTTTACCCTTGGTATTCAATGTAACCAGAGGATCTTGACTAGCCTCAATTAAACTCAAAGTATACTGCGATGCTAAAATTGCAGAGTTATTAAGTTTTTCAAGTTCTTTGTTAAGGCCTTGCTGTTTCTCTTTTTCTTTGTGCGCTTCTTCTAACTCAATAGACCATTTTTGTTTTGAAGTTTCCCGCACAACAATTATTACACCAATTAATTTTCCTACATTATTTTTAAAGGGTGTTCCATTACACAAAATGGGTATTAAATTACCAGCTTCATCTTTAATTTCTAGTGCTTGATCGTATAATGATCCTTCTTTGCAAACTATTGATATAAAATTTCGAATTTGCTGAATAGGATTAAAATAATCTTCAAAATTTGAATACAGTATATTTTCTCTGTCTTTACCAATAATTGTTGAAGTTGCTTTGTTGAAATCAATAATTTCACCTTTTATGTTTACAATAAAAATAGGCTCTAGTATAGATTCTATTAAGTTTCGGTTATACTGAACCTCGTTATTTTCCTGGACTTCTCCATTTTTGTAATACATATCTATTGGTTTTTATTATGGTTTCCAATTTCTTCAATTGGACTTCTCCTTTTATCTTTTAATTTTTTAAAATGTGAAGGAGATAAGCCGGTCACTTTTTTAAACTGGCTCGAAAGATGGGCAACGCTACTGTAATTCATTTTCCATGCAATTTCAGTGATGTTTAATTCGCCATAAATTATGAGTTCTTTAATACGTTCTGTTTTATGAGAAATTATAAATTGTTCTATTGTAGTACCTTGAACTTCAGAAAATAAGTTGGATAAATAAGTATAATCATGGTTTAACTGCTGACTTAAATAGTCCGAAAAATTAATTTTAATGACCTCATTAGAGTGATGTACCATCTGTATAATAACATTTTTAGAGTTACTTACTTAAAAAACACTTATATTTATAGTAAATACAAGGATATGGAAAGTATATTTCAGGGGGAGAATATTTTAGAGTTCATAAAGACATTCCCAGACGACCAAAGTTGCCGTGAATTTATAGCCAATGAGAAGTGGAAAGACGGCTATAGATGTAAACGTTGCGAGAATACGAAGTATGTTTATTTTGAAAAACACAATAAAAGAGAGTGTACCAAATGTAGATATAAAGAGAGTGCAACGGCAGGAACTCTTTTTCATAGAGTTAAATTTGGAATTCAAAAAGCATTTTGTATTGCCTTTGAAATGACTTGTACAACCAAATCAATATCCTCAACTCAAGCGGCAAAACGCTATGGAATAACTCAAAAGACTTCTTGGTTGTTTATGCAAAAAGTAAGACTTGCGATGAAGTCCTCAAAACAGTATCCAATGACAGGAAATGTACAAGTTGATGAATTTGTAGTTGGCGGAAAAGAAACAGGAAAACAAGGTAGAAGTTACGATAGCAAAAAGGCAAAAGTTGCTTGTGCTGTTGAGCTGACAGATGAAGGAAAGATAAAAAGAGGTTATGCAAATGTTATTGATGATTATTCTGCAAAGTCAATAAAACCATTATTTGACGAGCATATAAGTAAAGATGCGAATATTAAAACAGACCAATGGACAGCTTACAAAATAATAGCAAAGAGCTATAACATCGTCCAAGAAAAAAGCGTTCCTGGGAAAAACTTCAAAGAAATGCACACTATTATTCATCAGGTAAAAACTGCAATAAGAACGATTCAATCACACGTCAAAAAGGAACATCTCCAAAAATATTTAGATGAATATTTTTATCGACTGAACAGGTCAATTTACAAAGATTCTATTTTTGATAATATATTCAAACGATTAGTCTCACATCCGCATCAGGGTTGGAAGCAAATCGTAGTCATTAAGTAAGTAACTCGA
>NZ_VHLM01000032.1 GCF_009764685.1 Flavobacterium sp. I-STPP5a | reverse complement strand
TTTTGATGGTAATTTGCCTGCATATATCAATATCACCAACGGTAAAACAGCTGATAATAAGGGAGCTTACGAAATTCCCCTTTTAAAGGGCAGTGTGATTGTTGCAGACCGATTTTATAATGACTTTTCCCTTTTGAATATTTGGGACAGCAACGAGGTGTTTTTTGTAATTAGACATAAAGAGAATTTACAATTTACTACAGTGAAAGAAAATGAATTACCTGAAAATCGTCACGAGCACATCATGAAAGACGAATTGATTGAATTGAAAAATGAGCCTTCAAAAAATAAATATCCAAAGAAATTAAGACGGGTAGCGGTGTGGGATGAAGAAAATGGACAAGTTATTGAACTTATTACAAACCAGTTTTATTGGTCTCCCAACACTATTGGGGAATTATATAAAAGCAGATGGCAGGTAGAAATCTTTTTCAGAGATATAAAGCAGCTACTTCATATAAAATCGTTTATAGGAACATCCGAAAATGCTGTTATGATTCAAATTTGGACGGCTTTAATTACCATTCTCATTCTAAAAGCATTAAAAGCACAATCAAAATTTGATTGGTATTTATCCAATTTAGTAGCTTTCATACGATTGAATCTTTTCGTTAAAATTGACTTGCAAAAATGGTTAGATAAGCCATTTGAAGAACACATAGAGCCTCCTCCAGAAAACATACAGGGGGTTCTGTTTTAAAAAATGACCATTTCTAAGGTGTAAACTCAATGAAATGGGCGGATTTTATATGATGTAATTTTATTTAGGACAGGATTGATTCAAAACCAACTATTTTTTAAATCAAATAATAGTTGGTTTTGAATCATTGCTGCGGATAAAATTATTAAAAATTACTCTTTATTTAATCGAATCATTACTATCATTTTAATTCTAAAAAAGGGCGTGTTGATGAAAGTGAAAAATCTCCTGAATCTATTTTAAAAAATTTCTCAAATCCTCATATGTTTTAATTTTAACACTCACTTTTTCTTTACCTAAAACATTTTCTATCTGGATTGGTATGGGTAATTTAATGTTTAATATAGGTTCAACAGTATCCAAAAACTTAATTGGATGTGCAGTTTCTAAGAAAACACCTATTGCATTTGGATAATTTTCTAATTCTTTTTTTAAACCAAGATAGCCCACAGCTCCATGAGGTTCTGCAATATAACCGTTGGTGTCATGAATGGTTTTCATGGCTGTTAAAGTTTCAGCATCAGAGAATGTAAACGAAGAAAAGTCTTTTTTAAATTCCTCCAAATCATTTTGGTACATTTCCTGAATTCGAATAAAATTACTTGGATTCCCGACATCCATTGCATTCGAAATTGTAGCTTTGGAAGGTTTTGGATCGTAAATTCCATTTTCTAAAAATCTCGGAACTGTATCGTTTACATTCGTTGAAGCTACAAAATGTTCAATGGGTAATCCCATTTTTTTAGCAATAATCCCTGCGCAAATATTCCCAAAATTCCCACTTGGACAAGAGAAGACAAGTGGTTTGTTCTGTTTTTTTAATTCCTTGTACGCAAAGAAGAAATAAAACATTTGCGGCAACCAGCGCGCAATATTGATGGAATTTGCTGATGTTAAGTTTTTATGTTGTAGACTTTCGTCCAAAAACGCTTTTTTTACCATATCCTGACAATCATCAAAAACGCCATCCACTTCTAGCGCTTTTATATTTTGTCCCAAAGTTGTCAATTGTCTTTCTTGAATATCACTTACTTTACCCGATGGATATAGTATAATGACTTCAACGCCTTTTACCCCAAGGAAACCACTGGCTACAGCACCGCCTGTATCGCCAGAGGTGGCAACTAAAACCGTATTTTTACTATCGGACTTATCTTTATTGAAATACCCCAAACAACGAGACATGAATCGCGCGCCTACGTCTTTGAAAGCCATTGTTGGGCCATGAAACAATTCAAGAGAGTAAATGTTTTTTTCAACTTCAACAATAGGAAAATCAAAGCATAATGTTTCGGTGATGATTTGTTTTAAAGTAGTTTTTGGAATTTCATCACCTACAAATTGTTGAATCGCTTCAAAAGCTATTTCTTCGTTGCTTAAATTTTCGATGGTTTCAAAAAAAGTAGTTGTTAACGGGTTAATGGTTTCTGGAAAATACAATCCTTTATCAGATGCTAATCCTTGTATTACAGCTTCTTTGAAAGAAACTTTGGGTGCGTTATGGTTTAAACTGTAGTATTTCATTTTTATTTGCTTTACGCAGTATGCTTTATGCATTAAGCTTTTTGCCTAATGCCTAATGCTTAATGCTTATAAAATTATTTTCATTCCCTCATCATTTACTTTTGAAACATGAATTTCATATGGTAAATTCATTTCGTTGTATACGGCGCTCATGGCTTTTGCGATTTTATCAGCGGTTTCCTTTCCTTTGCTTAAAGCAAAAATAGAAGGACCAGAACCTGATATTCCTGAACCTAATGCGCCATGCTCGTAGGCTGTTTTTTTGATTAAATCAAAGCCGGGAATCAACACACTGCGCAAGGGTTCAATGATTTCGTCATGCAAGGACCTACCTATTAAATCATAATCTTGTGTGTATAAACCAGCAATCAACCCGCCTACATTTCCCCATTGAATGATGGCACTTTTTAAGGAAACGGTTTGTTTTAATACGGAACGAGCATCTGATGTTTTCAACTCAATTTGAGGATGGACCACGGTGGCGAACAATTCAGATGGACTTTCTATTTTTATAATATCCAGCGGATTTGAACTTCTTACCAATGTAAAACCTCCTAAAAGGGCAGGAGCAACGTTATCTGCATGTGCATTTCCACTGGCTAATTTTTCGCCTTGCATCGCAAATAAAACCAATTCTTTTCGAGTAAATGGACGTCCCAATAATTCATTAATTCCAAAAACAGCACCCGCTGCACTCGCGGCACTGCTCCCAATTCCGCTTCCAGCTTTGATGTTTTTGTAAATTTCGATTTCAAAACCAAATTCGGTTTCAACCGCTTCCAGCATTGCCAAAGCGGATACTCCGGCAACATTTTTTTCTGTTTCCAATGGTAAATTAGCACCTACAATCTTAGTAATGCGAATCCCTTTGATATTTGATTTTCTGATAACCATTTCGTCACCAGCTGTATCAAGACACAATCCTAACACATCAAAACCACAGGATAGATTAGCAATTGTAGCTGGGCAAAATATTTTTATTTCATTCATATTATTTTTGTTTCAGGTTTCAGGTTCTAAGTTTAAAGTTCGCTCGAAACTTGAAACTTTAAACCTGAAACTAAATTTTTAAATATTTCCAATTCTAATTACATCTGCAAAAATCCCCGAAGCGGTAACAGCAGCTCCCGCGCCAGCGCCTTTGATTAATAAGGGTTGGTCTACGTAACGGTCTGTAAAGAACAATACAATATTGTCTTTTCCTTCCAAGTTGTAAAAAGGATGGTCTTTAGGGATGAATCGCAATCCTACATTTGCTTTTCCGTCTTCAAATTGCGCTACATATTTTAATCGTGATTCTTTGCTTAACGCTTCTTTGTAAATGGATTCAAAATGTGCCGCATGTGTTTGTAAGGATTTGAAAAAAGCTTCATTATTAGTTGTCTCCAAACATTCAGCAGGCATGAACGATTCGTTTACAATTTCGTCAATTTCCATTTTATAACCGCTTTCACGAATTAAGATTAATATTTTTCTAGCTACGTCAATTCCGCTCAAATCTATCTTAGGATCTGGCTCTGTAAATCCTTGGACGCCAGCTTCTTTAACTACATCATAAAAAGTGTTATTTTCATCGAAATTATTAAAAATAAAGTTCAAACTTCCTGATAAAACGGCTTGAATTTTATTTACTTTATCGCCAGATGCAACTAGATTTTTTACCGTATCTATAATTGGTAATCCAGCGCCAACATTGGTTTCAAAAAGAAAAGGCGCATTGTATTGCCTTGATAATTTTTTTAATTTTTTGTAGTTTTCGTATTCTGATGCGCAAGCAATTTTGTTGCAGGTTACAACAGCAATATTGTTTTTTAAATAGTGTTCGTAGGTTTTAGAAACACTTTCATTTGCTGTGATATCTACAAAAATACTGTTGCGTAAATTGCGTTCTTTAACTTGTATAAAAAACTCCTCTTGGTTTGCCGGCTCGCCTGTTTCTAGAGCAAATTGCCAATCTTTTAACGAGATTCCATCTTCATCAAAATACATTTTTCGGGAATTAGACAGGGCTATAACACGCAGGTTTATTTTTAATTTTTCTTTAAGGAATTTCTTTTGTTGGTGAATTTGTTCTATGAATTTTTCTCCTACATTGCCCACGCCCATTACGAACAAGTTCAGCTGCTTGGTGTTTTCTTCAAAAAAGTTTTCGTGTAAAACATTTAATGCTTTTTTTACATCTCTTTCGTTAATTACAGCCGAAATATTTCTTTCTGAAGCACCTTGGGCAATTGCGCGAATATTGACATTATTTTTACCCAAAGTACTGAACATTCTACCGCTCAAACCTTGATGATTCTTCATGTTCTCGCCTACTAAAGCTATGATGCATAGGTTTTTTTCAACAATACATGGATTAATTTTATTTTGCAGAATTTCAACTTCAAAGGCAGCATTGATAGCTTCTTTGGCCACCACAGCATCTGAGTTTGAAATTCCGATACAAATAGAATGTTCAGATGAAGCTTGAGTAATAAAAATTACGTTTATTTTGTGATGCGATAATACTTCAAAAAGCCTTTTGGAAGAACCAGAAACACCAATCATTCCGGAACCTTCAACTGTAATCAAAGTAATGGCATCAATATGTGTGATTCCTTTTACGGGAGTAGATGACGCTACAATTTGATTCGAAATATACGTTCCTTCGGCTTCTGGTTCAAAAGTATTTTTGATTAAAATAGGAATGTTCTTTTTTAAAACAGGCTGTATTGTTGGCGGATATAAAACTTTAGCTCCAAAATGAGATAATTCCATCGCTTCTTGATAGGAAATGTACGCTATGGGTTTGGCTTGTTTTACAATTCTGGGATTGGCAGTAAACATTCCGTTAACATCAGTCCAAATTTCTAACTCACTGGCATCAATTGCCCCTGCCAGAATAGCGGCAGTGTAATCCGATCCTCCGCGTCCTAAAGTGGTATTGATTCCGTCTAATGAAGCGGCTATAAAACCAGGCATGACTATTACTTGTTTTTCATTAGATTTAAAAAAATCTCTAATTAATGTATTTGATACTTCAAAATTAACGGTTGCTTTACCAAAATCGGTATTGGTTTTTATCAATTCTCGGCTGTCTTTATACCCGCTATTTGGGCTAAGTTGCTGCATTCCTTCGGATATGATAAAAGAGGAAAGCAACTCGCCAAAACTTAGGATAGTATCTGAAGTACGAGCAGATAATTCACCTAAAAGGTAGCATCCATCAAGTAAAGTTTCAAGATGATTAATGATTCTCTTAGTTTGGCTAAGCAAACCGCTTTGTTCTTGTATAGGTATTAGTTCTTTTAAAACTTCAAGATGTTTTTTTTCAATTTCGGCAAGAATAATTTTGTAATTTTCATCTCCTAAAGCTGCTTTTTGGGAAGCAAGTTGTAGCATATCAGTAACTTTTGTAAAAGCGGATACTACTACAATTATTTGTTGGTCTTGGGATTGGTTCATGACAATTGACATTACCAATTTTATATTTTGTGCATTGGCCACAGAAGTGCCTCCAAATTTGAGTACTTTCATTTTTTTGTAGTTTAGTTTTTTTTATTAACGAAGGACCATAGTCGCTAGGTGAATTTATTGTGAATAGAGCATTATTTGAGTTTTACCCAAGTTAAATTAACTTTAAATAAAGTATACGTATAGGATTATATGAAATTGTGCTACCCCTAAGGGGTTGTTGTAGTTGTAAAAGCACCAAAAGTTCCTTCCCATAATAGGGTAGTAGAGGTAGTATTATATGTTGCTTTAATGTGTTTCATTGGTTTACCAAAAATACATTATTTACTTTATAACCAACTTGTTTGAGTCATTTTTATGAAATTTAGATTATCTAAAGTATAAATTAGGGATTGTTAAATTTCAAGTGTAATTAAGTTAGCAAAATCATATAATTCTTAATTTTTACGTTTTTTTAGGGTTAAATCCTATGATAATAGTTTAATATTTGATAATAGTTGTGTGTTAAACAATATAAAAAAAATCAATATCAAAGTTGTAAAATTTAAAAATGAAATTTTAAATCGTTCTAACAAGATTACTCAATTATTTGAAATATCAATAAGTTTAAAAATTAATTTTTGTTTAAGCTGGACATTTAAATAATTATGAATTTATGTTGTGTACTAATTAAGAATTGATCAAATTTACTTTTTAAATATGAGACAAATGAATAATACGCATTATATTAGCAATGAGTTGCTTACGATTGAATCTTTGGCTAAAATTATAAAAGAAAATAAATTTCTAGCTTTATCAGATGAGGCTAAAATTAATATACAGAACTGTAGAGCATATTTAGACAAAAAAATGGAGTCACAAATAGAGCCAATTTATGGTATAAACACCGGATTTGGTTCATTGTGCAATGTGAAAATTTCAAATGAAAACTTGTCTAAACTTCAAGAAAACTTGGTGCAATCACATGCATGTGGAACTGGAGATGAAGTTCCTAAAGAGATTGTTAAGTTGATGCTCTTGTTAAAAATACAATCATTAAGTTATGGTAACTCCGGAATTCAACTGGAAACAGTGGAGAGGTTAGTGTCATTTTATAATAATAATATTTTACCCGTAGTTTATACACAAGGGTCTCTTGGTGCAAGTGGTGATTTAGCACCATTGGCGCATTTATCTTTACCAATCATTGGTCAAGGTGAGGTTTATTACAAAGATCAAAAAGTTCAAGCAGAGTCGGTTTTAAAAGAATTTAACTGGGCTCCAATTGTATTAAAATCAAAAGAAGGATTAGCATTGTTGAATGGTACTCAATTTATGAGTGCTTATGGGGTTTATATATTGCTAAAATCCAGTACATTATCCTACTTTGCAGATTTTATTAGTGCTGTTTCTTTGGAAGGTTTTGATGGAAGAATAGAGCCTTTTAATGAGCTGATTCATTTTATTAGGCCTCACAAAGGACAAATTTTGACAGCAAAAAACATGATTCATTTTCTGTCAGGCAGTGAAATTATAAAACAACCCAAAAACCATGTACAAGATCCGTACTCGTTTAGATGTATTCCTCAAGTTCATGGAGCTTCAAAAGATGTTTTTGAGTATGTAAAAAAAATATTCACCACTGAGATTAATTCGGTTACCGATAATCCCAATATCTTTATTGATGAGGATCAAATCGTTTCTGGGGGGAATTTTCATGGTCAACCCCTAGCTATGGCTCTTGATTTTATAGCAATTGCCCTGTCAGAGTTAGGAAGTATTTCTGAGCGTAGAACCTATCAATTAATATCAGGAAATAGAGGATTACCTGCTTTTTTAGTTGATAATCCGGGACTTAACTCAGGATTGATGATTCCGCAATATGCAGCTGCAAGTATTGCCAGTCAAAATAAGCAATTGGCCACGCCTGCCAGTATTGATAATATTGTTTCGAGTAATGGTCAAGAAGATCACGTGAGTATGGGTGCTAATGCAGCTACAAAAGCCCTTCGTGTTGTTGATAATTTAGAACGTATTTTGGCTATTGAACTCCTCAATGCATCACAAGCAATAGCATACCGAAAACCACTAAAGTCCAGTATTTTAATCGAAAGTTTTATAGAGTCTTATCGCTCTGTAGTGCCTTTGATTACTGAGGATAGGATTCTGCACTACGATATTTTAGAGACAGTGGCTTTCTTAAATACTTATCCAGTTGAAAATAATTTGTTAACAATAGCTTAACGTTAGCAATTAATAATGAAGTAATTTTGCCTGACTAAAATTAAATCAAATGAACATTAATAATTTTTTCCAATTTTTGGTTCCTAAAGACAAAAAGTTCTTTCCACTTTTTGAAGAAGCATCTAGTAATTTAATAGAAATAGCTACAAATTTACATGAAGCTGTAAATTTACCTTTTAAAGAACGTGAGATTCTTTTTCAAAAAATAGATGTTTTAGAACAAAAGGGAGAGGACATTACACGTCAAACAAACCTTGAGTTGAGTAGAAATTTCATCACTCCATTTGATAGAGAAGATATTCACTCTTTAATTACTGCAATTGATAATGTGGCAGATAATCTTCATGGAGCGGCAAGTAGAATGCGCTTGTACCAAGTGGATAAAATCACTAAATCAATTCGTAAATTAACGGAGATTAATCTTGAAGCATGTCAAAATATTGATGTTGCTATAAGAGAATTGAGAGATTTAAAGAAAATGAAAAACATTACTGATGCTTGTGTTCGCATCAATAAATTAGAAAATAAATCGGATAATGTTTACGATAAAGCTGTTTTGGATTTATTCGAAAACGAAACGGATGCTAAAAACATTATCAAATATAAGGAAGTACTTTCTGTGCTAGAAACAGCTACAGATAAGTGTAAAAGTGTAGCAGCAGTATTAGAATCTATTTCTGTAAAACATTCTTAATTAATTTCCTTTTTTTTCTGAAATCATTCTTATGGACTTCACCTTACTTATAGTTATTATTGTTTTGGCTTTGATTTTTGATTACATCAATGGTTTTCATGATGCTGCCAATGCAATAGCTACAGTTGTTGCAACAAAAGTTTTGTCGCCATTTCAAGCAGTAGTTTGGGCTGCGTTTTTTAATTTTTTGGCTTATTGGGTTTTTGGTTTTGGAGTGGCAGATACTGTTGCAAAAACAGCCAATACGCTAGAGATTGATCTTGTTGTAATATTAGCGGGAGTTATAGCGGCAATTATTTGGAATTTATTTACTTGGTGGCAAGGTATTCCATCTAGTTCCTCACATACACTTATTGGAGGTTTTGCTGGTGCAGCTATTGCTCACGCTCTTGCTGTTCATGGATTTTCAGGTTATGCTGTAGGTGCAGGAGCCGATATGCATACCGCGTATTGGTATGACACAGTAAATTGGTATTCGCCAGGTAAAGATGGAGGGTTTCCTTCAGGGGTATTAGTGATTATTGCTTTTATTGTACTAGCACCATTATTAGGAGCATTGATGTCTTATTTAATATCTATTTGGCTTTTAAATGCTTCTAAAAAAAGTATTTACCCAAAGATTTTTACAGTTTGTTTGATGTTATTAACGATTTGGTTCGTAGAGTCTCAAATGGTGTATTATGCTGATATTAAAAAACCGCGTTTTGATTCTCATTTTTGGAGTGTGGTGTTTGAGTCGCACAATATAAAATGGTTTTTAGTTGCTTTTATTATCTTATCAGTAAGTGGGTTTGGATTGCTATTTAGTAGTTTAAACTTACATCAATCTACTGCCTGGTTAAAAAAGATGCAATTGTTGTCATCAGCAGCATTTAGCCTTGGACATGGGGGTAATGATTCTCAGAAAGTTATGGGAATTATTGCAGCAGCAGTTACGGTTTATATACAAACAAGTGGATTGAGTCAAGAAAGTCTTCCAGATTGGTTAGATGTTGTTTTACCAAATGAAGAAGGAGTTTTTAAAATGCCAGAATGGATTCCTCTAGCTTGTTACTCTGCTATAGCGGCTGGAACATTGAGCGGCGGTTGGAAAATTGTAAAAACAATGGGTTCAAAAATCACAAAAGTAACTTCTTTTGAAGGAGTTGCAGCAGAGACTGCAGGCGCGCTTACGTTGTATTTTACCGAGCATTTTAAAGTTCCAGTAAGTACTACTCACACTATTACAGGTTCAATAATAGGTGTTGGATTAACAAAGAGAGTTTCGGCTGTTCGATGGGGTATGACAGTGAGTTTGATTTGGGCTTGGGTATTAACTATTCCTATATCGGCAGTATTAGCGGCGCTAATTTATTATATCCTCTGTATTTTTATATAAATAAGACCCATAAAAAAAACAGTATTGCTTTGAAATATTGTAATCAAATACTTGTTTAGTTTTATTGTTAAGTAATTTGCTCTAGCTACTTTGGCCTTGTAGCTAGAGACTATTTAAAAGACTATTTCAAATCTGTTTTTTGATGAAAATGTTTTTCAATGGCTTTTATCATCTCGCCAGCAATATCTTTGTTTGTAGCGCCCTCTATTCCTTCGAGTCCTGGAGATGAGTTAACTTCTAATAGTAACGGACCTTTTGAAGAACGTATTATATCAACACCTGCTACTTTTAAATCCATTGCTTTTGTTGCCTTAATGGCAATTTTCTTCTCCTCTGGCGTGACTTTAATTACAGAGGCTGTTCCTCCAAGATGTATATTAGCTCTAAATTCTCCTGGCATTGCTTCCCGCTGAATTGCGGCAACCACTTTCCCGTCGATGACAAAGCAACGAATGTCTTTTCCGTTCGCTTCTTTAATGAATTCTTGAACTAATATATTTGCATTCAAACTTTTGAACGCATTGATGACGCTTTCTGCAGCTTTTTTGGTTTCAGCCAATACAACACCTTTGCCTTGTGTTCCTTCAAGTAACTTAACAATTAGCGGTGATCCTCCAACCATTTTAATTAAATCATCCGTGTCTAATGGTGAATTAGCAAATCCTGTAGTGGGAATTTCAACGCCATGATTTAGCAGTAATTGTAGCGAATACAGTTTGTCACGAGATTGCGTAATAGCATTTGATGAATTCAAGCAATATACTTTTAAAGCTTCAAATTGTCGTGTTAAGGCACAACCATAAAATGTAATGCTAGGTCTAATTCTTGGGATAATAGCGTCAAATTGATTTAAAATTTTTCCGCCTCGATAATGAATTTCAGGTGTTTTGGCGTCTAATTTCATATAGCATTCCTTGATATTTAAAAAATGCATTTCATGACCTCGCATTTCACCCGCTTCCATAATACGTTTGTTGCTATATAGTTCTGGGTTGCTTGCTAAAAGACCTATTCGTAATCCTGATGCAGCTTTTTCTGAATTTTTATATAATTCTTTTAGAGTGTCTGTTGTAGGTTGACCTAGTAGGTATTTTTGTTCAGGATCTACGAGTACTCTTCCGCTCATTGCCTCGCGACCAAGAAGCATTCTAAAACCCATTGAGTCTCTGTTAGTCAAGGTCATCTCAATAGGCCATTGTGAGGTTCCTATCTGTAAATTAGTTTGAATCACATAACGTTGTTCTCTAAAACCGCTAGAGCTTTTTACAATACGTTTATCAATCAAGGGAGCTTCACAATGAATGACAGTTTTCAGATTATTCTGTATTGGATTAATGTCGAATTTCACCCAATTACTATCATTTTTTATAAATGGAGCAATGTTTATTGCGTGTAATGCGGAGGTTTTTGCTCCTGAATCTACGCGTGCCTTTATTGTAGGAATTCCTAGTTCAGGAAATGAACACCATTCCTCACTACCTAAAATAACTTTATTATCTGACATACCTGTTTTTTTTAACCTTAATTTAAAGTCCAAATGTAGATATTTGTTTTTAAAAATAAGGATCTTTTGTAGTAAACAATAAACCCGTTATGTTATGAAAACGTAACGGGTTTATGCATAAGAATCTAAAATAATTTATGAGTTTGAAGCTTCGCCAGCTTTGTGAACTTGTACCGTTAATTCTTGAGCTCCCTCTTCAATGTCCATGAAGATTTCGTCACCAACGCTTATTTTTGAAGTAATAATTTCTTCGGCAAGTGTGTCCTCTACATATTTTTGAATGGCTCTTTTTAGCGGTCGAGCACCAAATTGTTTATCAAAACCTTTATCAGCGATAAAAGCTTTTGCTTTATCAGAAAGATTTAATTGGTAACCTAATTCGGCAACACGTGCAAATAATTTTTTCAATTCAATTTCAATAATCAAATCAATATCATGTTTTTCTAGTGCATTAAATACAATTACATCGTCAATTCGATTAAGGAATTCTGGAGCAAAAGTTTTTTTCAATGCATTTTCAATGATACTTTTAGAATTATCATCTGCCTGTGATACTTTAGCAGCGGTTCCAAATCCAACTCCTTGTCCAAAATCTTTCAATTGTCTAGCACCCACATTTGAGGTCATGATGATAATTGTATTTTTGAAATCAATTTTTCGACCAAGACTGTCTGTTAAAAATCCGTCATCAAGAACTTGTAGTAACATGTTGAAAACATCAGGATGTGCTTTTTCAATTTCATCTAACAGTACAACACAATACGGTTTTCTTCTCACTTTTTCAGTAAGCTGACCACCTTCTTCATATCCTACGTATCCCGGAGGTGCGCCAACTAAGCGTGAAATAGCAAATTTCTCCATGTACTCGCTCATGTCTATGCGTATCAAAGCATCTTCTGAGTCGAAAAGTTCTTTGGCAATTACTTTCGCTAATTGTGTTTTTCCAACTCCAGTTTGTCCCAAGAAAATAAAAGAACCAATAGGTCTATTAGGATCTTTTAATCCAGCACGATTTCTTTGAATAGAGCGTGCAATTTTCATTACAGCTTCTTTTTGACCTATAACTTTACCTTCAATAAGTTCTGGTAATTTAGCCAGTTTATTACTTTCGGTTTGGGCAATACGGTTTACGGGAATGCCACTCATCATAGAAACAACATCGGCTACATTGTCCTCTGTAACTTCTATGCGATTGTTTTTAGCATCTTCTTCCCATTGTTCTTGGGCTATTGCTAAATCTTTTTCGATGCGTTTTTCATCATCTCTAAGTTTTGCAGCCTCTTCGTATTTTTGTTTTTTTACAACAACATTTTTTAGTTCTCTAACTTCTTCAAGTTGTCTTTCTAGATCTAAAATTTGTTTAGGAACTTCAATATTTGTAATGTGTACTCTCGATCCAGCTTCGTCTAAAGCATCAATGGCTTTGTCTGGTAAAAAGCGGTCAGACATGTAACGATCTGTAAGTTTAACACAAGCTTCGATTGCTTCCTGAGTGAACGTTACATTGTGGTGGTCTTCATACTTATTCTTGATGTTGTTTAGAATAGTAATTGTTTCAGTTACCGATGTTGGTTCTACAATTATTTTTTGAAAACGTCTTTCTAAAGCACCGTCTTTTTCTATGTACTGGCGGTATTCGTCAAGAGTTGTAGCACCAATACATTGAATTTCTCCTCTAGCTAGTGCTGGCTTGAACATATTTGATGCATCGAGAGAGCCTGTAGCTCCACCTGCGCCTACAATGGTATGAATTTCATCAATGAATAAAATGATGTCATCATTTTTTTCTAGTTCATTCATAACCGCTTTCATGCGTTCCTCAAATTGTCCGCGGTATTTTGTTCCAGCAACAAGACTTGCAAGATCAAGTGTTACTACACGCTTGTTGAATAATGTTCTAGAAACTTTTTTCTGAATGATGCGTAATGCTAAACCTTCAGCAATTGCTGATTTCCCAACTCCAGGTTCTCCTATTAATAAGGGGTTGTTTTTTTTACGACGGCTCAAGATTTGAGAAACACGTTCAATCTCTTTTTCGCGTCCTACTACTGGATCTAGTTTTCCTTCTTCGGCCATTTCTGTTAAATCTCTACCAAAATTATCTAAAACAGGAGTTTTTGACTTCTTGTTAGACTTATTGGCTGGATTGCTGAAAGTTCCTTCTTTAAAACTGTCATCTTGTCCTGAATCGTCATTGTATGATTCATTTCTAGGTAAATTTTCGGTAAAATCGTCTTCGCTTGGAGTCATATTTAAATACTGTTCTTTAGCTATATCGTAATCAATTTTAAGTTTATTCAATAGCTTTGTTGTGGGATCGTTTTCGTTTCTTAGGATGCATAATAAAAGATGTGCAGTACTAATAGATATACTTTGAAAAACCTTGGCTTCTAGAAAAGTAGTTTTTAGAGCACGTTCAGCTTGTCGCGTTAAATGCAAGTTTTTCTTTTCAGTATTTGTATCTATTCCTGGTATTGCTGGGCTTAGTATTTCTACTTTTCGTCGCAAATGGTCTAAGTCTATATCAAGACTGTTTAAAATCTGGATTGCTTTTCCGTTTCCGTCTCTAAGTATGCCTAGCATTAAGTGTTCTGTGCCTATAAAATCGTGACCTAGTCGTAAAGCTTCTTCTTTACTGTAGGTGATAACGTCTTTTACTCTTGGTGAAAAATTATCATCCATAATATATATTTGATATCGTAAATTTAGTGAATTAAGTATTGAAAAACAAAAACCGTTCCTATTCCAATCCTATGTCAGCTAAGTGACAAAATTTATCATGATTTTAAAGTTAAATTTCCCTTAAATTATTAACTAATTCGACTCTAATTATTGTTAATAAATCATATAAATAAGTCCTATAAAACTAGTGAAAAAAAATCAGAAAGCCGTATATTGGCACGTTTTGAATTTAATATAATTATTTAATATAACAACTTATGTCTGAAGGAGAAAAGTTAATTCCTATTAACATAGAAGATGAAATGAAATCAGCTTACATCGATTATTCGATGTCAGTAATTGTATCAAGAGCGCTTCCAGATGTTAGAGATGGTTTAAAGCCTGTACATCGAAGAGTTCTTTATGGAATGTATGATCTAGGAGTTTTTTCAAATAAAGCCCATAAAAAATCCGCAAGAATTGTTGGAGAAGTTTTAGGTAAGTATCACCCGCACGGTGATATATCTGTATATGATGCTATGGTACGTATGGCTCAAGAATGGAGTATGCGTTACTTATTAATTGATGGTCAAGGTAACTTTGGTTCTGTAGATGGTGATAGTCCAGCTGCAATGCGTTATACCGAGGCGAGAATGCGTAAAATTTCGGAAGAAATAATGGCTGATATCGAAAAGGAAACAGTTGATTTTCAATTGAACTTTGATGATACTTTGTATGAACCAAAAGTAATGCCAACCCGTGTACCAACTTTGTTGATAAATGGAGCAACTGGTATTGCTGTAGGTATGGCTACTAATATGCCACCACACAACTTAACCGAAGTGATCAATGGTACACTTGCTTATATTGATAACAATGAAATTGAGATAGATGAGTTGATGAATCATATTAAGGCACCAGATTTTCCTACTGGTGGAATTATATATGGTTATGAAGGGGTTCGTGAAGCTTTTAAAACCGGTAGAGGGCGTATTGTTATGCGTGCCAAAGTAGGTTTTGAAGAAGTAGACGGAAGAGAATCTATTATTGTTACCGAAATTCCGTATCAAGTTAACAAAGCAGACATGATCAAGCGTACTGCTGACTTAGTAAATGATAAAAAAATAGAGGGAATTGCAAATATTCGTGACGAATCGGATAGAAATGGGATGCGAATTGTGTATATATTAAAGAGAGATGCTACTCCAAATGTAGTTTTGAATACTTTATATAAGTACACACAATTGCAATCTTCTTTCAGTGTAAATAATATTGCATTGGTTAAAGGGCGTCCGCAAATGTTGAATCTAAAAGACATGATTCACTATTTTGTAGAACACCGTCATGATGTAGTTATTCGTAGAACGCAATTTGATTTAAGAAAAGCCGAAGAAAGAGCTCATATTTTAGAAGGTTTGATCATTGCTTCGGATAATATTGACGAGGTAATTGCCTTAATTAAAGCCTCTAAAAATACAGAAGAAGCTAGAACTAAATTAATTGAAAGATTTAATTTATCAGATATTCAATCTAGAGCAATTGTAGAAATGCGTTTGCGTCAATTAACAGGTCTTGAGCAAGACAAGTTAAGAGCAGAATATGAAGAAATCATGAAATTGATTGATCACTTGAGAGCCTTACTTGCAGATGTTAATTTAAGGACAGCATTAATCAAAGAAGAGTTAGAAGAGATTCGTGATAAGTATGGTGACGAACGTCGTTCTACTATCCAATATTCAGGTGGTGATGTAAGTATTGAAGATTTAATTGCCGACGAAAATGTGGTAATTACCATTTCTCATGCTGGTTATATTAAGCGCACCAACTTAACAGAGTATAAAACGCAAAATAGAGGAGGAGTAGGTCAAAAAAGTGCGGGTACAAGAGATCAAGATTTCTTAGAACACATGTTTGTGGCTACTAATCACCAGTATATGATGTTCTTTACTCAAAAAGGAAAGTGTTTCTGGATGCGTGTTTATGAAATTCCAGAAGGAAGTAAAACGGCAAAAGGTAGAGCAATTCAAAACTTGGTCAACATTGAAAGTGATGATAAAGTTAAAGCCTTCATTTGTACTCAAGATTTAAAAGACAAAGACTATATCAATAGTCATAATCTTGTTATGGTTACTAAGCAAGGACAGGTAAAGAAAACATCTTTAGAGAAGTATTCTAAGCCTAGAGTCAATGGTGTTGCTGCTATTACTATTAAAGAAGGTGATGAATTACTTGAAGCTAAATTGACAAATGGGGAAAGCCAAATTATATTAGCTGTTAAATCGGGTAAATTAGTTCGTTTTGAGGAAACTAAAACTAGGCCAATGGGTAGAACCGCTTCTGGAGTGCGTGGAATTACTTTAAAAGATGAAACGGATGAAGTAATTGGCATGGTTACTGTTGATAAAAATGACATAAACGATTCTCAAATTCTTGTAGTTACTGAAAATGGTTATGGTAAACGTACAAAACTTGTTGATGATGATGGAGAAGATGTGTATAGAATTACAAATCGTGGTGGAAAAGGAGTTAAAACTTTAAACATCACTGAAAAAACAGGCCAACTGATTTCTATTAACGCTGTGACAGATGCTGATGATTTAATGATTATCAACAAATCTGGCTTAACGATCAGAATGGCAATTGAAGATTTAAGAGTAATGGGACGAGCAACACAAGGTGTTCGACTTATAAATCTTAAAGGTAAAGATTCTATTGCGGCTGTTACCAAAGTGATGAAAGATGATGTCAATGAAGTTATTGTTGATGAAGATGGTAATGTAATTGAATCAGCTACTATAGAGCGCGTAAAACCTGATCTTGAAATTCTTGAAGATGAAGGAGTTGTTGAGGATGATGAAGACGATGACGAAGTAGTTGAAGACGAAGACGATGTTAACGAGGAAGCTGATGAAGACGAATCAGAAGAATAAAAATAGAAACTCAATTAAGATTAATTATTAAACAAACAATGAATATTATGAATAGTAAATATGTAATACTAGCATCAACTTTATTGGTATCAGTAGCTACTTTTGCTCAAAAAGATCAAATTAAAGCAGCCGAAAAGGCATTAAAAAGCGGAAAAAGTCAAGAGGCTGTTACTTTGCTTGCTGAAGCCGAATCGTTAATAACTAGTGCTCCAGATGGTGAAAAAGCGCAGTTTTATTTTGTAAAAGGAAATACATTATTAGACTTAGCAAATAAAAGTATAGATACTGATAAAAATTTATCTCAAGCAGCGGTTGCTTACCAAGATTTAATTGCTGTTGAAAAAGCATCAGGTAAAATTAAATTTACTACACAAGCAGCAACTTCTATTACGGATATAAAATACAAATTGATTAATAATGCTATTGCTGATTCAAAGGTTGAAAAATTCTCTGATAGCGCAAGAAAATTGTATGACGCTTATCAGTTAGATAAAAAAGATACGATTAACTTGTATTATGCTGCATCAACTTATGTAAATGCGAAAGACTACGATAAGGCATTAGAGTTGTATAGCAACTTAAAGACTTTAAATTATTCCGGTAAAGGAACTAGTTATTATGCAGTAAATAAATTAACTACTCAGGAAGATTTTTTTACTTCTCTTCAAGAAAGAGATAAAATGGTAAAAATGGGGACTCACGAAAAGCCAAGAACAGAAGTGATTGCATCAAAAAGAGGTGAGATTTATAAAAATATGGCCTTGATTCTAGTTGAGAAAGGTAAAATTGAAGAGGCTAAAAAAGCAATTGCTGAGGCAAGAGTTGCAAATCCTGAAGATGGATCACTTTTATTGACTGAGGCTAACTTATATCTTGAAACAAAGGATTTTGATACGTATAAAAAATTAATAGCTGAGGTTTTAGAAAAAAATCCTAACGATGCAGATTTAATTTTTAACCTAGGGGTTCTTAGTGCAAATGCTAAAAATTTCGCAGATGCTGAAAAGTATTATAAGAGAGTAATTGAGATTAATCCTAAATATCTTAATGCTTATATTAATCTTGCAGCAATGAAATTAGATAATGAGAAAGAAATCATTGATGCGATGAATAAGCTAGGAACTACAGAAAAAGATCAAAAGCGTTATGATGAATTAAAAAAGAAAAGAGAAGATATTTTTCGTTCTGCAATTCCATTCTTAGAAAAAGGAGTAGAGTTAGATTCTAAAAACACTGACGTTTCTAAAACTTTATTAGGAGTTTATAATGCTCTTGAAATGACTGCTGAAGCTAAAGCATTAAAAGCTAAAATGTAGTATTATGTGCTTGTGTAAAAGAACCTGTCTAGTAATAGACAGGTTTTTTTATACAATTTTTTTGATAACTCTTAATTTGTGAGTGTGTTTATTGGTTTCGGTATTAAATATGCCTAAGTGGTCAATTCTGTCTATACGTACTTTACCACTAGCATGAATAATATAATTATCATCCATGATAATACCTACATGAATAATAGCTCCTTCGTCATTGTCAAAAAATGCTAAGTCCCCAGGCTCGCTCTCTTCAATAAAACTTAACGCCTGACCTTGAGTAGCTTGTTGTGATGCATCACGTAATAAATGATATCCGTTAAGTTTATAAACCATTTGAGTAAACCCCGAACAATCAATGCCAAAAGGTGTTTTTCCGCCCCATAAATAAGGAGCATTCAGGTACATGAAGGAAGTTTTGATAAGGTTGTCTTTGTTTTTTTTACCGCTCGTTTTAGTGCCTTCAAATTCATAATTATCTTTGTTGATGTCATGATGATTTAAAAAAGATAATGAGGCGCCAAGTGGTATCGGAAGCATCAAGTTGTTTGTTCCGGTTATGTATTCAAGTAAATCAGCGTTTAAAATTATAGTATCATCAGTAAGATTTTGATAGCTACTTTCGGATATTAGTTGCATTTGTTTGCTATCAATCCAGCCCTCGTAATTATCGTACTGCAATTTTATTTTATACCATTGATTGTGTTTTTCTAAAATTTCAAAATGTTCTCCAAATAAAACTTGAGAAACTATTTCGCTTTTATCACTTGCCTCATGACGAAGCGGAATGACCGCAAGATTACAAATTCCGAACATTTATGATTTTTTAAAAGGTTAAATGGAGCAAATCAAAACCTTTAATTTGCTCCATTTTTATTAAGTATTACATTCTTTCTACAACAATTGCAGATGCGCCACCACCGCCATTGCAAATAGCAGCAGCGCCTATTTTTGCGTTATTTTGTTCCAGTACATTTAATAAAGTAACAATAATACGCACCCCAGAACATCCTAGCGGGTGTCCAAGTGATACAGCGCCACCGTTTACGTTAACTTTTGAATTGTCTAGTCCTAGTATTTTAGAATTGGCTAATCCTACTACAGAGAAGGCTTCGTTAAATTCAAAGTACTCAACAGCATCAAGTGCTATTCCGGCTTTGTCTAGTGCTTTTGGTAAAGCCTTAGCAGGACTAGTAGTAAACCACTTTGGCTCTTGAGCAGCATCGGCATAACCTTTTATGTACGCTAATGGTTTTAAGCCTAATGTAAGTGCTTTTTCTTCACTCATCATGATTACTGCAGCAGCACCGTCATTAATGGTTGATGCGTTGGCAGCTGTAACTGTTCCGTCTTTGGTAAAAACAGGACTTAACGAAGGGATTTTATCAAGTTTTACATTCGTGTATTCTTCGTCTTTGGTTACCATGATCGGGTCACCTTTACGTTGTGGTACAGCAACAGGTACTACTTCATTGTCAAATTTTCCAGTATTCCAGGCGGCAGCACTTCTTTCGTAAGATTGAATAGCATACGCATCTTGATCTTCACGAGAAAAATTATATTCTGTCGCGCATAAATCAGCACAAACTCCCATTGCACTGTTGTCATAAGCGTCTGTAAGGCCATCTTTTTGCATTCCGTCAAGCATTGTTGATGGACCAAATTTTGTTCCGTTTCTCAGGTTCATGTAATGCGGAATCAAACTCATGTTCTCCATACCACCTGCTACTACAATCTCAGCGTCTCCGCACTGAATTGCTTGAGCAGCCATCATTACTGCCTTCATTCCTGAGGCGCATACTTTGTTTATAGTAGTACAAGCTACTGTTGTAGGTAATCCTGCAAACAAAGCCGCTTGTCTAGCAGGAGCTTGACCTACGCCTGCTTGAACTACGTTACCCATGTAAACTTCGTCAATTAAGTTTGGGTCTAAATTTATTTTGTCTAAAGCACCTTTTATAGCAGCAGCTCCTAATTTTGGTGCAGTTACTGTAGATAATGCTCCCATAAAACTTCCGATAGGTGTTCTTACGGCAGAAACGATAACAACTCTTTTGTTCATGTCTTTCATAATGTTAGTTTATGAAGCAAATTTAATCTTTTTTAAGTAAATTTATATTTCGAATAGAATTTAATAATTCCGATAAATTTTTACACTTCTATGTATTTGACTGTGAACTGTTTTTAATTTTTTTTGAAAAAAATATAAAAAAAACATCAAAAAAAGTTGTGAGAAGTCTAAAGAAGTAGTAAGTTTGCAACCGCAAAACAGAACACGTTTCTTGAGCTTGGAGGGGTGCCAGAGTGGTAATGGAGCAGTTTGCTAAACTGTCATCGAGTAATCGGTGCCAGGGTTCGAGTCCCTGTCCCTCCGCTTTAAGTTTTTTGTTTTTCGGGGTGTAGCGTAGCTCGGTTATCGCGCCTGCTTTGGGAGCAGGAGGCCGCAGGTTCGAATCCTGCCACCCCGACTAGAGTTTTTTTACACGAGCAATGGAGGCATAGCTCAGCTGGATAGAGCACCTGCCTTCTAAGCAGGCGGTCGAAGGTTCGAATCCTTCTGCCTTCACAAAACCCACCAATTTGGTGGGTTTTTTGTTTTTAATCCAATTCATTTAGGATGATTTTAAAAAAATATAAAATTTAAATAGTCTTAATCTCAAAATGACTAGTTGAAGAAATAGAGCATCCCGATTTTTAATCGGGACGGTCGAAGGTTCGAATCCTTCTGCCTTCACAAGACCCACCTATTTGGTGGGTTTTTTGTTTTTAATACATTTAAATAAGGATGGTTTTAAAAGCTTTAAAAAGGAAAAAAGACTTTGTTCCAAAATAAATTAGTAAAAGAAATAGAGCATCCCGATTTTTAATAGGGACGGTCGAAGGTTCGAATCCTTCTGCCTTCACAAAACCCGCCAATTCGATGAGTTTTTTGTTTTTAATACATTTAAATAAGGATGGTTTTAAAAGCTTTAAAAAGGAAAAAAGACTTTGTTCCAAAATAAATTAGTAAAAGAAATAGAGCATCCCGATTTTTAATCGGGACGGTCGAAGGTTCGAATCCTTCTGCCTTCACAAAACCCACCAAATTGGTGTTTTTTGTGTTTTATTATTTCCTACATTTACCACCACAAGACACCACTTTTTACAACATTTTCACGAACAAATCACGAACATGAAAATAGAAATTAGACTTATTGCTTAATTTAAAGAGTGTAAAGAGTAATTCATGATATTCAACAATAATTTCCTATTTTCTAATATAAGTATTGGCTATCAAAAGCTCTTTTGAAATCAAATATTGTATTGTTATATATTCTTTACCCTTTTCTTAATTAAGAGTATGCGTTAACTGTGCTTGTAATCCTCTTTTTTTAAACTCATTTTTTTTAGAGTCATTTATTATTAATAGAATGTACAAATTACATAGGGTTATGTCAAGAGTATAATTTATTAAGAAAAAAATATCAGGTTAGAATTTTTAAAAACCTTTTTTTTTATTTCCTAAATACAATTAGTTTTTTTAAAAAAAACAACAACATTAATTTTATTTATGCTTATTATATAAAATATAAATAAAAATTTATGAATTAAAAAATTCAATTTTGTATCGTTAAATTTTAAAACTCAAAAAATGATACAACAAGTAATCAAAACTGCAGCATTTGTGATTTTACTACAAACAATAGCAAGTTGCAATTCAAGTTCTAAAAACGAAAGTTCTCAAACAAGTCAGGATTTGAAAAAGAAGGATTCAGTTCTAGATCATGTTTTAACAAAAACAGAACGCGATGCACTTAATCCAGAGCAGGTTTTAAAAGAGTTTATTGCTGGAAACGATCGTTTTAATTCAGGGAATATTACCCAACGTAAACATTCGGAAGAAATTAGGAAAGCTGCAACTGATGGTCAATATCCAAAAGCAATGGTTTTAAGTTGTTTAGATAGTAGAGTGCCAGTAGAAGATGTTTTTGATCAAGGTATAGGAGATGTATTTGTAGGCAGAGTAGCTGGAAATTTTGTAAATACTGATTTATTAGGAAGTATGGAGTTTGCCTGCAAAGTTGCCGGTGCTAAATTGATTGTTGTTATGGGGCATCAACATTGTGGAGCTATTAAGGGTGCTATAGATAATGTGCAATTAGGAAATATAACTTCAATGCTCACTAATATTAAACCTGCTGTACAAATGAGCGATGATTTTAAAGGAGAAAAGTCTTCTAATAATGAAGTGTTTGTTAAATTTGTTGCTAAGAATAATATAAGAAATACAATTTCTCAAATTAGGTCAAAAAGTGAAATTTTGAAAAAGATGGAAAGCAATGGCGAAATTAAAATTGTAGGGGTGTTTTATACATTACGAACAGGAAAATTAGAATTTGTTGACTGATTACTGATGATAATTTATTAACTTTTATCAGCCAAAAATTTAAGTTTAATTATCAATAATCTATCCACAGAACTTTATAATCTCTTAGGGTTTATTTATAAATACAACACAAAAAAAATAAACGAAATCAAAATGAAATTGTTTTTTCTCTCTGTGATGTTCCTGATTTTAAATAGTGCTTTACCACATCCCGATTTTTAATTGGGACGGTCGAAGGTTCGAATCCTTCTGCCTTCACTTAAAAACTCACCATATTGGTGGGTTTTTTTGTTTTTAGTATATTTTGCTCCCCGTTTTTTGCGCATCAATCCTTAAAAGCATCAACCATCACAGTCTCATTCGTATAATCAAAATAGTTTTACGCAGACTTCTTTACCATTTACCGTACATTTTTTCCTTATTTTTTAATATCTTAGCCAAGTAAATTTCTTGCATTTTTATAGTGCAACAAAGTTTTTAAGCCGCATCTGGCTTACCAAAAGCACATTAAACGCAAGCAATTACAGTAGCTCAAGCACTATTAATTGCTTACCTATCATTTACAATCAATACATTTCATGGCAGCCGAACAAAAACAAAAATTAGAACAACAACTCTGGAACATCGCAAATACCCTTCGTGGCAAAATGGATGCCGATGATTTTAGAGATTACATATTAGGTTTCATTTTCTATAAGTACCTGAGTACTAAAATGGATTTGTACGCCAATACCATCTTACAACCCGACGGTTTGACTTTTCAAGAAGTAGTAGGACATCCTGACGAAGCCCTTTTGATGCAAGAAATAAAACAATTGGCTATTGACAAATTAGGCTTTTTCTTGGAGCCTGCTGATTTATTCTCAGAACTAGCACGCAGAGGTAACGCTGGCGGAAAAAACAATTTCATCCTGGGCGATCTAGCCAAAGTACTCACGCACATTGAGCAAAGTACCATGGGGTCAGAAAGCGAAGAAGATTTTGGCAACCTCTTTTCGGATTTAGATTTAACCTCTCACAAACTAGGAAAATCCGAAGCGGATAAAAACGAATTGATCGTAAAAGTCTTGATTCATCTGGACGAAATTGATTTTGATTTAGAAAATACCGACAGTGATGTTCTAGGCGATGCCTACGAATATTTAATTGGTCAGTTTGCTAGTGGCGCAGGCAAAAAAGCGGGTGAATTTTACACACCACAACAAGTCAGTAGCATCTTGGCACAACTAGTAACCGTAGGCAAGGACAAACTCAAAAGCGTTTACGACCCAACTTGTGGATCAGGTTCCTTGCTGTTGCGCGTAGCCAAAGAAGTAAAAGACGTCAGCGCTTTTTACGGTCAGGAAATGAATCCTACCACTTACAACTTGTGCCGCATGAACATGATCATGCACGATGTACACTACAAACGTTTTGATATTAAAAACGAAGATACCCTAGAACGCCCACAACATTACGATTTGCGTTTTGAAGCCATCGTAGCCAATCCGCCATTCTCGGCCAATTGGTCTGCGAGTCCGCTGCACATGATCGATGAGCGTTTCTCGGCCTATGGCAAACTCGCCCCAAGCTCAAAAGCTGATTTTGCTTTTGTACAACACATGGTGCACCAGCTTGACGATAACGGAACCATGGCTATAGTTTTGCCACACGGCGTTTTGTTTCGTGGTGGAGCCGAAGGACACATTCGCCAGTATTTGATCCAAGAGAAAAACTACCTCGATACCGTAATAGGATTACCCGCCAATATTTTTTACGGAACCAGCATCCCAACCTGTATTTTGGTCCTAAAGAAAAAACGCGACAATCCAGATAACATCTTGTTTATAGATGCCAGCCAACATTTTGAGAAAGTAAAAACCCAAAACGTGCTGCGCAAAGAAGACATCGACAAAATAATCGATACCTATAAAAATCGCACCGAGGAAGAAAAATATTCCCAAATTGCCGCAATTTCCCGCAATCGTACAGACGCGATTAATCGCGTCTCTACCATCGCCGAAAATGATTATAATTTAAACATCCCGCGCTACGTAGACACCTTTGAGGAGGAAGATGCCATAGACCTACAAGCCATAACCCAAGAATTACGCGCCTTAGCCCATGAAAGCAAAACCACCGATGCTACCATTGCCAGTTTTTGTAGGGAGCTAGGAATTGAAACCCCATTTTAATCATGAATAACACTTTATACACACACGATTATTGGGGCGTTCCCCGCCAGAAAAAGGCAGGTCGGGCTATCCACTCTATCTTTTGTTCCGCTGCGCTCCACAAAAGGATGCCGTTCCTATCCCTAACGCAAAAAATTACCCGTCATGAATAGCCTAAACGTACCAAAATTGCGCTTTCCCGGGTTTGATGGGGAGTGGGAGAAAAATACTTTAGGAGAAGCTTTTACAATTTTTAATGGTTATGCTTTTTCAAGTACTTCCTCTGTTGATGAAGGAGTTTTATGGGTTAAAATTGCTGATGTTGGTATTCAAGAAATGAAAAAAAATAATCTTTCATATTTACCTGCTTCATTAAAAGAAAAGCACAAGAAATTTATTATATCGAAAGGAGATTTTGTTGTTGCTTTAACAAGACCGATTTTGAATGGGAAATTAAAGATAGCTCAAATAAATAGCTTCTTTGATGGTGCTTTATTAAATCAACGAGTTGGTAAAATAGTTTCTAATAATTCACATTATTTCATTTATTCTTTACTTCAAAAAGATGAATTAATTAAATTCATTGAGAATAATATTGCAGGTTCAGACCCGCCAAATTTATCTCCAAATGAAATAAATTCAATTGAAATTTCATATCCACCACTCCCAGAACAACAAAAAATAGCTTCTTTTTTAAGCTCGGTAGATGAAAAAATACATCAATTGTCCCGCAAAGTAGCACTCTTAGAGCAATACAAAAAAGGGGTAATGCAACAATTATTTTCAGGAAAATTGCGCTTCAAAGATGAGAATGGAAAGGAGTATCCGGATTGGGAAGAGAAAAAGTTGGGGGATGTTGCTACTAAAAAATCATCTAATATTTCTGCAAATAAAATTGAAGATAATTTTGGGGAATTTATCATTTACGGAGCATCAGGAATATTGAAAAAAGTTGATTTTTATAAAGAGGAAAGCGATTATATAAGCATTGTAAAAGATGGTGCGGGTGTTGGAAGACTATTGTATTGCAAAGGAAAATCATCCGTTTTGGGAACGATGGAAATAATAAGTCCAAAACAAAATATTGACACCTACTTTTTATATTGTTTACTTTCAAATATTGATTTTGTAAAATATGTAACTGGGAGCACGATTCCGCACATTTATTTCAAAGATTATTCAAATGAAATCTGTGGTATTCCATCAATAAAAGAACAGCAAAAAATCGCCAATTTTTTATCGGGCATCGATGGTAAAATAGAAAAGGTCAATGGGGAATTGGTAAAAACGCAAGAATTTAAAAAAGGATTGTTGCAGCAAATGTTTGTGTAGAGACGCGATTCATCGCGTCTATTTGTGCGTTATAAAATTGTCAGCGATGGTAGAGACGCGATTTATCGCGTCTATATTGATAAAATCGAATTGTGGGGAATGAAAGAGACGCGATAAATCGCGTCTGTACGTGCGGATAGCATGGCGTCTATATTTGCGTTATAAAATTGTTTGGGATGGTAGAGAAGCGATTTATCGCGTCTAAATTTGTGAAATCAAATGATGGGGAATGAAAGAGACGCGATAAATCGCGTCTGTACCAGAAAGCATGGCGTCTATTTGTGCGTTATAAAATTGTTGGCGATGGTAGAGAAGCGATTTATCGCGTCTATATTTGCGAAATCGAATTGTGGGGAATTAAAGAGACGCGATAAATCGCGTCTGTACCGGGTAGCATGGCGTCTATTTGTGCGTTATAAAATTGTTTGGGATGGTAGAGAAGCGATTTATCGCGTCTATATTTGCGAAATCGAATGATGGGTAATGAAAGAGACGCGATAAATCGCGTCTGTACCGGGTAGCATGGCGTCTATTTGTGCGTTATAAAAATTTTTTGGGATGGTAGAGAAGCGATTTATCGCGTCTATATTGATAAAATCGAATTGTGGGTAATGAAAGAGACGCGATAAATGGCGTCTGTACCGTACCGGATAGCATATAGCAAAATGAATCATTTTATAAAAAATGATGATATTCAATAATAATGAAATATGAAAAAATTTCAAAATAAATATCGCATTCCATCCGCCCGATTGCAAAATTGGGATTATGGCGAAAATGGAGCGTATTTCATCACAATATGCATTGATAAAATGGAATGTTTATTTGGGGATGTTGTTTCCAAATTGGATGTTTCCAATGCGAACGTAGAGACGCTATTAATCGCGTCTCTACAGGATACGATTGATGAAAAATGCGAAATGCAATTGAATGAATTGGGAAAAATTGCCCATGATATTTGGGATGAAATTCCGAATAAATTTCCTTTTGTAGAATTGGGTAATTTTGTAATTATGCCCAATCATATGCATGGAATTTTGATTATCAATAAATTAGTAAAGACGCGATTAATCGCGTTTGAAAATGAAAATGTTGAAAATGCCAATGGAAATGCACACGTAGAGACGCGATTAATCGCGTCTAAAAATGAAAATGTGGAAAATGCCAATAGAAATGAACGCGTTGAGACGCGATTAATCGCGTCTAAAAATGAAAATGTGGAAAATGTCAATAGAAATGAACGCGTTGAGACGCGATTAATCGCGTCTGAACATGAAGAGGATGATAAAAAAGGCGGTTTTTCCGGAAATAATAATCCGATGTTTCATGAAAATATATCCCGAATCATTCGTTGGTATAAAGGCAGGTGTAGTTTTGAAATGCGTAAAATTCATGCCGATTTTAATTGGCAATCCCGATTTTACGATCATGTTATCCGTGATTCAAGAGCATTCGATACCATTCAAAATTATATAGAAGATAATCCTTCAAAATGGAAAAAAGATAAATTTCATAATTAAAAATATGAGCCACCAATCCGAAGCTACACTAGAAAACAACTTAATCAAGCAATTGATTGGCTTGAAATATACGTCTGTCAAAATTCAAGAAGGAGACGCTTTATTTTCTAACCTTAAAAGTCAGTTAGAAGTTTTTAACGAAACCACTTTTACAGTCAAAGAGTTTGATGCTGTTTTGAATCATTTGTCCAAAGGCAATGTTTTTGAAAAAGCCAAAACACTACGGGATCGCTTTCAATTAACTAAGGAAGATGGGACTTCGTTCTATGTTCGGTTTTTTAATGCGGAGGATAACAGCAAGAATTTATATCAAGTTACCAATCAAATATCATTAGAAGGAAGCTATAAGAACCGTTTTGATGTCACACTTTTGGTCAACGGCTTGCCATTGGTACAAATAGAATTGAAACGTTCGGGCATCGAAATCAAAGAAGCCTTCAACCAAATCAATCGCTATCAAATGCACTCGTTTTGGAGCAACCATGGTTTGTTTCAATACGTGCAATTGTTTGTCATTAGCAATGGCGTTAATACTAAATATTTGGCCAACAATAAATTGCAATCGGTCAAACAAACCTTCTTTTGGGCTGATGCCAATAATAAAAACATCACCGAGTTACCTGAGTTTACAGCTGTTTTCTTAAACCCAAACCAATTGGGTAAAATGATAGCACATTACATCGTGATCAACGAAACACATAAGGTAATGATGGTGTTGCGTCCGTATCAATTTTTTGCTACCGAAGCCATTATTCACCAAGTTAAAAACTCGAATGACAACGCTTACATTTGGCACACCACAGGATCGGGTAAAACCTTAACTTCCTTTAAGGCCAGTCAAATTTTAATGGAATTGCCCGAAGTCTATAAAGTAGTTTTTGTTGTAGACAGGAAAGATTTGGATTACCAAACCATGAATGAGTTCAACGCTTTCAAAAAAGACAGTGTTGATGTTACTGATAATACCCAATCGTTAGTCAGACAATTGACTGATAATACCAAGCTAGTCTTGACCACCATTCAAAAATTAAACAATGCCATTTCGGAACGGTTTTCTGGCAAAATAGAAGCTTTACGACACAAGAAAATCGTTTTTATATTTGATGAATGTCACCGTTCGCAATTTGGAGAAACACACGACCGCATAACTAAATTCTTTGAGAAAAGTCAGCTAATAGGTTTTACAGGAACACCTATTTTTGCCGAAAATGCTTCAAAGAATGATTTAGGAAAACGTACCACCAAAGATTTGTTTGGCAACTGCTTACACAAATACGTCATTACCGATGCGATTCGGGATCAAAACGTTTTGCGTTTTGGGATTGAATATGTGGGGAAATATAAGAACAAGAGCAATGCTTTTATTGACATAGAAGTAGAAGATATTGACAAGCAAGAAGTGCTGGATTCCGAAAAGAGAATCAACAAAATTGTAGATTACATCATTGCGTATCACGATCAAAAAACGTTCAATAAAGACTATTCGGCACTGTTAGCAGTAAGTAGCATTGATAATGTGATTAAGTATTACGACCTTTTTCAACAAAAGAAAGAAGCTGGAGCACACGATTTGCGCATTGCAACTATTTTTACGTATGGTACCAATGAAGATTCAGCAGAAGCACAAGATTTCTTGCCTGGTGATGATGATTTTGATATGGCAGCAGAACCAAAAGCCAGTTATCAATCCAAACACACCAGAGATAAGCTAGAAAAGTACATTGGAGATTACAACAAAATGTACAATACCAGTTTTTCGACCAAGGATAGCCAACAGTTTGAGAATTATTTCAAAAACATTAGCCAAAGATTAAAAGATCGAGAAAAAGAAAACTTCGACCACGAGAAAGACCGTTTGGATATTGTGATTGTCGTGAATATGATGCTGACGGGTTTTGATGCTAAAAAAGTAAATACGCTATATGTAGATAAAAACTTGAAGCAACACGGCTTGATTCAGGCGTATTCCAGAACCAACAGGATTCTGGGAGAACAGAAGTCGCAAGGAAACATTTTGGCTTTTAGAAATCTTAAAAAAGCGACTGACGATGCCATTACTTTGTTTTCGAACAAAGAGGCTATTGAGGTCGTTACCATGCCCGATTACGATGCCATTGCTGAGAAGTTTGACGAAGCCTTGAAACTTTTAAGAGAAATTGCGCCTACGTATCAAAGCGTAAATGATTTAAAAAACGAAGAAGAAGATGCGCAGTTTGTGCAAGCGTTCAGAAAATTGATGCGAGCCATGAATGTATTGCAATCCTACACTGATTTTGACTGGGAGGATTTAGGTATTGATGAACAAGAATACGAAGACTACAAAGCCAAGTATCTAGACATCTACCAAAAGGTGAAACAGGATAATGAAAAGAAAAAGACATCGATTCTGGATGACATTGATTTTGAATTAGAATTAATCCATACCGACCAAATCAACGTCGCGTACATCCTAAAATTGTTAGCGCAACTAAAAGGCGAAAAAACACCAACAGCAGCGGCAGCGCAAAAGAAAGCTATCATTGATTTATTGGGTGGAGACATTCAGTTGCGAAGCAAAAGAGATTTAATCCAAAAATTCATAGATGAGAACATGCCCAACATCAAAGACGGTGATTCTATTGAAGACGAATTTGAAAAATACTGGAAAGATCAAAAAGTCTTGGCATTAGGCAAACTATGCGACGAAGAGCACTTGGACAAAGCACAATTCAAATCCTTAATCGATGCCTACATATACAGCGGTCGAGAACCCATAAAAGACGAGGTTTTTCAATGCTTAGACAATAGACCCAGCATCCTGCAAGCCCGAACTATTGGTGACCGAATTATAGCAAAAATGAAGGAGTTTGTGGAGGTTTTTGTAAAGGGGATGATGGCGTAATTGGTAAACTATAAAATTAAATTAATCACCGAATTTTTGCGGTGTAAAAATAGTTTGCACCGCAAAATTACTTTTACACAAGTGAATTCAAAAGTAAATTTTGGTGTTTCAACTTACGTGATACATCACATGAAGTGAGTAAATAATGAGATTCCTCTTTCGTTAAAAAGAAAAAACCAAGCTGCTGTGTTCTTAACGAAATTAAATTGCTAAGGCTTATTCGACATTTTGTCAAAAGTTAGAATCCTTTATTTGTTTTAATACAGCAATCCAATTTTTTGTATAATTTTACAAAATACCACTCTTAATTAATACTGTAATTGTATCAAAAATGAAATTTTTTTTCCTCTCTGCGATGTTCCTGTTTTTAAATAGTGCTTTAGCACAATCTTCTTTGCCTAATTCACTTATTGAAAAAAATGACAAAGTAAATGACACGACTTTTGTGAATTTAAAAACGTATAGTGATGCTTTTGTCTATGATATGAAGTACGCTACTGATGATAATTTTTTAAAAGCTAAAGTGTATGATTGCTCAGAGTGTTTTTTACGATTAAAAACGGTTAAAGCTTTGATTAAAGCCAATACCAAATTGGCTCAAAAAGGATGTAAAATAAAAATTTATGACTGCTACAGACCTTTGGATATCCAAAAAAAAATGTGGGAAATAGTTCCTAATCCTAAGTATGTGGCAAACCCTAAAACGGGTTCTATTCACAATAGGGGTGGAGCCGTAGATATTTCCCTTGTAACGCTTCAAGGAGAAGCAGTGGATATGGGTACTGATTTTGATTTTTTTGGCGAGAAAGCAAGTCATTTATATCAGGATTTACCTAAAAATGTATTGCAAAACCGAAAACTATTAAAATCAGTAATGATTAGTGCTGGTTTTAATTCATTTGATTCAGAATGGTGGCATTACAATTTGAAAGCGGGCTTGAAAAACCCCGTTTCTAATATAAAATGGGAATGTGAATAATACCTATTCTACACATTTTAAATAATTGATAAAATAGTTTTCAGGATTGTAGGTTTCGTTATTGAGTTCAGAAAGAAATTCTTTTTTAATAACATGATCCTCAGTATCTGTTAGGTATTTTATTCGCATTAAAGTGATAGGGACTGTTTTAAGATCTTCAAAATTTTCTTTGGCAAACATAAAAATGCCTGAGTTAATTCTGTTGTCAAATTGATTGTCATCTCTTAAAATGGTGCCACAATTCTCTTGATCAACATGAACTAAGGTTACAATTTTACCGTTGTTTAACTGCAGGTAAATCTTTGAGTTTTTATCGAAACAATTTGCTCTAATAAAGTCTTTGCTTTTTTGAATGGTTTGGACATTTAAAGTAGGTAAGCCATCAGTCATAGCTAGGGAGAAAAAGATGTAACTTTTATTTGTTCCAAAATTTTTCTCACTAATCATGTATTCTTTTGTTATTTTATAGGAACCTATGGAATCTGTAATATTTTCACTGTATTCACAAGGTTTTTGGCTAAATACAGCAGTATAAATTAGTACAAAAAAGAGTAGTGTTATGTATTTCATTTCAATTATATTTTGTCGCAAAGTAAAACAATTTTGTCATTATTTTCATCAATTGTAAAAAAAAAATAGGTGTCCCCACCATCTTTAATTTTCCATTTTTTTCTGATTTTTTCTACTGTATCTGGAAAGTTTCGAATTGTTATGTTGGCTTTTTTATTTTCGAGTTGTATTTTCATTTCGTTTTTTGAGTATGGAAATGACTTTCGAATTTGAAACGTTCTCCCTGGAAAAGGAATTTGTTCATTTGATGTGTATAAATGGGAATGTTTATGCAGTTTGTTCACTTTGTAATAAGCACTAACAGCATCAAACCCTCCAGATTTCATTATGGCACTATTTGCTTCGTAAAGGTATTTTTGAGGTTCACTGTAAGTTGCAATTTGGCTATTATCGTTCCAAACAAAATCAAAGTTTTCGATTTCATTTTTGGTTAAGTTGACTGATTTTATGGTGGTGTTTCCTGAGTATTCTTTATGTAATTCCCATAAAAGTTCTTTTACTTCATTTTCTAAAGCAATGATATGAATGTTTTTAACGCATTTAAGTTCTGAAAGTCCAGCGGTAATATCCAATAAAGGTGCTGTTTTTATCAAAATTGAATTTGATTTTTGAAAGTAAAAATCTAAGTTTTCAGGAACATTTGGCAAACAATCCTTTAGCATAAAAACTTTGCCTTTAGCATCATTTCTTCTGGAGGGGTCAATGTATATCCAGTCCCAATTTTTGTTTATGTTTTTAAGCGTTTCATTACTATCTCCAGAGTAGCAGGTTATGGAATTACAATTGAGTTGATTGAAATTGTGTTTTGCTATTTGAGATAATTCGGTATTAATTTCACAATGAGCTACATCTTTAAAGATTTTTGAGAAATAATAGTCATCAACACCAAAACCGCCTGTGAGATCAATAAGTGATGTTCCATGGATTAGCGATGCTTTGTAGGCTGCCGTTTTTTCTGAAGATGTTTGTTCTACAGAAATTTTACTTGGGTAATACATTAAAGCGGTAGTGAACCAAGTAGGAAGTTTATCCTTGGCTTTAGCCTTAGCCTCGATTTGGTTAATAATTTGAATCCAATCTACTGAATCAAACGGATTTTTTTGCAAGGCAAGCTGTGCTATATTTTTATCCAAATTATTGTTTATAAACAATTGGATATCAGAATCTAATATTTTTGAGTTCAACGTTAAATATCTTTTGTTAAAAGCATAATTATTTTATTTTCTGGAAAAAACTCTTTTCCTATGACTTTGATGATCGTGTAAATGGGCACAGCGATGACCATTCCTAAAATTCCAGAAAGGAATCCGGCAATAAGGATAACTAGAAAAATTTCAAGGGGATGTGAGCTTACACTTTTTGAAAAAATTAGCGGTTGTGATACATTGTTGTCTATTACTTGTACGATCCAAAAACCTATGAGTACATATATTGTTACTGGTAATATTTCAGTTTGAAAATTACTTCCTAAATTGCTTAACATGGTTAATATTGCTGCTAAAACAGATGCAATTAAAGGGCCAACATACGGAATGATATTAAGCACTGCACACAAGAAAGCAATAACAACGGCATTAGGAACACCAAAAATTAATAGAACAATTACGTACAATAAAAAGACAATAAATAGCTGTAATAGTAGCCCTATAAAATATCTTGATAGTAATCCATTTATTTTATCAAATGAATTTAACACTTGTTCTTCATGGCTGATAGGAATTATTTTTTTTACTCCAATGATGAACATCAAACGGTCTTTTAAAAAGAAAAAAGTGATGAATAATACCGATCCTAATCCTACTCCAAAACTACTGATGGTATTTAAAATTGAATTAAGAAAATTAGGAATGAAAGTGAAATTAAGTTTAGAAGTGATATTTGATTCCTTTAGTAATTTAGCAGAGTCGATATTATGATCGTTTAAAAAAACACTAATTTGATCTATTAAAATAATAATATCTTTTTCAATTTGGACAGTATTTAATAATGAAAGGTTTGCGCCTTGAGAAAGAATCAAAGGAATAAACATCATAATTAAGCCAGATAAAATTCCGATAAATAAAAGTAAAGTTACTATTGTTGCAACTAGATGATTGAACTTTAGTTTATGTTTGAAAAAATTTAAAATAGGATTACCAATCAGGGTTAATATCAAGGAAATAATGATATATATTAGTATGGACTGAATTTGGTAAACAAAAAAGAGGATCAAACCACAGCAGATTACAGTAAAAAGGGCTCTTAAAATACCGTTTGAAATAATTTTTGAGGTAATCATAATTTACATTTAGTTTGTAAATATAAAAAAACTCGCTAACAAGTAGCGAGTTTTCTATATTAATAACGACTGGAATTATATTCCAAAACTTGCTCTTGCTCCACCTGAAACAAAAACTGCAGCCATTCTAGATTTTTGACCGTTAGAGAACATGTACATTCCTCTATCGTCAGTATAATCCATGTAGTTCATTGTCATTTCTACTGGAGTACCAGTACAAGTGCTGTAGTGCGGATATGCAGGAACTCCAGAGTTTGCTGCATTGTGTGTAGGTGTATCAGAGACTAAATCACTTCCACAATTTGCATCACCCCAAATGTGACGTAAGTTCATCCAGTGTCCAACTTCATGTGTCGCTGTTCTTCCTAAGTTGAAAGGGTATACAGCTGTACCCGTATTTCCTAAATATTTAGAATCGATTACAACACCATCAGTAGAAGAAGATCCACCAGGAAATTGAGCATAACCTAAAATTCCACCACCAATAGTACAAGCCCATAGGTTCATTTTTGTAGTTGGAGATGTTGGAGCAATTCCACCTTGTGAAGCAATTTTCATAGCGTTGTCAGTACCCCAAGATGTTTTTGTAGTAGATTTTCTATATACAGCATCAAGAACGAAAGAAATACCAACATTAGCTTTAACTCCTGCAAATAAAGTAGGAACTTGATTAAAGTCAGAATTCAAAGCGTTGAAATCTTTGTTTAGAATATCAATTTGAGATTGTATTTGTGCTAGAGATATATTTTCTGCGGTAGTTCTGTACAGAACATTTACTACAACAGGAATTTGAACTTTACCATTTACTAATCTTCCATTAGCCATGGCATTTTTGGTGAATTCCTCAATTTTGTTCATTCTTAATGCAAGTGATGGATCCGCTTTCATTTGAGCATCAAGAACTTCTTGTGAAGCACAACCCCTTTTAAGTGCTGCAGAAGCTTCTGGAGCATTTGTTTCTGTGGTATCATTTTGACAAGAAAAAAGCATCATAAATGCTAGAACGGGTAACATAATTTTTTTCATAATTTGTTTGTTAAATATTAATAGTTTTGGTTAATTACTTTTGAAAATTTTGTTTGAATCAAATTATATATCAAACGAATTTAATTTTAGTAGGTTGAGAATGGGATATTTTGGTACAATTGACCTTTTAAAAAAATAAAGAGACGACTAAGCTAGTAGTCTCTTTAAAATTATTTATAAAGTATGTTATATACCGAAACTTGCTCTTGCTCCACCTGCAACAAAAATTGCAGCCATTCTAGATTTTTGACCGTTAGAGAACATATACATTCCTCTATCATCTGTGTAATCCATGTAGTTCATTGTCATTTCTACTGGAGTACCTGTACAAGTACTGTAATGAGGATATGCAGGAACACCATAATTTGCATCATTGTGAGTAGGTGTATCAGAAACTAAGTCGCTTCCACAAGTTGCATCACCCCAAATATGACGTAAGTTCATCCAGTGACCTACCTCATGAGTAGCAGTTCTGCCTAAGTTATAAGGATAAGCACCTGAACCAGATAAGCCAAAATATTTAGTATCCATTACTACACCATCAGTTGCTGAAGCTCCACCAGGAAATTGTGCATAGCCTAATATTCCTCCACCAATTGTACAAGCCCACATATTAAGTTTCGTTGTAGGTGAAGTAGGATCTAGACCTCCTTGTTTTGTTTTTTTCATTGCATCTCTAGTTCCCCAAGATGTTTTTGTAGTAGATTTTCTGTTTACTGTTTCTAAAACGAAACTAATGCCAACATTAGCAGCAACTCCAGAAAATAGGGCAGGTGTGCTACTGAAATCTGAATTAGTTGCATTAAAATCGGCGTTTAATACATCAATTTGAGATTGAATTTGTGCCAATGAAATATTTTCTGCTGCAGTTCTATATAAAACGTTTACAACAACAGGAATTTCAATTTTACCATTTACTAATCTTCCGTTTGTCATGGCTTTTTTAGTAAATTCTTCAATTTTGTTCATTCTTAATGCAAGAGTAGGATCGGCCTTCATTTGTGCATCAAGAACTTCTTGTGATGCACAACCTCTTTTAAGAGATGCCGTAGTTTCTGGAGATGATGTTTCTGTAGTGTCATTTTGACAAGAAAATAGCATCATAAATGCTAAAGCTGATAACATAATTTTTTTCATAGCAGGTTTGTTAAATATTGATAGTTTTGGTTAATTATTTAACAATTTTATAACAATATTTTTGAAAAAAAAATTTTTTTGATTTTTTTTTGGGATAAAAATCTCAAGCCTTCGTTTTATAAGGGCTGCTAAAAATCTGTTATTTTTAAACACACGAATTTTCTGATATGACCACATTGTAAAATCATGAAACATGCTTATTTGTTAATGATGGCAAAATAAATTTAGAATTAATGCAAGATATTGATTGATATTGTGCTAATTTAATAAGAAATGTCTAATATTGTAAAGGTAGTGGATTTGAGAGGTGAATTAGTTTTATACAGTAATAATTTAAAAGTTATAGTGCTGTAAATCAAATGAAAGGGTTTTGTGGTTCAATGCAGATCGCTACTCAAGAGGTGGTTTTGAATTTTTTTTAGTTGGGATGTTCGAGTGGTTTAAAGATGTGTTCTTTTAGGTTGTTTAGTTATTGAAAATATAATAAATGATATTAGCGCCCATTTTTAGTGCTTTCTCGCGTACTTCCTTTGGATCGTTGTTTACCTCAGGATCTTCCCAACCGTCACCCAGGTCACTTTCATAGGTGTATAATAAAACGAGTTTATTTTCGATAAATATTCCAAAAGCTTGGGGTCTTTTGCCGTCATGCTCATGAATTTTGGGTAATCCATTTGGGAAAGCAAATGGTTTTTGAAAAATGGGATGTGTGGCAGGAATTTCTACCAAGTTTGTATTTGGAAAAATTTTCTTTATTTCTTTTTTAATGTATTGATCCATGCCATAATTGTCATCAATATGCAAAAAACCACCTGCTAATAAATAATCTTTAAGATTACTGACTTCAGTATCATTAAAAACTACATTGCCATGCCCAGTTAGATGAATATATGGATACGACAGTAAATCAGTGCTTGACGTTTCAACAGTAGCTGGTTTTTGTTTAATGCGGGTATTGATATTGCTGTTGCAAAATTTAATTAAATTAGGCAATGAAGTTGGATTTGCATACCAATCTCCACCGCCACTGTATTTTACTAATGCAATTTCCTGCGCAAATAAGCTGGAGCTAAAAAGGATTATGAAATAAAAAAAATGTTTCATAGAATTGATTTTAGTTTTCGTTTGTGAAAATAACACTGTGACAGGCAACAATGGCAGCAGTCTCAGTTCTCAATCGTGTTTCGCCTAGCATCACAGGAGCGTATTCGTTTTCGATTGCTAGTTGTATTTCTTTTTCTGAAAAATCTCCTTCTGGACCTATCAAAATGGTATAGTCTACGTTTTTTTGTAGAATACTTTTCAATGATTTTTTTTCGGTTTCCTCGCAATGTGCTATGATTTTTACACCTGAAGGATTAAGTTTTATAAAATCTTTGAAAGATATAGCATCGTTTATTTTTGGTAAAAAAACGGCGTTTGATTGTTTCATAGCGGTTAACACTATTTTTTCAAAACGTTCTTTATTAATGTTTTTTCGTTCTGATCGATCACAAAACACGGGTGTGATTTCATGAACTCCAATTTCGGTTGCTTTTTCAAGGAACCATTCGTAACGATCATTCATTTTGGTTGGAGCTACTGCAAGATGCAGTTTGAAAGTTGAAGCTGCTATTTCTATGAACGAAATAATGTCAACAGTACATTTATTGTCTGACGCTAATGTTATTTGGGTTGTGAATAACAATCCATTTCCATTGGTAACATGAAGAATGTCGGCATCTTTCTTGCGTAAAACTTTTATTATGTGTTTGCTTTCTTCTTTGTCAAATGAAAAATTTTGAGTATTTTCATTTATTGCGGGGTTGTAAAATAATTGCATAGTGATTTAAAATTGTATTCTAGCTTTTGAAACTACATTAGAGTTTTCAAATGTTTGTGTTAAATATTTTTGATATCCTACAATTCCTATCATTGCAGCGTTATCGGTTGTGTATTCAAATTTTGGGATATAGGTTTTCCATCCGTATTTTTTTTCAGTTTCTTTTAAAGTTGCTCTTATTCCTGAGTTAGCAGATACACCACCGCCAATTGCAATTTGTTTAATACCTGTTTCTTTTACAGCAAGTTTTATTTTATCCATTAAAATTTCAATAATGGTATGTTGTATCGAGGCGCAAATATCGTTTAAGTTTTCAGTTACAAAATTTGGATTTTCGGCAGTTTTCTTTTGAATAAAATAAAGGATTGCGGTTTTTAAACCCGAAAAACTAAAATCTAGTCCAGCTACCTTAGGTTTAGTAAATGGAAATGCTTTTGGATTTCCTATTTGAGCATATTTGTCTATTAAAGGTCCGCCGGGATAGGGCAGTCCAAGGATTTTTGCACTTTTATCAAATGCCTCGCCTACAGCATCATCTGTGGTTTCGCCAATTATGGTCATGTTAAAATAATCTTCAACCTTTATGATTTGGGTATGACCTCCACTAATAGTCAACGCTAAAAAGGGAAAGCTTGGTTTTTCAAAGCCTTCTTCATCGATAAAATGAGCTAAAACATGGGCTTGCATGTGATTTATAGCTATAAGCGGAACGTTTAGAGCAAGAGCCAATGATTTTGCAAAAGAGCTTCCTACCAGTAAGGATCCCATAAGTCCGGGACCTTGTGTAAATGCAATTGCAGATAGCTGTTCTTTTTGTATATTTGCCTTTTTAAGTGCAGCATCAATTACTGGAACAATGTTTTGTTGATGAGCTCTAGAGGCTAGTTCAGGAACAACACCTCCGTATTGATTGTGAATAAGTTGGTTTGCTACAACATTTGATAGTACTTTGTCGTTTTTTAAAACTGCAGCGGCGGTATCATCGCAGGAACTTTCTATTGCAAGTATAAAAACCTCAGGATTTTGCATAAATGGGTATAAATTTTGAGTTACAATTTGTACGTGTGGTACGGATAGCATTTGTAATTTTCAAAATTAGAGAATTTTTAGCAAAGGAGGTTGTGTTTGTAAAAGCAAAATTGAATTTTAAATGAATTAACATAATTAAGTATCAAAAAAGTAATTAAAATAGTTTTTCGGGTTTTGATTGGGCTTCTAGTTCTGCTACTTGTTGCGGGTATTGTACTAACTATGCCAGCCGTGCAAACGCGTATAGCACGTTATTTTACAGATACTGTGAATAAAGATTATGGTACTAATATAAATGTTGAAGGTGTTTCAATTTCAGTTTTTGGAGGCGTTAAGTTTAAAAATGTTTTAATTAGAGATCACCGAAAGGATACTTTGATTTATTCAGAGCGCATTGCTACTACTATTCTTGAAGGTAAAAAAATGCTAAATGGAGATCTTATTTTTGATAATCTTGACGTATATGGGCTACTTTTTAACCTAAAAACATATAAGGGAGAAAAAGAGACTAACATAGATAAATTTATTAATTCATTTGAGACTGGAAAACCTTCCACTCAAAAATTTTTAATGAAAGCCAATGCCTTGCAAATTTATGACGGAAGATTTATATTAACTGATGAAAACAGAGAGATCCCAAAAGATGTAGATTTTACTAAATTGAATGCATCGGTTACTGATTTTTTAATTTTTGGACCAGAAGTTTCTACCAGTATTAATAAGATGTCCTTTCTAGATTTTAGAGGATTGTATGTTAAAAATTTGAAATCGAAATTTTCATATTCCAAAAAAAATATCAAACTTAAAGAACTTGATTTGCAAACCAAGGAATCTTCGCTCAAAGGAGAAGTTATTCTTAAATATAAAATTGAAGATTTTTCTAATTTTAATGACAAAGTAGTTTTTGATATTCAGTTAGATGCAGCCTCAATTGCATCAAATGATATTCGATATTTTTACAAAGAATTAGGTAGGAACCAGCGCTTTACTTTAAAATCAAAGATCAAGGGAACACTGAATAACTTACAGTTTTCTAAGTTAAACCTGGTAGATCAGCGTAAAACGCAGTTAATAGGAGCTGTTAGTTTTAAAAATTTATTTGCTAAAAAAGGACAACAATTTTCGATGTTTTCTAAATTTGAAAAATTAACATCCACTTATGATGATTTAATTGTTATTTTACCCAATATCTTAGGTAATAAACTGCCTTCTTCTTTACAAAAATTAGGACGTTTTACCACTGAAGGCACAGCGGCTGTTACTACTACAACCGTTGAAGCTGATTTTTCTATGATAACAGCATTAGGAAAAGTAAATTCAAATTTATACATTAATAATATCGATGAAATTGACAGAGCCTCTTACATTGGTACTGTAATCTTAGATGATTTTGATCTAGGTACCATGATTGATCAAAAAGATTTAGGAAAAGTTTCTCTTGATATTGATGTAGATGGTCAAGGATTTAATCAAAAATATTTGAACACAGCAGTGAATGGTCAAGTAAGTCAAATTGAGTTCAAAGGTTATAATTATACAAACATTACATTACATGGTAATCTAGCCAGTCCTAATTACATTGGAGATATCCAGATTGATGATCCTAATTTGAAAATGACTTTTGATGGCGCTTTAGATTTAAGTAAAAAAGATAGTAAATATGATTTTCAAATTAATGTTCTCAATGCCGATTTGAAAAAATTGAAGTTGATGAATGATCCTGTATCTATTTTTAAAGGAGACGTAGAGGTGCAGGCATCTGGGAATTCAATAGAAAATTTTGAAGGAACCGTTTTTATCAATAAAACATCTTATAAAAACGCTAAGGACACTTATTTCTTTAATGATTTTACTATAAACTCAATCTTTGATACAAATAGAGTAAGAACCATAACGGTAAATTCTCCGGATATTGTTCAAGGTGAGATTGTAGGAAGGTATGAATTCAATCAATTGCAAAATTTGGTAAAGAATTCTTTAGGAAGTTTATACACTAATTTTAAACCCTTAAAAGTTAAAAAAGGGCAGTTCTTGAATTTTAGTTTTTCTATCTACAATAAAATAATTGAGATTTTTTATCCAGATATTGCCATAGGAGCGAATACAATTGTTAAGGGGAATATCAGTTCAGATGATCATGAATTTAAACTGGATTTCAATTCCCCGCAAATAACCGCTTCAAACATCACTTTTGATAATATAAAAGTAGCTGTTGATAATAAAAATCCGCTTTATAATGCATATGTAGAACTTGATAGTATAAAAAGCAAGTATTATAAAATAAGAGATTTTAGTCTTATTAATGTGACACATAAAGATACTTTGTTTTTTAGATCCGAGTTTAAAGGAGGTCCAAAAGCCGAGGATTATTATAATCTCAACTTGTATCATACTATCAACAAGGACAATAATAATGTTGTAGGAGTCAGTAAATCAGAAGTGAAGTTTAAAGATTATTTGTGGTTTTTAAATGAAAATGAAACTCCGGATAATCAAATCGTTTTTGACAAATCTCTCGAGAATTTTGACATAGACAGGCTGGTGCTTTCTCATGAAAATCAATCTATAGCGTTGGATGGGAATCTAAAAGGAAGTGATTTTAAGGATCTGAAATTAAGTTTTAAAGATGTTAACTTAAACCAAATTACCCCCACAAACAACAAACTGGTTGTACAAGGAAATATTAATGGAGAGATAGATTTTAAGCAAAATAGAAATATTTACCAACCAACGGCCGAAATAGTTATTGATAAATTAAATGTAAACAAAACAGATTTGGGTGTTTTGAAATTTGATATTGAAGGTGACGAAACTTTCAAAAAATTTACGATAAACTCAAACTTAGAAAACGATAACTTAGAATCATTTAATGCCAATGGGAATTTTGAAATTATCAATAAAGAAACAATCTTAGACCTGAAATTAAAGTTTGATAAGTTTAATATTGGAACGCTTAATTCCCTTGGGGGTGATGTTTTATCCAAAATAAGAGGTTTTGTAGGAGGTAATGCGACCATTGAGGGCAACTTACAAAATCCGACCATTAACGGTAGATTATTTTTGGACAAAGCAGGTTTGACAATTCCATACCTAAACGTGGACTATGGTTTGAGTGACAATACTATAATAGATTTGACAAATGAGAAGTTTTTATTTAGGAATAATATCTTAACAGATACTAAATATGGCACCATAGGATATTTAAACGGGTATGTCGGACACAATAATTTCTCGGATTGGAAATTAGATTTAGCCATAAATTCAAAAAGATTAGTAGCATTAGATACAAAAGATAGTGAAGATGCAGCTTATTACGGAACGGCTTTTATTGATGGTATCGCAACAATTAAGGGTCCTACCAATAGTTTATTTATAAAAGTTGATGCCAAATCAGAAAAAGGTACAGCTATTAAAATTCCAATTAATAATGCCGAAAGCGTAAGTGATAATGTTTTTATTCATTTTGTTACAGAAAAAGAAAAATACAACATTAAGAACGGGATTGTTGAAAACATACGTAATTACAACGGTTTAGAACTTGAATTTGATTTTGACATTACTCCAGATGCTGAGGTTGAAGTTATTTTGGATCGAAATACAGGTCATGGTATGAAAGGTAAAGGTTTTGGGTCTTTGCTATTTAAAATAAATACCCTTGGTAAATTTAATATGTGGGGAGATTTCCAGGCATATGCAGGAACTTATAATTTTAAATATGGAGGATTTATTGATAAAAAGTTTGCTGTAAAAAAAGGAGGATCAATAACATGGGAAGGTAATCCTATGAAAGCACAACTGAATCTTGAAGCAATTTACAGAACAACCGCAAATCCAGCAGTTTTATTAGATAATGCTTCATTTAATTCTAAAGTTCCAGTAGAAGTTGTTATAGGTGTACGAGGAGATTTAACAAGTCCAGAACCTGATTTTGATATTGAATTCCCTACGGTGAGTAATGTTTTAAAATCGGAGATTCAGTATAAATTAAATGATAAGGATGTAAGGCAAACACAAGCTTTGTACTTATTGTCATCGGGTGGTTTTTTAAGCCCAGAAGGTGTAAATCAATCTGATTTTTCAGGGAGTTTGTTTGAAACAGCTTCGAGTATTTTGGGTGGAATTATTCGCTCAGATGATGAGAAATTTAAAGTAGGGCTTAATTTTATTGGAGCTGATAGGCGATTAGGAAAAGAAACTGATGGAAGATTTGTTGCTACTATTACATCTAAAATAAACGAACGTATTACAATAAATGGCAAGTTAGGGGTTCCGGTTGGCGGAATTAATGAGTCTGCAATTGTAGGTGATGTGGAAGTGCTGTATCGTGTTAACGAAGATGGTACTCTTAATTTAAGGCTTTTTAATAAAGAAAACGACATCAATTACGTAGGACAAGGTATAGGTTATACTCAAGGTTTAGGGGTGTCTTATGAAGTAGATTTTGACACTTTTAAAGAGTTGGTAAATAAAATCTTTAAAAATCTTAAAATAGAAAAAGTGCGAACATCGTTATCTGAGGACCAAGATTCTGAAATGGCTCCAGATTATATTGATTTTTCTAAATCCAAGAAAAAAACTCCAGAACCTATTAAGAAAAATCAAGAAGGACTTCTGCCAGAAGAGTATTAAACAAGAATATTGCTTGTAAATTATTCTTTTCTACAACGGCTTGTTATTTATTAGCAAGTCTAAATTATTTGGATTTTCTTTGAAATTTCCAAAACAAAATCCTTTATTTTATTTAGCATTAAAACGTTAATATTTTACTAAAAGTGAATAAATTTTAACTTTTAGTAATTAATAGCGTAATTTAATCGTGCTTAAAAAAAACTTATCAACGAAAACGTTTGAATTTAAGTCAGCCTTTTAATTATTAAAAAACACTGTCTCATAAGTGGTTAATGTTTGTTAGTTTTACACTTTAATATTATAAAAATGCCAAAAACAATAAAAAAAGTAGGTGTTCTTACCTCTGGTGGAGACTCTCCAGGAATGAATGCAGCAATTCGATCTGTAGTTAGAACTTGCGCTTACCATAACATAGAATGTATCGGGATTTATAGAGGGTACCAAGGTATGATTGAAGGCGACTTTAAAGATATGGGACCTCGTAGTGTAAACAATATTGTAAATAAAGGAGGAACCATATTAAAATCTGCACGTTCTTTAGAATTTAAAACTCCAGAAGGTAGAAAAAAGGCACATGAAAATTTGACCAAAGCAGGTATAGATGCTCTGGTTGTAATAGGAGGTGACGGAACTTTTACGGGTGGATTACTATTTAATTCAGAATTTAATTTTCCTGTAATGGGAATTCCAGGAACTATAGATAACGACATATTTGGTACCAGCCATACTTTAGGTTATGATACTGCACTTAATACAGTTGTTGACGTTATTGATAAAATACGAGATACAGCAAGTTCACACAACCGCTTATTTTTTGTTGAGGTGATGGGTAGAGATGCGGGACATATTGCCTTGAATGCTGGTATAGGCGCTGGAGCAGAAGAGATATTGATTCCTGAAGAAGATTTAGGCTTAGATAGATTGCTTGAATCTTTACAAAAAAGTAAGGCTTCTGGAAAATCATCAAGTATAGTAGTCATTGCCGAAGGAGATAAAATTGGTAAAAATGTATTTGAGCTTAAGGATTACGTAGAGGCTAATTTACCAGAATATGATGTTAGGGTTTCGGTTTTGGGGCATATGCAGCGTGGAGGATCTCCTTCTTGTTTTGATAGAGTTCTAGCAAGTAGGTTAGGTGTTAAAGCAGTTGAATCGTTACTTGAAGGTAAATCAAGCTATATGGTTGGGTTACAAAATGATCAAGTAACATTGACACCTTTGGAACAAGCTATTAAAGGAGAATCCATGATTGATAGAGAATTATTAAGAGTATCAGACATCATGTCGACATAGTTAATTAAAGTTTATTGTGAGGAAATTAGACTTTAGGTAGAAAAGAAAAATAAACAAAAAAAATTAAATTAAAATGTCAAAAGTAAAATTAGGAATCAACGGATTTGGTAGAATTGGAAGAATCGTTTTTAGAGAAACTTTTAATAGAGATAATGTAGAGGTAGTAGCAATAAACGATTTATTAGATGTAGATCACCTAGCTTATTTGTTAAAATATGATTCAGTTCACGGTCGTTTTGACGGTACTGTTGAAGTCAAAGAAGGAAAATTATATGTAAATGGAAGAAACATCCGTATCACTGCCGAAAGAAATCCAGCTGATTTAAAATGGAATGAAGTAGATGTTGATGTAGTTGCTGAATGTACAGGTATCTTTACAACAATTGAAACAGCTAGTGAGCATATTAAAGGTGGTGCAAAAAAAGTTATTATTTCTGCTCCATCTGCAGATGCACCAATGTTTGTAATGGGAGTAAATCATGAAACTGCAAAAGCAACTGATTTAGTGGTTTCTAATGCGTCTTGTACTACCAATTGCCTAGCTCCATTAGCTAAAGTTATTCATGATAATTTTGGAATTGTAGAGGCGTTAATGACTACTGTTCATGCGACCACTTCAACTCAAATGACAGCAGATGGTCCATCAAGAAAAGACTGGAGAGGCGGACGTGCTGCAAGCGTTAATATTATTCCGTCTTCTACAGGGGCCGCAAAAGCAGTAGGTAAGGTTATTCCTGAATTGAATGGAAAATTAACTGGTATGGCTTTTCGTGTTCCTACCGTTGATGTATCTGCGGTAGATTTAACGGTCAAAGTGGCTAAAGAAACTTCATACGAAGAGATAATGGCAGTTTTAAAAAATGCTTCTGAGACAACAATGAAAGGAATATTAGGCTATACAGAAGATGCAGTAGTATCACAAGATTTCATCTCTGATAAAAGAACTTCAATCGTAGATGCCACTGCAGGAATTGGATTGAATTCTACTTTTTTCAAATTAGTTTCTTGGTATGACAATGAGTATGGTTATTCAAGTAAATTAATTGATTTATCTGTGCACATAGCAGGGTTAAAATAATTCTTTATATATTTACAAATCCCGTTATCATGCTGTAACGGGATTTTATTTTTTGTTGCTTAGGGATACAGATTAGATAGTTATAACTTTGTAATAACCGGCAACACACACCAATAAACTAAAAAAAAAATGAAACTAATAGTTGATAGCGGATCTACAAAAGCCGATTGGATTGCGATAGATGACGATGGTAAAATTTTATTTACAACACAAACACTTGGGTTAAACCCCGAAGTGCTGGAAACGGATAAAATTATTGAAAGATTGAACGATCGTTTTGATATTTTACACAATAAGCAAAATGCTACTCATTTATTCTTTTATGGTGCTGGTTGTGGTACTGAAAGGATGAAAGTAGCACTTTCTCAAGTTTTTCAAAACTATTTCAGTAATGCAATCATTGATGTTAGAGAAGATACATATGCAGCTGTATATGCTACAACTCCTAAGGGGGAAAAAGCAATAGTTTCTATACTGGGAACAGGTTCAAATTGCAGTTACTTTGATGGTAAGGAATTGCATCAAAAAGTGCAATCTCTGGGTTATATTGCTATGGATGATTGCAGTGGAAATGTTTTTGGGAAAGAATTAATTAGAAAGTATTACTTTAATAAAATGCCAAAAAATTTGGCTGTTGAATTTGAAAAAGAGTATGACTTGGATCCAGATGCTATTAAAAGCAAGTTGTATAAAGAACCTAATCCGAACGCTTATCTGGCTACCTTTGCTAAGTTTTTAATTCAACATAAAGAAACAGAGTTTTGCAGGAAAATAATCTTCAAGGGAATGAAGTCCTTTGTTAAAAATTATATCAAACAATTTGACAACTGTAAAGAAGTAAAAGTTCATTTTGTAGGTTCAATTGCTTTTTACTTAAAAGAGGAATTACAGGAAACTTTTGATAAATATGAACTACAATTGGGGAATGTTTTAAGAAGACCTATTGATGGTTTGATAGCTTACCATAATTTAAATAAATAGAATTAAATTATAAAAGTCCTTACTAATTTTAATCAAGCGATGCTTTTTTAAGAATTAGTAAGGACTTTTTTTATGGCCAATTTGTCGTTTTAAACACTATAGATTTATTTTACAAAATAGCAATCATTGAAATTTCTACATTAACATTTTTTGGCAAACAAGCTACTTGAACCGTTTCGCGAGCAGGAGCTGTTTTTTCGTCAAAATAGGAACCATAGACTGTATTTATTGGAGCAAAATCATTCATGTCCATGATGAAGATAGTTGTTTTAACAACATTTTCAAATGTCATATTTGCTGCTTCAAGAACAGCTTTCATGTTTTGCATTACTTGCTCCGTTTCGGCCTCAATAGAGGATGTTATTAGTGCTCCAGTTGACGGATCTAATGCAATTTGACCAGAAGTGTAAAGTGTATCTCCTTTTAGTACCGCTTGACTATAAGGACCTATTGGAGCAGGAGCTTTTTCAGTAAAAATTATTTTTTTCATGTAGCATTTAATTTGAATTAGTTTTAAAAAGTTACCTGTTTATGGTACTTCGCTTATCCCATTTGATATCACTTAATACGCCAGATTTTATCCCGATAAAGAAACCCCAGTTTGCATTTGTTCCAAAAGGGGACCAGTTAAAATCCATTCGCCAGCTTAACAAATCACGTTCAAAACGCAATTGAGTAAACGTAACTCCTTTTTGAACAAAGTCATATCCTGTTGATACACCAGCTTTCCATTTTGGTGTTATGTCAGCATTGGCAGATATCATAATTGAGTTTCCAATGATTTTATTTTCTCGATTATTGTTTCCATAAGTTAGGGAATAAGCAAATGTCATGTCCCAAGGTAATTTGGAATGAAAAAACTCAGAGTCTTTATTTTCTTCTTCACTTTCTTCATCCTTATCAAATAAACTTCGACGGCTATCGCCAAGATCAACATTGGTTCCAAATAAATCGTCTTCTCGACCACCATTTCGTTTGCTTAATGAATTTTTATCTTTCTCATTTTTATCTTTTCCTTTGCTTGAAATGGCGTAATTTAAAGTCATGTTTGAGCTAGTCATTCTAAAAAGACTTCCACCGTTATTAATGTTAAACACATTTATGCGGTTACCTGAATTATCAATAGCGTAAGGGTCAAGAGTGGCTCCAAAATTGACATTCATTTTGTTATCTAGTAAATTTGTACCCCCACTTACTCGCACTGGTGCAAATGCTAACGTAGTTTTACCATCGGCATTCATGTTGTATGATGTAGAAAAGTTGAGGTTGTTAAGAAGCATTATTTTTTTGGATTCTACTTTAGTGCTGTCTCTATCTGTTACCTTTGCTTCCAGCGTATTACTTAAATCAAAACCTAAAATGTTCGAATTGGTTAATCCTGGTGCACCATAAATTCCGTTTTCAAATCGGGTATATTGACGCATTGTTCCAGAGCCATCGGCAGCATAAGTATCGTAATATTTTTCAAAACTTGGCGTGTACCCATAAGAAATGGAGGGTCTCATTACATGACGTATTGCTTTTATTTTTTTGTTTTCGCCAAAATTAAAAGTTCCATATATTGTTGTTCCTACACTTGATGAAAAAGAATAGGTTCTAAAAGCGTCAAAACCATTAACTGTTCTATCAATTACTCGGTTTTGTTCTATGTCAAAGCTTTTGTTAATGGTTTTGGTATACCAAATTTCTTCATAATTCAATGATGTTGTGGCGCTAAAATATTTGAATATTTTAAAATTGGTACTCAACGGGATGCTGTGTTGAAAACCTACTTTGGCATCACGAAACATCTCAGGTTTAAAAAACAAAGAGTCATTAGTAACGATATTGTTTCTACCGTTTAGGTTGTATTGTAAATTGATGTTCTTAAAAAAACCTTTTCTCACGCCGTCTTTACCCACAAAAGGATACATTCTATCTACACTTAATTGTAGTGTAGGTAAGGTCATGTTGATTTCTTCGGTTTGTGTGTTTTGAGAATGGGTAGCCGTCAATGACATTCTCACTTGTGGAACTGAAGTGAATGTTTTAGAATATGATATGGAAGAGCTAAGTGTGTTGTTTAGGTTTGAGCCGATATTTACTTGATTAATGGACTGCTGGAAATACTTGCTGCTTCCTAAATTCACAGAAGCTGAAAAAGTAGAATTTGGACTGGATTTTGTATCCTTCGAGTGGGACCATTGGATGTTGTAAATGTTTTGTTTGGAATAGTCAGGATAGCCTCTTTCGCTATTAATTAAATTTTCAAAACGCACATTAATGTTACCACGATAATTGTATCTTTTGGCATAGCTTGACTCAAAACGCATTCCATAGCTACCATTGGTATAATAATCTCCTAATACGGTTAAATCATAATTATCGCTCAAGGCAAAATAGTAACCTAAGTTTTGCAAAGAAAAACCACGGTTGTTGGAGTCATTATAACTAGGTAATATTAAACCCGAAATGCTGGTTTCCTTGCTCATAGGGAAAAAAGCAAATGGAAGTGCTATAGGGGTAGGTACATTTGCAATAACCATATTAGTTAATCCAGTAACTACTTTTTTTCCAGGAATAAATTTTACTTTATTAGTTTGGAAATAATATTCAGGATTATCTACATCTTTTGAAGTGGTGAAACGGGCTCCTTTTAAAAAATAAACCGAATCATTTTCTTTTTTAGTTACAGCAGCTTTTATTTTGAACTCCCCTTGATCTGATCTTGAATTCCAAATTAACGCTTTTTTTGTTTTGAAATTAAACCGAATAGAATCCGGTTCTACCACATTTGTACCTTGCTTGAAATTTGGATACTGAATGTAAGCACCTGCAGAGTCTTTTAATCGTCCAGCATAGACTTCATTTTTTTCATAATCAAGTACTATTATGCCAGATTTAAGTTCGACATCTTCATAATATAATTCTGCTTGATCGTTTAATGTGATTAATTTTCTCTTTTGATCAATTTTGACATACTTACTGGCTTTATAACGTACTTTGCCGTTCAAAAATACTTTTTTGTTTTTTAAAGTGTCAATCTTAATAGTGTCTGCTTTTTTTACATCAAGAGTAGCATCCGTTTTATTTGTAGATGATATTTTTGGTTTGGATTCAATTTTATTTTGAGCTTTTATATTCGGCTTTTTTTTATTGATATCTTGGGCGTATGCTGTACCTGAACCTATTGATAAGAGAATAGATATTAAAACGATATTAAATAAGTTTGTATTCAAAGGTTTAAATGCTATTTTTGTAAAATGATGGCCTATTTTTTGAGGAGTCAAACTTACAGATTATTTTTGGTCAAAAATAGTCAAATTAATAATTTTATAGAGTTACTTACTTAAAAAACACTTATATTTATAGTAAATACAAGGATATGGAAAGTATATTTCAGGGGGAGAATATTTTAGAGTTCATAAAGACATTCCCAGACGACCAAAGTTGCCGTGAATTTATAGCCAATGAGAAGTGGAAAGACGGCTATAGATGTAAACGTTGCGAGAATACGAAGTATGTTTATTTTGAAAAACACAATAAAAGAGAGTGTACCAAATGTAGATATAAAGAGAGTGCAACGGCAGGAACTCTTTTTCATAGAGTTAAATTTGGAATTCAAAAAGCATTTTGTATTGCCTTTGAAATGACTTGTACAACCAAATCAATATCCTCAACTCAAGCGGCAAAACGCTATGGAATAACTCAAAAGACTTCTTGGTTGTTTATGCAAAAAGTAAGACTTGCGATGAAGTCCTCAAAACAGTATCCAATGACAGGAAATGTACAAGTTGATGAATTTGTAGTTGGCGGAAAAGAAACAGGAAAACAAGGTAGAAGTTACGATAGCAAAAAGGCAAAAGTTGCTTGTGCTGTTGAGCTGACAGATGAAGGAAAGATAAAAAGAGGTTATGCAAATGTTATTGATGATTATTCTGCAAAGTCAATAAAACCATTATTTGACGAGCATATAAGTAAAGATGCGAATATTAAAACAGACCAATGGACAGCTTACAAAATAATAGCAAAGAGCTATAACATCGTCCAAGAAAAAAGCGTTCCTGGGAAAAACTTCAAAGAAATGCACACTATTATTCATCAGGTAAAAACTGCAATAAGAACGATTCAATCACACGTCAAAAAGGAACATCTCCAAAAATATTTAGATGAATATTTTTATCGACTGAACAGGTCAATTTACAAAGATTCTATTTTTGATAATATATTCAAACGATTAGTCTCACATCCGCATCAGGGTTGGAAGCAAATCGTAGTCATTAAGTAAGTAACTCGA
>NZ_VHLM01000024.1 GCF_009764685.1 Flavobacterium sp. I-STPP5a | reverse complement strand
TAGAGTTACTTACTTAAAAAACACTTATATTTATAGTAAATACAAGGATATGGAAAGTATATTTCAGGGGGAGAATATTTTAGAGTTCATAAAGACATTCCCAGACGACCAAAGTTGCCGTGAATTTATAGCCAATGAGAAGTGGAAAGACGGCTATAGATGTAAACGTTGCGAGAATACGAAGTATGTTTATTTTGAAAAACACAATAAAAGAGAGTGTACCAAATGTAGATATAAAGAGAGTGCAACGGCAGGAACTCTTTTTCATAGAGTTAAATTTGGAATTCAAAAAGCATTTTGTATTGCCTTTGAAATGACTTGTACAACCAAATCAATATCCTCAACTCAAGCGGCAAAACGCTATGGAATAACTCAAAAGACTTCTTGGTTGTTTATGCAAAAAGTAAGACTTGCGATGAAGTCCTCAAAACAGTATCCAATGACAGGAAATGTACAAGTTGATGAATTTGTAGTTGGCGGAAAAGAAACAGGAAAACAAGGTAGAAGTTACGATAGCAAAAAGGCAAAAGTTGCTTGTGCTGTTGAGCTGACAGATGAAGGAAAGATAAAAAGAGGTTATGCAAATGTTATTGATGATTATTCTGCAAAGTCAATAAAACCATTATTTGACGAGCATATAAGTAAAGATGCGAATATTAAAACAGACCAATGGACAGCTTACAAAATAATAGCAAAGAGCTATAACATCGTCCAAGAAAAAAGCGTTCCTGGGAAAAACTTCAAAGAAATGCACACTATTATTCATCAGGTAAAAACTGCAATAAGAACGATTCAATCACACGTCAAAAAGGAACATCTCCAAAAATATTTAGATGAATATTTTTATCGACTGAACAGGTCAATTTACAAAGATTCTATTTTTGATAATATATTCAAACGATTAGTCTCACATCCGCATCAGGGTTGGAAGCAAATCGTAGTCATTAAGTAAGTAACTCGAAAAATTAATATACCTTTTTTTTAAATATAACTTTTTTTTTATTATTGATATCTTATTGAACAAGTACAAATACTCGTGAATTTCAATATTTTTATCATTCTCACATAACAGTGTTACATTATGTAGAGCACCACTAATACTAGTTATTAATGGTCTATTTGTAAAAATAAAAAAATTATTGTTAGTTAGATGTCGAATATAAAAATCAAAGTCAACTACCCATTTTAAATTTTCATCATAGATTAAATTTATATTTCTTCTATGTATTATCGAACTCGGTGGACCTATAAAATTTCCAGTAAAAAGAATATAAGGGTCTTTAAATAAATTTTCAATTTGCTCAGCGGTTGGACAATGTATCCAAGTTTTATCTTTATTAATGTTCACAGCTATAGCTGCACTAAATGCAAAATCAGAATTGGGGTTTTCATCTAACATTTTCACAAATTCAAACAAACTATTTTCATCTGTAAAATAATCATCATGGTGCATTATTTTAACATATTCGCCCAATGATTTTCTTATGGATTCATTCCAATTTTCAGGGCTTCCCAATGGAATTTCATTTTTGTAATACTGTATTTTTCCTTCAGATTGATATTTTTGCACTAACTCAGAAACAATATCTGTGGGTGAATCATCTGTAATAATTATTTCATAATCAGTATAGGTTTGCTTTAAAACGGACTCAATGGTTCGTTTTAAATATTGTACCTGATTATATGCAGGAATGCAAATAGATACTTTAGCCATTAGTTATTTTTCGTGCTATACAAATAATAAAATCTTTTTTTTCTAAATTTTTTTGTATGTCATGAGTATCATAGTTTTGATACTGGAAACTTTCAGTTTTCAATCCTGCTTCATGTAACCATCCATTAATTTTATTTTCATCAATATCAAAGGTCAAATGAAAACCAAGCTTTATTGCCCCTGCACTTCTTTCCTGCCTATAGGGTGTTGAAAAGATCAGTTGTCCATTTTCTTTAAGCGATTTAGCGAATATTTTTAATAGCAATTTAATATCCTCTTCAGCAAAATGTTCGATAGTTTCAAAAGATATTATGGTGTTGAATAAATTATAAAATTTAAGATTCAATAAATTTTCATTTAAAAAACTAATATTAGTTTTTCTCTTATACCGCTCTCTAATTGCTGTAATTACTTCACTATCCAAATCTGCTCCAATAACATTATTTGCTTTGTCTGAAATCATTACGGACCCATATCCTGTTCCACAAGCAAAATCACCGCATACATCTCCAGAATTAATGATATCCTTCGCATATTCATAACGCTTGTAATGATTTTTTTGATAGACATCCAATTTATCAAAATTAAAAACTCGTTGTAATTGAATATCTACTCTTTCTCCGTTGTTCCCCAATGGATTAGATTTATTAAAATCATAAGTATCTCCTTTAACTAATAAATTTTTTTTAATTCCACTTACAACTCTGCTTATAATACTTCTCATTTTATCTTTTTTAAATATCCGTTTACATTGAATGTTGCATTTTTACCAAACATATCACACCATTTTCTATCAACAATATATTCTGGATAACTTGGCAAAAATTCGCGAATTGCTTTAAGTGGGCCGCCTTCATATTCTTTTTCTAATCCTAATTCATTAATAATTCCATCTTCAATTATGAAGTAGGAACCTACTGATACAATACCGTGAAATTTGTTTAACACTCCGAGAGTATCTTTATAAATATGCGATGCATCTTCAATAATCAAAACTTTGTTAAATCCCTTCGCTAGATTTAGGTCATAATTATCCCAGCCTTCTGTAAAGAACTTTATACGTTTATGTTCCTTAACTTTTGGATCTGCCTGAGAAATAATATCAATAGTATGCACAATCCCTTTTCCCAAACTATCAAGCAAGTCAGCAATGTAAAGTGCCCCTCCACCGATATTAGTACCTATTTCAATTACCAAGTCCGGCTCCACCTCACATATAATCATTTGATAGATAAGATAATCAAATGGGCATCTAATAGCTTTAACACCTTTGTAAGTAACGTGATGATGTCCGTCAGAAATAGATTGTATTGAAATTTTGATTTCTTCGTCTTTAGGTATTCTTTTTTTAAACATGCTATTTTAAATTATACTTTTTGATTCCCACTTTAATAGTGGCCTTATTATTCCAGGTAAACTCCCAACATAATCCCCGCGCGTTGGACTATTATCTACATCATCAATCAAATTAAAAGCAATAACATCTTTCTCGTGAAAATGTACTATAAAAGGGTCATGAGTAACCAAGGCAACACCTACTAAAATAACACCTTCAGAAAGTAAATTCTTAGGAATCCAGGCTGTCGTTTCATATACCCCACATTTCTTTTTATCACTATAGTTAATTGTATTATTCTCATGAGCATCGAAAATATTTATACCATTTCTGTCATAAAAATTAAAAGCTCCATGTATTTTATTACCTTCTTCAATTACTTCATATTGCATAGTAATACCCACAGACTCTATAATTTTAAAATTTTCTTTAGCTTCTAAATTTTTATTATGAGCTTTGACATCTATAATTCTTACGATATTACTGAATAAATTTTTATCATTCCATTTTTTATAAGAACTTGTCCCGTATTCAGATTTCAAATAATTATCAATAACTTTTGAAGTAATATCATAATCAATGATTTTTCCGTTTTTTAACAGTATCGCTTTACTACACAATCTCATAATTGAATCCATATTATGGCTCACAAATAAAACGGTTCTTCCCCCTCTAGTAGAAATATCTTGCATTTTGCCAATGGCTTTTTTCTGGAATTCAGCATCACCTACGGCCAAAACTTCGTCTACAATTAAGATTTCAGGCTCCAAAAAAGCTGCTACTGCAAAGGCCAAACGCACGTACATCCCGCTACTGTAACGTTTTACGGGCGTATCAATGTACCGCTGACAACCTGAAAATTCGATTATTTCATCGAGTTTTGAGGTAATTTCTTTTTTGGTCATCCCTAAAATAGCACCATTCAAAAAAATATTTTCGCGACCAGTCATTTCGCCATTAAAACCCGTCCCCACTTCAAGCAAAGAAGCCACACGACCACCAAACTTAATGCTACCTGTTGTAGGTGCCGTAACACGAGACAAAATCTTAAGTAAGGTTGACTTACCAGCTCCATTTTTACCAATAATACCTATCACTTCACCGCGCTCAATTTCAAAATTAATATCTTGTAGCGCCCAAACATAATCACTCTCCGCTTTGGTAGATCGATCATTGGTATCCCCAATTTTCAAATAAGGATCTTCCTTACCCCGAATTTGGTGCCACCATCGATTCAAATCGTGAACTATGGAACCGGTTCCAACAGTACCCAAACGGTATTGCTTTGAAATATTTTCTGCTTTTAATATAATGTCTTTCATAATGTGCGAGAAGTGAATAAGGAATAGTTTAAATGATCTTACTATTCATAATTACGCTTCATTTTACTTTTCTTTATAGTATCTGTATTTTTTTTACTCACTTGATAAAATTGCACTTAACCACTCACAATTCACTCCCCATTTTTTTCATACAATGCTTAAATTCAATAAAAATCTTTTTAAAATAAATGAGTTGCTAGTTAAGAGTTTCTGTTTGTATCACAAACCTTAACCGAATTGCAATGACATATTGCCTTTACTAACTCCGAAACTTTTACAGCTCTTTATCTCCTTTCATTAAAGCGAATGTAGTTGTTTTTGATGGTAAGTTAACTACTGCTTTTCTCATTTGACTTAGTAAGCCACACTTCTCATCATCATAAATAACTAGGCTATTCCGTCCCGTTCACTTGTAACACTAAATCCGTACTCTTTATCAAGACCTTTAACTCTTTATATATATAGAGTAGTTAGGGTAATCAGTAGCACTTTAATTACTTTCGTGTTTCATCTCTTACTCAGTATTCCCAACTATTCACATCTCAATTTAAAGTTTTAACTATGAACTTTTCACAACTTACAAATCACTTCTCACTACTAAATTCTCTCTTTATACTGTATCAATAAATTTCTTTTCCGTATGATTGAACAATAACAGTCCCACTAGAAAAACTCCTAAAGAAAAAAATAACGTATACACCATTCCCCAAATAGGAAAACTTCCTGTACTAAGCAGCATGTATCGTGTTGCCTCGATGCAGTATGCTAAGGGGTTGTATTGTACTAGCCAAGCATAATTAGGTATTTTAACAGCAATTAAATCCAAAGGAAAAAAAACGGCCGAAATATACATTAATAACTGAACACCAAAACCTATTAAATACGTTAAATCCCTATACTTAGTAACAAGAGACGAAATCATCATTCCAAAACCCAAACCTAAAACTCCTAAAAGAACAACTACAAAAGGAAAGCAAAGAGTCCATGAATTGGTAGAAATTGAAGCATCTTGACTGTAATAATAAATAAAAAAACAAATAAATATAAAGAGCTGGATAAAAAATTTAATCAAATTGGATAAGACCACGGTTAAAGGGGCGATGATCCTAGGAAAATAAACCTTACCAAAAATCCCAGCATTTGAAGCAAAAGTATTAGAAGTACCCGTTAAGCAAGCGGTAAAATAATTCCAAACCGTAATACTAGCTAAATTAAACAAAAATGGAGGCACAGATCCTGTACTTATTCCTGCTAAATTATTAAAAACAATAGTAAAAGTTAGACTAGTAAATAAAGGTTGAATGAAATACCAAAGGGGTCCCAAAACCGTTTGCTTGTAAACGGTAACGATATCGCGTTTCACAAAAAGGAACAATAAATCGCGGTACTGCCACACCTCTGCTAAGTTGAGTGAAAAAAATTTATTCTTAGGTGTTATTTCAAACAGCCACGTGGTATTGGTATGTTCGTTCGGCGTCATTATTAGTGAAATATAATTTAAAATTAGAGGTTTGTAGATATCTTAAAAAAAACTCAAATCTGATCAAATAAAAAAATAGTCGAACAAACTATGTTTATTGTGCTAAATAAATAATAGGTCAACTGAAATATATAACTAATTGGAAAGATAAATTGTCACAGTATAAAAATATGAAACAATTATTAAAATGTTTTTTAATCTGTATTAATCTTTCAAATCCGTGGTACGAAAATATTTAAGCATGTCTCGTATACGACATTAATTTTTGGCCGTTACTTAGCAGTAAACGGTATTATGCCAAACCAATCAACAAGAACTCAAATAGTATGTACAATATTATAAATTCCAGATTAAGATTTTAAGCTCAAAATAGCGAATTTTACATCTGAAAAATACTTACTCACAATCAACCGAAGTAAACTTAAATTTAACACGATCAAAATCAATCGGTTCCCCTTTAACAAAATAAGTAGCACCCATGGTCGTCTGCATTTTTCCATTTCCCAAAACAAGAGAATCATTACGCTTCAAAAAGGCCATAGGATTTTTAAAGGTTATCTTTTCATTTGTTCCTTCAATAAAAGTATAACTAACTAGTAAAGTATCACCACTAAATACTCCTGAAAGTTTGCCTTTCTTGACTGCCGTATTATAAAACTTCATGACCATATCCCCATTGACCTTACCATCTTTAAAGGTATTTAATTCCAACTGAATGCTGTCTTTTTCATAAACAGATACGTAACAAGCAACAGAAAGTGGTTTTTCTTGATTTGAAGCTTTCTGAATCGATCTCTTTTCTGAAGTTGTATTTTGACAACTTTGAAAGCCAATACCAACAAACAGTACACCTAAATAAAATATATTTTTCATATCATTTGAATTTAAAACAGCTTTGCTAAGTTACAAATAAAAAAAAGAAAGCATCCTTAAAAATACCAAGTAAAATTAAAATAAAGACTTGTATAACCGACAAAACCCTCCAACACGACAGTGTTGAAGGGTTTCTCTATGTACTCAGAGCGGGACTTGAACCCGCACGAACATTGCTGTTCACTGGATTTTAAGTCCAGCGTGTCTACCAATTTCACCATCCGAGCTGGTTGTGGTACCTCCAGGGATCGAACCAGGGACACATGGATTTTCAGTCCATTGCTCTACCATCTGAGCTAAGGTACCTTACTTGTATAAAGTAATGATATAAAAAAAGCCCATCCGATTAGAATGGGCTTTCAAAGAAAGGCGACGACATACTCTCCCACATAACTGCAGTACCATCTGCGCAGGCGGGCTTAACTACTCTGTTCGGGATGGGAAGAGGTGAGCCCCGCCGCAATAACCACCTTAAGGTCGTTTTGCAATGGGTAATTGACTTTGGTCAATTAACATTACACAATATCTTAACATACTGAGATAAAGAACATAAAAAGTATTAGAAAGTTTCTTCTCCCGACCGTAGTCGGGAGAAAAGGTGTACATAAGCTTACGGGTTATTAGTACTACTCGACTATGACATTACTGCCTTTACATCTATAGCCTATCAACGTGGTCATCTCCCACGACCCTTAAAAGAAATCTCATCTTGTGGTGGGTTTCG
>NZ_VHLM01000041.1 GCF_009764685.1 Flavobacterium sp. I-STPP5a | reverse complement strand
CCTATGAGTCCAAGGTATTCTCGAACACTTTTGGCAATAAACTGACTTCCATTATCACTTCTTATCACAACACTTTCAGGGTATTGGTATTCCAAAAATAAATCTGAAAGAAAAGCGATTACTTTGTCTTGTTTTATAGAAAAAGAGAAAAAATCTTTTAATATTCTGCGAGTATGAACGTCTATTATGGATAGTAAATAAGCATTTTTACCTACGTTTGGGATCCAAACCATCTTAATATCCATTTCTAAACATTCAAAAGGTTTAGTGGTGTTTACTTTTCTATACTTTACAAATTTACGACCAGAACCACTCCTTTTTATTCTGTTTTCTAGTTTCAACAAACCCTCTTCTCTCATAATTCGGTACAACTTTTTATGATTAATTAAATAACCCTCTCGTTGTAAATACGAAGTCATTAAACGGTAACCGCAGTCAATAAACTCATTACTTAAAATGCCTTTAATCGATTTAATAACCGCGTCTTGACTTACATATCCTTTAGATTTATTAAAAGTAAATTCACTAGGTTTAATACCTTTTTTATTTGAGCTTGGTCTTCGGTAATAACTACTTTGAACCATTCCTACTATAGTAATAATTTTGGTTTTACTAATCTTATGTTTACTATAAATACTATCTACTAAATCTTTCTTGGATCGGATGTCCCAAACTTTTTTTTTAAAAGTTCACGCCCAATTTCTAATTCGATTTCCTTGTTAGCTAATAATTTGCGTAGAATTCTGTTTTCTTCCTCAGCTTGCTTTAGCTCTTTACTACTAGTGTCATAAGTTACTTTTAAACCAGCTTCTCCCTGCTTCTCGTGTTTCTTCTTCCAGCTATACAAAGTGCCAGTGCTAACGCTGTATTTACGGCACGTTTCAACAACTCCTAATTCTTCTGAAAAGGATAGGATTTCTAGCTTTTCTTCTAAACTCCATTTCTTGTATTTCATATATCAAATGTACTATTTGAAATTTAAAATATCACTCCGAACTATTAAGGGGCTAAAATATAAATGAAGTCTCTACAAGCAGCAACTATCATTGTGATGTCTCAGCTGATCTCATAGGTATGACTGGTTTTGATGTCTATTTCAAAAGAATAAATCATGCAGTTTTCAAAATGATTAGGTGCTCAAGAAGAGAAAATATATTCAAGACCAATTGGTAGTTTTACAAAACAGCAGATCTTCAAGATGGTAATAAAACAGGATTTTCTCTAGTTTACAATTCAATAACTTATTTAGAGGAAAGAATTGCAGCAGAAAGTAAAATTAATGAAGGCGCCACATTTATAATTTCATTCAAATATTGAAAAAATAAATGGGCGCCTTCACAAAGATTGTATTTATTTAGCTATTCCGTTTTGATCCATCAAATATACCAGTGAAGCCATAGCGGCAGCTCCTAGTTCTAATTCTCTTTTATGAACTGCATCAAAAGTATCATTCGACGCATGATGATGGTCAAAATAACGTTGTGAATCTGGCTGTAACCCTACTTTTACAATGTGTTTTGATTGCAATGGACCTATGTCAACACCAGAATGACCTTTGACGAACTTATGTATTAAAAAAGGTTCAAATAAAGATCCCCAACTTTTTATCTGATTAAAGTTAACCTCATCGGCATCAATTGAGAAACCTCTTGGAGAAAATCCACCCGAATCACTTTCTAAAGCAAAAATATGATTTTCCTTGTTTTTACTAGATTGAATTTCATATTCCTTACCGCCTTTAACACCGTTTTCTTCGTTCATAAATAAAACTACTCGCAAGGTATGTTTTGGTTTATATCCAATATTTTTGAAGATATTCAATACTTCCATACTTTGCACACAACCTGCACCATCGTCATGAGAACCGTCTCCAAGATCCCAAGAATCAAGATGCCCACCTACAACCATAATTTGCTCTGGATGTTCTGTACCTGTCATCTCGCCTACCACATTATAGGACAGCACATCATCAAAAGTTTCACAGGATTGTTTCAAATAAAAACTAGCATTCGGATTGGTTTTTAAACTTTTACTTAAAAGTTCGGCTCCGTTTGTACTTATTGCAGCAGCAGGGATTCGTTGTTCCTTGGCAATATCTCCGTAATTAGTAGCGCCGGTATGCGGTAAATCGTCTAAACGTAAGTTCATAGATCTCACAATTACTGCCAAAGCACCCAGCTTTCCAGCCTCTCTAGCACCAGATGATCTTTGGTCTACACAACCACTGTATGCTTTAAAAGTCTCTACAAACTCAGGATTCATGGGTCTATTAAAAAAAATAATTTTTCCTTTTACTTTCGCTTCGCCAAGTGTTGCAAGCTCTTCTAAGCTTTTCACCTCAATAACGGTGGCTTGCAGTCCTTTTTTTGGAGTTGCTAATGAACCTCCCAAGGCACAAATTGGAAAACTTATTTTTTGTTTCCCAAGTTGTAAATAGCCTATTTCTTTTTCACCTCTTACCCATTTTGGCACCATTACTTCTTGAAGGTACACTTTATCTAATCCTAATGTTTCTAATTGCGCTTTAGTATATAAAACTGCTTTCTCAGCTCCTGCTGAACCTGATAATCGGGATCCAATAGCATTTGACAAGTGATCCAACCAAGGGTAACATTTGGCATTAGTTAGGGATGATTTGTATATGTCTTTTAAGGTTTGTTCTTCTTTTGATTGTGCAAAGAGGCTACACGTAGCCATAAAAAGTGACGCAACAACAATTGATTTTTTCATAGTGAATTTAGACTTTCTAAGAATTCTTATTTATAATTTAGGTTTTGGTTTTTGTTGCAATTTCGTAATTCCAAACGAATAATATAAGAGTAATTTAAAATTAAATTTTAAGTTGTTTTACAATTATTTGTTTAGTAATTATTCATGTATTTTTTTTAATAATTTTCATTGGAACAGTGGGATATCGAATTCATAGATATTTCTCATGCATCAATTTTATAATTCGCATTTAACAAAACCTCAGAAGATGATTATTTTAAATTCAATCGCTCCATTTTATTACCAATTGTAAATACTTTCATCTCATTTTCTAAAATGCTAAATTCTTCTTTCAAAACGCTTTTACTAATACTTCCATTTTTTAAAAGCATTATTTCATCGCAAGTATCACTTAAAGTCGAGAAAATATGAGACGATATAATAATTGATTTCCCCATTTCTTTGAGTTTTTGAATTATTTCGATTATGATTATATTACTTTGAATATCAACCCCGTTAAAGGGTTCGTCTAAAATAATTACTTTGTTTTCTTGCAATAATAAAGCAGTTAACGCCAGTTTTTTTTTCATTCCTGTTGAATATTTAACAGCATATTCATGTAGTGGTAATTCAAAAATATTTCTTTCACCCAAATCAGTAATCGAAATATTTCTAGCATTGCATAATAACTTAATGTACTCATTTCCGGTTATTTTTGGAAAAAAGTACGGTTCTGTTTGTAAATATCCTAAGTAATTTTTTAGCACTCCAAATTCATATTTCACTATTCCTTCATGCTTTTCTAATCCAGCAATACAGTTAAATAAGGTTGTTTTTCCTGCCCCATTTTCTCCGACTATTCCATACACTTTGCCTTTCAAAAAATTTAAATTAATGTTTTCTAAAACTATTTTAGATCCGTATGATTTTGACAAATTTTCAATACTAATCATTATAATATCTCTTTTAATTTTTTAAGTGACTGCATGTATAAATAGGGAATAATAAACAATAACAATGGTGGAAGCCATAAAGTTAGTCCAAATACAATTCCATATCTGATATTTAATTTATCTGGGAAAATGGAGTACTTTGCTAACATAGCTGTTAAGATAAACAGGTATCCTAAAAATTGAAAAACTAAAATTATTTCAATATCAGAATAGAAGAACACTGATAAACCTATAATTATTGGCAAACATAAAATTGTTGCATAAAGTAAAATGATCTTGAACTTGTATCTGATAAAATCTTTTGGAGACTTAGAAAAAATCCAAACATAAAATTTATCTTCAGTAGTTGTGTAATAGTTTAAACAGGATAACATAACCACAATGAGTGAAAAAATTCCTAAATTAAAATTATGCACACTAATAGCCATAAATGTCAAAAAATATGCGAATATGAAGATGTAATAATTTGTTCTAAAACCAACAGCAAACTCAAATGGATATTTGTAAAAAGGAGTTGGAAACGCAAAATTAGCTTTGGTTTTAAAACTCATTAGCGAAAAAAAACAAACTGTAATAAGAAGAATAACAGCGTTAAAATATTTTTCTTGATAACATAAAAAAATTATGAATGCACTAGAAATAATTAAGTTTTCGAGGATTCTTATTTTGAAATATTCAACTCTTGAGAAATGAAGCTTTAAAAATTCATCTTTACGTATTTCATATAAACTTACTATCACACCTAAAGAAATTACCATAAAGATATAGTCAGCATATTGCGTTTTTTCAAATAATTTATTTGATGAAAATACAAATACACAAAAACCTACCAGATAACCTATTATTGGTTCTATTCCCCACTCGGTTAACTGTCTGTTAAACATTCTAAAACGTAAAATAAAGTAGTCTTTCATTATAATACATGGCATGATTGCAATTAACTAGTAACTAATTCCATTATTTGATCGCATCTATTGCAACTATTTTTCTAATGGCTCAAAACTAACAGCTGTACCTCCGCCCGCTGCCAAGATTAATTTTAGTTTTGATTTACTAGTGACCGTCATTGTTTTTACTTGATAGGCAATTGGATTGTTTTTCCAGTCTGCATTCGCTGCATCGGCATATACAGTTGCTTTGTACTTTTTACTTGGAGTAAGAAAATCCAATTTCACTTCTGAAGTTCTTGCATTTTCATCCGTGATGGCTCCTAAAAACCACGTTTCCTTTCCTTTGGTTTTTCTAGCTACCGTTACGTAATCTCCAGGTTCCGCCTCTAAATAAATACTATTATCCCAATCTGTTTCAACATCTTTGATAAACTGAAAAGCATCCGGATATTTTTCGTAATTTTCTAATAAATCAGCAGCCATTTGTAACGGAGAATACATGGTTACGTACAAAGCAAGTTGTTTGGCTAAAGTGGTGTGAACCTGCTCCGTTTTATTTTTATCGTAATAACTCATCTTGATTTCGAATATTCCTGGCGTATAATCCATAGGTCCTCCTAATAGTCTGGTAAATGGCAAAATAGTTTCGTGTGCAGGTGGGTTTCCTGCGCTCCAAGCATTGAATTCATTTCCACGAGCCGCTTCGGCAGCGATATAGTTCGGATACGTTCTTCCAAAACCAGTTGGTCTTGACGATTCATGAGAGTTTACCATAATCTTGTTATCGGCAGCGCGCTTTGCAACGAAATTAAAATGGTTTACCATGGATTGCCCGTCATGAAATTCACCACGCGGAATAATTTTACCTACATAACCCGATTTTACTACTGGATAATCGTATTTTTTCATCAAATCAAAAGCGCGATCCAAGTGTCTTTCATAATTACTGACAGAACCCGATGTTTCATGATGCATGATCATTTTGACATTTTTTTCTTTTGCGTAAGCCGAAAGTGCTGCGATATCAAAATCTGGATATGGCGTTGTAAAGTCAAAAACTTCCTCTTTCCAGTTGCCATTCCAATCTTCCCAACCTACATTCCAACCCTCAACAAGAACGCCATCAAAACCATTTTTAGCAGCAAAATCAATGTAACGTTTCGTATTTTCGGTAGTGGCTCCGTGTTTCCCTGAGGCTTTTGGCGCATCCGCAAAATTAGTGGCATTTTGAGAACCTGCATAATCCCAAGTAGATTTCCCTACGTGCATTTCCCACCAAATTCCAACATATTTCATGGGTTTTATCCAAGAAGTGTCCTCAATTTTTGAAGGTTCATTCAGGTTTAAAATCATTTTGGAAGCCACAATATCTCTGGCATCATCACTAATCATGATGGTTCTCCAAGGCGAAACACAAGGCGTTTGCAAGTAGGCTTTGTCACCAATGGCATTTGGAACTAATTCGGCTTTTAATTTATAATTGGTCACATCAGCATTCAAGTGCATTACTGGATAATTGACCACAGCCGCTTCAAAAATGTTGAGATAAAAACCTGATGGTGCTTTCATCATCAAAGGTGTTTGAACCATATATTTCCCTGGAATGGATTTTACTCCAATACCGTTGTTCAAATTGATTTTGGAATTATCAATTTCAGAAAATTTCGTTTCGTTGTATTCGTATTCATTGCTGTCAAAATCACCTGGAATCCAAAAAACTTTATTGTTTTCGGTAAGATTAAATTGGGTAACCTCATCAGAAATGATGAAATAATTCAGCGCCGCTTGTTTTGGGAAATCATATCTAAAAGCGACACCTTCATCAAAAACTCTAAAAATGATATTCATTTTTACCTTCGTTTCCTTATTAAGGAGCGAAAGAGTAAGTTCATTATATTGATTTTTAATACTCGACTGCTCTCCTAAAACCGTTTTCCAAGATTCATTAAAGCTGGAAGTTTTTGAATCCAGAATATCAAAATTAGCATCTAAAGCTGGTTTCTCTTTTAATTTGATACCTAAAGCACTTTCTAAAATCGCCAGCTTATTTTTGTAATTTACAGAATAGCTGGGTTGACCATTAGGAGCTAGCTTAAAATTTACGGCTATTTCTCCCGATGGGGATTGAATACTTTGAGCATAGCCAAACTCAAGTACCAATAGTGTAAAAAAGAATATGATTTTTTTCATTGAAATAACGGATTAATTGGTTGCTCTACTGTTTATTGTTGGTCTTAAAACATATGTATTTTAGTGATAAATATTTGGAAAAAAAATTAAAGTATTTTAAATCATTGGAGATTTTGATATCACCTCATTAAAAAAGGTATCTTTTTAAATCATCTTGTCAAATTTACTTGTTTTCCGCATTAATCAATTTTAACAAAAATTCCATTTGAGTATCTGTATTGTTTAAAAAATCAACATACGTTTGCTCGATATTATAATCAGGAATTACACCTCTGCCAAAAGGTTGCTTTTCTTTCACTTGAACGTCTTGGGTTAAATTAACAATTGAAAACCCATATTTAATTTTACTATTTGGTAAAATATATGTGATCGGCGTGTGTCCATTGTGTCCGTAATAACCACCACTTGTTTCTTGTCCGATAACAATCGCATTGGTATTTCCTGCAACTAAAGAGGCAAATAAACTCGCTGCAGATGCTACTTTTGGATTGACCAATAAATATATCTGACCATTAAAAGCGTTTTTGTTCGGATCTCTAAAAGTATTATCATTACTATTTCCTTGATAAAAAACATTATCTTTTGCTACAGAAAATTCTTCTCTTAATTCTTTTTGATAAATCCATTTTGCAATAATTCGTTTCAAGAAGAACGCTTGATAGTCAACATTTTTCCAACTTGGAATTCTTACGAAATTAGAAAATGCCTTTGTGTTTTCTTTAAAAGGATTTTTGGCTAAATAAGAAAATGCAACTACATCGTTAGGATCACTTCCACCTCCATTATTTCTCACATCAACAATTAAATTTTTGATATTTACATTACTCTTCATAGTATTAAAGCAACTATCTAAAAATTTTACAAATTGCAAATGTTTAAGATCTTTTGAGTTATCCCCTATTGCAAATGAGCGTATATTCAGTTTGACAGTGTTTTGATTTATGATTTCAAAACTGTATGGAAGTTGCGTTTTACTAGTATAAATACTATCTAAAATTATGGAATGTCTCTTTTTATAATGCTCTGAAAATACTTTACGGGTTACTGGTTTAATTACACCTTCTTTAATTCCAGCAATAGAATTCATCTGGTAAAACACTTTATATTCTGACTTTTTACCTAACGAAAAAAATAAATAAGCTGAAAAACCACCATCTTGAGCAAATGTTTTAGCTACATTACTGTAACCATCTGTTGTATAATAAATAGAATTCAATTTCAATATTTCTAGAGCATTTATTCCGTTTACAGAAACTATTTCCGCTCCTAGTGGTATACTACTTTCTGTACTATTTACAACTATTTTCCCGTTTAATACTTTTATAGGAACTGGAAAATATACAGAGTCTGCTACTATCTGTTTTACGATTTTTTCTGAAAACGAAACATCATTATGGACGCTCCCTTCATAATCTGCTAAATCACTTATAATATTAAAAAACTCTCTTAAGGTGGTTTGATCAGAAAGCTTTGAGTAAGCTTTTTTTTCTATACTATCAATTTGCTTTACTGTTCTGTATTTGTATAAACCCGAATTTGCTTTCTTACGTATGTTACAAAAAAAATCTAAATCTGATTTCAATTTCGAATAGCCTATTTTATCTTCGTAAGATTTTTGGGCAAACACGCAACTATTTATTAGAAAAAAAGCTGCAATAACTATTAAATATTTCATCAATTATTTTGAGTCATTAATTTGTATACTGTTTAGGATTGGTAACTTAAAAACTCAATATCTAACTAGTCAGCAATTCAAATACTTGTTTGGCAATTTCTACTTCTTCATTTGTAGGAACCACTAAAATTTTTGTTGGTGAATCAGCGGTATTAATTTCTCGAATTTCTTTGGATCGAATTTCATTTTTGGATGCATCCAAAGCGATACCGAAATACTCCATATCGGTGCACACTAACTTGCGGATGTATGATGAATTTTCACCTATTCCAGCGGTAAACACAATAGCATCTAATCCGTTTAAAACCGCTGCATAAGAACCTATGTATTTCTTGATACGGTAGGCATTCATGGCCAAAGCCAATTGGCAATCAACATTTCCGTTTTCAGCATTGGCTTCAATATCCCTTAAATCACTGTAACCCGTAAGACCTAACATACCACTTTGTTTTTGTAGCATGGTATTTACAGCATCTAGTGAATAGCCTAAAGTATTCACCAAATAAAAAATCACGGATTGATCCACATCTCCACTTCGTGTACCCATAATCAATCCGTTCATGGGACCAAAACCCAGCGTGTGATCCATACTTTTTCCGTCTTTAATAGCGGTCATGCTGCAACCATTACCTAAATGAATGGTTATAATTTTAGAACTAGAGGTAACCGAATTTTGTTTTAAATATTGAATGGCGTTCTCTGAAACATATTTGTGACTCGTGCCGTGAAAACCGTATACCCTAATTTTATTCTCGGTTAAAAGATACTTTGGTATTGCATATTGATGCGCCACAACGGGAATACTTTGATGAAAAGCAGTGTCAAAAACAGCTACTTGTTGTGCTGCTGTAAAAATTTCTTCGGCAACAATTATTCCTTCAAGATTAGCAGGATTATGCAAGGGAGCCAACTCAAATAATTGTCTTATTTTATCTTTGACAGCATCATTAATAAGTACCGTATTCGAAAAATCATTCCCACCATGCACCACCCGATGGCCTACCGCTTTAACCTCATCAGTACTTTGAATAACACCAATAGTAGGATTCATTAAAAGCTGAGCAATTTTCTCTAAGCCGATTTTATGATTGGGAATTGAGAGTGTTTCTTCTAATTTAGTAGTATTCGTTACGTATGATAAATTGGAAGTTTCTAAGCCTATTCTATCAATCATCCCTGAGCAAATAACCTCGTTTGCTGGCATGTTAATCATTTGGTATTTTATAGAAGAACTTCCTGAGTTTATAATAAGTGTTTTCATTTAAATTTTATTAAAAGATTAAAAAATTGAAATATTATCTGATTAATTTTTTAATCTTTTAATACTTCAATCTTTAAATTAAAACTACAATCCTTGTGCTTGAATTGCTGTAATTACAACTGTATTTATGATATCATCAATGGTACAACCCCTACTTAAATCATTTACCGGTTTATTCAATCCTTGTAACATCGGACCAATGGCTAGCGCACCTGTTTCTCTTTGAACTGCTTTATACGTGTTATTTCCTGTATTTAAATCTGGAAAAATAAGCACACTGGCTTGACCTGCCACTTCAGAATTAGGCAATTTGCTTTTCCCAACGGTCATATCCACAGCGGCATCATATTGAATGGGACCTTCAATTTTTAAATCAGGACGTTTTTGGCGAACAATTTCGGTAGCGGCTCGAACCTTATCTACTTCATCCCCTTTACCTGAAGATCCAGAAGAATAAGAAAGCATGGCAATTTTGGGATCAATTCCAAAAGCCAAACTCGAATCAGCAGATGAAATGGCTATTTCAGCGAGTTGTTCTGCAGTAGGATTAGGATTAATGGCACAATCCCCAAAAACCGAAACACGGTCCTCTAAACACATAAAAAATATAGATGAAACAACAGAAGAATTGGGTTTTGTTTTAATAAACTGTAAGGCCGGCAAAATGGTATGCTGTGTAGTATGTGCAGCTCCAGAAACCATTCCGTCAGCGTGACCTTTGTAGACCATCATGGTACCAAAATACGAAACATCTTCCATCAAATCTTTAGCCATACCAAGTGTTACATTTTTGGCTTTTCGCAACTCAAAATAAGTATTTACATAATCCTCATAATGTTCTGATTCAATGGGATTAATTATTTTAATTTTCGAAAAATCAAAATTTAGACCCAACTCAATAATTTTATTTTCTATTTGTTTTTTGTTTCCAATGATAGAAATATCAACTACATCCATTTCTAGTAAGCGGGACGCTGCAGCCAAGATTCGATCATCATTTCCCTCTGGCAATACAATATGTTTGCGATGTTGTCTGGCTCTTTTTACCAAGTTATACTGAAACATTTTAGGAGTCATTCCGTCGGCTTCAAACGTTATTAGTTTCTCGGATAACGTATCAACATCCATATACTTCTCAAAAGTAGCGATCGAAATTTCAATTTTTTGCTTGTTGTTGGCGTAAATTTTAGATTTAATTCCGCCTATTTTATTCGTAATATAATACGTTCCTTCTTCTACGGCAATGATCGGCACTACGGTTGAGAGTCCTTCAATTAACTTTAAAATACTTATTTCTGGCAGAATGTTTCCAGTTAATACAATACCAGAGATGGTAGGATAGTTGACCGATTCATTGGCTTGTAAAGCCCCTAGGATTATATCAGCTCTGTCTCCTGGAGTAATAACAAGACTGTTTTCTTTGAGATGTAATAAATAATTCCTCAATTGCATAGCTCCTACACTAAAGTTTCCTGTTTGATTGTTCAAGTGAGCCTCTCCAAAAAGTACTTTTGCACCCAGCTCTTTGACAATTTCTTGCACCGTAGGATTATTTAAATGATGAATCATAGGAATACTACTCACCATCACAGTATTAGGCAAGGTTTTTAATAATCCATTCGTAACTAATGTTATATTTTCAGGTTGTACTTTATTGGCAATTACGGCAAGAACTTCTACGTCTTTCACCTTGAAAGAATCATAGGCTAGGTACAAACTGTCTAATAATTCTTCCAGAGTTTTCCCTACTCCAGATCCTACAATGATGGTAGGAATTCCAAGATTTTTAGCAATCAGCACATTCATATCGAGCTCAATAACGGTTCCTTCACCACTAAAACCCGTTCCTTCTACTAAAATAAAATCAAAACGTTCTTCTAGTTTTTTATATTTTTCGATAATTAAATCGAGGACCTCCCCTATTTTTCCTTTATTTTTTTTCTTGATTAATTTACTTTTAGTAATAGCAAAGGCATCTTCAAAAGCGATATCAAGACCAAAATGACCTAAAACAGTTTCAATATGATTGTCAAAACCTCCTTCCTCGATATCCTCAATGATGGGCCTAAAATAACCTACTTTGGCTGTTTTACCTATAAGCATGCTCATAAGTCCAAGGGTAACAATCGATTTTCCGCTATTTTGTTCGCTGGTTGCGATGTATATGGCTTTGTTCATTTTTATTTTTTTTTAATTATCAAAAGGAAAACTAAAGTTATTAAACAGTATTAAAACCAACGTCTTTTTTTAAAATAAATAATCATTCCAATTACTATTAAAAACATGAAACCCATTACGGTTTGATAGCCGTATTTAAATTTCAATTCTGGCAGGTTTTCAAAATTCATTCCATATACACCTACAATAAATGTAAGCGGAATGAATATAGCAGACACGATTGTAAGTGTTTTCATGATTTCGTTCATCTTATGCGTTTGAGCCGAAAAAAAGAAATTAGAAGCACTCTCCAAGGAGTCCATATCCGAATCAATTTGCTCTAAAAGTTCTAAGCACTTTTGATGCAATCGAGCAAAAAAACTAAAAGTATCTGTCTCAACTACATTAAAAATAGAATCATCTTTTATGCTTTTAATATCGTACAAGGAATCTCGAAGCGGAATAATAGCGCGTTTCAATACATTCAAATTGTCACGATGTTTCTCTATTCGCTCTAAAATTATTGGATCGGGATTTTCTTTAGTTAGATTTATAAGCTCTTCTACTTTATCCTCCTCGCTTTCTAGCGTAATGTAAAAATTTTCAATTATGGCGTCTAGTAATATATACAATAAGTAATCAGGGCCTTTTACCCGTACAAGACCTGAATGGGTTCTAATTCTTTCTCTAATATGTGAAAAAAAATCACTTCGTTTTTCCTGAAACGAAATTAGAATTCCATCTTTTAACAAAAAACTAATTTGTTCAATACTAATGTTCTCTGAATTCTCAAGAGGTAAAAGCGATTTAATATTGAAAAATAAAAAATCATGTGATTCTTCAAATTTTGTTCTTCGTACCGTGTTTAAAACATCGGCTAAAATAAAATTATCAATACTAAAATGTTTCCCTATGGCTTGCAACCAATCTACATTATTAAGTCCGTGAATGTTGAGCCAGTTTGTTTTAGAAAAATCAACTAACTGATCTAATTGGTCTACTTTAAAATCAATATATTCAATAAAATCAATATCATTATAAACAAACAATTGCATTTCTGACTGCATGTCCTTGTGAATACCAGTATATTCAAGATTATAAGGCAATAATTTCCTGCCTTTTTTATATTTTATTTTCCTCATTGTATCTGTGTAAAAGTCTTCTATAACACTACCGATCGTCAAGTAGTTGTAACGCTAAAATTCCTACTGGTCGAACTTAAAACAAAAGTAGTGAGAATTAAAAAAAACTAGCATGAAAAAGTTCAAAAGAGAAAAATAAAACGAGTGTTAATTTATGTTAATTATTAAAATTTGAAATTTTAAAAAAGTAAATTCTTCAAAATATATCAATAGATTTGGTAATTAAAGATAAATAAATGTGAATGCGCTCTATTTATTTACATAAAACTAATTTTTAACCATAATATGTAGAATTACATGCTCAAAAAAAAACTAACCCTAATTATTGCGTGTGTCGCACTTTTTGCCGCTCCTGAGTCATTTGCTCAAAGCAAGAAAAAGAAAAAAGATGACAAGACAGCAGTTGCTCAACCAGTAGCTAAACCAGCAGAGGCTAAAAAAGAACCTAAACCTTATAAAAAAGTTATAGACTCCACTGCTGTAACCCAAAAAGGATTAATTGATGTTCATAAAACAGATAATAAGTACTTATTCGAAATTCCGGATAGCTTACTTGGTAGCGAAATTATGACCATCACAAGATATTCTAAAACACCTGCTGGTGGAGGAATTTTTGGTGGTGAAGAAATTAACAGACAAGTAGTACGTTTTGAAAAAGGAATGAACAACAACATTCTTTTACGATCAATTACCTACGTAATTATGTCACCAGATGAGGATAAACCAATGGCACAAGCCGTAAAAAATTCAACATCTGATCCTATAATTGGGAACTTTGACATCCTGGCCTACAAAAAGGATGAAGCTGGAAAAATTACAGGATATGTTCTTGATTTGACTACTACTTTTGATGCTGATGTACAAACTTTTTCACTTGATCCTATCAAAAAACAGTTGTTAAACATTCAAGCTTTTCAAAAAGACAGATCTTATATTTCTAAAATAAGTAGTTTCCCAATTAATACTGAAATTAGAACTGTAAAAACATTTACAACAGTACCACCTAGAATTAATCTTACTCCTACTCCACAAATTGGTGTGAACCTTCCATCAGCACTAGATGCAGGTGTAGTTACCGTAGAGATGAATACTTCTATGATTTTGTTACCAAAAAAACCTATGCGTAAAAGAGTTTTTGATGCTCGTGTAGGTTATTTTGCAAATGAATACAGTGTTTTTGAAGAAGAATCACAAAAAGCAGAGAATAAAGTATTTGCAGTAAGATGGCGTTTAGAGCCAAAATCTTCCGAAGATGCTCAAAAACAAAAAAATGGTGAATTAATTGAGCCATTAAAACCTATAGTATACTACATTGATCCTGCAACTCCTGAAAAATGGAAAAAATTTATCAAACAAGGTATTGATGACTGGCAAGTAGCTTTTGAAGCTGCTGGATGGAAAAATGCAATTCGTGGAGAATATTGGCCAGAAAACGATCCTACTATGAGTTTAGAGGACGCTCGTTTTTCGGTACTTCGCTATTTTGCTGCCGACATTCAAAATGCTTATGGACCAAATGTACACGATCCTAGAAGTGGAGAAATTCTAGAAAGCCACATAGGCTGGTACCATAATATCATGAGTTTATTGCGTAACTGGTATTTAATTCAAACTGCTGCTGTTGATCCAGCTGCTAGAGCTAAAAAATTTGATGATAAATTAATGGGAGAATTAATCCGATTTGTTTCATCACATGAAGTAGGTCATACTTTAGGATTGCGTCATAATATGGGAGCTAGCTCAGCAACTCCTGTAGAAAAATTGAGAGATGCAGCATACCAAGAAAAAAATGGACATACATCATCAATCATGGATTATGCTCGTTTTAATTATGTTGCTCAACCAGAAGATGGTGTAAAACATTTGTTCCCAAGAATTGGTGATTATGATAAATGGGCAATAAAATGGGGTTATTCTTATTTTGAAGACAGCAAAACTGAAGCACAAGAAAAAACAGTTTTGAACGATATGACTAAAGAAGCCTACAAAAACAATCGTTTATGGTTTGGAACTGAATCAAGTCCTTATGACCCAAGATATCAAACAGAAGATATTGGAGATAATGCCATGAGAGCGTCAGAATATGGTATTAAAAACTTAAAAAGAATTTTACCAAATTTAATAGAATGGTCTAAAGAAGATGGTGAAAGCTACGCTGAATTAGATGAACTTTACGGAGCTCTTACTGGACAGTTTAGAAGATACATGGGACACGTTACTAAAAACGTGGGTGGTATTTATGACAACCCTAAAACGTATGACATGTCAGGAAATCAATTTCAAGTAGTTCCTAAAAGCATTCAAAAAGATGCTGTTTTATTCCTTAATACCCAGTTATTCAATACTCCAAAATGGCTATTAGATCAAAACGTTCTTTCTAAAATAAATCCTGATAGTGGCGTTGAAGCTGTTAAATCTATGCAAGATGCTACCTTATCTAGTTTAATGACTGGTGATCGCATGGTACGACTTATGGAAAGCGCTACAGCAAGTAAAGACAACTATAGTGTAGATGAATTGTTAACTGACTTAAACAAGGGCATTTTCTCTGAATTAAAAACAAGTAGCTCAATAGATATTTTTAGAAGAAATATTCAAAAAATATATGTTGACAAAATGATTGAATTGTTAAAACCAGGGACAACAACCGTAAGATCTGTACCTGTGGGAGTTACTTATGGATTTAATTCAAGAAGAGTAAACCTTGCACAAACAGATTTACCATCTATTGCAAGAGGACAATTAAATGCTCTTAAAAACGAATTAAAAATGTCATCTTTAAAAATGACTGACAAAATAAGTAAATACCATGTTCAAGATTTAATTGCTCGTATTAGCGATGCTTTAAATCCAAAACAATAAATATCAAAGGGAAACTATTACAAATATTGTTTCCCTTTTCAGATTTAATATGACATAAACATGCTCACAAAGCATCAATTTAACTCATAAATAAAATAAGCCCAATTGTATCTCTAAAATACTTTTGGGCTTTTTTTTGGGCTTTACAGCATCCTTAATTAAAACTATTGAGAGAACTTAAATTAACCCAAAAAAAAATCCGTCATCAAGATATCAAAATATGATTTTAGTTTTCTTAAACAGACAAAATTACCATCGATAGGATATTCTTATCTATAGGATATCACATTCAGAACCCAATTACAATTGAAAATTTTCTTTAAAAATGATTTCAATATGATATGTATTGAAAAGTGAAATACAAACTAAAAAATGAATTATTAAAACCACAATTGTATAAAAGAGCTCTTTTTGTTAAAACAGCATAAATGAAAGCATCACGCGAAAATATAATTTGTTTAATAATTTTACCTAATAAATTAAACAATTAAAACTTTTAAACACAAAAAACCGAGCTATTTCTAGCTCGGTTTACTACAATTAAATATAAAAAAATGGAATTAATCTTTTGAAGATTTCACAGCTAGGTTATAAATAACCAAACCAAAACCAATTTTATTTATTGCATCAGCAATATTGTAAGCTACATCAATGTTACCTTCTGGTATAATTCCGTTGTACCAACCTGTAGTACCCATCATGTATCCTAATGGATAAATAGACCAACCTACAAGTACGAACCAACATAAAATTTTGTGTGCTTTTTGTACTTCAACTCCAGCTGCCGCAGCAAGTTTTGATGCTTCACCAAACCAAATTTCATACACAATAGCAAAATATGCTACTCCTGAAACTGCACCCCAAAAAGCAGCGCTATCTGGTGCAACAACTTCTCCAAAATAACCCGTAACTAACATAATTACAGAGTAGATAATCATTTTCCATAATAAAGATTGTTTTGCTCCAGCTACCTTTAAAATTAAGTAAAACTCTAAACACATTAATGGCACTGTTAATACCCAGTCAACATAACGAAAGAATGTTGGTGATTCACCAAATGAAGCCCAATAATCTCTCATGTAAAAATAATGCACTGCTGCAATGAAAGTAATTAAACCTGAAACTAAAACTGATGTACGCCATTTTTTATCAAACTGGCTCAGTGATAAGAAGAAAAAAGCTGATGCGGCCATCATAGCCATACAGCCTACAAAAAAAGTAAATCCTACATAATCTGTTGGTAGCATTTTTCCAACTAGTCCTGAAATAAACATAAAATTTGTCATAAAAATAGTTTTTAATATTTTGTTTAACCAAATATAATAAAAGTTAAACGTATAAAATAATTTTTTTTAATTTTTTTTTAACTATTTTTAGACAATAATTAAAATTTATGAAAAATTATTCAAATATCGTAATTGTAGCAAGCTTTTTCGGACTATGGATAGATTCGTATCTTACAAGTCAATTTCAAATAATTCTGGGTTTTTTCTTAATATTTACTTTTGGAATTTTGCATGGTGCCAATGATATTCTTTTAATTCAGCATATAAATCCTGCCCAAAAAAAGAATTCTCAAAATAAGACACTTCTATATTATGTTACAGTTGTACTTGTGGGTGTTTTATTATTCTATACTTTACCTCAAGTTGCCTTACTTCTATTTATTTTAGTTAGTGCATACCATTTTGGCGAACAGCAATGGCATAGTGTTAAAACCAAACTCAATAATTTGGTTTGTATTATGTTTCAGTTTTTATACGGTTTAGTTTTACTGTTACTTTTATTCTATTTTCACAGCAACCAGGTTCAAGATATTGTACATAAAATTACACACGTAACGGTTCCTTTAGTTGCATTCACTATAGCTTTACAAATCACGGCTTTACTATTTGGACTTTTTATTTGTTACTTGTTCTGTAAAATTGAATCCTTAAGAGGTAAAATTGCTCTAGAAATCTTCTTTTTAATTCTATTTGCAATACTTTTTAAGGCTTCTAGTTTAATCTGGGGATTTGCTTTATATTTTGTAATATGGCATAGTATTCCATCTATAATTGACCAAGTAATCTTTTTAAATGGTTCATTCAGTATAACACACTTTAAAGCCTACTGCAGAGCTGCTTTTATCTATTGGTTCGTTTCCATCATAGGTATAGCCGTTTTGTTTTTTATTTGTAAAGACGAGCAGTTTTTTAATGCACTTTTTTTCTCATTCTTAGCTGCCATTACTTTTCCGCATGCAGCAGTCATCGCTAATATGTCAAGTGAAGAAAAAACCAACACTCTATAAAACAAAAAAACCGAGTAATTGCTTACTCGGTTTTAATATCAGGATAATTTTAAATCAATTTGAAATGATATCTAAATTGATTTCCATTTATAATATGGTATAAAAATTATTTTACTTCTTCAAATTCTACGTCTTCTACGTTGTCTCCTTGAGTAGCTTCACCTTGTGGTTGCTCTCCTTGTGGTTGTTCACCTTGAGCATACATAGCCTCAGTAGCTGTTTTCCAAGCTGCATTGATGTTATCAAGAGCTGTTTGAATTGCAGGAACATCTTGAGACTGGTGAGCCATTCTCAATTCAGTTAATGCATATTCTACTGCTACTTTATGATCATCAGCTAATTTAGAACCTAATTCTTTCAATTGAGTTTCTGTTTGGAAAATCATAGAATCAGCTTCATTAATTTTCTCCGCTTTCGCTCTTAAAACTTTATCAGATTCAGCGTTAGCTTCAGCATCTTGTTTCATTCTTTCGATTTCTTCAGAAGTTAATCCAGAAGAAGCTTCGATACGAATATCGTGAGATTTACCAGTTCCTTTATCAGTTGCAGATACTTTGATGATACCATTAGCATCAATGTCAAAAGTTACTTCAATTTGTGGAACTCCTCTCGGTGCTGGTGGAATACCGTCTAAGTTGAAACGACCGATAGTTTTGTTATCAGCAGCCATTGCTCTAGCTCCTTGAAGAACGTGTAATTCAACAGTTGGTTGAGAATCAGCAGCAGTTGAGAAAACTTGTGATTTTTTAGTTGGAATAGTTGTGTTAGCTTCAATTAATGTAGTCATAACACCACCCATAGTTTCGATACCTAAAGATAAAGGAGTAACGTCAAGTAACAATACATCTTTTACATCTCCAGAAAGAACTCCACCTTGAATAGCTGCTCCAATTGCAACAACCTCATCAGGGTTAACTCCTTTAGACGCTTTTTTACCAAAGAATTTCTCTACTTCGTCAGCAATTCTTGGCATACGAGTAGAACCTCCTACAAGGATCACTTCGTCAATATCAGAAACAGATAAACCTGCATCTTTTAATGCTCTAGCTACAGGAGCCATAGAACGTTTTACTAAAGAATCAGATAATTGCTCAAATTTAGCTCTAGATAATTTTTTAACTAAGTGTTTTGGTCCAGAAGCAGTAGCTGTTACGTATGGCAAGTTGATTTCAGTCTCAGCAGAAGAAGACAATTCAATTTTAGCTTTTTCAGCAGCTTCTTTAATACGCTGTAATGACATTGGATCTAAACGCAAATCAACACCTTCTTCTGATAAAAATTCATCAGCTAACCAGTCAATGATCGTTTGGTCAAAATCATCTCCACCAAGGTGAGTATCACCATTAGTTGATAATACTTCAAATACTCCGTCTCCTAATTCAAGAACAGAAATATCAAATGTACCTCCACCTAAATCATAAACTGCAATTTTTTGATCAGTACCTTTTTTATCTAATCCGTAAGCTAATGCAGCTGCAGTAGGCTCATTAATGATACGCATAACTTTAAGACCTGCAATTTCACCAGCTTCTTTTGTAGCTTGACGTTGTGCATCATTAAAGTAAGCAGGAACAGTAATAACTGCCTCAGTAACTGTTTGACCTAAATAGTCTTCAGCAGTTTTTTTCATTTTTTGAAGTGTCATAGCTGACAATTCTTGAGCAGTGTATAAACGACCATCAATATCCACACGTGGTGTATTGTTGTCTCCTTTTACTACACTGTAAGGAACTCTTTTTGCTTCAGCCGAAACTTCACCAAAACCTTGTCCCATAAAACGTTTGATAGAAGCAATAGTCTTAGTTGGATTAGTTACTGCTTGTCTCTTAGCAGGATCTCCTACTTTGATCTCTCCACCTTCAACAAAAGCGATGATAGATGGCGTTGTTCTTTTACCTTCTGCATTAGGGATAACAACTGCTTCATTACCTTCCATTACAGAAACACAAGAGTTGGTAGTACCTAAATCAATTCCGATTATTTTACCCATTTTTATTATATTTAATTTTTATTTTATACTTATTTAAAGGCTCGAAAAGCAATAGTCAATCTTTGTGCCAACATTCTGTCAGTATGAAAAATGTCAGTTTAGCTCCTAAATGGCGGAAAAATTGCTGACAACTTGACATTTTACTTTCACTTACCCATTTATACAATAAATTTAGACAATGGACTGAAAAGTCCCCAAAATTATTGACAAATGAACTTTTAGTTTAAAAATTATGAACAAACTTTTGAGTTTAGTCTAAAAATGATACTTCATTTTAATCTAAAAAAACACCATTTTCATAAAACCAATCTCCATTATCATTTACAAATGTTGAAAGTTCGTGATGAATATGAATTTTATTATAAGCATCTTTATGATAGGCCTTAAACTCCACAATAGTAGGTGTAGATTCAATTATTTCTAGTCCAAGCCACGTATTGCTTTTTGCCCACTGCAAAATATCATCAAAAGGATGCAATGCTCTTGCATGAGGCACTGTAGTTGCTACGAGATAAGCAGCATTATGAGTGGCATAAGCGCTGTACCTAGATCGCATCAACTCCTCGGCAGAAATAGCTTTTACACTCTTGTTTAATATTGGTCCACAACATTTTTCAAATGATTGTAAAGTTCCACAATGACATTTATCTGTACTCATAAATTATTATTATTTAACCTCCTAAAATTTAAAGCTCAAGAGAACTATTAATTTTTTGGTGCAATTGATTCAGCAAAACTTGATATTTACTAATCTCTACTAAATCCTCATCTTCATCAGAAAAATCAAGAAGCTCATCAAGGGTTTCACTAACTACTACCAATTTATTTTTGGCGTCAAGCATTTTCTTAGCAGCTATACAATCTATTATTTCTTGTACTCCCTGTTTTAATTCAAAAAATTTATTTGTATTATCCATGTCACTTTATTGTTCTGTTGTTTTATCCTCATTAAATTTCTTAGTGATCAATTTAAGCTTTTCTTTTCGCAATAAAACAGCCTGTTTGGCTTTGTCTTATGCTTTATGCAACTTATCATTATGCTTTTTTATATTCTTCTCGTTGTTTCTGCCCATAATAATTTGCTTAGTGTAAATAACAATACAAAGGTCGGATTTATTTGTTTAACCAAGGAATCTTTCTTTGAAATATGAAACATCTAGATTTCTTTCTCATTATTAATATTTCTAAATATAAAGATTTCACTATTTCTAAAATATTTGGTAAGTTTATAAAGACATATTTTTTAACTAACTTAAAACTATTTCATAATTTTTTGTTATATTTATAAACTTATTAATGATTACTTACATTCCTAATTATTATATATGCTTTTAAAGAGAAAAAACATAAAGCTTTTAAGATGGTTTATCGTAAGGCCAAAAACCAGTGGTGTTTTATCTTTTTTATTTGTAAGTATCATTACCATTTTAATTAGTCTTCAACAATATAAGTTGGTCAAAGAACTTGAGCAACGCGAAATGAATAATATTTTAAATGTTGTTCATCATAATATTGAAGAATCCCTTAAAAATTATTATACCGCAACTTTAACACTTGCTTTGACACTAAATGACGAAGGAATTCCAAAAGACTTTGAATATGTAAGCAAACGCTTGATTGAATCTAACAAGTCGATATACGGAGTTCAAATTGTCCCTAATGGTGTGATAAAATATATTTACCCATTTGCAGAAAATAGACCCGCTTTAAACCTTAATATATTAACAAATCCATATTTAAAAAAAGAAGCTTTCAAATCTATAGCTGATAAAAAAATTTATTTTGCTGGACCATTACAATTAAAGCAAGGCGGCATAGGTATTATAGGTCGCTACCCAATTTATAGAAACAATACGTTCTGGGGATTTTCAGCAGTAGTTATAAAACTCAATACTTTCTTAGTTATTTCTGGGATTAAAAATATAGATAATTCAAAGTATTACTTTCAATTTTCAAAATTTGACTCCAATAAAAAAACAGAAACCTTTTATCTAAATACCCCTACGAGTCTTAAAGACAAATACTATATTTCAGCAAAAATTGCCGATGGTGACTGGAATTTATATTTAATTTCAAAAAACAATTCCCATCTATATTCTGCTATATTGATACCTTGTATATTAGGGTTTATTTTTGCAGCTATCTTAGGCTTACTAGTAACTACATTACTAAAAATACCAAACGAACTACAATCACTAGTTAAACTTCAAGCTAATAAACTATTAGATACTGAAATTAAATTTAAAACTATTTTTGACCAAGCGGCTTTAGGTATTGCGAGTGTTGATCCCATTACAGGCAATTTTCTTGAAATCAACACCAAATTTTGCGAAATGCTGGGGTATACCCAAAAAGAAATGAAACTTAAAAAATTTCAATCCGTAACGCATCCAGATGATTTAGAGAAAGACATGAAAAATGTTGATCATTTAAAAAACGGGCGTATTAGTGAATACACCATGCAAAAGAGATATTTTACAAAAAATGGAGAAATAATCTGGGTAAATCTTACCGTAACACCACTATTAGATACAAACAAAAATCAACAAAATGTAATTGCCATAGTTGAAGACATAACCCTGAAAAAAAATACAGAGAAGTTAATTAAAAAAAGTGAAACAAGGTTTAAAAGTTTATTTGATGACAGCCCACTACCATTAAGAGAAGAAGATTTTTCAGCGGTAAAAAAATACTTAGAACAAAAAAATTTAATATATAAAACACCAGAAACGGTTTTAAATTATTTTGAAGAAAACCCTCAAGATGCAGATGAATGCCATTCCTTAATTAAAGTATTAAGCGCAAACAAAGCATGTTTGAAATTGTATAAAGTAAAAAATATCAAAGAACTAATTCAAAATAAAAACGAACTGTTTAGCCTAAAATCTCGAAACGATTTTGTAAATAATCTAGTAGCAATTACACAAGGTAAAAAACAATTTATCATTGATACTCAAATAAAAACTGTCAAGGGTGAATATCGTGACATTAATCTGAGATGGAATCTCGTTCAAGGGTATAGAAAAACATTTGAACGCGTCATTGTTTCAACCGAAGACATTACTAATAGATTAGCATCTGAACGAATTATCCTTGAAACCAAACAAAGAGTAGAATCATTAATAAATACCATAGATGGAATTGTGTGGGAATGTGATGCAACTACTTTTAATTTTGGTTTTATCAGTAAAAAAGTAATTAATATTTTAGGATATACACCAGACGAATGGATAAGTGACCCCCATTTTTGGAGTAAACATATTTATCATGAAGATAAAGAATGGGTACTGACTTATTGTAAAATAAAAGTGGAAGAAAACTTAGATCACGATTTTGAATACCGCATGATTGCAAAAGACGGAAAAACTGTCTGGCTCAGGGACATCATAAACATTATATATGACAGCGGAAAACCAGCAATGCTAAGGGGAATCATGATCGATATAACCCGAAGTAAGGAATATGAAAATGAACTTAATACCTCATTTGAAATTGTGAGCGAACAAAATAAACGTTTATTAAATTTCTCCTACATAGTATCGCACAATCTAAGATCTCATACGAGTAACATTGCTTCTATAGTTTCTTTTCTTGAAACTACAGATTCTGAAGAAGAAAAAAATGAAATGCTTCAGTTACTAAAAACCGTGTCAAATTCACTCGGAGAAACAATGCTTCACTTAAACGAAGTCATAAATATTAGAACTAATATAGATTTACTCCTTGAATCTTTAAACTTAAACGAGTACATATCTACCGCATTAAATGTACTCTCAGAACAGATTACAAAAAACGATATTTCAATTATCAACCAAGTTCCTCTTGACACTATAGTAAATTACAACCCTGCCTATCTAGAGAGCATCCTTTTCAATATTATTTCAAACTCTATTCGTTACAGACATTCTGATCGAAAAACAATCATAACTATTAGTTATCAAATGGAAAACAATTTAAACTTTTTACTAATTTCAGACAACGGAATAGGCATTGATCTAGCTAAAAATGAAGACAAAATTTTTGGGATGTATAAAACTTTTACTTCAAATTCTGAATCTAAAGGGATTGGATTATTCATTACAAAAAATCAAATAGATGCAATGGGTGGAAGCATCAGTGTTAATAGTGAACCAAACATAGGAACAACATTTAAAATTTTCATTCGATGACAAATAAAATAATATGGATTGTTGACGATGACCCTATTTACCAAATAATTGCTAGTAAAATAATTCATCGATCAGGTATGTTTTCAGTTATAAAAACTTTTAAAAATGGCAGAGAAGCGTTTGATGTTTTAGTAGAAGTAATTTACAAAAAGGAGGCCTTACCAGACATTATCTTATTAGACATCAACATGCCAATAATGGATGGATGGGAATTTGTAGAAGAATTAACCAATATACAACAATTAATCACTAAAGAAATCAGTATTTATATTGTAAGTTCATCAATTGCAATTGAGGATAAAACCAAATCAAAAAATTTTAAAGCAATATTAGGATACATTTCCAAACCGGTTACCGTAGATGATATTATATTAATAGCATCCAAAGAATAAATCGATTATTAAAATCACTTACACTCTTTTTTTATTTCATCAAGAGTTTTCTCACTAAAAATTAATTGTTCTGCAATATACTTACGTAAATCATCAATATCCGATTCAAAATAATTTGCCCATGATGACAATTGCAGTATATTTCTAACTTGTTTGATTCGCTTTCTAGTCTCAAAAGTGGTCCGAAGAACTGCTTTTTTATTAAAATTAGGATTGTTCTTATGCTGGTATTGAACTAACTCTTTATCATAATCTACTTCAAGATAATACAGTAAATCGCTATCATTATCTGGATAAAAACAATCCCAAGCAGCAAATCCTAATTTAAATTTAGAATCTGTTTCTTGTTCAAATGCCTCCAATCTCCATTTACAATTGGCTAACCTACCCCAGTGATTTGACAACCGATACATTCCTTCTTTTGTATAATAATATTTACTTCCTGATTTACTGTCATACTGCAATTTCAAATTTTGTATTGCATCCAATGAAGTTTCTTGGAAAACACAAAAAGTATTTTTGAATGAATTAGGGCTAGGTCTAAAGTTGTTTTGCATACCGCAAAGATAATCAAGAAGAGTATTTACTGAGAATTCAAATTAAAAATGATTAAATTTGCACACTTAAACAAAAAAATAAAGATGACAAAAGCTAACGAAGAAAGAATGTTACAAAAAGGAATCTACACGGGAGTTATTGAAAAAGATGAAAACAACAACTTTTTTTGTGGTGAATATTTGTTAGACTATAAAATGGCAACAAAATTCAATGTAGGCGATATGGTAACCATAAAAACTATAATTGAAAACCCTAGTGACATAAGCCATAATAAATACCCAAAAAAGTCAAAGAATTTTGACAAAGCAAATTATAAGCAACAACAATAAAGGTATTAATTACAGTTTATGATGTCTAACATCAAAACTATTCACAGATTTTTTTTAGACAAAAACGCAAAAAATAAAAAAAAGTGTACCTTTGCAAAAAATTTGTCCATTTAAAACAAAAATGTATCTCTTAGATACAAAAAGACAAGTAGTTACATATTTATGAAAAAAATAGTTGAATACCGCAAATTGCTAAATGTAGATAAAACTGCTGAGCTAAAAGATTTGAAAACCATTTATCGTAATGCGATGAAGGAAGCACACCCAGATAAATTTCAAGGTGATGAAGCTGGACTAAAAGCAGCTGAAGAAAATAGTAAAAAAATCATTGAAGCCTACCATTTTTTGGTGAGTATCAATCCAGAAACTATAAAAGCAAATTTACCTGAGTACACTGAAACAATTTCAACATCAACAATTACAGATTATAAATTTGTTGAAGGTAGATTAATTATCAATTTTTCAAACGGAAGCGTTTATGAATACATAAGTGTACCAAAAGCAACCTACGTAAAAATGGTAAATGCTGATTCTCCTGGAAGATTTGCAAAAAGACACATCTTAAACGCTTTTACTTGGAGAAAAACAACCAATCAAGACTAAACCGTTTCTAGCAAGACATACAAGCACTCCAAATGGAGTGCTTTTTTTATGCCTATCAATCAAAATTTCACACATACAAAAATTTACGTTTACCGTATGCATCACTACAATGTAAATACACAATAAATAGTGATTTATAACAAAAAATTAGGTAGTTATTATATTTGTATTTTATTATTTTTAAATACTTTTGCAGATATAACTATATTAACTAATTTATAATGAAAAAAATAATTTTATTACTTTCTGCTGCTGTTGTATTAATTTCTTGTAGCAAAGTTGGCAAAGATGAATACTTGATTACTGGTACAGCTACAGGTATAGATAATGGTAAGACAATTGTTCTAGAAACTCAAGACGCAACTGGAATGATGCTTGCAAAGGACACTGTTAAAGTAGAAAATGGTAAATTTGTAATGAAAGGTAACATCACTGAACCTGCTATTTATACTTTACAACTTGAAGGTGCACAAGCTAAAATACCGTTTATATTAGAAAATGCTGAAGTAAAAATTGAAATCAACAAAGACAGTATTCAAAAATCTAAAATTTCAGGGACTTATAACAATGACGAATTCATGACTTTTAATGAAGAAATGACTAAAGTTCAAAAGAAACTTATGGATTTTCAAACTAAAAACATGGCTACTATGAATACAGCCCAACAAACAAAAGACACTGTTGTTATCAATAAGTTAATGCAGGAGTTTTCTAAAATTCAAGAAGAAGTAAATACAGTCTCAAAAAACAAATATTTGACCTACGCTGAAACACACCCTAAATCATTTATTTCAGCTTTGATCATACAAGGTATGTTAAATGACCCTTCAACTGATGTTGCAAAATCAGAGAAATTATACAATAACCTTGAAGAGTCATTGAAAAAAACAAAACCAGGAATTGCAATAAAAACTAAAATTGCCGAAAGAAAAGCTCCTGCAGCAGTAGGCGCTACTCCTGCACCAGCAATGCCAAGCAGCAACTGAAGAGCAGATTTTTCAGCACCTAACCCTGAAGGAAAAACAATTTCTTTGAAGGAAAGTTTAGGTAAAGTTACAATAGTAGATTTTTGGGCATCTTGGTGTGGTCCTTGTCGACAAGAAAACCCAAATGTGGTGGCTTTATACAAGGAGCTTCATAGCAAAGGGCTTAATATTATTGGTGTTTCTTTAGATAAAGATGCAAAAGCATGGAAAGATGCAATTGCTAAAGATAAATTAACCTGGAACCAAGTTTCAAACTTAAAATTCTGGGATGAACCTATAGCAGCACAATATAAAGTAGAATCAATACCCGCTACTTTTATACTAGATGCATCTGGCAAAGTAGTCGCACAAAACTTACGAGGAGAAGCGTTACGAGCTAAAGTTTTAGAACTTTTATCAAAATAAACACCCGTTTTAAAAAAAATAAAAAAATCTCCTTAATGGAGATTTTTTTATTTTATTCAATACCAAGCGATTAAAAAAAATAGCGAAATTAAATTCAAAATATGTTTGGAAACTTAAAAACAGTTGCTATATTTGCACCCGGTTAGCACAACGAGTTATACTTGTTAAGTTTTGGGGAGATACTCAAGCGGCCAACGAGGGCAGACTGTAAATCTGCTGTGTAAACTTCGCAGGTTCGAATCCTGCTCTCCCCACTAAAGCGTTGCAATTGCAACGCTTTTTTTATGGATTATAAAATTGAAAAAATTAAACTTAAAACGGAATCAATCCTAAAACATCTGGAAAATTATTTAATTATGATTTCTGTATTTTAAAGATTGATGGAAACACCAAATTCTTATAGCGAACTTATTAAAATATTATTAACCGAAATTATTGTGGATCATTTTGAACAATTAAATATCCATAAAACAACCCTAGAAGCCTTATAAGGAATAAAAGTAAAATATCATTCTAAAGTATCACGACTAGGAAATGAAGTCATAGAAGAAACTAAAAACAGTATTAGAAAATTCACTTCTAAAATATTAACCAATGGCAATACTCTTAAGCAACATCTAACTAGGAGTCGTTATTTTCTGTATAAAAACAAATCTAAATGGCCTAGAAACCAAATAGAACAACCTTCTATATATTTGAATTATATCTCCATATTGAAAAAGAATACAATTTAGCATAAGATTTGAGAGATATCTTAAAAAAACTGATAAAATCATTGGTATTTCACGCTTAGCCAAATGACATGAGGAAATAAATTAATCTGACTGTAAGACTCAATAGTACCTCAAAACCTATAATAAATCATTACCAAACCATATTAAACTATTTCGACAACAACAGCACCAGTGCTTCAGCAAAATGAAATTCAAAATCTCCTTTGAAAAAAGAAAAAATTATAAGTGATTGTACATTGCAAAAATAAAAGCATTTAGATCGCAATTCACAGGTATTAGTACTAGTATCACGCTTTGTTTTTAGACCAACTACTATTTATGCTTAATTTCGCTTCGAAACAGGTTTTAGGACTGATTCATACAAACCATCTGTAGAGTAGATTTATTATAGCCCTATCAAACTGCCGATAATTAATAAAAATAAAAAAAAAGGATAGCTAAAAACTATCCTTTTTTTTTATCGTAAAGTCATCATAATTACTGTTAGTTTACAGCTCCTCAAAAGAACTAGCATCCTCTTCAATTTCATGTTGAGATTTAAGCAATCTATAATGATAATGCACCTATCAATTTTCACCACATTACCATAATTATTGTAATTGAAGAGCTATTTACAAGAAGCGTTTGAAATTTGATCCAAAACTATCTTGAATAATTTGGAGCTTCCTTTGTTATTGTCACATTATGTGGATGACTTTCATTAATACCACTGGCAGTAATACGAACAAAACGTCCTGTTTCTTGTAACGTAGGAATATCTTTTGCGCCACAATATCCCATTCCAGCGCGAAGACCACCAATGAATTGCAACATACTTTCGTTCAACTCTCCTTTGTAAGGTACTCGACCTACAATTCCTTCTGGAACTAATTTTTTTACATCATCTTCAACATCTTGAAAATAACGGTCTTTTGAACCCGTTTCCATCGCTTCAACAGAACCCATTCCTCTGTATGATTTGAATTTTCTACCTTCAAAAATAATGGTTTCACCTGGAGATTCTTTCGTGCCTGCAAGAAGCGAACCTAACATTACACAATCAGCACCAGCGGCTAAAGCTTTAGGGATGTCTCCTGTGTAACGAATTCCACCATCAGCAATTACAGGAACACCAGTGCCTTTTAAAGCAGCAGCTACTTCAAGCACTGCAGAAAACTGAGGAAAACCAACACCTGCAACAATACGAGTTGTACAGATAGAACCGGGACCAATTCCTACTTTCACACCATCCGCACCGTTTTCAACTAAAAATTTAGCAGCTTCAGGAGTTGCAATATTACCCACGATAACATCAATTTGAGGAAATTTAGATTTAACTTCTTTTAAGGTATTCACCACGCCTTGTGTGTGTCCATGAGCGGTATCAATAATAATTGCATCGACACCCGCATTTACCAAAGCTTCGGCTCTTTGTATAGCATCACCGGTAACTCCTATCGCAGCTGCTACACGCAAACGCCCGAAAACATCTTTATTAGCAATAGGCTTTTGCGTTAATTTTGTAATGTCTCTAAACGTAATAAGACCTACCAGTTTATAAGTAGCATCTACTACAGGTAGTTTTTCAATTTTGTGACCTTGTAAAACTACTTCGGCTTGTTCTAAGGAAGTTCCTTCGGATACAGTAACTAAGTTTTCACTTGTCATTACCTCAACAATAGGTCTTGCATTGTTTTTTTCAAAACGCAAATCTCTATTGGTCACAATTCCTTTTAAAATTTTGTTTTCATCAACGATAGGAATACCGCCAATTCCAAATTCTTTCATGACATTTTTTGCATCAGCAACTGTAGAACTTAATGGCAAAGTTACTGGATCAATAATCATACCTGATTCAGCACGTTTTACCTTACGCACTTTAGTAGCTTGCTGCTCTATCGTCATGTTTTTATGCAAAACACCTATCCCTCCTTCTTGCGCCATTGCAATTGCCATAGCACTTTCGGTAACAGTATCCATAGCTGCGGATACAATAGGGACATTAAGCGTTATATTTCTTGAAAATTTTGACTGGATACTTACTTCACGCGGAAGAACGTTAGAATAGTTTGGAACTAATAAAACATCATCGTAAGTTAATCCTTCACCGATAATCTTAGAGTTGTGTGCGATCATTGCAATTGTAGTTGGAGTTTAATTGCGAGCAAATATACATTTTTTTTCGCAGAAAAAGAACATAAAATGATAAATCATCATAGCTAACTACTTCAACAACACATTTTATTAAAAACACACTTAATTTAAGCTCTTCAAAATTAATCGTTTACAAAAATGTATTTTTATTAGATATAAAAAAACGCAAATCTGACACTCTTAATAAACTCTCTTAAAATAATTATTTCTTTTGTTTACGAATTATTTCACAATCACATTAAACCCTAACTGAAAAGAAAGGCTATTCGCTTTTGTTACATCCTTATATTCTAACAAATTATCAGCCATAAGATAGAAATTTATAGGCCCTGCAGTAGTTGACAAACCCAAACCTATATTTTTACTAGAATAGGTATCTAATGTATAGGTGGCCTTTGCCTGTAACCCTTTTAAGATTTTTCTAGAAAAATAAGTTGTAAAAGCAAACATAGGCATTCTAGGAGTAGACATAACAAATAATTGTGCACCTACAGCACTTTTAAAAACTGCTTCATTTCCATTTCCTTTGCAATTACAAGTATCATCACTATCTTCATCAAAGGAATATTGAAAAGAAGAATTCAATTTTATAGGGCGCCACGTAGTGTATTTTGCATATACAGTATCTAATGGTATGGCATCCTGAAAGTCTTCGTAAATATTTTCTGCAGACGTTCCTGAACTAAAACTAGGCACAGTACCAAGATAATTATACTTTCCTTTTAAAGTATAACTTTCTACGTCTTTTGTATGATTTATAAAACCTACATCAAGAATACTTCCTGTTATTTGAATATTACTTTTAGGATAATATGTAAAACCTACATCAAAACCTAAACCTAAATTACCTCCTAAAAGAGCTCCTTTTGTAACATCCTTAACCACATCCGAATCATTATTTTCGTCATTATACTTTGCTATTCCGGATGTGTTTAGCTGCATATTTGAATAAATACTTTGATCATAAATCCCAACATTTGATGGTCCGGTATAAATATAACCTGAGTTTTTTGTAGAATTAGCATTGTAAATACTGGAGTAAATCTTTCCACGAACACCTACAATAAATTTTTCACTAATGCTCTTTTTTACACCAATATGCCAAACCGATAATAACTCAGCTTTCATACTTAAATCTCCCAAGTCAAATATTTTACCTAAGTAATTACTATTACCATCTAATGCAAGAATAGCCAAATCCTTGGGCACATAACTCATCATATCAAACTCTTGATACATTCCGAAAGAAACATACGTGTCAGAATCGTCTCGGTTAGCACCCGAAATTCTAAATCCGCCATTAAAGATTTCCATTTGCTGATTTACAACAAGCTTATCGGTACGATTGGTAGACAAAACTACGTTTCGCAACTTTGTATTAAAATCAACACCATCGTTTGCAAAAAGATCGTAGGTACTAAAACCACTTGAACCTACATTAGCAGAAACACCAGACAATAACGGAACTCCTGCATACCATTTGTACTTAAAATCAGCACCAGGATTTGTCATCAATGATTGTGAGATAGCAGTGAAATTATATAAGATTTGCTTGTTTTGAGACCAACCACAAAATGCAATGAGCAATGTAAAAATGTGAAGTGATTTTTTCATTCTACAAGAAGATAAGCCGTTACACCTGAACGTAATATTAATTTTCCTGAACTTTTTTCGGTCAATGACTGACCGGGCAACATTCGTAATATAAAAGCGATTTTGGTGGTTTTTTTAAGTAAATCAAGTTGCACGTTTTCAAAAACATCCGTTCTATTTACTTTATTTACTGTTCCTGAATATGCTGGCACATTAAAATTAGCTTTATACACTGCAGCATTGTCTTGGTCTAAAAATAAAAATTCTAATTCATAAGCCCTATTTATAGTGTTTTCCATTTCAGTAAAAATAGAGGCTTTCTTTAGATTATCTCTAAAAAATTTATCTGAAAAAACATCTACTGCAGGCACGTCAAAAACTAAGCTTTGCTCTTGACCATTGGTTACAAAATCTGGGGCAGGAACCTCAAAATAAGCTAAATTAGCTATTAAAACAGGCTTAAGTTTTACAGTATTCACTTGATCAAAATCAACATCACTTGCACATGAAGAAAAAACAAATACGATAGCGATGCAACTATAAACGAATGTAATAAGCGATCTTTTCATTTGGAACTAATAATTTGATGGATATAAAAATACATACTTTTTCTTAAAAAAACGAATTAAATTAACTCTGACATCTAGTTTCTTCAAATTATCATACAATTACTCTTTAATGATAGTCTCCAAATAATTTAGAAGCCTCATTGTATGCACTTTCAAAACTCATAGGACTCATGTTTGCATATTCTTTTTTGGCTGTAAAATAAGAGAGTAATTTTTCTGTAGGCATATTTCCAGTAAGATTATCGGTTGCCATAGGGCACCCGCCAAAACCTTGTATAGCGCCATCAAAACGTCTACAACCCGCTAGGTATGCAGCATCAATTTTTTCAAACCATTTATCAGGAGTAGTATGCAAATGAGCTCCAAACTCAATAGTAGGATATTGTGGAATTAAATTTGAAAACAAATACGATATTACATCTGGGGTTGAGCTGCCAACGGTATCCGAAAGTGATAAAATTTTAACACCCATAGTAGCTAATTTTTGAGTCCATTCGCCCACAATATTTACATCCCACGGATCACCGTATGGATTGCCAAAACCCATTGATAAATAAGCTACCACCTCTTTATTTGATTTATCGGCAATTTCTAAGATTTCTTGTAGTGTTACTAGAGATTCGTTTATGGTTTTATGCGTATTTCGCATCTGAAAATTTTCGGAAATAGAAAAAGGAAAACCTAGATATTGGATTGCCTCATGAGTTGCAGCCTGAGCCGCTCCCTGAGTATTGGCAATTATTGCTAGTAATTTACTTTTTGTTTGTGACAAATCAAGTTGTTCTAAAACTTGAGCTGTGTCCCGCATTTGTGGAATTGCTTTTGGAGAAACAAAGCTTCCAAAATCAATACTATCAAACCCCACTCTTAACAAGGACTGAATGTAAGATACCTTTCTGGCTGTGGGAATAAATGGTTTTATGCCTTGCATGGCGTCGCGCGGGCATTCTATAATTTTTATTGGCTCCATATAAAGTCAAAGATACTAAAGTAATTGTCTTTACGAAATCGTTTTTTCTCTTTAACATAAAAAATCAATATCACCTAAAAACGTACTTTTCAATATTATTACAATATATGGTAATATTTAAAACAATTACCTATTTTTGTAATATATAGAAAAATGATTATTGATAACCTGCAACTAAAACAATGATACGTATTACTATTTCTACAGTTGATAATTTTTCAAAATTATTAACACGGATTTTTTTTGAGATAAAACAAACCCAAAACTTTTAGTATCAAAACAAAATAATGAAGGAATTAAACATTTTAGTAGTATATTAGATTATGATTGCAATACTTACAGCTGACATTATAAATTCTAGAAAATCCCCTTCGCAGGAATGGATAAAACCTCTTAAAGCGTTACTAGATACGTATGGAAGCTCTCCAGCGGACTGGGAGATTTATCGTGGCGACGAATTTCAATTAGCTATAAAGAATCCCGAAGAAGCTTTACTCATTTCTATTCAAATTAAAGCTTTACTTAAATCCATGCGGTTTGATGCGCGAATTGCAATAGGTTTAGGAACAACTTCATACCACGGGGCAACCATAAGCCAAAGTAACGGCAGTGCCTTTGAAAGGTCTGGTATTACATTTGATACGTTAAAAAAAAGAAAAATTAATTTAGCAGTAAGCTCAGGCGACACGTCATTTGATACTGAATGCAATTTGCTTTTAAAACTATGTTTGGCATTTATGGACCATTGGTTGCAACACTCAGCAACATTTGTATTTACTGCAAATCAAAATCCTAATTTATCTCAGGCAGATTTAGGGACAAAACTCGGAATAAATCAAGCGGCAGTTTCCCGAAGATTAAAAAGATCTCACTATGATTTACTCCTTCAAGTTGAGCAGCATTACAGAACAAAAATTAAAAACCTAAACCTATGATTGTTTTTGTAAAATTACTGCTCGCGTATTTATTAAGTGATTTTATCATTCAACCCAATCATTGGAAAAGTAATAGGCAGCTACGAAAATTTAAAAGTGTATTCTTGTACATACACCCTTTGATTCACATCTTTCTATCTTGGATTGTAATATTTAAAAGTGATTTTATAGGATTTGCCATAGCCATTGGTTTTTTCCATTTTGGAATTGACATTTTAAAATTAAATACTAAAGGTTTAAAAAATAAAAACATAGGCAAAGCCCTTTATCAACTGCTATATATCATTGTAATCTTTTTAACAACAATCTTGTATTCAAAAACAACTTTACCTACGATTTACTTGAATTCAGAATTTTATATTATCCTAACCGCAATAGTACTCCTCACTAAACCAACATCCATAGGGATTAAAAACATGATTTCCATTTGGTCTCCAGAAAACAAAAGCAACGAAGACTCATTGCAAAATGCTGGAAATTACATCGGGATTTTAGAGCGGTTTTTTGTGCTAGGATTTATAGTCACCAATCATTTTGAAGCCATTGGATTTCTATTGGCTGCAAAATCCATCTTTAGATTTGGTGATTTAAAAGAGGCTAAAGATAGAAAACTCACAGAATATGTTTTAATTGGTACTTTACTAAGTTTTGGAATTGCAATGCTTGTTGGACTTTTGGTACAGTTAGGAATTACTCATTCGTTTTAGCAAGGCTTTATTAATTGCAACAACAAGTGCTGGACCTTCATATATAAAACCAGTGTATAGTTGAATCAAACTGGCTCCTGCATCTAGTTTTTCAAGAGCGTCCTCGGCGGAGTGAATCCCCCCTACTCCTATAATTGGAAAAGCTTTATTACTTTTTTCTGAAAGGAATCGAATCACTTCTGTAGAGCGTTTTGAGAGCGGTTTACCTGAAAGCCCACCCATTTCATGACGATTCTCAGATTGTAAACCTTCGCGAGAAATAGTGGTATTTGTTGCTATTACTCCTGCAATACCAGTTACACTTATAATATCTATAATATCAAGCAATTGATCATCAGTTAAATCTGGAGCAATTTTAAGCAAAATTGGTTTTTGTTTTGGCTGAGCCAAATTCTTGGTTTGCAAGGTCTGTAATAATAATGTTAGCGGCTCTTTATCCTGAAGCGCTCTTAAATTAGGAGTATTAGGCGAACTTACATTGACAACAAAATAATCTACATAATCATACAAAGCATCAAAACATAATTCATAATCTAAAGCAGCATCTTCATTTGATGTAATTTTATTTTTACCAATATTTCCGCCAATTAAAACTTTATCATTACTTTTCAATCGATTAACGGCATCATAAACACCTCCGTTATTAAAACCCATACGATTGATAATCGCACTATCTTCTTTTAAACGGAACAATCTTTTTTTAGGATTTCCTTCTTGTCCCTTGGGAGTTAGTGTTCCAATTTCGATAAATCCAAAACCAAAATTCGAAAGTTCTTTATATAACTTAGCGTCTTTATCAAAGCCTGCAGCAAGTCCCACGGGATTTTTAAATTTCAACCCAAAAACTTCTGTTTCTAATTTTGGATCGTCTACTAGATAAAGTGACCTAAATAATAAAGGAAAACCAGGCACTTTAGATAAAAATCTAATGCAAGAAAAAGTAAAATAATGAACCTCTTCTGGATCAAACCAAAAAAGAATAGGGCGTAAAACTAATTTATACATGATTGTGTAGTTGTGTGCTGCAAAAATAGAACTATCTCAGCGATAAATAAATTTTTAGAAAAAAAATATCACAATGATACTTGAATCAACATTACTACAAAACAAAATGGAGTCTTAAAAACATGAAGCAAAAAGGTTTATCTATTAATTTTTAATCTTTTTTATCTTGTTATTTACTTAAAATGGAATAGTTTTCGCAAATTGAAAACATCCCTAACAAATGGATGCATAACAACTTAAATTAAAATCTATGAAAATTAAAATAACAACAACAGCAATATTGTTTTGCACCATTCAAGTGTTCTTTGCTCAAAATGTAAAAAAAGACACGCAATTACCAACCTCTAAATCCTCTGTAGTAGCTACTAAAAATGACAGCATAAAAAAAGCTACTGAAGCAGCAAATAAAGCTTTAAAAGCAGAAGAAAAAATGCTCAAAAAAAGACTGAAAGATGATAAAAAAGCACTTAACCAAGCAGAAGAAACAGAAAAAGAAAAACACAAAGCAGATAAAGAATACAGAGAATTTTCTTTAAAAAAAAAGCAAAATACTTACCGCTGAAAAGTCGGTTCAAAAAAGCAAAGAAAAGCTCGCTACTACCGAGAAAAAATTGGTAGATAACATGGAAAAATTCGAAAAGAAAAAAGACAAAAGAAAACTAGATCCCACTCAAATAGAAAAAGAGAATATTAAAATTAGCAAGCAACAAATCAAAATCAATAATTTAAAAGAAGATGTTGTAAAAGCTGAAAAAAAATTAAGTAAAGTAAGAGATTAAATTCAAGACCACTTTCGAGTGGTTTTTTTTTCGTAAAAAAATTAAATTCTTTAAGTAATAATAATCTAATAAAAAATCAAAAAATGTTCTTAATGAAAATCAAAATCCATGTGGAAAAAATTATATTTGCATAAAACAAATTAAACCATGCAACATATCATTGACCGCTTCATCAGTTATGTTATAATTGATACAGAATCTGATGCTAACTCACCAACCACGCCAAGCACTCCAAAACAATGGGATTTAGCAAACAAACTGGTCGAAGAGTTAAAAACTATTGGAATGCAAGATGTGACTATTGATGACAAAGCCTACATCATGGCCACGTTACCTAGCAATGTAGATCATGAAGTCTCTACAATAGGTTTTATATCACACTTTGATACTTCACCAGATTTTTGTGGTGCCAATATAAAACCGCAAATAGTTCCCAATTATGATGGTAAGGACATTATACTAAATGCTGAAAAAAACATCGTTTTATCCCCAAATTATTTTAAAGATTTGTTACTATACAAAGGACAAACCTTAATAACAACCGATGGAACCACATTATTAGGAGCCGATGACAAAGCCGGAATTACTGAAATTGTAACGGCAATGGAATTCTTAATAAACAACCCTGACATCAAACACGGGAAAATCAGAGTTGGATTTACACCAGATGAAGAAATAGGTCGTGGTGCTCATCATTTTGACGTTGAAAAATTTGGAGCAGCATGGGCATACACTATGGATGGCAGCCAAGTAGGCGAACTTGAATACGAGAATTTTAATGCTGCTGGAGCCAAAATAACTTTCAAAGGAAAAAGTGTTCACCCAGGATATGCCAAAGGTAAAATGATCAACTCCATGCTAATTGCCAATGATTTCATCAATCAATTACCATCAGACGAAACACCTGAACAAACAAAAGGCTACGAAGGTTTTTTTCATGTTCACCACCTTTCTGGAAATATCGAAGAAACAGTTTTAGAATTGATAATCAGAGACCATAACAAGAAAAAATTTGAGAAAAGAAAAGAACTTATTGAAAAAATAACCGCTAAAATCAATAAAAAATACGCTAAGCAATTTGGGGAGGATATTGTAATTACAGAAATAAAAGATCAGTATTACAATATGAAAGAAAAAGTATTGCCCGTAAAATACATTGTTGATATTGCCGAGCAAGCAATGAGAGAATTGAACATAAAACCATTAATCAAACCTATTCGTGGTGGAACTGATGGATCACAACTATCCTACAAAGGACTTCCATGTCCTAACATTTTTGCTGGAGGTCATAATTTTCATGGGAAATACGAATACGTACCAGTAGAAAGTATGCAAAAAGCTGTTGATGTAATTGTCAAAATAGCTGAATTGACAACAAAACTATAGCAAAACACTTCTGTTTTATTATTAAAAAGTCTCCGTCTCTGATGGAGGGCACTGAAAAAGTCTTTTTTCGAATAAATTGATAAATAAAAGGAGTAGAAAGCTTAGTATTTCTACTCCTTTTTTGGTATATTTAGCTGTAATTATAAGAGCTTTTAGATGTTAGTACAACAG
>NZ_VHLM01000073.1 GCF_009764685.1 Flavobacterium sp. I-STPP5a | reverse complement strand
TAGAGTTACTTACTTAAAAAACACTTATATTTATAGTAAATACAAGGATATGGAAAGTATATTTCAGGGGGAGAATATTTTAGAGTTCATAAAGACATTCCCAGACGACCAAAGTTGCCGTGAATTTATAGCCAATGAGAAGTGGAAAGACGGCTATAGATGTAAACGTTGCGAGAATACGAAGTATGTTTATTTTGAAAAACACAATAAAAGAGAGTGTACCAAATGTAGATATAAAGAGAGTGCAACGGCAGGAACTCTTTTTCATAGAGTTAAATTTGGAATTCAAAAAGCATTTTGTATTGCCTTTGAAATGACTTGTACAACCAAATCAATATCCTCAACTCAAGCGGCAAAACGCTATGGAATAACTCAAAAGACTTCTTGGTTGTTTATGCAAAAAGTAAGACTTGCGATGAAGTCCTCAAAACAGTATCCAATGACAGGAAATGTACAAGTTGATGAATTTGTAGTTGGCGGAAAAGAAACAGGAAAACAAGGTAGAAGTTACGATAGCAAAAAGGCAAAAGTTGCTTGTGCTGTTGAGCTGACAGATGAAGGAAAGATAAAAAGAGGTTATGCAAATGTTATTGATGATTATTCTGCAAAGTCAATAAAACCATTATTTGACGAGCATATAAGTAAAGATGCGAATATTAAAACAGACCAATGGACAGCTTACAAAATAATAGCAAAGAGCTATAACATCGTCCAAGAAAAAAGCGTTCCTGGGAAAAACTTCAAAGAAATGCACACTATTATTCATCAGGTAAAAACTGCAATAAGAACGATTCAATCACACGTCAAAAAGGAACATCTCCAAAAATATTTAGATGAATATTTTTATCGACTGAACAGGTCAATTTACAAAGATTCTATTTTTGATAATATATTCAAACGATTAGTCTCACATCCGCATCAGGGTTGGAAGCAAATCGTAGTCATTAAGTAAGTAACTCGATAATTAATAATAGTCCCATTGGGAGCAGTCCTCAAACTATCACTGGAAATCCAAAATTTGTACGATACACTGTTTCTGGACAAAATGGAAACATAGCCGTAAAATCGACCAAACAAGTGTACGTGTCCTATTTTGCTACTAACGGAGCAGCAACGTATGGCGGTTACTATTCTGGTTTTGATATAAAACCAGAAATTGTATCGGATAAAATTGCTGTAGGTACCTCCTCTTGTATACCCAATGTCGTACTAAAAATTAGTAGTTTGTCTGCCTATGATACGTTTCAATGGTATAAAGATGATTTAGCTATTCCGTTAGCTACTACCAATACCTACACACCTACTACACCTGGTTATTATCAAGTTAAAGGCAGTATTTCTGGCTGTTTGAGCGATGTCTTTTCGGATAAAATTCCCGTTAGTGATTGTGCCAAAGACGACGATAATGATAATACAAACAACAACATAGATGTTGACTGGGACAATGATGGACTACTCAACACGGTTGAAAGTAGCTTTAATTTTTTCAATCATAGTACTACTCTTTCGGCCAGTAACTTTAACGCAACAGTCACTGGATCTGGAACCATAACAGACTACACGGTTTATGGTTTTGTTTCGGATGTTCCAGCAGGTAAAAACAATCCTACCATTTATAAAATCAACTTTATAAAACCAGAAACTATTGATTTTCGTTATATAACTGATGGCAACGTTCAAACAACTCCCACAAGTGATTTTGCTAATGGTGATAGCGATTTTGTGTTAAGTGCGCCTACGAATCAAACTTTAACTGTTAAAGATCCATTCGGAGATCTTCTAATTGATACTAATTTTGATGGTATCTACGAAAGTGGTGTAAAAGAATTCACCTCTTTTGAAATTCGTTTTCGATTTAAAAGCTCAACAGCGGTTGCACAAGGTACTACACGTTTCACCATTAAAGGCTACAAAGTTGATAGTTTAACCTTTAAGCATTACAACCTTTCAGAAACAGTAGCCAACCGAGCTCCTTTTTATATAGATCAAACTATAGACCAAGATTCGGATTTGGACACCGTTCCAGATGCCATGGATATCGACAGTGACAATGACGGAATACCAGATTTGATTGAAGCACAAGGAAAAGGATTCAAATCATTTTCAGCAGTAGATAGTAATAAAGATGGCTTAGATGATGCATTTGAACCAGGATTAGTTGCTGTCAATTCTGATTCAGATGTAAATGGATCCGCTTATCTAGTAAAAGACGTACTCGATTTAGACACTGATAATGATGGTATTTTTGACCTTGTTGAAGCTGGACACAATGCTACCGATGCCAATAAAGATGGAAAAGCAGAAGGAAATGTAGGTTTAAATGGTTTATTAGACAGTTTAGAAACCGCCCCAGATAGCGGAAAATTGAAATACACTATTGCCGATACGGATGCGGATGGCAACTTCAACTATTTTGAATTAGACAGCGATGATGATGGTTGCAAAGACGTAATCGAGGCTGGCTTCCTAGATGGTGACTCAGATGGATTATTAGGAAACAGCCCTGTGACAGTAAATAATAAGGGAATTGTTACATCAGGCACAGCATACACTACTCCAAATGCTAATTATATCCTTGGAGCACGAATTGTTATAACAACACAACCCATCAACAAATCACAATGCTTATTGCAGAGTGCTACTTTTGAAGTGGTTTCTAATGCAGACAGTTTTCAATGGGAATTGAGTACTAATGGGACAACTTGGACTACACTAACCAATGCCGCAACATACTCTGGAGTCACAACCAAAACTTTGACCATTACCAGTGTAAAAAACACAATGAATGGATACAAATACCGTGTAAAATTAAATAAAACTGGAAATTCCTGTGGTTTGCTTTCTGCAGAAAGTACATTAACCATATTGAGCTTACCAGCTGTAAATAATGTAACCATTATTCAGTGTGATGATGATCTAAATGCTATAACGGCTTTTAATTTAACCGTAAAAAACAACGAAATATCTACTAATGCAGCAAATGAAAATTTCACATATTATACTACTTTCAATGGAGCTGCATCAGCTGATAATACAACCCTTATTGCAAACCCTACGGCATTTACTAATACAACACCGGTGACCATGAATGTTTATACCAGAGTTGTAAACAATAATGGCTGCTACAGTGTAGCAACCATTAGATTAAAAGTTTCTGCGACAAATATTACTGCAGTTAACAAATTTGTAGTGCCAACTGTCTGCGATGATTTTTTAGACAGTAATGGCGCAAATAATGCGAACAATAACAAGCGTGACGGTATCGCTAGTTTTGACTTAACTGCAGCGAAAACACATTTTCAAAACCTCTTACCAATAACGCCCGGATTTACTTATAACATTGCTTTTTATAGAAATCAAGCTGATGCACGATCAGAACTAAATGTAATCACTAATATTGCTGCTTATCGCAATATAGGTTATCCTAATTCACAAGATATTTGGGTTCGAGTGGATAGCGATGTAGATAACTCTTGTTATGGTTTAGGGCCTTATGTATCATTAACTGTTGAAAAACTACCTGTAGCAAATCCAGTAACTATAGCAAGACAATGTGATGATAACCAAGATGGCATATTTAGCTTTAACACTTCCACCCTTGAATCTGATTTATTGCAAGGTCAGGCTAATGTTACAGTTAGTTATTTTGACAAAAACAATAACCCACTACCAAGTCCCTTTCCATCGATATTTACGACTTCATCTCAATCTATAAGAGCTGTAGTTACTAACAATACAACACTGGCTTGTAGTGAAGAAGTTACCATTGCATTCATTGTTGATGACTTACCTGAAACGTTCCCAATACCTACAAATTTGACTACAGTATGTGATGAGGAAACCGATCCTCTTTTACAAGACGGACAATATTCATTTGATACTAGTACCTTTCAAGATACAATATTAGGTGGACAACAAGGAATGAAAGTAAGTTATTTTGATCAAAACGGAAATCAGCTACCAAGCCCTCTTCCTAATCCATTTGTAACGCTTTCTCAAAATATAACAATAGAAGTTGAAAATACAAATAACTCTGCTTGTAAAGCGAGCATGACAGTTCCATTCATTGTTAATGCATTGCCTCCAATTCAATTAAACATTAATGGAGCAGATAACAAACTAGTTTGTTCTAATTTACCAACATTCTTTGTACAACTAAATGCTGGTTTACCCAATGGAAATAACGCAGCTAATTTTACATACACTTGGTACAAAGATTCCAATATCATTACTAATGAAACTGGTCCAACTCTTGATGTAAATACAGAAGGAGAATATAGTGTACAAGTGGCAACATTATTAGGATGTGAAAGAACAAGAACTATAAAAGTAACCGCTTCAGATATTGCTACAATAGCAAAAATAGCTATAGTAGATTTAACTGAAAATAATACGGTAACGGTAGATGCAAATGGAAATGGAGACTACGAATACAGTTTAGACTTACCAATTGGACCTTTCCAAGATTCTAACTTATTTGATAATGTTCCATCAGGAATTCATGACGTATACATTAATGATAAAAATGGGTGCGGCACCGTAAGCAAAACAATTGCAGTAACCGGAGCTCCTAAGTTTTTTACTCCAAATGGGGACAGAATTAACGATTATTGGAATGTAGCAGGCGTTAACAATGCCTTTAACAAGAATGCTATTATTTATATATTCAATCGATTTGGCAAATTAATTAAACAAATAACGGCATCAAGCCAAGGATGGGACGGAACGTTTACAGGTCAACCCATGCCAGCAGATGACTACTGGTATACCATAAGACTCGATGACGGACGAGAAATGAAAGGTCATTTTGCGTTGAAAAGATAATACTTAAAACGCTTTAAACTACAAGTTATTCACTATTTAAAGTAATAGAACTACTTATATAAAGAAGGTCTATTACTTTAAAAGGTGTTATTAAAAATAAATATGAAGAATTATATCAAATATCTCGCAATGCTACTATTGATTTTAGGATCAATGACGAGTGAGTGTTTCCCTAATTCTGAAATCAGCTCTACTTCCTATTATCAAGACTTTAATCTCAAAAAAAGTACTGAAGCAGAAAATCTAAAAGGAACAAAATTTCTTTTTGACACCATTCATGATGTAAAATCAGGCTTTAAAATTAGCCTGGATATTAATCCCAAATATATTAATCCAGCTGATGTTTTATGTTTTACAAAATTTAAAATACAGCGTGCATTGTTTCAAACATTACAACCTGTTCTATATCAAAAACTATATTTAAAAGCATTATTTGATTCCATTAATTACACCCTATAATTCCAAACTTAGTTTAAAATTTATTTTTAAAACTATTTTGTGATTTAAAAAAATAAAAAGGTGTTTAATTAAACGAAATAAAAATGCATAAACTTAAAAATACAAATAGCCTAACTACTTGTAAAAGAATAATTACTGGAATCAAAAAGAAAATAATTGTAATACTTACTGCAATAATGCTAGGATTTGCAATGGGATTCCAAGAAAATGAAAGCATACTCCATAAAAGCTCAAAACAAACCGAGTGGCAAAATAAAAAAGAGTAAAATTTTTAAAGACCATTTAAGTTCCTTATCAGCACTTATCTTCATAAAAGTAGATTTTCTTTTACCCCTGATGGGAACGGCATCCTTTTATAACACCCCTTTTTTGGGGTGGTATAAAAGATATAGTGTACAGCAGGAATTAGGTTCAAAAAAAAAACCATCAACTTACGCTGATGGTTTTAAATAAAATTCAAATAAATTAGATTTTAAATCTTTTTCTATCTGTTTCTGTTAAATATATTTTTCTTAAACGAATAGATTTTGGTGTAACCTCAACATACTCATCTTTTTGAATGTATTCTAAAGCTTCCTCTAATGAGAAAATAATTGGAGGGATGATTCTAGCTTTATCATCATTTCCAGATGAACGTACGTTAGATTGCTTTTTCTCTTTGGTTACGTTTACACACATATCGTCTCCACGAGAATTTTCACCAATTACTTGACCTTCGTAAATTTCAGCATTTGGTTCTACGAAAAACTTACCACGATCCTGTAATTTATCGATAGAGTAAGGAATTGCTTTTCCTTTTTCCATAGAGATTAATGAACCTTTGTTACGTCCAGCAATTTCTCCTTTGTACGGTTCATAACCAATAAAACGGTGTGACATAATAGCCTCACCAGCAGTTGCAGTTAGCAATTGATTACGCAAACCAATGATTCCACGAGATGGAATATTGAATTTTACAATCATACGCTCCCCTTTCGTTTCCATACTTAGCATTTCACCTTTACGCATAGTTACGAACTCAACCGCTCTACCTGAAAGATTTTCTGGTAAATCAATAGTTAATTCCTCAATTGGCTCACATTTTTTACCATCAATTTCTTTGATAATAACTTGTGGTTGACCAATTTGTAATTCGTACCCTTCTCTTCTCATTGTTTCAATAAGAACAGATAAGTGAAGTACTCCACGACCAAAAACCATGAATTTATCAGCAGAATCAGTTTCACCTAACTTCATAGCTAAGTTTTTCTCTAATTCCTTAGTCAAACGATCTCTAATATGACGAGAAGTTACAAATTTACCCTCTTTACCGAAGAAAGGAGAGTCATTAATTGTAAACAACATACTCATTGTAGGCTCATCAATATCGATTGTTTTTAAACCTTCTGGGTTTTCATGATCAGCGATAGTATCACCAATTTCAAAACCTTCAACACCAATAATGGCGCAAATATCTCCAGCGATAACTTCTTCTACTTTTTTACGACCAAGTCCTTCAAAAGTATGCAATTCTTTGATACGAGATTTAGAAATAGTACCATCTCTTTTTACTAATGAGATTGGCATACCTTCTTTTAAAACACCTCTTTCAAGCCGACCAATAGCGATACGACCTGTAAAAGCTGAGAAATCTAACGATGTAATTAACATTTGTGGCGTTCCTTCAGAAACTTTAGGAGCAGGTACATTTGCAACAACCATATCTAATAATGCTTCCACATTATCAGTTACGTTTTCCCAGTGGTCAGACATCCAGTTGTTTTTAGCTGAACCATACACTGTTGGGAAATCCAACTGCCATTCTTGAGCACCTAATTCAAACATTAAGTCAAAAACTTTTTCATGCACTTCCTCAGGAGTACAGTTTTCTTTATCAACTTTATTGATAACTACACAAGGTTTAAGACCTAAGTCAATCGCTTTTTGTAATACAAAACGCGTTTGAGGCATTGGACCTTCAAAAGCATCAACTAGCAAACATACACCATCGGCCATGTTCAATACACGTTCAACTTCACCACCAAAATCGGCGTGACCAGGAGTATCAATAATATTGATTTTAGTTCCTTTATATTGAACTGATACGTTTTTAGAAGTAATAGTAATACCTCTTTCACGCTCTAAGTCGTTATTATCAAGAATTAAATCACCAGTATTTTCGTTGTCACGAAATAATTGACAGTGATACATAATTTTGTCTACCAATGTAGTTTTACCGTGATCGACGTGGGCAATAATTGCAATGTTTCTAATAGATTCCATCTGTGATTTTTAATGGTTGCAAAGGTACACTTTATTTTGATATAAAAAATATTTAAACAATAGTTTACATATCCTTAATGGATTAGCAACTTAAAAAATAAGTTTCAGTACCATTATCTTCTAAAAAGTTTTATTTAATTATATTTGAGTGATGAAAAGCAATACAAATAAAGTAATACTCTTTTACTCACTTGCAACACTAATTATTGTTGTGACCTATCACACAATGGCACAACATTTTGTTAATGAACAAAGTATATCTACATACGGTTATACAAAAGACATTATTTTTGTAATTATAACAAGCTTGTTTCTAAAAATTATTTTATCAAAAAACGATGAAATTAGTACCCGAAATTTCAACACACAAAAAAAAATAAACGAAGCAATTAGAGAATCCAATGATAAATATGATATTGTTGCAAAGGCAACTAGTGATACCATATGGGACTGGAAATTAGAGGAAGATCAGTTTTCCTGGAATAAAGGAATTGAAAGTGTTTTTGGTTATTCACAAGATAATATAATAGTTAACTCAAATTGGTGGTTTGAAAAAATCCATCCCGAAGACAGCATTAAAATGTCAGTACGACTGTACTCCTTTATTGAACAGAAAACAGAAAAATGGCAGGATCAATATCGTTTTAAATGTGCCGACAATACCTATAAATACGTTTTGGACAGGGCTTTTTTACTAAAAGATAAAAATGGTAAAGCAATAAGAATGATTGGCGCCATTCAAGATATTACAAAACAAAAAGAAGAAGAAAACAGATTGAAATTACTTGAAACCGTTATCATTCAATCTAAAGATTCGATAATCATCACCGAACCTAAATCTAAACAATCAAAAATACCAAATATAATTTACGCTAACCCTGCCTTTACAGCAATGTCCGGATATACCCCTGATGAAATAATAGGGAAATCACCCAATTTATTCAAAAGACCAAACTCTGACAACAGCAATTTAAAAAAACTATTAAAAGCCATAAAATTCAAAAAAGAATACCAAATCGAAACCATATTATTATCCAAAGTAAAAAAAGAATACTGCGTACGCTTATCAATGGCTCCTATTTTCAATTCTGAAAAAGAACTATCCCATTGGGTTTCAATTTTAAGAGATATTACAGAAGAAAAAAAACAAGAAAAAGAAAAAGAACAACTCATTAGAGAGTTAACTCAAAACAACAACGATTTAAAACAGTTCTCATATATCACATCTCATAATTTAAGAGCACCATTATCAAACTTAACCGGTCTTTTACAACTTTTAGAAGAAACTACAATTCACGATCCTGAGTTACAAGAAATATTAAACGGATTCAACCAATCTACTCAACTCTTAAACAACACTGTAAACGACTTAGCACGAGTTATAGCAATAAAAGACAAACCTGCTATAACCAAGGAAAATGTAGATCTTGAGGAGCTATTTCTCCATATTTTCCAACAATTAGACACAATGATAACCGATCAAAATCCTTTGATTCAATTACACTTTAATACCAAAACACTTCACACCCACAAACCCTACTTAGAAAGTATTTTTTTAAATTTAGTGTCCAATGCTTTAAAATATAAATCCGAAAAAAGAAAACTACAAATAACAATCACCACTCAAAAAGTAAAAAACACTACAGTAATTCTAATTCATGATAATGGAATTGGAATCGATTTAATCCGCAATAAAGATAAAATTTTCGGCCTTTATCAGCGGTTCCATTTAAAACCCGATAGCAAAGGCCTTGGATTGTATTTAGTAAAATCACAAGTAGAAATCATGGGAGGCACCGTAGAAATTGACAGCGAAATTGACAAAGGAACTACATTAACAATAACATTTAAAAACTAATGTAATGCTGAATCAAGTTTTATGCGTAGACGACGACCCAATAACTCTCTTGCTTTACAAAAAAGTATTAGAGCGATTTTCATTTTGCACTGAAATTATCAAATCTACTAATGGAGAGGAAGCACTGCATTATTTCAACACACTATTAAACAATCCTTCAACAAAACCAGATTTAATATTTTTAGATCTAAATATGCCTGTAATGGGAGGTTGGGAGTTTTTAGAAGCATTTACTACTCCTAAATACACAGATTTTCACACTACAAAAATTGTGGTCTTATCCTCTTCTATTGACCCAACTGATTTAAAAAAAGCTCAAAACTACCCAATGGTAATAGCCTTTTTACCTAAACCAATAAACAAATCAATGCTAGAGCATTTAAAACAAATATTAACATAAAAAAAAGAGTCCTCGAAAAAATCGAGGACTCTTTTTATTGAAATATTTTTTGTACTACAATTTAGAAACAAGTTTAGTCAATTTTGACTTTAAGTTTGAAGCTTTGTTGTTGTGTATGATGTTCTTTTTAGCCAATTTATCAATCATTGAGATAACATTAGATAATTTTGCAGATGCTTCAGATTTATCAGTAGCTAATCTTAACGCTTTGATAGCATTACGAGTAGTTTTGTGTTGGTATCTGTTTAACACTCTTTTCTTTTCGTTACTTCTAATTCTTTTTAGAGCTGATTTATGATTTGCCATTATATTGCTTTTTTATCTTTTACTAATTTGTTTGTAGTCCGTAAGGGAATCGAACCCCTGTTACCAAGACGAAAGCTTGGCGTCCTAACCCCTAGACGAACGGACCATATTCTCCTAAGTTTTTTTCAATATGTAAATTGAATTGTAGCCCGTAGCGGAATCGAACCGCTCTTACATGGATGAAAACCATGCGTCCTAACCGATAGACGAACGGGCCATTTTTCCCTTAATACTTTAGGAAACGCAAAAAAAGTAGTAGCCCGTAGCGGAATCGAACCGCTCTTACATGGATGAAAACCATGCGTCCTAACCGATAGACGAACGGGCCTTGCTTCTCTAATGCGGATGCAAAAATACAACTATTTTCGAAACGAGCAATAGCTTGTACATTTTTTTTTTACTTTTTTTAATAGGCCTTTGCAAACAGTACACGTCCTACCGATGCCGCACCAGTAAATACACAATTTCCAGCCTCTTCTACTCTATTCAAAGGTACACATCTAATAGTAGCTTTTGTCAGGTCTTTAATTTTTTCCTCAGTTACAGCTGTACCATCCCAGTGCGCAGATACAAAACCTCCTTTATTTTCTAGAACTTCTTTAAACTCCTCAAAACTATTCACTTCGGTAACGTGCGTATCTCTATATTCTAGTGCTTTTGCAAACAAATCATTTTGAATTTGTTCTAATAGTGACGTAATGTAGTTTTCAATTCCTTCTTTGGAAACAACTTCTTTTGTCAAGGTATCTCTTCTCGCTACTTCAAAAGTCCCATTTTCTAGATCTTTAGGTCCTACAGCAATTCGAACAGGAACTCCTTTTAATTCCCATTCAGCAAATTTAAATCCTGGTTTTTGAGTTGTTCTATCATCAAATTTTACAGAAACATTCAATTTACGCAATCTTGTAATTAGTACATTCACCTCTGCAGATATTGCTGCTAACTGTTCATCTGATTTATATATAGGTACAATAACTACTTGTATTGGCGCTAAGCTAGGAGGTAAAACCAAACCTTGATCATCAGAATGTGTCATTACAAGCGCACCCATTAATCGTGTTGATACTCCCCAAGAAGTTCCCCAAACGTATTCTTGCTTACCCTCTGCATTTGCAAATTTTACATCAAAAGCTTTTGCAAAGTTTTGACCTAAAAAGTGAGATGTCCCTGCTTGTAAAGCTTTACCATCTTGCATTAGGGCTTCTATACAATATGTCTCTTCGGCACCAGCAAAACGCTCCGTCTCTGTTTTCAAGCCCTTTATAACCGGTATTGCCATGAATCGTTCTGCAAAATCAGCATACACGTTCATCATTTTTTCAGATTCTTCAACCGCCTCAGCTCTTGTAGCATGAGCAGTATGACCTTCCTGCCACAAAAACTCAGCCGTACGCAAAAACAAACGTGTTCTCATTTCCCACCGCACCACATTAGCCCACTGATTAATCAATAATGGCAAGTCTCTATATGATTGCACCCATCCTTTATAGGTAGACCAAATAATAGCTTCACTAGTAGGACGCACAATAAGCTCCTCTTCTAGTTTTGCATTTGGATCTACCATTAATTTTCCAGGCTTATCTGGATCGTTTTTTAATCTATAATGTGTTACAATTGCACACTCTTTTGCAAAACCTTCAGCATTTTTCTCTTCAGCTTCAAACATACTTTTGGGAACAAAAAGCGGGAAGTACGCATTTTGATGCCCCGTTTCTTTAAACATTTTATCCAACTCCGCTTGCATTTTTTCCCAAATTGCATAACCGTATGGCTTGATCACCATACAACCTCTCACTCCTGAATTTTCGGCTAGATCGGCCTTGACAACCAATTCGTTATACCATTTTGAATAATCTTCCGCTCTTGTAGTTATGTTCTTACTCATACTGAATAGTTTGGCACAAATATTGCATTAATAATTTTAAATAAATAGTTCCGCAAAACTAACTATTTTTGTAATGTGCAACAATAAAAACTCCATATATATGAAAACTTATACCTTACCCATCAAGAAACCCATTATGCTTTACTTATTTGGATTTATAAGCATTCTTTTTAGTTCATGTGGCACTTATCAAAACAGCTCTTATTACGATTCTGATGGTATTTATGGCGGAACTGCAAACCGAACACCAAGAAGCACGCAATCCACTGAAACGACCACAAGTCCCTATGCTGGTTATTTCAATTCGTTACAAAGCAGCAATGAACCCGTTGAAATCCTTACAGATATTGACAATTATAACAATGACAATGACTCTATACAAACCTACACCAATTATGCCGGCTGGGGAAGCAATCCACAAAGTGTAAGCATAAATATTTACGATAACAGCTGGGGGCGAAATAATTGGGGCTGGAACACTGGCCTAGGATGGAATAGCTACTCAGGTTGGGGCTGGAATAACTGGGGTTGGAATAATTGGGGATGGAACAGCGGTTTTGGCTGGGGTGGCTATCCTGGTTGGGGATGGAATACTGGCTACGGCTGGGGTGGTAACATTGGTTTTGGTTGGAACAATTGGCATGGAAACAATTGGGGATATACACAAAATTACAGCCCAAGAAACTACAGTTACAATTCAGGCAGAAGAGGATCTAGCTCTACCTATACCTCAAACACAAATAGAGGAGCGTCAAGCTACAATAGAAGCGGAAACAATAATTACAGTAACAGAAGAGGAACCTCCACTACCACCTACGACAATAGTAATGATACGAATTCTGGCAGAGGATCATCTAGCCGTGTAAGCAGAAATGCTCCTGATTTCTCTAGAAATCAAGGACAAACAACAAATTCATATAATAATAATAATAATAATAATAATAATAATAATATCGGCCGCAGAAACAATACAACTAGCACAAGAACAGAAAGCACTCCTAGCAGATCATATACCCCATCAAGAAATGATAACACGTCAAGATCTTACAGCCCAAGTTCATATAGTGGCTCTAGTAGCTCCCGCGGTTCTAGCGGAAGCAGCTCAGGAGTTGGAGGTAGATCTAGTGGCGGTGGTAGAGGCGGCAGAGGCTAATGCATTTTTAGTCTAAAAAATAAAAGCAGTCAATTAAAACTTTCTAATTACATGAAAAAATATATATTCTTATTCGCATTTGTCTTATCCGCAAGCATCATGAGGTCGCAAGAAATCCCTGATGCCTTGCGATATTCTCAAGACAATTTAAACGGAACAGCTCGGTTTAGAGCATTGAGTGGAGCGTTTGGAGCTCTTGGCGGGGATCTATCTTCATTAAACGTCAACCCTGCTGGTTCAGCGGTATTTTCAAATAATCAAATGACGATTACCTTAAGCAATTTTAACACTAAGAACAAATCAAACTACTTTGGCACCAAAAATGACGAAAAAAATAATTCATTTGATTTGAATCAAGCCGGTGCTGTTTTTGTATTTAACGATAATAATAAGACCAGTAATTGGAACAAATTTTCTGTCGCAGTCAATTATGACAATACCAATAATTTTGACAATAATATATTTTCAGCAGGTTCAAACACAAATAACTCAATTGACAGCTACTTTTTGAGCTATGCTAATTTTGGAAATAATGGAGCCCCAGTTCCTCAACAATTTGTGAATAGAGTACAAGGCGAGTCTATCTCTGATTTGTACTCCTTTCTTGGACGCAATTTACCTAACAAGCAGTTTCCAAGATTAAATGGCTTTGATGCACAACAAGCATTTTTAGCTTATCAAGCATTTGTAATCAACCCTGCTGATGCAAATAACAACAATAGCCCATACCTATCAAACATTCCTGAAGGCGGTAATTACTACCAAGAAAATGAAGTAATCAGTGCGGGTTATAATGGGAAATTGTCATTTAACGCCGCTACATCTTATAAAGATAAACTCTACATTGGTATCAATTTAAATTCACATTTTACCGATTACACAAAAACGTCTAATTTTTACGAAGAAAATGACACCCCACTTACTAGCGATGACACGGTTTCAAGGCTAGAATTTAAAAATGATTTATATACCTATGGAACAGGTTTCTCCTTTCAAATAGGTGCCATAGCAAAACTAACAAATGAAGCCCGTTTAGGTTTAGCGTATGAATCTTCTACTTGGTATAAATTGACAGATGAATTGTCCCAAAGTTTAGTAGCAGTACGCGGAAACACTAGCGGTGAACTACCTTCCGAAGTTGTTGATCCACAAACTACTAACTTATACGCCCCATATAAACTACAAACCCCTAGTAAACTGACAGGAAGTTTTGCTTATGTTTTTGGAAAAAAAGGCTTAATCAGCATTGATTATGCCCTTAAAGATTACAGCAACACTAAATTCAAACCAGAGAACGATACCTATTTCAATAATTTAAATAAAGAAATGCGCTCAACCTTAACAAAAACAGGCGAAATTCGTGTGGGTGGTGAATACAAAATCAAAGCTTTAAGTCTAAGAGCCGGTTATAGGCTCGAACAAAGTCCTTACAAAAATACTGCTGTAATGGGGGATTTAACGGGATATTCAGCAGGTTTAGGATATAATTTTGGATCTACAAAACTAGATTTGTCTTACGCCAATGCCACTCGTAATACTCAACAAGGTTTCTTTAACCAAGGGTTTACTGATGGAGCCAGAATAGCCAATACCAATAACAATGTGTCCTTAACATTATTATTTGAACTGTAAATCAAATAATTAAATATATAAATCCGTCTCGTTATACAAACAAGACGGATTTTTTTTGCCCTGATAGTCCCGAAGCGTCGGGAGAAATACTCCCTATTTCAAGGAGATCAATTCATCTAACACTCATTTTCATAGGAGTTCAGTGAACTTTGTTTGCAACGTACAGCAGTAAATAGCTCCTAATAATTTGAAAAGGGGTTGAAAAAAGTTCAGTTTGAATAAAAAATTGTAATTTTGCAAAATTCCCAAATTATCGGGATGCTACTACTATGAGAACGAAGTCTTTAAAAAAGAATAAAATAAATGTCATCACCCTTGGGTGTTCAAAAAATGTATATGATAGTGAAGTCCTTATGGGTCAGCTTCGCGCAAATGGAAAAGAGGTTACTCATGAGGCGCCCGAGGCAGAGGAAGGAAATATTATCGTTATAAATACCTGTGGATTTATTGATAATGCCAAGGCAGAATCTGTAAATATGATCTTGGAATATGCGGATAAAAAAGAAAGAGGACTGGTAGACAAAGTGTTTGTCACCGGATGTTTATCTGAACGTTACAGACCTGATTTAGAAAAGGAAATCCCTAATGTGGATCAGTTTTTTGGAACAACTGAACTACCTCAACTGTTAAAGGCTCTTGGCGCTGATTATAAGCATGAATTATTAGGAGAACGATTGACAACAACTCCAAAAAACTACGCTTATTTAAAAATTTCTGAAGGCTGTGATAGACCTTGTAGTTTTTGCGCCATACCACTTATGCGAGGAAAAAATGTCTCACAAACTATAGAAAAATTAGTAAAAGAAGCGGAAGGTTTAGCCAAAGATGGCGTAAAGGAGCTGATATTAATAGCGCAAGACCTTACCTATTATGGTTTAGACTTATACAAAAAAAGAGCACTAGGAGAATTACTTGAGGCCCTAGTAAAAGTAGAGGGCATAGAATGGATCCGTTTGCATTATGCATTCCCAACGGGTTTCCCAATGGATGTTCTTGAAATTATGAAACGCGAACCAAAAATTTGTAATTACATTGATATTCCGTTGCAACACATTGCAGATTCAGTTTTAAAATCGATGCGTCGTGGAACTACACAACAAAAAACCACAAAATTATTAAAAGATTTTAGAGAAGCCGTTCCAGGAATAGCAATTCGTACTACTTTGATTGTAGGATACCCTGGAGAAACTCAAGAAGATTTTAATATTTTGAAAGAGTTTGTTCAAGAAATGAAGTTTGACAGAATGGGATGCTTTGCCTATTCACATGAGGAAAATACACATGCCTATTTATTGGAAGATGACGTTCCTGATACCGTAAAACAAAATCGTGCCAATGAAATAATGGAATTACAGTCGCAAATTTCTTGGGATTTAAATCAAGAAAAAATTGGACAAACGTACCGATGTATTATTGACAGAAAAGAAGGCGCACACTTTGTAGGACGCACAGAATTTGATAGTCCTGATGTTGATAATGAAGTATTAATAGATGCCTCTAAACATTATGTAAAAACGGGTGAATTTGTCATGATAAAGATTGTTGACGCAACAGAATTTGATTTATACGGAGAACCTGTTTAAAAGATTTTTAATAAATACACTATTATGAAATTTTCAATATTGTTTGTAATGTATCTTATACTCTTGCCTACCTTAACACAGGCTCAATTTAACAACTATGGTTATGGTAACAATGGATATGGCAATAACCGTAGAATGAATACTAGTATGGATCAAGACAGAGGTCAAGAAAAACCTAAAGAAATTCCAGTAGAAGTTACCGTAGCAAAGATCATGGAACGTTTAAAGCCTGAAATGACACTTGACGAGTTACAAGTAATTGCTATATCAAATATCTTAACAAATAGTATTAAATCTCAAGGGATACTTATCAAAGCTGAAGTCAGCAATGAAGACAAAGTAAACAACATTAAAGCTCTCTCTGAAACTACAGATAAAAAAATCATGGAGTTGCTTAATAAAGAGCAGAAAGAAAAATTCATACTCTTGAATGAAGAGGCCAAGAATCCTAAGAAAAAAGACAAAAAAAAGTCTAAAGAATAATTTAAAAATAAAAAAAATTGCGCCAAATTATGAAAAAATTTTTTTACTACTTTTTTACAGCCGTACTAGCCGTTTCATGCGGTCCTAACCCGTATAAAAAAAGTGAAAAAATTTACGATTCTAAGCTAAAAACACTTGAAGGCACGATCGAAAATAAAGATCCGCAAACCCTACCTGCTATTGCTCACGTAACCCTTAATATCGATACGCTTTATAAAAAACAGTTGCACAATTACAAAGATACCCTTTTTAAAATGGGACCTACACCTTTACAAAATGGACTAAGTACAGAATGGATAGGCACTGTGAATTTCAACTTAAGAAAACCTAACTTTATTATTATTCATCATACTGCTCAAGATTCTATTCAACAAACTATTAAAACATTTACAAAAACAGCAACAAAAGTTAGTGCTCATTATGTTGTAGGCGAAGATGGGAAAGTAGTACAAATGCTTAATGATTATTTAAGAGCATGGCATGCTGGTAATGGATTATGGGGTAAAAATACCGACATAAATTCAAGCTCTATAGGTATTGAACTAGACAATAATGGATCTGAAATTTTTACAGAACCGCAAATCAATAGTTTACTAGCTTTATTGACTAAATTAAAAAAAGATCATAATATCCCTGCTCAAAACATCATTGGGCATGCAGATATTGCTCCTACTCGAAAAAAAGACCCAAGCATTTTTTTTCCTTGGAAAATTTTAGCAGAAAACGGCTTTGGAATATGGCCTGATGAATTTTTAGTTACCGCACCAGCTGATTTTAACCCTGAACTAGGATTGCGAATTATAGGATATGATACTAAAAATTTAGCTGCAGCTATTACCGCATTTAAATTGCATTTTATGCAAAATCAAGTAAACAGCATATTAGATGAGGTAACCAGAAATACCATATACTCTATTTACAAAAAGCAATAATTTTCTTTTGATTAGAGTATTCCATAAAAAAACTGCCAATATCGATAAGAAATTGGCAGTTTAAAAAAAAAAAAAAAAAAAGAATATGTTGTTGCTAGTAATGCGTATGCCGTTATTCCTTTTGGCGCAGCACTGCTATTTGTAAAAATATCTTCCGATGCTTTATCTAAACGAAATTCTGGTATCACTGTCAAATTTCCTGATTTAAAATTTAATGATAACGTATTACCCAATACACTAGTTCCAGCAAGAGAACCTAGAGCAGCTGTTGCATCTTTCGCACCAAGATATTCAATTCTATAAGCTAAACTCAAATTATCTTTGAGTGCTACCGTAGCATACCCCAAAAGAGAAAACCATTTTCCATCTAGATTAGAATCAATATCATGATTTGTAAGCGCATAAGTACCATTAAAACCTAAAGAAAAAGTGTCACTTAATTTTTTAGTAGCCACAACATCAAATTGTGTTTTATTTTCAACCGAAGACGGGTTACTGCTTCCCGAAGTAGCATTCACATACAAACTTCCTGTATCTCCTAAATAACCAAACTGTCCAATAAAGGTTTTTTGAGAAGAATCTGCCTCCAAAGCAGTCTTAAAATCAGTTGGATTTGTAACACCCGCCATAAAACTTATTTTCCCCGAGGTGTATTGCGCTTTTATTCCGGTATTGAAAAAAGGACCGTAGGTAAAGGCATACGACATACTATAGTTCTTATTATCAACAGCATCTAACAACTCATATCCAATATGGGTTCCAAAACTACCAATAATTACTTTAAATTTATCTGTGAATTCGTAGCTGAAATTCAACTGTTTGATCATAAATGTAGTTGCCTCATCATTGTATGTAAACTGTGAAGCTCTATTCCCAAAACCTAAATCTACAAAAACAGAAGCTTTTCCCCTTTTATGACTTGCTTCGATAGAGGCCATACCCAGTTCAAAAGAGTTGTGAGAATTTGTAAAACTAGTAAGACTATTATCAATACCCGAAAAGTCATATTTATAATATGCATCTGCAGATCCTGCAAAAGTTGTTGCAGGTACAGCTGTTGATTCTTGAGCAAAGGCATTACTCATGGTAACTAATAAGGCAATTGTAGCAATTTGTTTTTTCATGTTTGGTTGGTTTTAGTTAATATTAGAATGTAACTCATCATTATTAGGCATCATAATCAATTAAAATAATGGCCTTTATGCGAGGATCTTCATCGTTTATTTCACGATAATTATCTCTTTTACATGGACGAATTTATTAACTTTTATCAAACTCAAATCATAATTTTAAATATTTATAGACTGAAAATGAAAGAATTATGAATATCGAAATATCTAACTGTTTAAATAGTTAATTGACATTTTAAATAGAATATTTTATTTTTTAAATAATCTATAAAAACACAAGACCCCCTATTTTTATATAGCACAACAACAAAATATGCAATCAAAATCAGTAATATGTGCAAAAATGACTTTAAAAAGAATACAACCCCATTTCACAGAGGGGTTAATTATTTTTGCAATAAAAAAACAACGAGCTATTTAAACGCCTAATGACTTTAATCTAAAAAAACTATTTTTTTTAAGAAAATTTTAAAATATTTTCATCTTCTTTTTAATATTTTTAACGAACGATAAATAAAAAAACTGAAGTATATGTTTAACTTTTTGTAAACGCTTTCAATTATTGAAAAATCGCATATATAATTACTTAAAGAAATACAGAAAGAAAGAATTAACACGTTGAAAAAATATGACAAGTAAGAACAGCAATTTGATTTTTATAAAATAATTAAATCTACTACTAAATAAATGAAAAACATATTTATCCTAGCAACCCTATTTTTGAGTATGATTATCCAAGCTCAAACTCATGAACTCATAAAACATGACGGTCAAAAAATTGATGTTAATTTTATCAAAGTGGCCAATGATCAAGTTTTTTACAACAGCAAAGAAAATCAGGAAGAAAAAAGCGTAAGTCAATTTGCAGTTGCTCAATTGATAGAAAAATCAAATTCTGACGTGAAAATGATTTCAAATAAAATTACCCTTAGCAGCAAAGAGGATTACAACAAGGTTATATTGTTAGAACCAAACCAAACAGAAGGCCTTAAAGAAATTGGATTTACAAGCAGTTTCTTAGGCAAAACTAAAGGGGAAACAAATCAAGATTTTAAAGATAAAGCTATAAAAAGATTAAAACAGCACGCTGCTGCAAAAGGTTATCCATTTATAGTTATGGTTTCTTATGACTCAAAAAATATAAAAGCAAAAATGTATTCTTATTAGCTTTTAGTCCCATTTAAAACAAAACACAAGCAAGGCTATATTGTCCATTCAATTTAGATTCTTGATTGTGTTTTTTGTTTCACTTAACATGGATTAACCAATAATAATTGTTTTGACCCCTATAAAACAAGAGTATTATTCTAAATTTCGATTATTATTTATGCGGTTAATTTTTTCATTAAAATTAGATGCTTGTCCTGGTTCCATTTCTCTATTGGTGTAATGCGTCCTAAAA